>DASZFU010000062.1:0-8585 GCA_035939495.1 Candidatus Angelobacter sp. | reverse complement strand
CGGTATGGGATTCCGCAAGGGCCCGGCTGATGGCAGTGGCTTGCGCTTGCGGGTTAGGGACGGTGTAGCCGTTGGTCTTACCGCCATGATTGAGAGCGCTGCCGCGAATGACGCCGTAAATGTGATCGCCATCCCGTTGTGTGTCGGAGAGACGTTTCAGGATGACCGCTCCCACTCCCTCGCCAGGGATATATCCGTCACCACCCTCACCAAAGCTTTGACAGTGACCATCGCTGGAGATGAATTGTCCCGCGCTGAGAGCCAGATATTTATTGGGATGGATGGTGACATTCACTCCGCCGGCAATAGCCAAGCTGGTACGTCCCTGTTTCAGGTCCTGGCAGGCGAGGTGAATGGCGGTCAAAGAAGAGGAGCACATGGTATCCAGAGTCATGCTGGGACCATGCAGATTGAGCGCATATGAAACACGGTTGGCTATGCTGGCCACGCTTGGAGCAATTCCAATACGTTTGCCTTGTACACTCGCTTCTGCGCCAAACAACTGATACTCGCTATACATCACGCCGACATAGACACCGACCTGACCCGGCAAATCCTGGTCGCAGGGGATCTGCAGGGCGGCGCGCGTATAGCCGGCGTCTTCGATGGCCATCCAGGCATGTTGCAAAAACAAACGTTCCTGGGGGTCGAGGTGCTTTGCTTCCCTGGGAGAGATGTTAAAGAACATCGGATCGAATTCATCGACCCCGGCAATAAAGCCGCCCCACTTGCTGTAGTGACACCCGTCTTGAGCCCGATCAGCAGCAAAGTATTCCTGCCAGTCCCAGCGTTCCTTGGGGACTTCCCTGATACAGTCCTTCCCTTCCTTCAGATTCTGCCAGTAGACAGCGAGATTGATTGCTTCGGGATATCGACCGCTCAATCCGACGATGGCGATAGAATCGGCGTTCTTCGCCGTTGCAGAGGTATGGTGCGCACGATGAAAACGGGCCCGCTTGTGATGCGCGTGGGGCCGTGTTTCATTGTGCGTGTGGACGGGTTTTGCATGGCGATGGCCATTGCTGTTGGCCATCGCAAACACTGCCGCTAGTCGAGCCGAATGGGTCTGAGTGAAGTATTTACTTAACTCACCAATGGTTTGATATTCGAAAAACAACGTCTTGGAGAGTGCACCAAACGTTTTCTCCAACTGGTTCGTCAGCTTCATCGCCAGGATCGAATCAATACCATATTTCTCCAAAGGCGCTTGCGAATCAATCTTGTGAGCCGCCATTTTCAACAGCCCCGAAAGCTCCTTACGCAAATAGTCTTCGGTCTTTTCAGCAAGGCTGCCGTGATCCAGTTGGGCAGCATTCACCGTTGAAGCAGCGGATTGGTCTCCTGCGACGACTAAGGTCGATTCCGGTTGGACCGGCCGGCCGGCGAGCAGCGCGCGGCGCATCTGCAAGAGATCACCTTCCGCGACCATCATCTGATCGCAGGACAGAGTCAGGCTGCGGTAGAAGGCTTCCAGGCCAGTGGCCGTCTGCAAGGGATGAATGCCTGTGGCCTGTTGCAGACGTTCTCTGGTCATCGCATCGATTCCCATCCGACCGGCTTGCCACAACGGCCAGTTGATCGAGCGCGTGCTTCCATACCTCTGCTTCGCAGCTACCTGCTGATTTCGATACGCCGCAAACTGGTCCATGAAGCCATTAGCGGCTGCGTAGTCGGCTTGCCCCACGTTCCCCAGCGCGCCAGCAGTGGAAGAAAACAGCACAAAGAAGTCCAACTCTACGTCGTGGCCGGCCTGGTCGAGGTTGTAGACGCCGGTAACTTTCGGGGCCAACACTTCGCTGAATTGGGTGACGGTTTTCTTCAGGATGAAGTTGTCGGCAATCATCCCGGCGCAGTGAAGGATGCCGTTGAGCTGGCCGTATTCATCTTTGATGGAGATGAAAAGCTTTTGGACCTGATCCAGATCGCAGATGTCCACTTGCCGATAGCTGACTCGACCGGGCTGTGCGGACAGCCCGTCTAGGCGGGAGCGGTTTTCCGCAGCTAGCACCGTCCGCCCCGTTAACACTACGCTTGCCTGAGCGGTCTGCGTAAGAATCTCTTTGGCAAAAAGAAGACCCAGGCCACCAAGACCGCCTGTAATCAGATAAACACCCTGATCCTTGAACGCAACCGGCGACCTTTCAGGGGCTGTTGCTACTTCCTGCCAACGTAGGACCTGCCGCATGCCGTGTTCATGCCGGATCAACGTCTCTTGGATTACGGCATCGTTGATTAGCGCACCGGTCTTCTCTTCTTGCAGATGGATGGCCAGCTCCCCGATCGTGATTTCCGAGGCGGTGAGAACGAGTTGACCGATGATCTGGGGATTTTCAAGCGCTGCTGTTTTCAGCAATGCCGACAGACCTGCGAACAGGACCTGTTCCTGACGATTCGCAATTACAATCTGCACGAGCACTTTGCCTTGTGGCTTACCCTGGAGAATGACTTGTAACCGCTCGAAACATGCCCGCGCATATTCGCTATAACGCTGTGCAATATTCCATCCAGGCCCTGCCAATGTTTGCAGGCACTGACTATGTGGAAGCAGTGATCCCAGTTTTCCGGCATTGATCTGCGACAGCTCACACAGAATAATGTGATGTTCCGCATATTCGATGTTGCTTGCGCCGACCGGTATCTCGATACTACTCGTGTGCCATTCTGGAGCAAGCAGCAAGACACCAGTCTTCTTGCTCAGCTTAATGGCCCTGATTCTGTCTAAGGCTTCCTTTTGTGAAAGTTTGCCATTCGACACATCCTGGTAGATTTGCCTTAAGTCTTGATTCATCTGCATCACACTGTGTTTTGGATGGGATCGTTACCGTGATTCCGATAAGAATTGATTTCGTTTGTGTTTTGTCTCGCGATTAATTGCGGCGGTCATTGAGGGTAACTTCTACATATCGTTTCGTGAGAACGGCGGCAGCGCCATTCATGATGCGTTCACCAATGTCGTTGACATGGCGATTGCGCCATGATTCAAGGGCTGTTCCTTTTACCCATTGATTAAATGCACCGAGCGCCGGCCCACAGTGCACTTGATAGTTAACTTTTTCGTCTTCGACTCCGCTCATGGCCAGGCGGGTCGTGTGGGCGAAATACCATCTGAATATGAAGCCCATTTTCTGTTTTGGAGACGGCTCGAATTTTTCAAATCCGGGGTTTACCCGGGAGTAATAGTTCTTGGTTTCAGACCAGACATCTTCGAAAGAACGACCGAAATATTTCTCTTCAATCTGTTTCCTGGTTTGGCTATCAATTTCGTCCAAAGAATTGTGCCTGGTATATAGCTCATATAACTTGTTTGCCCGTCCGGGAAACAGCACGCCCTTTTTAAGGACCTGAACCTTAGCGCCAAGTTCGAACATATCTCCTGCGGGAGCGTAGGTAGTGTCTTGAACGTTGATGTCCTGCAACATACTCTTAACGCTGTCGCTAATGCCAGCTTCGACTGTGCATTGGTTGACGGAGCCGGTAGTAATGAAATCGGCTCCCATGGTGAAGGCTGCCGCGGCTGCTGTGGGGCCGCCAATACCACCAGCCGCGCCAACTCGAATCCGCTTTCGATACGAATGGCGAGACATCATCTCGTCTCGCAAATATAGCATCGCAGGCATGAGCGCATAGGCGACACCCTGATCGGTGTGCCCGCCTGAATCGGCTTCGACGCAAATGTCTCCGGCAAGAGGAATGTGGCGGCCCAACTCAGCTTCCTGCGGAGTGAGACGTCCTGCGGCGACCAGCTCTTTGACAATATTTTCGGGCGCCGGGCTCATAAAGGCCCGCGCTACCTCAGGGCGAGAAACTTTTGCCAGGATAAGATGAGGAGTATTTATCGTGTCCCCAGGACCGCGGCTCAAGCCCCGCAGACGATAGCGCACGACGCTTGGCGTGACTTCCATGTAGGCGGAAGCTTCCACGAAGCGAATACCACGTGACAAGAAAAGATCGACTGTCTGATCCTCCACCTCAGGTTGAGCAGGATTGTGGAGCAGATTCATGCCAAAGGATTGGCTTTCCGTTACCTGGGATTTGATCGATTCGATGGCCGCGTCAATTCTTGGAAGCGTCAGCCCACCGGTTCCGAAGAAGCCGATCAAACCCGCTTTGGCCAAAGCGACGACCAAAGCCTCCGACGCAATTGCCTTGTACATCGCACCGGCCGTGTACGCATACTTCACACCGTAGTCTGCTCTGAATTCCGGACTACCAAGACGTGCGGGATCGATGATCCTGCCATTACTGGAAAAAGACATATTCTGCTCCGTGGTTAGTTAGTTGAGTTTCTACAGAAAGGCCAAGAATGCTCTACCCCAGTTCTACTGCCTGATCGACAGATACTTCATGATTCACAATATCTGCGATCAGCTTTTGATAGAAGGCGCTATCAAAGACCGGTCTATCTTCTATAAGATCTGGTGTTCCATAGGCCGGGTGACTTATGGTCTTTGGCTGGGATGGCTTTATTTCTCCCTCAAGAACTCGTGAAGAAAAACCATGCATTTGTACGCAAATATTCCCTTGCTGATCGCAGAGGTCAATATCCAATTTAATGACTTTATCTTCAGGCTCGCTGCCCTTGGAGTATCGCACCCAAGCGACCATTTCCTTCGTGCAAGGCGATATGATGCGCACCGACTCCAGGACAAACGGCACAGATGGTTTGTTTGGGGCGTGGTTTAAGTCAGCAACCAAGCCGATGGAGGCTTGCAAGGCGCTATCCATCAAACTAGGATGTAATACATACTCGTGGTGGTCTGTCTCAACAACCGCCGGCAGGCGCAATTGCGTGAGTAGTTGTTTCTCTCCCACATAGATCGTGGTGATCCCTCGATGAGCCGGGCCATAGTTGAGACCCATGTTGGCAAACATCTCATAGATGTGGGAGGCTTCCAACTGATGCCGCTCCATCTGCGCTTTTAGCTGTTCAATATCGAGCCTGGCAAGTGCAGAGTGGCTTTTGAAAATGGCTTCGCCCTGGCAGTGAACTGTTTTTTGTTCAGCTTCGATGCTGTAGATTTCATAGCTTACATGGTCGCCATCACTTGCAAAGACAGCCATGGAGACTTGTTTATGGTTGGCAACAACGACCGGCTTGAGCCAGACCGTGTTGCGCAGTTCCAGGATGCTCGATTCCGGTTGAGTTGGTGATGCTTGTTCAATGGCGGCGCGCGCCATTTCCAGATAGGCCACGCCGGGCAACACTTTTTGAATTCCGTGCCCGTGCGCCGCTACCTGGTGATCAGCCAGGAAAAACTCTTCACCTGTGAACGTTGAACTGTACCGTTGCTCGCTCAAGTCCGAGGTGTTGCTGTGCAGCAATGGATGAAGGACCGCCGTCGATGCCGCACCCGTCGCACGCTGTTTGCTCCCCGTCGCCTCGATCCAATACCGCTCCTTCGCAAACGGATACAGCGGCAGCCGAATCCGTCTCGGCTTGGCTTCGCCGTACAGCTTGCTCCAGTCCAACTCCAACCCCTTTACCCACAAATCCAACAGCTTCGCCAGCTTCTTCTGTGCGATCCATTTCCCCACCACCGTCTCTCGCATCTCCTCGTCTTGACTGACGATGCTGATGTTCTCCTTCCCACGCTTCCCCTGTCCTTGATAGATGTCTTTACTCTCTGTTCGACCCTCGATGTAAGCTTCCAGCTTCTCTCCCAACTGCTCCACTGAATTCACCAGGAAGCCCACTCGCTCTTCCATCGCTTCCCTGCTCACCTGCAACGTGTACGCCAGCTCAATCAGATCGACCGTCGTCCCTTCCTGGCGCAGGTAGTCCCACAGATCGCAGGCTCTTTGTTTCAATTGCACCGCCGTCCGGGCTGACAACGGGATGATCACCTTGCCCTCTTGCGTGATCACTGCCGCAGGGGCTTGTACTTCCACCGGCGACTGATGCTCAGCAATCACCATGTGGGCGTTGGTCCCGCTGAAGCCGAACGAACTAATGGCCGCCTGTCTCCTCTGCCCGCCTTCCAGCTTCCACTCCTGCAACCGGCCGTTCACGTAAAACGGACTCGCGCTCAGATCAATATGCTCGTTGAGTTGCTCGAAGTTGATCGTGGGCGGCAATTGCTTATGCTGCAGCGCCAACAACAACTTGATCACCCCGGCAACTCCGGCGGCCGTCGCGCAGTGACCAATGTTGCTCTTTACCGAACCTAAGGCGCAGTACTCCCGCTTCTGTGTATATTTCTGGAAGGCCTTCTTCAACCCTTCCACCTCGATCGGATCGCCTAACTTCGTCCCCGTACCGTGGGCTTCGATCAGTTGAATGCTGGCTGGATCAATCTGGTATTTGTCATAGACCTCCTGCTCCAGGCGGGTTTGCGACTCGGGATTGGGGGCGGTGATGCCATTGGTCTTGCCATCCTGATTGACACCCCAGCCCTGAATCACGCCATAAATCATGTCGTGATCTCGTTGCGCGTCAGACAGACGTTTCAACAGCACGACACCCACACCTTCTCCGGGAACGAAGCCATCGGCCCGCTGGTCGAAGGTGAAGCATTTACCCTCAGGCGAGAGCATACCGGCTTGCGCCGTTTTGATATGCAGTTCCGGACCAGCCATCACATAGACGCCACCGGCAAGGGCCAGATCGCTGTTGCCGGAGATCAAACTGTCGCAGGCCTGGGCAATGGCGACCAATGATGAAGAGCAAGCTGTATCGATGGAGATGCAAGGTCCTTGCAGATTCAGGAAGTAAGAGATGCGAGCGGCCAATATGGACGTTGCATCGCCTGTGAAGCCTTGAGCGCTTATTTGTTGCTCTCGTGATAACAGGTGATAGTCACCGTACCCGCAGCCCGCGAAGACTCCACATTTGCTTCCAGACAAGACACGCGGATCGTATCCAGCGTTTTCAATGCTGTGCCAGCAGGCTTGCAAGAACAAGCGCTGCTGCGGATCCATGCTCTCCGCTTCCGTGGGTGATATGTTGAAAAATAACGGGTCGAAGCGATCGTATTCTTCCAGTGCCCCGACCCATTGGCAGTTGGTCTTTCCCGGAGCCATTTCCCCAGGCTGATAATAGGCATCCAGATCCCAGCGCTCGGATGGAACTTTGGCGATACAGTTCTTGCCTTGGGCCAGGTTGTGCCAGAACTCCTCAAGGTTTTTGGCCTGCGGGAACTGCCCGGCCATGCCAATCACCGCTATAGGCTGGATCGCAGGGACGGCTACAAGATTGGCGAATCGTGCTGCCTTTCGGCTACGCCAGGAGGTGAGCTTATTCGTTGAGAGTTTTGCCGTTAACTTCCTTTGAAGCGAGGAACCTTTCTCCGTTTTTACTCGTGCTACGACAGGAGTCATGACGGTGTTCGACAGCGTACCCTGCTTTTCGGCTTCTTCCTTGACGTAGCTACTCAGTTGGTTCAGTGTTGGATGGCTGTAGACCTTGGTTGCTTCGATCGAGGTTTGATATTTCTCATTGATCTTGCGAATCCAGGTGACGCCACTGATCGAATCGAGACCCATGTCGACAAACTGGACATGCTCGTCAATATCGCTTTCACGCATCTGCAACTCGTTGGCCAGTAGGGTCTTCAGGGCTGCTTTGACTTCCTGTAACACATCACCGCCAAGAGAAGCTTTCTCCGCCTCTACATAGGCTGGTTGGGTGCTGGCTACAGCCGCTTCGTTCTCCTGCTCTTGATAGAAGGTCTTTTGAATCTGCGCCAAGGTCTCCGACTGGCCTACAAAAGTCTTTTCATGCATGGCCAGTTCCAGACGATAGGTGTCTTCCAGACGCTGTTTTACGTCCTTCGTCCACTGCTGTTTCAGAGCCATCAACCGGCTGCGCGAGCTTTGCGCGATTTGCCTGGCCAAAGCCATGGCCGCTGCATTCACTTCAGCCCTCGGCAAGATCGGCAGTCGCACTCCACGATCTTTCAGATCACGGCCTGCACACTGCTGCCCGGTCAGCAGGCTCTCCCTGGCCAAGTCGTTACCGATTTTTTCCGCGAGAATGTAGGTCGCACCTGCTCCTGGCGTGAAACCGTAATTCATATACGGGCTGACACATTGGCTTTCTTCACTCAGGAGCACCAAGTCGGCGAACATGCCTAATGACCAGCCGCCGCCGATGGCATGCCCCTGCATGGCCGCTATCACCGGCAACTTGCAGTCCAGCGCCGCCTGAAACACTTTGGAATCGGTGAACTTGGCTTTGCCCTCCTGAATGGCCAATAGGCTTTCCTTGGTCCCCCCAGAGGCAAAGTAACTGCCGTAGCCGGTCAGGATCACTACCTTATATATAGGTGTCTGCTCGATATGGGCGAAGACCTCTGTGACACCTTCCAGGAAGGCTTCGGAAAACATGTTCTTGGCTTGCCGATCTTCCATCTTTACTACGACAATGCCTTCCGGGTGCGCTGTGGCGCTGAACACTTTGGACTTGAGTGGAACCGGCGTTGATGTAGCAGGCAGCGGCCCTGGCACTTCGTCTTTCTCTTCCCACGCCGGCAGATTCCGAATCTTCTCTCTAAGAGTCGTTGCGCCTTGTTTCTTCCAATCAGCCAAGATGGCCCGGGGGAACTTGGCCCAGGATGCAGCCACTTGTATGGCTGTGGCCAGAACCT
>DASZFU010000061.1:0-72536 GCA_035939495.1 Candidatus Angelobacter sp. | reverse complement strand
TTTGTTGAAAGCTCGGATGAAAATCACACCCTATAATCTTCATAGACAGCTCCTTTCGTCCTCCGAGCTCTTGGTCTTAAAAGCAACCACAGTGTACGCGGTCGAGGGGAGCTGTCGTAGTCATCCAATCAAACGCAGCGCGGTAAAGAATTTCACAATCGCGAATATGATCGGCGCGGAGTGAGAGCCTGTCCTGAGGCGAGCCGAAGGAGACCCCGATGATGTTTCGGGCTTAATTGCAGATACAAGGTGTTCTACCCGTGTTTTTCACAAGCAGGGTTAAGAGATTGTCCGGGACGCTCGTTTAATCTGGGTCAAATACCTCGGATCAGCGCTCTAGGACTGCCACATTATCGGGTCTCTTTTGGCTCGCCTCAGGACAAGCTCTCAGGACAGGCTATGCCCTGACACAAACCTATTTTTGAAACACGCTCTATCTTTTATGGCCTAATTGAAATCCGCGTTCATCCGCGCAAAACCTGTCCTGAGGTGCTCGCCGAAGGATCCGCGGTCAAAGTTTTTAGCTCTGCTTTGTTCCCTTACAATCAAACCATCGTGCCTGCATTTTGCGATGTTGCTTTGCCGGTCCCGCTGGACATGGCTTTTACCTACCAGATTACCGACCAGGTTCCGGTGGTGGGTGGACGAGTCCTCGTCCCATTCAGAAATGACCGGCTTTCGGGAGTGGTGACGGCGCTCCACGATCGCCAGCCTGAAGTAAAAACCAAAGCCATCTTGCAGGTGCTCGATGCGGAGCCGGTGCTTGATTCGACTTTGATGCAGTTGGGCCAATGGATTTCGCAATACTACCTGGCTCCCATTGGCGATGTATTTCGTACCATGCTGCCGCTTGCAGCCGAGATCAAGAAAGCCAAGCGCTACTGGATCACCGAACACGGACACCAAGCACTGCATGATTCTGCTACTGCCGGCTCGTCGCGGCGCTCACGCCAGGAGATTGATACGCAGATGCTCGAGTACGCAGTGCTCAATTACCTGGCCATGTCGGATCAGGTTTTGGAGGGAACGATTCGTTCGGCTACTGGAGCACGCCGCCAGGTGCTCGACAACCTGGTGCACAAGAAATGGATTGCCCGCGAGGATGCTACTGCCACCCGCGATGCGCGTAGAACCGTTCAAATCGCAGTTCTCAAGGAAACTACCGGAAAGTTGAATGAGAACCAGCAGAAGATTGTCGCCTTTCTGCAAGAGCAGAAGGGCAGGGCGACGGTGGAGCAGGTGCGCGAGCTGCCGGTTCCACGCTCCACGTTGCAGACTTTGGTGAAGCGTGGAGTGATCGAGTTAGTCGAGGAAGCGGCGGAATTCACGGTGAGCGGCCTGAAGAAGCGTGGTCCTGCCCACCTGGATTTCATTTTCAGTCCACAGCAGAAAGCTGCGCTCGAGACGATTCAGGCGGCGGTGCGCGACAAGACTTTTTCCGTGTCGCTCCTTCACGGTGTGACTGGATCAGGCAAGACGGCGGTTTATCTGGCAGCCATGCAATCGGTCCTGGAGTCTGGAGACTCGGCGGTGTTGCTGGTACCGGAGATCGGGCTGACTCCCGCAGCCGCTGCCAATCTCCATCAGGTATTTGGCGATGAGGTAGCGATTCTGCACTCCGCTTTAACGGCCGATGAACGCGCGGAACAATGGCATCGTATCCGGCGCGGAGAAGCCAGAATCGTGGTCGGCACGCGTTCTGCCGTTTTTGCACCGGTCTCGCGACTGGCCTTGATCGTGGTCGATGAAGAACATGACTCGTCCTATAAGCAGGAAGAAACTCCGCGCTATAACGGACGGGACGTGGCTGTGATGCGAGGCAAATTGAGCGGGGCGGCGGTTGTGCTGGCATCGGCTACGCCTTCCATTGAGTCCTACCACAATGCGCAGACCGGAAAGTACAAGCTGATTGAATTGAGGGAGCGCGTGGAGCGGCGTCCTCTGCCGGAAGTTGAGATCGCGGATATGCGATTGGAGTTCCAGAAGACCGGGCATGATCGCATCTTTTCCCAGGCCCTCATCGAACAGGTGCGGGAACGCCTGGAACGCGGCGAGCAAGCGATGGTCTTGCTGAATCGGCGCGGATACTCGGCAGTTGTCCTTTGCCGGGCCTGTGGTGAGAGCTTGCAATGCAAGAATTGCAGCATCTCACTTACGTTTCACAAAGCTGGATATCGAATGGAGTGCCACTATTGCGGATACCGGCAGGCGGTTCCAAAACGCTGTCCGGCATGTGATAGCGAGCACATCTTCTTTCTGGGAGCAGGCTCGGAAAAGGTCGAGGAGCAACTCCATGCCGCTTTTCCTCAGGCGCGTATAGGACGGCTGGATCGCGATACCGTCAAGAGCCGCCATGACTTCGAGCGAGCGCTGAACCAGTTTCATGCAGGCGAGATCAACCTGCTGGTAGGCACCCAGATGATTGCCAAAGGGCACGACGTGCATGGCGTGACCCTGGTGGGCGTTGTGGGCGCAGACTTCGCTCTTGGCTTTCCGGATTTTCGGGCCGCCGAGCGCACCTTTCAATTATTGACTCAGGTGGCCGGCCGCGCTGGACGAGGCGAGATTCCGGGCAAGGTCATACTGCAAACCTTCTTTCAAGACCATTACGCCATCCAGTTCGCGCAACAGCACGACTATCAAGGCTTTTACGAAAAAGAGGTGCGCTACCGGCGTTGGATGCACTACCCGCCTTTCAGCGCTTTGGCCAACATTCTGGTTCGCAGCGACAAGCTCGAGCAGACACTCAAATGGACTGGACAGATCGGAAAATGGTTTGAGTCGACACGCAATGAAGGAGTACGCGTGCTCGGGCCGTCCGTTGCGCCCATTATGAGATTGAAGCGCGATTATCGTTACCATTTTATTTTGAAAGGAACAGGCCGGGAAAAGCTCAACACCACATTGAGAAAGATGCTGGCCTTCGCAGACGCAGAGAAGATCCCGCGAACGAACCTGATTGTGGATGTGGATGCGTTGGCGTTGCTGTAGAAATTGCCATAAGTGCCATAAATGCCAAAATTGCCATAATTTCAAAACCATTCCCTCGTCTGCATTGCGTTATAAGACCAAGGGTCGTTCTGATTCGTGTTGATTCGCGTTAATTCGCGGCTAAATTGTCTTTGATTTGGTTGAAGCTGATTAATTATGGCAATTTTGGCATTTATGGCAATTTTGGCAATTATTCCAGTCCCCCGTATACCAACTTGCCGCCCACAAATGTAGCTTCGATTTTCACATCTTTGATGGCGGCCGGAGGGATCCTGAAAATGTTGTCGCTCAAAACCACAAAGTCCGCCAGCTTGCCCGGTGTGATTGAACCTTTTTCTTTTTCCTGAAATTCGGCGTAGGCTGAGCCCATGGTATAGGCTTCCACGGCTTCGCTTACTGTCAGCTTTTGCTCGGGGACCCAGCCGTTGTTGTTTTTGCCATCGAGGGTGGCACGGGTGACTGCCGCGTAGATGGTCCACGCAGGGCTAAGGGGAGCTACCGACCAATCGGTGCCAATGGCCAGCCGCACACCGTTTTCAAGAAAGGTACGAAATGCATAGGTGCGCTTGATACGATCGGGGCCGATGCGGGTTTCGGCCCAGCGTCCGTCGTCGATCGCGTGGTAGGGTTGCACCGAGGCGATGACTCCCAGGCGGGCGTAGCGGGCGAAATCCTTTTCGGCTAGGTGCTGCGAATGTTCGATTCGCCAGCGGCGATCGTGCTTGCCATTGCTCTTTTCGATCTGTTCAAACATGTCGAGAATCGTGGAGATGGCCCGGTCGCCAATGGCGTGAATGCAGAGCTGTAGTCCGGCGGCATCGGCGCCTTTGAGTCTTTGCAGCATGGCCGACGGGGGATGCATTTCGTCACTCAGTAACCCGTGCTGGCCGGGAGCATCGTTGTAGGCGTCAAAGAAATAAGCGGTCTCCGACCCCAATGATCCGTCGGCAAAACCTTTGACTGCTCCCAGGCGCAAGAAGTCCGATCCGAAGGCGTGCCGTAGGCCCAATTTCACCTGGTCCTTCCATGAGGTTTCGATGGGAGCGGCGTAGATTCGAACGATCAGGCGTCCTTGCTCCTGCAACTCGCTATAGGCTTTTACATCTTCGTAGGCGGAATTCATGTCCTGGACGCTGGTCACCCCTAACGATGCCGCGTGCTCCAGCGCCTGATGGATCGCCTTCATGCGATGTGCCCGGGACATGGGAGGCATTACCTTGGCCACCAGCTCCTGCGCAGCGTCGCGGAGCACGCCGGTGGGGTTTCCTTGCGCGTCGTGAACGATTTCTCCACCAGCAGGGTTCGGAGTTTTGGCGGTGATACCGGCCAGTTGCAACGCCACGGAATTCGCCAGCGACTCGTGCCCGTCATAGCGATTGACCCAGATTGGAACATTTGCCGTAACCGGATCGATCAATTCCTTAGTCGGCAAACTGGGTGGAGACCATTTCTGTTCATCCCAATCTCCTCCTGTGACCCATTCGCCTTTGGCCATGGTCTTGGCTCGTTCGCCGATCCGGCGCGCGAACTCCTGAGGCGAGCCGGCATCTTTCAGTTGAACCTGCTGCATGTGGTCGCCACCGTCGACAAAGTGAACATGAGCGTCGTTGAAACCCGGTAAAAGCAGCTTGCCTTGCGCATCGAAAATCTTGGTTTGTGGGCCATGCCAGGCGTCTACTTCGGTGCTGCTGCCAACGGCTACGATTCGGTCGCGCAGCACCGCCAAAGCCTCTGCCTGAGGATGGCTTTTATCGACCGTCCAGATTTTTGCGTTGGTGATGATGAGATCGGCCGCCGGCTTGGTCTGGCTATACGCTAGCGAACAAAATAATAGAAAGATCCAAACAAGTATGAAGGTGGAGGCTTTTTCGCGAATCGGGAGATCGGGTGATCGGGAGATCGGGTGATCGGAAATGCTACCGAGACTTTCGCCTAGCGAAAAGTCTTGGCCTTCAACAAGACCTGTGTTTTTAGAATCTTTTTCATCAACAGGAAAGCCAGTAGGCGGCGTGGATGCCTCCCCAACTCCGATCACCCGATGACCCGATGACCCGATGATCCGATTCCTCACGCTCTTTCTCCCCACTTTAGCTTGGTGCGCAGAACGTCGAAGAATGATCTTTCAGGTAGCCTGAACAGCTTTACTTGCATCACCGATTTTCTGCACTCGACGATATCGCCATCCGCCAGCATGGTGCCTGGCTGGCCGTCGATTGTCAGGATAGCTGCTTCGCGGCTGACCTTCATGCGGATGGCAATGAATGCCTGATCCTGCACGACCAGGGAGCGGTTGGTTAAAGCGTGCGAGGCGACGGGCGTAATCACGAAAGCCGGAACATCCGGTGACAGCACCGGGCCTCCGGCAGCCAGCGAATAAGCGGTCGATCCGGTTGGAGTGGCAACAATCAATCCATCTGCCTTGTAATTGGAAACGAAGACACCGTTCACATGCACGTCAAAGTCGGTGATGCGGGCCAGCGCGCTTTGGCTGATGACCACATCATTGAGCGCCTCATGGTTCGCAATGCACTTACCCGCGCGGCGTAGCTGGCAATGCAGCATGGCGCGCGAATTCACTTCGCCTTGACCGGCATCAATGGCTTCGAGGGCCCTGTGAATCTCATCCTGCTTGACTTCCGTCAGAAACCCCAGGGAGCCCAGGTTGATGCCCAGAATGGGAATATCGGCGGTGGCCGCAATTCGAGCCGCAGACAGCAAGGTGCCGTCGCCACCCAGCACGATCACGAAATCAGGCCGGTTCAGGGCCAGGTCTTTGACTTCGACGATCTCTGCATCTTGGGCGAATTCGCCGGCCCCCGCATCGACCGTGATCGCGTACCCGTGGTTGCGCAGCCACGATGTAATTTCGGGCACAATCCTGCCCAACTCCGGGCTGCCTTTTTTCGAAATGATGGCTGCGGCTTTCATGTTTGAAAATTCGTGCAATCGTCAAAGAACTGGAAATTCTGCATGCAGTAGAAACTCCCGGTTTCCTTCCCTGCCCAAAATGGGCGAGTCGATTACCTCCGGATTATGTCCGTTCAGTTTCTGGACTGCCTCGCTCACCTTGGCAACCGCCATTTGTTGGGCTTCGACATCTTTTACGATGCCTCCTTTGCCGACCCGGTCGCGTCCTGCCTCAAATTGCGGCTTGATTAGCACGACCAGGTCACGCTGAGTTTGATCGGAAGCCGTGAAAGCAGCCTGCAAAACTGCCGGGAGCACGAGTGTAACAGAGATAAATGAGACATCGATGGCTATGAAACTGATGCCGGTTTTCAAACCTGATGCCTGTAACTGTTCGGCAGTGAGATAGCGGGCGTTGGTCTTTTCCAGCAACCGGACACGTGCATCGCTACGAAGGCCGGCCGCGATCTGTCCATAGCCTGTATCCACGGCGATTACTTGCGCCGCTCCGTGTTGCAACATGCAGTCGGTAAATCCACCCGTGGAAGAGCCAACATCCATGCAGGTCCTTCCGGTGAGATCGATCTTCCAGTGCTTCAGGGCCGCTTCTAACTTGAGTCCGCCACGCCCCACATATTTCATTGGCTCGCCGAGCAACCGGATTTCTGCGTCCTGGGAAATGCTGCTGCCGGGCTTCTCGATTTTTTGTCCGTTGACTAGCACGCGGCCAGCCAGGATCATGGCCTGCGCGCGCTCCCGGGAAACTGCCAGCCCGCGATCAAATATCAATTTGTCGAGCCGGAGTTTCATTACGGTCCAAATTTCCAGGATTGAAATTCTCAAATATCAACGACTGGCAAAAAAATTTACCTGATATTAATATTCGCACTCGTTGTTGTGCAAAGAGCCAAAGCAGGCGGTTTTTCTGTATTTCAGGCAGCTACGCTCGGTTTTTCCACACAGTTTTTCACGGAACTGTTGAAAACCAGGCGCATCGATGGAACCAAATTTGCCTGATTTCGGGGAACCGCGCGTTGGCCTTCCTGAGGGTAAACTCCCGCCGCCAATAGGTGCAAACGGCGCCTGAACACCTGCACACCGAACATCTGAACACTGAACATCGAGCCAGCGAAGCTGGCGATCATACACGTAGCCCAAAGCGCAAGCTGTGGGTAGAAATAGCAAGCGTCCCTAAGCCCCAGCGGGGCGACGCATACCCTCGGTACAAAAAGAATTGCAGTTGGTTTTCAATTTTGGCAATTTTGGCATTTATGGCAATTTTGGCAATCCCCGCCAAGTCACAGACTGTTCAATCCGGCCAACCGGAGGCGGGGCTTTGCGGTGGCCTCGCACGCTAATCATCTTCTGCCCGCCACTTGGCGAGTTGATCGCGCACACTTGAAGCAAAGGGCAATTCGATCTGTTCATAAACTCGCAGAGCAGCTTCGGCGTTGGCGATTGCCTCTGCCCGGTTGCCCATCTGGTCGAGCGCCAGGCTACTGTTCCACAGCGCATGGCCTTCCCCGTCTCGGTGGCCGATATCACGAGCAATTTGTAGGCGTTGCTCGTAGTGCTCAAGAGCGCGGCGGTACTCTCCCAAGCTGTCATAAGCAATGCCCAGATTGCCCAGTGCCCGGCCTTCTCCCACGCGGTCGCCGATATCACGAGCAATTTGCAGGTGCTGTTCGTGATATTCGACAGCGCGGCGGTGCTCTCCCAAGCTGTAATAGGCAAGGCCCAGATTGCCCAGTGCCCGGCCTTCTCCCAGGCGGTCGCCGATATCACGAGTAATTTGCAGGTGCTGTTCGTGGTACTCGATGGCGCGCCGGTACTCTCCCAAGCTGTCATAAGCAATGCCCAGATTGCCCAGTGCCCGGCTCTCCCCCAGGCGGTCCCCGGTGTCGCGATCAATTTGCAGGCGCTGTTCATGGTACTCGATGGCGCGCCGGTACTCTCCCACGTCGAAATAGGCAAGGCCCAGATTGCCCAAAGCTGCGGCTTCACCGGCGCGGTCCTTCAAGCGCCGCGCAGCAGCCAGCGCCGGCTCCAGCCAGCCAATTCGCTCCCGAGGATGCTGACGCAGTAGTAGCAAATAGCCTCCAGTGTTGGGATAGGCGCTGCAAAGTTCGGCGGCGGTATCGTCGTGCATGGCGAGGCTGGCAGCCCAAGCCTGTGCAGCCTGGATGTTGCCCCACTCCAGATCGAACAGCGCCAGACCCTTGATCACCGACTCGCCGCCCCGCTCATAGAGCCGATGGGCGGTTTCGATCACATTCAAGTAATGGCGAGCATGACTACTTGCCAGGACCTGCCGCTCCTTTGCAGGCAAACGCCCATCCGCGAACCAACGCACCAGGTCGTGAAGATGGTAGCGCGTAGTCACGGCATCAAAGGAGACCAGGCTATAGAGCAGAAGCTCTCCCAGATCCTCTTCGGCCGCGTCCTGTTCCGCTTCCCAGATAGCTGCGGCTGCGGCCAGGTCGAAGGTATCCGGGAATACGGCCAAGGCACAAAACCGTTTCTGAAGCTCCCCGGCCAGCAGCTCGTAGCTCGCCTGGAGCGACACATCAACCTGGCTCAACTCCTGGCGGCGTTTCGAAGTGTCCTCCAGCTTTCTCGCATAACCGGCGGGGCTCAGGTTGATTCTTTCTTTCAACACGCTGCCTACGCTACGCAAGGCCAGAGGAAGATAGCCGCAGAGCCGGGCGAGGTTGGCAACGCATTCGGTCCCGGCGTCGGCGATACGGGGCGCGATTTCGAGCAATAGCGCCTCGGCATCGCCGGGCGGCAATGCGTCAAGGTTCTTCTCCACCAGGCCCGGCAGCGTGAAGTGGCGGCGGGAGGTCACCAGCAGCAGGCAGCCCGAAGGCGGGAGCAATGGTTCAACCTGCCGCGCATCGCGGGCGTTGTCCATCAGCAACAGCGCTTTTTTGCCGTGAAGAACCGACCGGTAGAGCGCCGCGACCTCCGCCTCCCCCTCCGGCAATTGGGCGGTGAAGTCGTAGGCCCGCACCACATGGGCCATCGCCTCCTTGGGCGTAAGCGCATCTTTGTTCACTCCCTTCAAATCCAGATAAAACTGGCCATAGGTGTAATCCGGCTTGAGCTGCTCGGCCAGCTTGAGCGCCAGAGCCGTCTTGCCCACCCCGCCCATGCCATGCAAGCCCGAGATGGTGACACCACCTTTCTTGACTGCCTGCAGCAGCTCCGCTAATTCATCGGTACGGCCCGTGAAATCGGCGGGTGGCGACGGGAGTTGATAGAGGGCCGCGGAGTCCTTCGCAGGCTTGAAAGCATTGAGAGTATTTGTAATGTTGGTGATATTGTCGTGACCGACGAAATCGTGGGCCTTAACATTACTATCCGTGATGTTTATGCCACCGGATCGATTGGCAGGAACCGATGCGGGCTTCGCGCATTCCGCGGCTTCTTTCTTCTTTTCGCGGATTGCATTGCGCCAGGCAATTACAATTCCCGACAGTGCCGCCAGTGTCGCGACAGCTCCAGCCACAAATTTGCCGATCCACGTCCAAGCTTCGGAATTCATTCCAGGCACGCTGATACGCCCCCAAGATCGCTATTTACCCTGAATCTCATCCAGCACATACTTGGTCACCGGGCCGGCCATTGCTCCCAGAATTGGCGTAGCAAATGCGTTGACCACAGCGCTGGCTACCCCCGAAACCAACCCGGCGATGCCTTTCACCAGCTTGGCCATCACTCCGTCGTCGGCCTTCTTGCCTTTGGCCGCCTCATTCTTCAGGGCTTCAACTTTCTCTGCCGCTTCGGGCTGTTGGCCCACAGCTTCCTCCAGCGGACGGAAGATGGCATCGAGTTGGTTCCGGGAAATCTGCGTGCCCGTGATCTTGTCGCGGCCCACAATGTCGCCCCCCACATTCACGTTGCCGCCGCTGATGTTCACCCCGCCACTCCGGTTTCCGGACTTCTCTTCGGCCATTTTTGAGCTCTCCTGGTATGTTTCGCCATCATAACCCGATTGCCGAACTTCCAAAACAACAAAACCATTCCCGATTTCGGAACCGCATGGTTGAAATACTTTGCATGAAACAGCAAGCACTAGTTAAAGCATGACTAGAGCAAGCTAAAGCCTAAGGTCACTTACATTTCATCGGTTGAGCATAATTTGTCACTTTAAAACGCTGTCATCCTGAAGGCGCGTTCTTTGCGCCTGAAGGACCCCGAGAATGCATAAATATTTCACGTCAGATTAAGAGGCAACTCGGCGGTGCTCGGTTTTTCCGTCAGTCGCGCACACCGCAGCTTCATTTAATCCAGGAGTACGACCGGTGTTCCTTGCAAAGTAAGTGACATTGAGCTAAAGCCTGCCTCTGGAGTTTAGGAGGGCCTAAAGATAAAGACACGGAACAAGACATCAGCCGGAGCCAGCGAAGCTGGCGATCATACACGTAGCCCACAGCGCAAGCTGTGGGTAGAAATAGCAAGCGTTTCCAAAGCTCCAGCGGGGCGACATAAGAATTCATAGATGAAGTCTATTTATCAAAAGGTAATCCTATAGCTAGAAGCTATATCCCATATTTTCCTCTTGACAGGTCGCTATCTATTCGCCGATACTCATAGGCGAATGAATAGCGAATCAGGAGTCTTTATGTCCAGCCTCACGCTCATCAACCCCGCCCAATCACCTGACAATTCCCCCACCGGCGCCCAACTGCTCGATCAAGTCGCCGACTTCCTCGGACGCTACCTGCAATGCTCCGAACACCAGCGCAACCTCATGGCCCTCTGGTGCTTCCACACCCACTACTGGCCGTCAGCCCGCGTCACCCCTTATCTCTCCATCCAATCCGCTGAAAAGCAGTCCGGCAAGTCTCTCTGCTTGCAACTGCTCAGCCTCTTGTGCAATTCGCCTGTCCTGACCGTCGGCTTTACCACCTCGGCGCTCATCCAGCACCTTGATGACTCCCCCACCCTTTTGATCGACGAATGCCAGGCCACCCTCGGTAGCCGCGCTCGTCCCAAAAATCCCGCCCTCCGCGCTATCCTCGCCAGCGGCTTTCAAGTCGGCCCCGGCTACACCGGCAAATCCGGCCAGCGCAACCTCTTCTCTCCCAAAGCCTTTGCCGGACGAGCGCCCCTCCCCGAAGAACTTGCCGACCGCTCCATCCCCATCATCCTCTCACCCTTGGACGAGACCCAAGGGCCCAAGGTCGAGCGCTTCAATCTGCACCGCGCCACCCTGGAAGCCAAGCGCCTGCAACAGGACCTCAGCGAGTGGCTGCCGGAACCTCCGCACGATCAGCAAGATCAGGAAAATCAGCTCACTGCGGAAGACCTGGATGCCAGGCTCCTCGCACAAATCCACGAGGACATATCGCCCGAGCAGCAAGACCAGGAAGAGCAGGACTATCTGGACGCTTACCCCTGCTATCCCCTGGAAGACTTTCCTTCTCACTTCTCCCCACGTCAGCGGGATATGAGCGAACTACTCCTGCAACTTGCCGGCGCCATCGGCGGCGAGTGGCCTGCCCGCATCCGCCAGGCCCTCATCAGCCTCTTTGAAGAACAATCCGCATTCGATCTGCGCCACAGCATCCAACTGCTGGCCGACATCCGCGAATGCTTTGCTTATCACGGCTACCCCGCGCGTCTCTCTACCGCCATCTTGCTGGAATGGATGCAAAACCGCCCGGCTCGCCCCTGGGACGCAGACGGTCCCTTCACCGCTCGCACCCTCGCCAGGCTGCTCGCCGCCTTCGAAATTCATCCCCGCGTTCAGCGCAATGGCAAAGACAACCCCGCCCGTGGCTACCAGCTTCAGGATTTCGCAGAGCCCTGGCAAGCCCATCTCGGCTTCAGGATTCCGGTTACGGATCACGACCCATCAGAAATCGTCAATCAAGACGCAGTTTGTAACGCTATAACGGATTCTGCCGCAGTTGCAGCAGACGATTTGGCAAATGAGGGTAAAACCCATGTAACAGATCAAGACCAATCCGAAATCCTCAATAAGGACGCAGGTTGTAACACTGTAACGGATATTGCGGCTGTTTTTCGCAAGGAGAATGCAGCAACATCCATGTTCCAGCTAGAAGCCAGCAGCTAGGAACCGGGAACTAACGGCTAAGAGCAATACTTTTCACTTAAGGGATATTTTGAGAAACTGACCGTCATCCCGAGAGTTAACCCGCGCATAGCGCGGGTTGACTGGAGGGACCTTGTGTTTTGTTGTTAACCACGAAGCTTTTCTGATACCCCTTAAGTGAACAGTATTGCGGGCTAAGAGCTGCACTCCAAAAGCTTGGCCGAAAACCACCACTCTTCGGCTTAAATCCACCAATTTGGCTACCACTGGGAGTTGATATACCTTGAAAAATAAGGGATTCAGGGATTATCCGGCAACGGCTTAAATGGCAACAAACGTGCCATTTTACGCTGTTCTGGGGAAGGCGCCCGTTTCGCCAAGATGAATGATTGAATGATGAATGAAGACGAATCCGGGAGGGACGATGAAAGTAAGAATGAGTTGTAGGCATCTGGTGAATGTGGTTCTGCTGTTGGCTTTTGCTTCCTGCTGTGGGGCCCAAAATGACCCAGCGTCTTCCTCCTCCGCTCCTGCCACGCAAACCAAGGCACAAACTACATCCCAGGAAAAACCGAGAACGGTCTACGAATCTTCAACCGTGTTGAAAGCCATTACGCGGCTGGTAGTGGTGGATGTGGTTGCTACCGATAAGAACGAGCGAGCAGTGACCGATCTCAAGCCAGGTGATTTCACGATATTAGAAGATGGTGTGCCCCAGCAGATTCGCGGTTTCAGCTTCCAGCGAGGAGGCACTCTTTCCGTAGCTGAGACCAAACCGGCGCCGCGTCGAGCGTTGCCACCGAACATCGTTACCAATATTCCTGAATATGCTTCGGATGGATCTCTCAACGTGCTTCTGCTGGATTCTCTTAACACCTTGACCTTGGACCAGATCACGGCCCGCGATCATGCTCTGCGGGCGCTTGAACAATTTCCTCCGGGACGAGCCGTGGCCGTCTATTCATTCAAGACCAAGCTGCAGGTGCTTCATGACTTCACGAATGACCATGCAGAATTGAAGAAAGCCATCGAAAATTACAAGGCCGAAAATTCCATACTTCTGGAAAATCCAACCAACGGGCCGAAAATTGAGTATGTCGATCCCGCGCTTGAGGCAATGGCCAGTGAAGCCGAAAAAAACTGGGCCGAAAAACGCATGTACTCAACCCTGGACGCCATGAGTTCGCTGGCCCGCGCATTGGCGGGTTATCCGGGGCGCAAGAACCTCATCTGGATTTCGGGCGGGTTTCCGCAGATGGGCAATATCGTCAATAAAAACTATACGGCGGCAATTACCAGGACAGCGGACCTGCTGAGCAACGCGCAGATTGCTGTTTATCCGATCGACGCCCGAGGAGCGGGAACCAGTGCGGTGTTTACGGCCCAAAATGGGAAAGGCGGCGGAACCGGCCCAGGAATCATGGCAGCGCTCAGCAAGGAGGCGGGAGTCCGGTTTGAGGCGCATGGCGCAATGCGTCAACTCGCTGACCTGACGGGTGGCAAGACATTCTTTGACAAGAATGATCTGGACCACGGAATTCTCAGGAGCATGGATGATGGCTCCACCTATTACACGTTGGGGTATTATCCTCTCAACAAGAAATGGAACGGCAAGTTTCGAACGATCACTGTTACGGCGAATCGTCCCGGGATCACGCTTAGGTATCGCACCGGATACCTCGCCACCGATTCTGCCACTAACCAGAAGCACGCGGAAGCTCAGCGGGCGGAAGATTTCGGGCAGGCCCTGAGCCTTGATTTTCCAGTCTCTACTTCCCTGCTGTTTCAGGCGGGTATCCTGAAAACTTCAGCCGGGAAACATGGCAAGGTGGCAGTGAATTTTTTGGTGGATGCGCACCAGATCGGCTTTGAAAAACAAAGCGATGGACTGCAACACGCCACCTTGGACTATGCCGTGGAGGTCTATTCGGAAAAAGGAAAGCAGATCAAGACCGACGTAACATCGGTCGAAATAGCCTTGCCGCAGGAGCCGTTCAAGCAGGTGCTTCGCAATGGGCTTCCCTACCAGAAGACCTTTGATCTTCCTCCGGGCAATTACATTCTTCGCTTGGGGATACGAGATAACCGCACTGGGCTGATCGGCAGTGGCACGGGAACACTGAGCTTAAGCCCAATGTCATTTACTTTAGGGTTGAGAAGGTCGATTGCAGACCGATGAACCAAGCGCCGTAGGCGCGACCAGAGGTTAGCCCAGGGTGGAGCGAAGCGGAACCCTGGGAAAACGTCAAAAAAATCAAAGTAACCCCGGAGGGGTGACACATTTTTCTTTGATTACTGCAACGGATTGGGCAAGAGTAAGTGACATTGAGCTTAAGCCTGTTGATCGGAGACCACAATGAGTAAATCGGCAGTTCGCTTTTCTATTCTGTTGAGTTTCGTGCTTGCACCGATGTTATCCGGAAATTCTTCGGCCCAATCTGGCGCAGATCAAAAACAGGAAAGCGAGAAAAATCGCAAGACTGTCTATGAATCGGCAACGGTGCTCAAGGCAGTATCACGCCTGGTTGTAGTTGATGTAGTGGTCACTGACAAAAAAGGACAGCCGGTTACCGGCCTCAAAGCTACAGACTTCTCCGTGCACGAGGATGGAAAGCCGCAGTCAATCCGCTTTTTTTCTTTTCAGGGAGGCAACAATTCTGGGTCCGGGGCCCCGCCTGCACCCGAGGCCTCCGTGCCGCGCAAACTTCCAAACAACGTATTTACCAATGTGCCGGATTACAAACCCGGCAGCGCAATGAATGTGATCCTGCTGGATGCGCTCAACAGTAACCTCGCCAACCAGGTTTATATGCGGGAACAGTTGCTCAAATTCATCACAGGCATACCTGCGGATCGTCCCACCGCCATTTATGCGCTGGGCAGCAAACTGTGGCTGCTGCAAGACTTCACCACCGACCCGAAAACGCTGCAAGCTGTGGTGGCAAATTACAAAGGAGGCATTTCCAACCTTTTGGACAATCCCACAGGCGCTCCTCCCTCCGATCCTTATGGAATGCGCTTTTTGCCCGCAAACATACGCGAGCGCATCAAGCAGTTTCTTAAAGAGACAATTTCGCAGGAGACCGAACTTCGCGTCAACCAGACGATGGAGGCCCTGGTCGCCCTTTCACGGACTCTGGCCGCCTATCCCGGACGCAAGAACCTGATCTGGCTCTCTGAAGCGTTTCCACTGACCATCGAACCTGAGGTGAAACAAAACAGCGCGATGCATGCCGGAAATGCTCAGCGCAATTTTGGTCTTCAGCTCACCAAAGCGGCAGATGCCCTGATGAATGCCCAGATCGCCCTGTATCCGATCGATATTCGAGGCATTTCCAGCTCCGACGTGTTTGGAGCCAATATGGGGGTCAACAACTTTGGCGAGAGCATGATTACTCCTGCGGGAATGCACCGGGAGATGGGCGAGTTCTCCGACGAACTTCAGGCAGCTCACAGCACGATGAACGATCTGGCTGAAAGAACCGGTGGAAAGGCTTTTTACAACACCAATGATTTTGGCAAGGCTGTCCGAAGCAGCATGGATGACGGGTCCACATACTACACGCTCAGCTACTATCCATCGGATAAGAACTGGAACGGGAAGTTCCGGAAAATCAGCCTACGCGTGAATTCGCCCGACGCCAAACTGCGATATCGATTCGGTTACTTCGCCATCGATCCCTCGTCCTATCAGGACCGATCCGCAAGCGTGCGCGCCCAGGATTTTGGCCAGACCCTCAATTTGGATTACCCCGTCTCCACTGCGTTGATGTTCAGGGCCGGCGTGATGCCTCCCTCCGAAAAGACGAAGAACAAGGTGGTGGTGAATTACCTGGTGGATGCCCATGCGATCCGGTTTCAAAAAGAAGATGATGGATTACAACATGCGACCCTGAGCGGTGCCGTTCAGGTCTATACGGAAAAAGGCGTACCAGTGAAGACTGAGGCAACGACCATAACAACAGCCCTGGCTCCTGAAATTTTTCGTCAGGTCATGGAGCGGAATCTTCCCTTGCAGATGTCATTTGATTTGCCACCTGGAAAATATATTTTGCGATTGGGGATACGGGATGATCGAACCGGATTGATTGGTTCGGTGAATGCGAACGTGGTAGTGAATTAGGCCTCAGCCTTTTTTCGCGGGAGTGTTTAGTTTTGCCAGGGGGAGATCGCGTTTCATTGCCCATTGTTCCCATTCTTCCGCGGTCTTGGTAAGAAAGATCTTTTGAAGACCGTCTTTGGTGACTGAATGCAAATTGAGTTCTTGTCCTAGCCGTTCCCAGAAATGCGGTTCGAGGGCGGCTACGGCGAGCCAGCCATCCTGCGTGGAATAAATGTTATAGACAGGCAGCGCGCCGCCTAGAGGGCCATTCGGCGCTGTGACGCCATATTGGAGAGGAGCAGCATACAACTCCGCGGCTTCGTAGATCGAGACTCTTTCGTGGCCAGACGATCCGTGACGTGCGCGATGTAATAGCAGCGCTAAAGCAGCGCCTACAGCGCGTTCAGAGCTGGCGATGTCAGCCAATAGCGTTAGCGGTATTTGTGGAGGCGAGAGCATGCCGAGCTTGGCCAGGTAGGTGAGATCGTGTCCGGGAGTGTGATCCTGATCGCCGGGAAAGCCGATGATATCCACTTGCGACAGGCGAGGATACCTTTTGTGATTGCTCTGCCAGTCGAGCGAAAGGCGCTGCAACGCTGAAGGCCGATGCGAGGCAAGAAAGAGATCGGCCTCTGCTAACAGGTTTCCGATTGCAGTTTGTCCAGACTCACTCTTCAAATCTAGCCGTATCACAGTTTGCCCATGGATTAATTCCTGGTACCACGCCGGGCAAGAGCGATTGAGCGGATCGCCTGTAAGCGGCTCAATCTTGGTAACTTTGGCTCCCATCTGCCGAAGCCGGCAAGCGGCAACCGGGCCGGGAACATTGATGGCCATTGTCACCAGGTGAATATTTTGTAAGGCTTTTGTAATCGCCATGTGTTCTATTCCGGAGTGAAATCGCGGATGCGCTGGACGGTTTGCGCATCCAACGACTGCAGCAGCGCTACCATGAGATCCACCATTTGATCGAAGTCGCGGCGATTGATAATGCCATTGTGGGCGTGGGTGTAGCGCACCGGCACCACGAGATTCACTGTGGGAACACCACCATTGCTTTTTTGAATTTCGGCAGAATCGTCTCCGTATCCATTTACCAGGTCGAGTTGCAAGGGGAGCTTTTTGGCGGCTGCGGTGCTCTTCACGAACTGCACGAGCTTGCGGTTGGGAAGCTGCGACGTGTCAAACAGAAACAGGCCTGGCCCGGCGCCCAGCTTTACCTGGGATTCTTCCGGGTGCAGAAAGACATCCGCGGTCACGCCACCTTCCAAGGCAAGGCCAAGATCGGGTTTTACCACGTCCGCAGCGGAATGAGCGCCACGCAGGCCGAGCTCTTCCTGAGTGGTAATCACGTAAAAAATCTGATTGGGATGCGGCGCGGAAGCCAGACGGCGCATGGTTTCGACCACGACAGCGCAGCCGATACGGTCGTCCCAGGCTTTGCCAAGGTAATTGTCGGTGCCATTCAAAATCATGAACGGCGCATCGGGAACCACGGGGTCACCAGGTTCGACGCCCATGTTGCGCACGTCATCGGCATTCTTTGCGCCTACATCGAGGAAGATCATGTCACGAGGAAAGACGCGCGTCCGCTCCTCTTGTGGCATCGTATGAATATCGCGAATGCCAGTAATGGCCCGCACAGGCCCTTTTGATCCGAGAATGATCCAGCGCTGGTCGACCAGGGCTTGATCGAGCCAGCCCCCCAGCATCTGCATCGTGAGGAAGCCGTTGGAGGTGATGCGCCGAATCATGCCGCCCAGTTCGTCCATGTGGGCATCGACCATTACGCGAGGTCCCTGCGTTCCGTGCGTAGCAATGATCGAGCCCATGCCATCGAAACGCAGGTTGGCGGCGTAGGGTTTCATGGCATCCACCATGACCTTGCGAATCGGCTCTTCGAACCCAGATGGCCCAGGAGCATCGGCGATTTTTCCCAGCAATTCAGCCGTACGGTCCTGTGCGAGGACTGAACTCGCCAGCAATATAAGAGAGACCAGGAATTGTGGTTTCATGAGCGACAGAAGGATAACATCATGGATTGAGACAGCGCTGATCTATGTTTTCCGTGCTGCAGTGGCCAACGATGGGGCCTCTGCGCCCAACCTTTTCTCCATCCCTTTGGTGAAGATTCCGCTCGCCTTTGTGGGGAACATGCGCTGCAGGATTTCAACCTGGAGTGCGTCTGAGCCAATCAGAACACGAGGCTTGTTCCTTAGAATGCCATTCATGATTACGCTGGCTGCTTTTTCCGGGGTCGTCCGAGCTACCTGCGTGAAGCGCTCACGCATCTGGGCCGTAAGAGCGGTGTTAGCATCGGCTCCGGTGCGAGCATTTTCGGCGATGCTTGTCTTGATGCCACCAGGATGGACGCATGTGACTTTCACATTGGTTAAGCGCAATTCCTGACGCAATACTTCCGTCAAGCCCCGCACGGCAAATTTCGCCGAGCAATAGGCGGCCTGTCCGGGAGGGCCAATCAAGCCAAAGACACTCGATATGTTTACGATGTGGGCCTCCGGGGCTTTCTGGAGCAATGGCAAGAAAAAGCGGCAACCGTAAACCACGCCCCAAAAATTGATGCCCATCAGCCATTCCATATCTTCCAACGAAATCTCCAGGAAGGAGCCTTGCAGCGCAACGCCGGCATTGTTGACCAGCAGGGCTGCGCCTCCGAAATCCCGCTCGACATCGTGGGCGAATGCCTCAACCGCGGACGCCTTGGAAACATCAACGACATAGGTCTTGGCCTCGGCTGAGCCTAACGATTGGCGTGTCTCTTCCAGGCCTTTGCTATTCACATCCGCCAACGCCAGACGCGCGCCCCGCGAGGCAAGGTCCTGAGCCAGGGCACGTCCAATGCCTGATCCCGCGCCGGTAACAACTGCAACTGTGTTTTTGATTGTGCGCATTGCTTAACCTCTAGCTGAACGTCCAGCGCCTCCCATCATTCGGTCCATCGCAGTTCGGGCCTCTTGAAGCGCCGGAAGAGATTTGACAACCTTGACGGTGAAACCACATACATCGGCAATGGGCTGAATGTAGTTTTTAAAATGACGGCTCTGCACTCGCACCTCCTGGGGAAGCCCGCGATAGACCTCCAGTGCTTGGATGAGCGCTTTTGTCAGTGCTTCTGGAGCCGGCGTTCCAGGGTCTGCAATCTCAGGTGGAAAGAGGAATCCGGATTGTGAATCTGCAGCCATGGCAATGAATATACACGCCTTCCGGTCGTGCTTCTTTCCAACCAGCATGCTGCTCAAGAAGCGATCAAGCTCAAGCGCTCCGCCCATTCTGTGGTCATGCTTACGCAGCCGGCGCAGTTGTTCTTCGTCGATCACAACAGGATCAGGATTTTCAGGAGGCAGCGACACCTCAACCGGATCCACACGGTAGCGCTTTTCAGTTATTCCTCCCTCCTTCTGAATCGCTTCGGTTTCAGATACCAGGGGAAATACATTTTCGCGCTCCCAGTACGACAGGTTGCCTTGCTTGGTAAGGATGGAACAGATCATGAACACGGCCGGTAAACAACCGATCAGCGTTTGTGCCTCTTGCTGGGTAACAAACCAGGGATAATATCCAGGACGAATCGTGCGGAATTGCGGTCCGACTTGCGCCGATCGTGGATGGCCTAAAGCTTTGAGCAACTTGCGATCCGGCACTTCCATTTCTTCCATCGGGACGAAATCGACGTAAACACTGTGCTGCGAGGCTAAGAACTCTTCGGGGGTGATGTCCTCTCCATCTTCGAGTTTTCGGAAGGTGCGATAACTCCTGGTGCCGATATATGCGTGTATACCCAGCACTTCACCTAGCTGGCCCATGACGGAGCAATAGCAAGTCTCCCCCGTAATAGAATCACGGATCAGAATAAGATTGTCCTCGCCCATCATGCTCCAAGGACGCACTTCATATAATTGAGAAGAAAATCGATAGAGTGTTTGCATGGTGGGGAGTGAGGGCGGAGTCTCACCTGCAAGCTCTTTTACGAAAAATTCGTTTTCGTTTGTGGGTGCGGATTTTGGTTTTCGCGCCAGCATGATCTCTCTTGGAAAATTCAACGCTTGATTATAGCGGCTTTCAAACGCTCGCATCTCAGTGGCGAGGTGAGAAAGATTGGGTAATTGGGTAAATTGGTAATTGGGTAATTGGATCTCCAATACAAATTCTTGACTGACAGCAGCATCTATGGAAAATGGAGTGGCCATGAGAAATTTCGTTGCTGCTCTCGTGCTTGTCTCTTCTGCCTGTGCGGCTCCGGTTTGGGCCGCCGAGAATTCTTTTCTCTATAAAGTGACGTTGGTCCAGGCAGCTCCCGGGAAGCTGTTGGAACTGATTGACCTCTACAAAGCCAAGGGCGCGGCCTGCCAGGCTGCCGGCGATGAAGCTTCACTTTGGATGCGCCACAGCCAGGGCGATCATTGGGACCTGCTGATTCTTTTTCCGATGGGCAGATACAGTGATTTTTATCAGGGCCAGAGAGTGCAGAAGCGCAGCCAGATTGAGAAGGCTTTTCGAGACAGGATGAAAGAAGACATTGCCTGGCAGGAAGATTTGTTTGTCTATGGTCCGCCGCTTGCCGACCTGCGCAAGGGATTTGCCGAAGGGACCTTTTTTCACGTGGAGATGTTCGAGTCATTGCCGGGAAAATTTGCGGACCTTTATAAAGAACGCGAGATGGAAAATGCCTATTCCAAAGCTCTGAAGCAGCCCCAGAATTTTATATTTGTGCGCGATCAGGGAGCGGCCTGGGACATCTTCACCATCGGAGTATTCCGCGATCTCAAACACTATGGAGAAGGCACGTCGCTTTCACCGTCGGAACAGGAAGCAGCGGCGAAGGCCGCAGGATTCGAGTCTCCTGGCCAGATTGGTCCTTACCTGCGCCGCTTCATTCGCACGCACCACGACACTTTGGCCGTGGCGGTGAAGTAATTGGGTAACTTGATCTTTACAACGCTTTCTCCAGCAACTGAAGCGTTAGCTTATTGAACTGTACTGGATCGGGGATTTCCGAGCCTTCGGCCAGTAGCGACATGTCGAACAGCAGTTCGGCGGAATCGCCTAAGAGCGAATCTTCTTTATCCGCCTGGAAGCGGTCGAACAAGCGGGTGATGATGGGATGGCTGGCGTTGATCTCCATGATCCTCCGCTGTTTGGGGCCGCCACCTTTTCCTTTTTGCAACAGGCGCTCCATGTGCGGACTATATTCGTGTTCTTCGTTGACCAGACAGGCTGGAAAGCTCACCAGCCGGCTCGACAGGCGCACCTGCTTCACATGTTCGTCAAGTTTCTTCTGCACGGCCTCCAGGAAGCTGGCGTACTCTTCCTGTTTTTTCTTGAGCTGCTCTTCGGCCTGGGCTTTTTCTTCATCCGTACCCAGTTTGACCACGCCCTTGCTGATGGACTTCAGCTTCTTGCCCTCAAACTCGTGAACATATTGCGTCAGTAACTCGTCCACGGGATCCGTGAGGTAGAGCACTTCGTATCCTTTTTCCTTGACGGCTTCAAGATGCGGAGAGTTCTCGACAACTTTGCGCGACTCGCCAGTCAAGTACAGAATCTCAGTTTGCTCGGGCTTCATGCGCTCAAAATAGCCCTTGAGGGTCGTACGATCCGTGGGATGGTTTGAGGATTCGAACAGCAGCAACGAAATAATTTTGTCCTTGTTCTCGTAATCCTGGGTACCTTCCTTGATGGCACGCCCAAACTGATCCCAGAATTTGAGGTAGGCCTCATTTTCTTTTTCGTGCATGTCGCTGAGCGCGTCGAGCACCTTTTTCGTAAGCCACTTCTTGATCTGGCCGATATGCCGATCCTGCTGCAATCGCTGACGGGAGATATTCAGTGGCAGATCACTGGAGTCCACTACACCTTTTATGAACCGCAGATAACGGGGCAAGAGGTCTTCGCACTTCTCCATGACCATGACCCTCTTGGCATAAAGTCTCAGACCTCCTTCAGAAGCGTGGTAGAAGAGATCGTGGGGCGCCTGAGAAGGAATGAAGAGCAGCGCCTCATACTCGTGAACTCCTTCCGCCTTCATCGGCAGCACTTTAAGGGGTTTGTTCCAGTCTGAAGCGATGTGTTTGTAGAACTCGGTGTAATCCTCTTCGCTGACCTCCGACTGGCGGCGTGTCCAGATCGGCTTCATCGAGTTCAACACTTTTTCAACGGTCTTGTTATCGACAACGGTCTCGCCGGTGTCGGTCTGCTCCACTTCGGAATTTGGCCCCTCGTAGATGATCGGATAGGCGATCAGGTCGGAATGACGGCGGACGATGCTCGACAGTTTCCAGCGATCGGAATAATCTTCGATTCCCGCGTCAGCATCGGGCTGCTTAAGATGAAGAACAATCTCAGTTCCACAGGTGCTTTTCTCCGCTGCGGCAAGCGTGTAAGTGCCGTCGCCGCTGGATTCCCATCGTACAGCGGTATCTTCGCCAGCCCGCCGGGTGGTGAGCGTGACCTTGTCGGATGCCATGAAGGCAGAATAGAAACCTACTCCGAACTGGCCGATCAGATCGGCAAAGGCCTGGGAGGATGGACTCTCCTGGACCCGCTGCCGCAACTCCTGGGTGCCGGACCTCGCAATCGTGCCGATGTTGGTTATCAGCTCATCCTTGCTCATGCCTATGCCCGTATCACTGATCGTGAGGGTCCGGGCATTTGGATCGGGCTTCAGGCGAATTTCAAATTTGTGGTCCTTGACCAGATCAGGATTGGTCAGCGATTCAAAACGCAACCGGTCAATCGCATCTGAAGCGTTGGAGATAAGCTCACGCAGAAAGATCTCTCTTTGGGTATAGAGAGAATGGATCATCAGATGAAGAAGCTGTTTGGTTTCAGCCTGAAACTGGTAAGACTCAACTGTGACAGTGCTCATGCTTTTCCTCTTAACTGGTAAAAGAATTTCAAAATAATTTTATTGAGAGATACTGGGATAAATCAAATGGCGAAGCTCCCAGTCAAGACGATTCGACGGAAAAAAGGGACCCAGTAAAGAAAGGAGCCGCTATTCACGATTAGCCGCTCCCAGCTCTCCAAATTCTGTAATTACCACCACGCCGGTATCAGGGAACACAGCTCGAATCTCCAACTCTCCTCCCATTGCCTTGATGAAGCCTCGTAAAGTGCTTAGGTACATATCTGCCCGCCTTTCCAGCTTTGAAACTGCGGCTTGGTTTGTATTGAGTATCTTCGCTAACTGCTCCTGAGTCATTGCACGCGCCGCGCGCAACTCTTCCAGCGGCATCTCGCGGATCATGGTCTTGGCCTTCTGGTACGCTCGTTCCCGCGATTCGGGGCGCATTTTTGCTTCGAGTTCTCGAAAGTTTCTGGTCATAACTCATCCTTTTTTTCTTCTTTCGTCTTTGTTTTTTCGTCCCCGGCTTTCTTTTCGTCCTCGGCCTTTAACTCTCGAAGGTGCTGGTCATAGATCCTGTCAGCCACGGGCAGGTAAGTTTGATACCAGCGGTTATCGCCAGTCTTATTGCCTCCGATCAGTAAAACAGCCACTCGACGAGGATCAAAACAATACAGAACTCGATATGGCTTTCCACGATGCTGTATCCGTAACTCTCGCATATGGGAATGCTTTGAGCCAGCTATACCTGAGGAATGAGGGAAGCCCAGAGCAGGACCCAATTGGCGCAATACAATTACAGACGAGGCAACCGATTCTTGTTCATCTTCTGTCAGGTCGTCCCACCACTTTCCGAACTCGTCGGTGAATTCGATTTCCCAGTCCATAGTTAATATGCCACCGGTGGAATTATTCCGTCAAGGGAATTTTATCGGATCGATGGAAGATGATTTTGTCCAAACACGATGTTTTTAATGCATCCCGAACTTACGATTGAAGAAATCTGCCGTTGCGTGGTAGCCGCGAACCCAGGTTTTCCATAACAGAAAATCGTGGATTTCATCGGGGAAGATGATCTCTTCAAATTGAACGTGCTGCTCCTTCAAGCGCTGGACGAGGTCTGTGGTTTGCTGAAACGGTACGTTGCGATCGTCGTCGCCGTGCATGAGCAGCACGGTTGACTTCCACCGCGCGACCGTGGCTACCGGAGAAGAATCGTAGGCGAGCTTAAGAGCTTCCTTATAGTCAGGAGCGCTGTCAGCACCGGCTTCCCACCGGCGCATGAATGACGACCAGTCATGCACGCCATGGAAGTCCACACCGGCAGCAAAGATGTCGGAATTCCGTGATAGCGCCATGGCTGTAAGAAATCCGCCGTAGGAACCTCCCCAGATGCCAATGCGCTTCGTATCGACATACGGAAGGGTTTGCAGGTAACGTGCTCCCGCGACGACATCTTTGTACTCGGACGCTCCGCGCCAACCGCTGTTGGGGGCTTCATGGAAGGCGCGTCCATACATGATTCCCAGGCGGTAGTTGACCGAAAGCACTACGTATCCAAGACTCGCGAGAAACTGATTCTCTGCATAGGAGTTGTGATAGTAGTACAGGTAATGGAAGCCCAACACCATTTGCCTGCTCGGGCCGCCATGGACGAAGATCAACGCTGCAGCCTTGGCTGCGTAAGTACGAGGAACAAACAATTGTCCGTGAATCTCGAGACCGTCTTCACTCCTGAATGTGACCTGCTGCGGTTCAACCAATTGCGCCGAGGGAAAATCGGACGGTAAAGCATTGCGGGCGATCATCTCCCGTCCGTCGGCGGTCAGATGGTAAGGCATGGCAGGAGAAGTTGCCGATGAGCCCAAACAAACGACTGTCTTTCCATCATTCAGCATTACTGGATGCCATTCAATGGTCTTGCCCTGAGAGAGCGGCTGCGGAGTACCACCCGATGTGCTTACACGCCAGATGTGGCGGCGATCTACATCATTTTGGTTTGAGGTATAGAGGACCGACAGATTGTCCGTGGATAGCGTGACGTCTTCAACATCAAAGTCGCCAGGCGTCAGCAGCGTGGCCTGGCCTCCATTGGTTGGGATCGTATAGAGATGGTTTCGCCCATCCTGTTCCGAGCAGAAGATGATGCGATCGCCAGCGGCAAAATTCAGCGACTGCGAGGCAAAGGGAGGCAGCGATCCATTCAGCTCGTTGGTGCTGTGCCAAATCTCGCGAGCATCGGTGGTTTCGGCATCGGCCAACCACAAAGCCCAGGTGCGAGCCCTTTGTGGAATGAGCGGCAAATGGTTCTCTGGGCCGGCGGCGCGGATGAACACAAGGTGTTTGCCATCTGGCGACCAGCGTGGCGCCATATCGACATCGGCGCTGGGAGAAACGTAGCGGACGCGATTGGCAGCAAGATCAAAGATGGCGATAAAACCGTGGTCCTGCCGGGAGGAGGTGAAGGCAATGTGCTTGCCGTCGGGTGACCACTGAGGATCGTATTCATCGCCACGCAGCTCGGTAATTTGCCGGGCAGGCTTGTCTCCCGCTACTGGCGCGATCCACAGATGATGCTTGGTGGACCAAGCAGCCCATTGACCATCGGGAGATATCTGGACGTCCTCGCAGCCCTCGCGCTCGCAACCAAGATCGCCCAGAAGCTTGGCTTGCCCGGTTTCGACGTCGGCAGCCCAAACCTGTTGCTTGGGCTCTTTCAGTTCACTCATGGGATTGGCTACGTGACCGGTGCTGCTCAACTCTGAGCCGCGTACGTAGATCACCGTGCGTCCATTGGGAGCGAGACGCACGCTCACGATTTGTTGCCCATCGTCACCCTGATAGTGAGTCACCTGATGGGCTTCAAAACTGGGAGCCTCGGTGGTCCAGACGTTGCGCTCGCCCTTGATGTTGGCGACCCAGGCAATCCGTCCTGAATTGCGCGCAGCTGTCAGGTCCGACGGAAAGGGAGCACTCATCACCTGTTCCAAAGTAAAACTGGAGTTTTGGGCTGACACAGCGATTGTGCAGGCAACGATAACGAGGAGAGCCGGCACGGCTTTAGAGGTTTTCATGGCCGACAATGATACTAAAAATGTCTTACCGCGGATTTACGCGGATGAGCGTCAACCGGTTCAAGCCTGTGCGATGAGGGGTAGAATACCTAGAGTCTTGCGCCTACAATAAGGACACCATGGCAATCGTCGCACGTTTAGCAGGGGAAGGCATTGGACCGTTTAGAAGTTTTGACTTCGACTTTTCGGATGCCCAAGGAAAGCCACATCTGGGTCCTCATATCTTCGCGGGCATCAATGGCTCTGGTAAATCGACTGTTCTGCAGACCTTGGCATGGACGCTTGAGGTTGACGGTTCAGGCTTTCAGTGGCAGCAGTGGCAGCACTTGATCCAAGGCCATAGCTCTACTAGAGCAATGGCTGTCGTGAGCTACCCAGGTAACGAACCATTTGCCTTCGCCCAGACGATGGATACAAGCAAAGGGTGGGAAAAGCGTTTGCTTCAGTGGGCCAAGAATCTCCTTTTCGAAGGAAAGATAGAATCGCTTAAAGTTGAAGTTCCAAGTCGTCCTTTTGAATTCGAAGGAAGTCCTGAGGGCGGATTACCTCGCCACGGTGTCGTGATGGGCGAAAAGGAGGAAGCAAAACCGAGATCTGCTGTATACGCTGCCTATGGCCCATCTCGACTGTTGAAGCACCTGCCCGAAGTAAACCTCTCAGCTCATTTAAACAATTCCCGTGAAGACGCTCTGTCGTTTGAAGCTACAGTCAAAAATGAAGCGATTCAGAGTTGGCTTCTTGGATTATTTAGTAAAAGGGCCATCGCTAAGGAGCGTGGGGAGAATATGTCAAGGTATTCCGCCTCGCTGGCCCGTTTCGAGACTGCACTCAAACTGATCTCGGGGCAGGATATTCAATTTACTGTGGATATCGAACCCGCACTCCAGCCGCGTTTGCTGATCTATCACAAAAAACTGGATTTTTCTCAAATTCCTGATGGTGTTCGCAGCACGGTTGGGTGGCTTGCTGATTTTCTCATGCGCATGGATATACACGAATGGCCGGCTGGGGCCGATAGGATAGGTCTTTTATTGCTAGACGAAATCGATGCTCACCTACATCCAAAGTGGCAGCGACTCATTCTCCCTGCTATCAAACAGGCCTTGCCGGAGGTACAGGTTTTCGCCACCTCACATTCACCTTTTGTGATCTCCTCATGTCCGGGAGCGCGCATCCACCTACTAGAGCTAGATGCTGATGGCCATGCCCGTAATCGACCGGCGGAAGATGCGCCAGTTGGCGAAAGCATTTTGGCAACCATGAAAGATATTTTTGGTGTTAGCAGCCGCTTCGATGTTGAGACCGAAAGGCTTTTAGAAGAATGGAATGAACTCCGCCGTAGCCAAGTAGCTGGAACAATACCTGCAAAGCAGAAGCAGAGATTAGCATCTCTAACGCAAGATCTGAGTTCCCGGAGCGAAGAACTGCGTCAAATCGTTAACCCTGTGGTGCCAATCAGCGATTCCTTGGTCCACTCACTCCAATCCCAGGTCGAGCTGTCAAATCAGCGTCCAGCACGGAAAAAAGCAAGAAATTAAGAAAGGGCAATTCTTTGATCCGGCTCGTCCGCCCAGAAGAACCAAATCAGCTTGCAAAAAACCGGGTCAAGTGGACAGCCCGTTGGACGGACAGTTTGCAAGATGGCAAGAAGATCGAGTGGGCGACCACTAGCGCAAAGCTCACCTTACGGGAGCCACTGCTCGCTTTTTGTTATGGGAAGTGCGCATTTTGTGAGGGAATGCTAAATGTAACGTCGTTGGTGGAAATTGAGCACTACCACGCCAAAACCGTAAAACCGGAGTTGGTTTTTGACTGGCATAACTTGTTTCCAGCGTGTGGTATCTGCAATCGAAGAAAAGCAGATATCAACCATCAAGGACAACTTCTGAAGCCTGACAAAGAAGATCCCGAACTACTCCTGTGGCTCGATCCCGGAACTGGGGAACTCCAACCTCATCCAACTTTGGATGGTCCCCAGCAGCAGCGAGTGCAAGAAACCATAGCCGCTTATAATCTTCAGCGTGGACCGCTATGCTCTGCGAGAATCGAGATGATGAATTTCGTGAACCGCTGGCTTGCAAGAATGCGTGGCGCAATCGAGATATCAGACTTATGTAGAGAAGAGTGGCAATACATTAGCCGCCCCCAAACTCCTTGGAAATTTGTCATTCGCCACGTCCTTACTTCGGCTGGCTCAGCGCATCTTGCGGAGATTGACCGCCAGGCATATTTGCATCGGGGCTGATTCCGTTCCCTCTTATCTGGTACTAATACTATTGTCGGTCTTGTCCGCGTCTCCGTTCCTCTGCGCTGGAACGTGGATCCGCGTGCATCCGAGTAAATCCGCGTTAGGATTTGTCTGCGGCTTGCGGCGGTATTAGATGGTACGAAAATGAAAAACTGTAAACATAACAGCCAGATTCAAGATGTGCGGCCACATACCCGTGGTTGCGAAGAATGTTTGAAGATGGGTGATGTTTGGGTCCACCTGCGGCTGTGCATGGCTTGTGGACATGTGGGTTGCTGCGATTCGTCAAAGAACAAACATGCAACCAAGCATTTTCACTCGACCAAACATCCCATTATTAAATCCCTTGAAGCAGGAGAAGATTGGGGCTGGTGCTATTTAGACGAGGTGATGCTTGAGTTCGCTTGAATGGCCACCACTTCCCTTCTCTGATTGGGTCGCCACTTGCGACACGCTTCACATGTGGACACAGATCGTGGGCAAGACACGCATGGCGCTCACACCCCTGCAGAACCACTGGTGGAATGTTCCGCTCTATGTGACCCCGCGTGGCCTTACCACCTCGCCCATTCCCTTTGAACGAAAGACTTTCGAGGTGGAGTTTGATTTCATCACCCACAATCTTGTGATCAAGACCAGCGACGGAGCGCAACACGCGATTCCGCTGATCCCACGGTCCGTAGCGGACTTTTATAACGAATACATGGCGTGCCTGCGGTCTCTCGGAATCAAAGTGAGCATTCATCTTGAACCTGCGGAGTTCCCCGATACAACTCCATTTGACCAGGACCATCATCACGCCTCGTACGACAAGAAGTATGTCGAGAATCTTCACCGCATCCTGGTGAATACCGATCAGGTCCTCAAAAAATTTCGTTCACACTTTCTGGGCAAGTGCAGTCCGGTGCATTTCTTTTGGGGCTCGTTTGACCTGGCTGTGACGTTCTTCTCCGGCCGGTCCGCGCCGCTGCCGGAGAATGTCGATTCAATCACGCGCGAGGCTTATTCGCACGAGGTGATCAGCTTTGGGTTTTGGCCGGGTGATCTGAATTTCCCGGAGGCGGCGTTTTATTCGTATACCAAACCTGCTCCCGCCGGAATCGAAAAGCAGGCTGTACAGCCCAATGCGGCGTATTGGGACACGAAGATGGGAGAATTTATGCTCAAATACGAAGACGTGCGCGCGGCCAGTGCGCCTGATCAGGCTATCGTCGATTTTTGCCGGAGCGCGTACGAGGCTGGAGCCAACCTTGCCAATTGGGATCGCAAAGCTTTGGAGCGCTGGGGTTAAGTTAACCTTGAATCGCTGGTAAGATAGAACGACCAAGGCTTATGAAACCAATAAAGTTCCGGCGTCTTGTTGTTCCAGTGGTTTTTCTTTTTGCTTCCATCATCCACGCTCAGGATATTTCCTCTTTCGAAAAGAAGATTACAGTCAAGAAACTAGGCAACGGCCTGACGGTCTTAGTCATGGAGCGGCCTGAGGCTCCCGTGTTTTCATTCTTCACCCATGTGGACGCTGGCTCTGCCCAGGAGGTGCTGGGCATCACTGGGTTGGCGCACATGTTCGAGCACATGGCTTTTAAGGGTACGGACAAAATCGGGACTACGAACTATCCGGCGGAAAAGCTAGCGCTCGAAAAAGTTGAGAAAGCTTATGCGGCCTACCTGTCGGAGAACCTTAAGAGAGTCGGGCGCGACCCCAAAAAAATTGAGCGGCTTGAAAAAGCCTGGCAGGATGCCATGGAAGAGGCCCAACGGTACGTCATTCCCAATCAGTTTGGCGAAATCGTGGAGAGCGAGGGCGGGGTCGGACTGAATGCATTTACGAACTGGGAAGAAACCGGCTACTTCTACTCCTTTCCCCAAAACCGGTTGGAACTGTGGGCCTATCTCGAGTCGGAACGCTTTCTGCATCCGGTGATGCGTGAATTCTATAAGGAACGCGATGTCGTCTATGAGGAGCGGCGGCTGCGGACCGATAGTTCACCTCAAGGACGGCTGGAAGAGCAGTTTCTGGCGGCCGCGTATACCGCCCATCCCTACGGACGCCCGGTTGTGGGCTTTCCTTCCGATCTAAAAGCGTTCTCCGCTACAGACGCTGCCAAATTCTTTAAGAAGTATTATGTCCCAGCCAACATAACTGTCGTGGTGGTTGGAGACCTCAAAGCATCGGAGGCGATGCCGGTCATCGAGAAATATCTTGGCCGATTGCCGAAGGGGCCTACGCCCGAACCATTGCGTACCCAGGAGCCACCACAAAATGCCGTCCGGCAGGTGGTGCTGCATGAACGCAGCCAGCCTTTCTATTATGAAGGCTATCATCGCCCGGACTTTCTCGATCCCGATGATGCTGTATACGATGTTCTGGGAGACTTGCTCTCCAAGGGCCGCACCTCGCGCCTTTATCGTTCGATGGTCCGCGACAAGCAGATTGCCCTGTCAGCCGGAGGCGACAGCAGCTTTCCCGGCAATAAATATCCGAGCCTGTTTTTTTGCTTCGCAATTCCCGTTCAAGGCCACACGGCGGCGGAGATGGCTGCGCCCATTCATGAAGAACTTGAGAAGCTCAAGACCCAGGATGTGAGCGATGCAGAATTGCAGTCAGTCAAGACGCGCGCCAAGGCTGACCTGATTCGCGGATTGGCCGATAATCAGGGCCTTGCTTTGCAACTCGGTTTAAATCAGGCGCGCTTCGGGGACTGGCGCGAACTCTTCCGGCAGATTGATCGCATCGATAAAGTTACCGCAGCCGATATCCGGCGGGTTGCGGGTAAGACCTTCGTTGAAGAAAACCGTACCGTTTCCATGCTTGAAACGCAGGCAACCGACGCTGCAACGGTAACACCTGCCAAGGGAGAACACCAATAATGAAGCACAGCAATCGCTTGCCTGTTGTTGCGTTGATCGTAATCTGTATTTCGCTGGCTTCAGCCCAATCGAATTCCTCTCGGGGAGGAGCTTCCCGTAAGACTTATCCTGCCGGACCGATCACCTCCTGGAAACAGATTCCGATACCGCTTTTGCACCCGTTCAATCCTCAACAACCCCGCAGGATTGAACTTGCCAATGGTTTGGTGATCTTTCTCCAGGAAGATCATGAATTGCCGAAGATTGACGGGGTCATTCGCATTCGGGGCGGGGGAAGAGATGTGCCCGCCGATAAACTTGGCATGGGCGCCATCTACGGCCGAGCATGGCGTACTGGCGGCACCAAGAGCAAAACCGGAGACGATCTGGACGATTTCCTGGAAACACGAGCTGCCCGAGTCGAAACAGCGGTGGGAATCGACTCTACCTTCCTTTCATGGTCGTCGTTAAAAGGCGATTTTGACCAGGTCTGGCCGGTCGTGGTTGATCTGCTGCAAAACCCGGAATTCCGCCAGGGCAAAATCGATCTGGCAAAACGGCAGATCATAAGCGCCATCTCCCGCCGCAACGATGAGGTCTTCGACATCGCGCAACGAGAAGCCAATAAGCTCTCTTACGGTGTGAATAATCCCTATGCTCGTACCCCTGAATATTCGACCGTGGCGGCTGTTACCCGTGACGACCTGGTGAACTGGCACAAGCGTACTGTCTCTGCCACGAACATGATCCTGGGTGTTACCGGCGACTTCGATTCTTCCGAGATGGAACGCAGATTGCGCGATGCCTTCGCCAACTGGCCCAGAGGAGAGAGATTTGAGCCGGTAAAGACCGAATTCCATGATCCTGTTCCAGGTATCTACTTTGTAGAAAAGGATGACGTGAACCAAAGCGTCATCATCATGGTTGACCTGGGATTTGAGCGCCGGAATCCCGACTACTATGCCCTTGAGGTCATGAACGAGTTGTTTGGCGGCGGCTTTTCCTCGCGCCTGTTTGTGAATATCCGCACCAAGCTGGGCCTGGCTTACTTTGTCGGCGGCGGCGTTGGCTCAGAATTTGACCATCCCGGCGTGACCAGCATTTCCATGAGCACCAAGAGCAGCACCACCGCAGCGGCCATCGATGCGCTCAAAAAGCAAATCAATGACCTGGTGCAGGGAAGCATAAAAGAGGCGGAGGTGAAAAAAGCCAAAGATGGAATCCTGAACTCCTTCATCTTTGAGTTTGACTCAAAAGAGAAAGTGCAGGAGGCGCGCATGGGATATGAATTCTACGGCTATCCTGCTGATTTTCTGGAACAATTCCGCGCTGGAGTTGAAAAAGTGACCGTCGCAGATGTGGAGCGGGTGGCCAAAAAATATGTTCATCCGGAAAAGCTCGCCGTGCTCGTGGTGGGCAATTCCAAGGAATTCGACCGGCCGCTCTCCTCCTTCGGCAAAGTCACACCCATTGACATTACGATCCCAGGATCGCCGAAGTAGGATGCATTAATCAGCGTGAGCCTGAGCGTGGCTTTCAGACCGCAACGAGGCTCTTTGATTGTTCTCCAGCAACGATCTTAGCTTTGAGAACGAGATCGGCTTCGAAAGATAAGCGTCCATTCCAGCGGAAAGACACTTTTCCTGATCACCGGTCATCGCGTGAGCGGTAAGGGCAATAACCAGAATATGGCCACCTCGCTGTTTTTGTATGGCGCGGATGGCTGCCGTGGCTTGGAAGCCATCCATATCAGGCATTTGGATATCCATGAGGATTGCATCGAGTTGCGGATCTTTTTCGAAAGCAGCTACGGCATCTTTCCCGTTCTGGGCCACTACGACGCTGCAACCTATTCGTTCGAGCATTTTCACGATCAGCCGTTGATTCACGGGATTGTCTTCAGCCAGCAGGACACGCAGGTTCAACTGGGCATCGTCCGCGATCTTGGAGGTTTCCCCGGCTGGCAGCGTCGCGCGTGATGAGCGAATGTCAAGCAGCATCTCATAGAGTTCGTGGGGCACAACCGGCTTCGTCAGTTGTGCCGCAACGTCCAGGACGCTCGATTGCCGTGGATGATTGGCATGAACTGGAGATGACCGCAACACAATCGTTTTCTTCCTGCCGGCCAAGCTAAGCAGGCGTTGGGCAAATTCTTCTTCAACCGCCTCAAAAACCGACTCTGCAAAAATCGCTGCATCGAAGAATCCCGCCATCTTCAAAGCCGACTCAACTGAATCGGCGTCCATGGCTTGGCCACCGGCATGTTGGATGGTGTGGCATAACGCATTCCTGCAGGTTGCGTTGGGATCGACGACCAGGACTCGCATTTTTTCCAACTCGGGCACCACCGCCGGAACCATATGATTATTTGGAGCGCTACGCAACCGAACCACAAAATGAAACGCACTGCCTTTCCCTAACTCGCTCTCAGCCCAAATTTCGCCGCCCATCATTTCGACAATTCGCTTCGATATTGCGAGCCCTAGTCCCGTCCCGCCAAAGCGACGGGCATTGGAGACATCAGCCTGTTCAAATGCGCCAAAGATGGTGGCTAGTTTGTCCTTGGGTACGCCGACGCCCGTATCCTGAACGATGAAGTGCAAACCAGCTACCTCTGAGTTCGGCTCGGAAACAGGAAAAACAGTAACTACGATTTCGCCTTCGCGCGTAAACTTTACGGCATTCCCCAACAAGTTGGTGATCACCTGGCGGAGCCGTCCGGGGTCTCCTAAGAGCGGTGACGGGATGGGAGCTTTCACATCCATGACCAGTTCAAGATGTTTCTTATGGGCCAAAACAGCCAGTGTCTTGACTGCGGAGACCACCACGTCAATCGGTTCAAATGGAATAGCCTCTAAATCCAGCTTGCCGGCCTCGATCTTCGAGTAATCCAGTACATCATTGATAATCCCGAGCAGAGCATCTCCCGAATCTTTGGCCAAGGTAAGCAGTTCGCGTTGCCCAGGAGTCAGGTCTGTTTCCAGCGCCAACTCGGTCATCCCCAGGACTCCATTGATCGGCGTCCGAATCTCATGACTCATGTTGGCCAGGAAGGAGCTTTTCGCGCGATCTGCTGCTTCGGCAGCCCTTCGCGCTTCTTCCAAGCTGGCATTCATGGCTTGCAGTTCCGCGGTGCGAAGGTTGACTTGGCGCTCAAGCTCATGTTCCCTGCGCAATACCCGGCGCATACGTAATCTCCACATCGCATAAACGAATGCCAAGCCCAGCAGAACTTCCAGCACGCGAAAATACCAGGTGGCCCACCAGGCCGGAGAAATTGTGAAGGCCACGACCGCCGGCGCGCTCCAGGCCCCGCCACCAGCCTGCGCCATCACCTCAAAGCGGTACGACCCACCAGGTAGCGTATGAAAAGGTACGTTTCGCTCCTTGGTCTCGATCCAGTCGCTTCCCAGACCAACCAGACGGTAGCGAAACAGAATGTCCTCTTCATGCAGAAATGTGACAGCGGTAAAGCTGATGGCGGGAGAGTTGTGGGCATAGCTGACCGTAAATCCCCCGCCGCTTTCCAGTCCCAGGGCGTCAAGGGAAGGCGGTACCCACTTGCCGAATTTCATATCTGTTACGACGGTTTTCGGTACGAAGCCGGCAGCATACGAATTCCGGGGCTGGAAATGAGAGAGGCCGCGAGCTGTGCCGATCCAGATGGAACCATCACTCGCCGCCAGGAACGCATTGGTATCGCAATCTTCCCAGATCAACCCTTCGCCCCGGCCATAGTGGCGCCAGTTTCCATGAACCAGCGCATCGGCACCGGCATCCGTTCCTACCCAGACCGATCCGTCGGGCGCGCCACCGACGAAGTAAACCTTGTCAGAATGGAGTCCATTCCCCTGACCAAAGTGTTGCGTGCGGAGTATTTCTCCCTGTACTTCGAGCCGTGTAATTCCATTGGGAGAAGCATAGGCAATCCAGATAGCGCCATCGGCAGCTTCCGAGACGCTCAATATTGCATTGTGCTTGAGCCCATCGGTGGTTTGATAACGACGCCAGGTTCCATCGCGGAGACACAGCAGGCCGCGTGATCCTGGTATCCATAGCCAGCCATGCCGGTCCATGATGGCCTGGTAGAAAACCTCGTTGACATCCGATCCCGGGAGATTGACTTGCTCAAAGCGGAGATCAGCTTGCCGCCGCTGGCCGTGTCCAGGAATCGTTAGCAACGGAGAGCTGCGAAACACGGCCCCGGTTGCGGATACCCAGAGCCGATTGTCACTGTCGACAAGCAGTCCCCAGATGCGCGTATTGAGCAGCCCGGCCTCAGCGCCGTAGGTTGCTATGAGCTTTCCGTTGGAATTGAACTCGGTGATTCCTGTGGTCGAGTTGCCGGCCCAAACGCTTCCGCTCCGGTCAATCGCTACGGCCCGTGCCCACTGCCTGGTATCGCTCTTGCTTTCGGCACGAAGCCACCGTTTGGAACGAGAATCCAGAAAGTTCAAACCATCATTTGTACCGACCCATATGTCACCGTGTCGGTCCTGGCGGATGGCCCAGATCATGTCGTTGGACAGACCATCGGATCTTCTCCAGCTTTCCCATTCCGGATATCCGAGCCAACGTTCCAAACCTGCGCCACGAAGCCCCACCCACACGGAACCTTCCTTGTCAAAGACAACGCAGCAAACAGCATCGCCACCGAGGCCATGATTGGTGTTGATGATTTTCCAATGCGGCCCGTCGGGCAAGGCGAGGCCGGTTTCTGTCGGCACCATCACGCCTCCCGACGGCAACGGGACGAGTGAGGCCACCGAGCCGCTTACGAAAACGCTTTGATCTTGGGTAAGGGTCTGCCTGATTGCTCGCTGGGTCCCCTTGACCAACTCATAAAGATTCTTCGTGCCGCGTATCCAGAGGTTGCCGGCCACATCGAAAACAATGCTCTGCCACTGGTCGGAGGGAAGCCCCATCTGGCTTCCAATTGGTTGGGTGTGTCCAGCTTTGATCCGACATAAATCCAGGCCGCAGCCGTAAAGGACATCGCCAGAATAATCCAGCGTGACCCCAAACGCCGGCGCATGAGAGAGCCATTCAACGCGATAGCGGCTTCCCGCTTCACCTTGCAGGCGAACCAGACCCACCTGTGTTGCCAGGTACAGGCGGTTTTGTTGGTCCGACGCAAAGATATGCCATCCGAAACTTCCCTGAAGATTGAGAGGTTCACTCAGGACCACCGGCTCCAAATGGTCACCCGAACGATGGAGAAGAACACCTCGTTCGCTCGCTACCCAGAGATTGCCATTGGACGATTGGTGAATGGCAATGATGCTCCTGTCGGCTGGGTCATCAGGACGGAATTCCTGAAATTTTTGGCCATCATACCGGAATAAGCCCGCCTTGGTTCCCGCCCAAAGAAACCCCTCGGAATCCTGAAGCAGCGACGTTAGAGCCAGGTTCGCCAATCCGTGCTCTTTACCATAATCTTTGAATACAAAACGCTGCGCTGATGTGGTTGCAGGCAGGACTAACAACACTGCCACCACCAGGGCCAAAGCACCTCGACGGCAGACCTGAGCAGGCATCACACCGCACATGTTATGCCAATTTGCTGTTATCTGAACAAACATTTCGAACCAGGATTATTCGTGCCATCGGCAAATCCTTCACAAGACTTAAGCCAGGGATAAGTACTTTGGTAAGCTCCCAATTGGGACCGAATCGCGCTGGCTTCGCTTTCACTTTGCGGAGGCTTTTTGTTTCGCAAGCTCAGTATGGAAGTCTTGTTCCTTGCTGGCTACGTACCTCCGGTAACCTTGCGGATCGATGAACGGGTTGGGCTGGCCCTCTTTCAGGCGAGGGTATTTTTCTTCCATGCCGAAATAACCGCCGTGGGCGCCAAGGAAAATATCACACGGCAATGCCTTCAGGACGCGCCACATCTGTTCGTAATCCTGCGCGATCTGCGGATACGCTGCGTTATCGACGAGCTTGTATCCGGGGTTAACGTTGGGACTGCCAATGATCACGACGTGGTAGGTTTTTCCGCCGTCCGTCACTTTCATTGTCCACGTAGTGCAGCCCTTTGTGTGACCGGGAGTGAGATGCGCAACGAGCACTGTACCGCCAAGCTTCACTTGGTCGCCATCGTGCAACACGCGGTCCACTTTGGTGGGTGGATAACGCGCCATGGCAACGCTCCCATACTGAAAATCAGATTTGCCGCCTGATTCGACCACGGGCACGTCCGCATCCATCACCATATAGGCCGCACCGGTCATCTCCTTGGTTTTTGCGCTGCCGGCATCGTGATCCCAGTGCGCATGGCTGATCAGCAGAATCTTCGTGTCCTTGAATTTGAATCCGAGCTTCTCGATGCTTGCCTGGATCATCGGCACGCTCGATTCCAGATTGCTGTTGATAAGGATGTTGCCTTGCGGTGTCGTGACCAGATAACTCGCCAGCCCCTTGCTTCCCACATAGTACAGGTTGCCGGCAATGTGGAACGGCGGAAACGGCTCGGTCCAGTCATCGGGTGCCTGGGCGAACGAATTGCTATTTAAGACCAGAGCGAGAATTACCAATCGGAAAATGTTCGAAATGTTTTGGCACATAACAAAAATTAACCCTTGGGTACAGAGTTTACATGTAGGACGAGATGACGATGTTTATAATCCATCGTGCGATTCATGCGATCCGCAAACATCATTATTTGCGTTCTCTTCGTTTCCGCCATTTGCGGCCCACAGCAACACATTCCTGCCTATTCGCCTGAACAAAGCAAACGTATCGTGATCGCAGCCAGCACGGTGCTCGATGGCAACGACCAATTACTCCACGATACCCGCATTGTGATCCAAGGCTCGAAGATCGTCGCAATCGACCCGAAGGCACGACCTGTGGATTACGATCTGCGCGGACTGACAGTATTGCCGGGCTGGATTGATGCGCATGCACACATCACCTGGAGCTTCGGCCCAGACGGAAGGAATGGCGGGCCTGGAAGGACAACTCCGGAAGCCGCGTATGCCGCTGCCTCGAATGCCTGGCTCACATTAATGGCGGGCTTCACAACCGTGCAAGACGTCGGCTCACCAACCACACTTCCCTTGCGCGATGCTATTGCGAAAGGTTTACTCCCCGGACCGCGTATTCTTACGGCCGTTGAGGGGCTCTCAGGACAAGGGGAAAAGACGGGAACGCCCGATGAAATCCGAGCCTTTATCCGGAAACAGAAGGAAGCCGGCGCGGATCTTATCAAAATCTATGCCTCGGGAGGCATGACGCGCGGTGCGATGACCATGTCGCAGGAGCAATTGAACGCCGCCTGCGATGAAGCCAGAAAGCAGGGCCTGCGCTCGCTTGTCCATGCGTTTCGTGATGCGGTACGTGCTGTGGCTCTTGCAGGGTGCACCGAAGTCGAGCATGGTTTGGGAGCGTCCGATGATGACCTGAAATTACTGGCCGAACGCGGGGTTTACATTGATCCGCAGGCCGGGCTGCTGCTGGAAACTTATCTCCAGTACAAGGACCGGTATCTCGCTCCTCCCTACTACACAGAGGAAGGCTTCGCCGCCATGAAGGGCCTTATTCCGGCGCACCAGGAATTCATTCGCCGCGCAATGCAAATCCCAGGCTTGAAAATTGTTTACGGCACCGACGCCGTGGCTGGCGCGCACGGACGAAACGCGGAAGATTTCATTCACCGTGTGCGCGACGCCGGAGTGGACCCCATGGCTGCAATGGTTTCCGCCAACTCATTGGGAGCGGAGGCTCTAGGCATGGCAGAGCAGATCGGCTCCATTGCGCCCGGCCTGCAGGCGGATATCATCGCGCTCAACGGCGATCCTCTTAAGGACATCACCGCTGTTCGGCGAGTCGTTTTTGTGATGAAAGGTGGAATTGTTTACAAGAATGTCGCGGGCAGGCGCCCCTGAGCGACAGCGACAATGATTGCGTTCCGCTCGCCTCTTGGAAGAGCAAATTCGTTCATTAAGGTCTCCGCTTCGGGCACAGAACGGCCTCAGAATGACAGGGGGCGATATAATCCGTGCCCTATGCACATTCGAACCTTTCTCTCGCTTGCAGTATTTGTGAGCAGTTCAGCCATATTCGGTCTATGCCAGAATTCCGCCAACCTCGACGAAGTTGCCAAACGAGTGATTGCCCGCGAACGCGTGGTGGGCGCCTCTGTGCTAGTGGCGCGCGGGGGAAAGATTCTCCTGCACAAAGGTTACGGGTTGGCCGATCTGGGACTGGACGCACCCGCGAAAGATGAAACCGTATATCACGTGGTAGGGCCGATGCTTCCCTTCACCGGCATATCGGTGCTGCAACTGGCCGAAAAGGGAAAGTTGTCGCTCGACGATGACATTTCAAAGTTTATCCCGGAATTTCCATTACAGGGACATCGCGTAACCATTCGTCAGTTGTTGAATCACACTTCGGGGGTCGTTGACTACCACTACCTTGGAGACGCAATTGAAGCCACAAGCCGCCAGCCCAAGGCGCTTGATGAAGTTATGGCTCTTTATGCCGGCAAGAACTGGGTCAATGAGCCGGGAAAGAAGTGGGATTGGTCCATCTCCGGCTTCCAACTCCTGGTCACGATTGTGGAACGCGTGAGCGGCCAGAGTTTCGCTGATTACGTGCAGCAAAATATTTTCGCTCCTGCGGGAGTCAAATCCACGACCTACTGCGACGACTTCACGCTGGTTCATGGTCTCGCCCATGCCTACCGAAAATCAGGAACCAGCTATGTGCCCGCCAATGAAAACGACATGGCATACAACGCTGATCTGCGCTTTTGCAGCACAGTGGGCGATCTGTATCAACTCTGGCGCGCGATTGCGGAGAAAAAACTCATCCGCCCCGAGACCTTCAAGCAGATGACCACGGCAGAAGGCGCCGCAGCCCAGATGAGTCCACAGGATCCGAAAGCGCAATATGGGTTTGCCATCATGATCAATCATGAGGAAGATCATCGTCGCATTGGCCAGCACGGCTCCTTGCTGGGTTACAGCGGCAGCCTTTACGATTTTCCCGATGATCAACTGACCATCATCGTGCTTACCAATACTGAAGACCAGAATGCGTATGCCATTACACGCGCCCTGGCGCGGGCCGTGCTTGGCTTGCCGGAACTTCCGGTGCAGCCGTCGAATCCGGAGAGGGTGCTTTCCGACAATCCTATCGCTCCTGCCGAACGCAACCAGCTAGCCGGGACCTTTGTGCTCAAACTTGACCGGCTCACACCCAATCTTCACGATTCCTTTGCTCAATATCGCCGGACCTATCGAGTGTTTGACGAGAATGGTCGCCTGATGATCGAGCCTCTAGGAGCCAGCCCCGAGCGCCTTTTGAAGCAGGATGATGGGAGCTTCGCCATGCGCTCCTCTCCCCAAGCGCATATCTCTTTTGTCGTTCAGAACGGTCGTGCGGTTTCCATGAAAATGGATTCACAGGGCTTTGGCGTTCCATTGTCCGGTGATCGCGTCGGGCCTGGCGATGCGCAAACATTTCACCAGCAACTGCGTTAACCGAAAGCTATAATGACTCTCAAGTCAAATCCCCAGGAGAAACTTTCATGCGAAACGTGGTCTTGCGTGCCCCTCTCTGTTTGGTGTGCATTGCTGCCCTGATTTTGCTATGGGGCTGCGGAAAATCTAGCAAGCTTGCTTCTCTATTGCCGGACGCGCCGGAAGGCTGGAGCGCGGAGGGCAGTGCGACAAACCGGGACGTCTCGGGCGTGGGTCACAGCTCCACCAAATCTTACATCCCCAATGGGGGCACGTCTGGACTGGGAATACAACGCGTGACCGTACAGATCCTGCTAGCGGAAAACGGCGCTGATCAAAAGAAGCTGGCAGAAATGTCGATCCAAAAGACGGCTGAGTTTAAAGAGAGAAAGCAAGTCGCTGGATTTCCAGCGTTTGAATCATTCCCTCTACCCAGCAACGACAGCCATTCTTTAGATGTTTTGCCCAAGAGCGGAACCCACGTTCAGATCGTTGCCTACAAAGGCGGGTCCGGGTGGGACAAGGGCGAAAATCGTCAGTCGGTTGTAGCTCTGTTTGCCGGGAAGGTTGATTTGAAGAAGATTGCGGCAACGGAATGAATTCTCATCGAAAGCTTTAGCCTGCCTCCTTGCATTGGCGCTTTGCCATAAGGCTCGGGTGCAACGTGTGTCACAATATTAGCTAATGAATCATACGCTTACCATATGTCTTCCAGATGAGCTTCTTGATTGGCTGAGAGAGATGTCGCGGCGCACGAAGATTCCAGTTAGCCAGCTTATCCGCCAGCATTTAGAATCGGCCAAAGCTAACGGCGGGAAACAACGGTTTCTACGTCATGCGGGTGCAATAACCGATGGACCGCGCGGTGTTTCTTCCCGCAAAGGATTTTCACGCTGATTTGGCCGCTCTTTTTGATAAAACCTTCATTCGTGCAACCTTCATTCGTGCCATGTTGTCATCGTTCAGTGTGAAAATCAACGGGGCATCCTGAGATCTCGATGTAAGAAGCCAGTGACCATCTGTGAAATGGCCAACGCAGTTGCTGAGGGTGCCTCCGACACTAGGGCACATGCGATGCGCCGCAAGTAGGTTTCCTACCTGAACGTTATAATGGAATCTTAGCCCCAAGCTTGGAGACCGAATGCGAGAGCCCCTCGATCTAAAGAAAACTCTGAACCTGCCAAAGACCGACTTCCCCATGAAGGCAAACCTGCCGCAAAATGAGCCTAAATGGCTCGAAAAATGGGAGAAGATGGGGATTTATGGCAAGATTCGTGAGTCACGCAGAGGCTCTCCGACTTATGTCCTCCACGATGGACCGCCTTACGCTAATGGCGCGATCCACGAAGGCCACGCCTTAAACAAATCCTTGAAGGATTTTGTCGTAAAGTCAAAGACAATGGCGGGTTTTGACTCTCCCTATGTTCCCGGCTGGGATTGCCATGGGTTGCCCATCGAGATCAAGGTGGATGAATCTTTGGGACGCAAGAAGCTGGAAATGTCCCCCATCGAAGTCCGCAGAAAATGCCGTGAATACGCCCAGAAGTACCTCGACATTCAGCGTGAGCAGTTCAAACGTATCGGGGTGTTCGGACGCTTCGATGATCCTTACTCGACCATGTCGCCGCAGTACGAATCCGTGATCGTCCGCACGCTCTTCGACTTCATGGAGAAAGGCGCGGTATACAAAGGGCTGCGTCCAGTCTATTGGTGCATCTTTGATAAAACGGCCCTCGCGGAAGCCGAGATCGAATACTCCATGCATACGAGCCCCAGCGTCTGGGTGAAATATCGTTTGACCAGCAAGCCCGAGGCTATCGATCCGGCGCTGGCCGGCCGCCAAATCAGCACGATCATCTGGACGACCACGCCTTGGACACTGCCGGCTTCGATGGCGGTCGCTTTCCATCCCAAGCTGGAATATGTTGCCTTGGAACACCAGGGCGAGATTTACATCGTCGCCGATGCGTTAGCCCGGCTGACCATCGAGAAATGCAATCTCACGGGCGCCCGGGAAGTCGCTCGCTTCCCCGGAAGCAAGCTCGAATACTCCACCTTTGCTCATCCATTCCTGGAGAGAAAAATACTGGGAGTGCTGGCCGAATACGTCACCACCGACCAAGGAACCGGGGCAGTCCACACAGCTCCCTCGCACGGCGCGGATGACTTTTACACGGGAACGAAATACCAGCTCGACCAGACTTGCAACGTCGACGAAGCTGGACGGCTCCGAAATGGCCTGCCAGCGTATGACGGTAAGCGCGTCTTTGATGCCAATGCGTCGATCGTGGAGTTGCTTAAGAGCCGAAAAGTGCTTCTGGGATCTGAGAAGATCGAACACTCTTATCCGCACTGCTGGCGCTGTCATAATCCGGTGATCTTCCGGGCCACGGAGCAGTGGTTTATCTCCATGGAATCGCCCCTTGAAGGGAGCACCTTGCGGCAGCGTTCCCTCGACGAGATCAAGAAGGTGACGTGGATTCCGGCGTGGGGAGAAGATCGCATCAGCAACATGATCGCTACGCGTCCTGACTGGTGCATTTCGCGGCAGCGCGTTTGGGGTGTGCCGATTGCCGTCTTCTTCTGTGAAGGCTGCGGAAAACTGCTCCAATCACCGGTTGCGTATCAGGCTGTGGTTGACCTGTTCGCCCGCGAAGGAGCTGATTCCTGGTATCTGCGGGCAGCTCACGAAATTCTTCCACCGGGAACGTCGTGCTCCGGCTGCCAAGGAACCAGCTTCCGCAAAGAGACCGACATCATCGATGTGTGGTTCGAATCCGGTTCCAGCCATGCTGCTGTTTTGGGACACGAACCGAATCTGCCCTGGCCTGCCGATCTGTACCTCGAAGGCGGCGACCAATATCGAGGATGGTTCCATTCTTCCCTGCTCTGTGCCGTCGGTACGCGTGGCCGTGCACCCTACCGAAGTGTCGCCACCAATGGCTGGACGCTCGATCCGCAAGGCCGGGCCACTTCCAAATCTCTGGGTAATGGTATTGATCCCGTTGACATCGCCAAGCGCCTGGGCGGTGAGATCATCCGCCTTTGGGTGGCCTCTGTGGATTTTCAGGAGGACGTACGGGTTTCAGAAGAGCTGATGCAGCGAGTGGCTGAAAACTATCGCAAGATCCGCAATACCTTCCGTTTTATTCTCAGCAACCTGCACAACTTCGATCCCCAGGTTCACAGCGTTCCTTTTGAGGAAATGCAGCCTCCCGATCAATACATGCTGCTGCAGACCGTCGAGTTGAGCGAACGCGCGAAGAAGTGGTATGAAAGTTTTGAGTTCCACCGCATCTATCATCAGGTGAATGAATTTTGCACTGTCGATCTGAGCGCCGTCTATTTTGACGTGCTCAAGGACCGTCTCTATACCTCGGCCCCAAATTCCCGTGCCCGACGCTCCGCCCAGACCGCAACCTGGAGGATCGGCGAAGCCCTGGTCCGTCTCATGGCTCCCATCATGACCTTCACCTGTGAGGAAGTGTGGTCATACCTTCCTCAGGTTGAGAACCGGCCCGCGAGCGTCCATTTGGCCTATTTCCCGAAAGCGGCGGATATCACCGGCGACATTTCCGATTTGAACCAAACCCAGGCAGTGAAGGCGGATTTCGACGTGCTCATGCGAGTGCGCGAAGAAGTCCTTAAGGCCCTGGAAGTCGCCCGCCAGGAGAAACTCATCGGCAGCGCTCTTGAGGCTTTGGTAACCATCCACGCCCCGGAAAACATCTATAAAATCCTGGAGCGCCATCGCGACGACATGCGTTTTCTGCTGATCGCTTCAGGTCTTGAGCTTAAGCATTCCACCGGCGGAAATGGCAGTGCCGGCATCCATGTGGAAGTATCCAGGGCCTCCGGGACCAAATGTGAGCGCTGCTGGAATTACTCACTGGAAGTTGGCAAAGATGAGCGGTATCCTACTGTGTGTGAACGGTGCCTGGCAGCCCTGAGCGAGATTGAGCAGGAGCAGCCTGCATAACTTATGCGGAAGTATCACATTCTTATTGCAGCAGTTGTGGTGGTGCTGGACCGGCTCACGAAAGCCCTGGTCGCCCAGAAAATCACCCTTCACGACAGCATCGATATCGTACCGGGATTGTTTCGCATCACCCACGTTCAAAACCAGGGTGCTGCTTTTGGACTCTTCTCTGAATCGCCTTCCGAGTGGAAGGTGGCCATGCTCATCCTGTTTTCGCTGGCGGCTCTGGCCGTAGTCTCTGCCTTGCTCTGGAAAAACGGCAACGCCTTGAACGCGACCGCTATTGCCCTTTCCCTGGTTTTCGGCGGTGCATTAGGCAATCTGTGGGACCGTGTCGTCAGCGGCCGCGTCATCGACTTTTTGGACTTCTACTTTGGCCCTCATCACTGGCCAGCCTTCAACGTCGCCGACAGCGCCATCGTGATTGGAGCCCTCCTGCTGCTAAGCGAAATCTTTCTTGCGCCCCAGGAAGAGAAAGCTACCTCTCAATAAAAATCATTGACTGTGTCTTCCTGGATGAATGCAGGCTCCACCACCCCTGAAACTGCTCTAGCCCCGACGCTGTTTAGGCGCAATGGGCATTTCGATGAAAACACAGCTCCCGGGCTTTGCTGCGTCAACGCCGGTAGCTATTGCAATTTCATAGTTGCGTACGATCGGCCAGATGTTCGAGCCCAAGACAACAAGGGCCAGCTTCCTCCCAGTAAGGTTCTGCTGGTACTCAATATTCTGGTCACATGTGATCATTACATCAAATTTTGACACCTCGGCTACGTGCAGAAGCTCTCCATTCTCGAGCTGTGGATGCCACTGCATTTGGACAAACGTATGCACTTCATGCCTGGGTAGAAATCGGCGAACGCCGACTGGGACGTTCTTATCGAACAGGACGCGCAATACGATGGCTCTGGGCGTATGACACAACCGCCTCGACCTGATTCAAGGGAAGTTCAAACTGCTCAGAAATCTCGGCGGCGCTCACACCATAATCGAAATTGTCGATAATGGAGTCGACCGGCATACGAGTCCCACGCAGTACCGGCGCTCCGCCCAGCACACCTTCTTTGGTCTCTACCAGCGGACATCGCGACCAATCAACTTTTGGTTCAGAAGTCATAGGAACATGGCCTTTGCCCCATCATGACATTATGTTACAAGAGGAAACGCCGGATTACTCTTACATTTTTCTTGAGACTGCTCAGCGGCAATCTCCGCAATTCTTCCTTATCTGATCACCCCGAAGCTGGACCCAATTCGTTCAGGCGGCGCGAAAGCAGAGTCCGGCAATTCAACTTGCGACAAGAAGGGGCCTGATCCGAAATCCCTGGGAAAATTCCTTGCCCGCCACGATACGACCGCGATACGCGGACCATACATCAGCGGAAAAAGAGGCACTTCACTTCGAACCAGGTCGCAGATGCGGAGCCAGTTCGCCGGGTCGGGCTTCACCCGTTGTTTTTGCAGCAGCTCGTCCATCGTGGTATTTCGCCAGCGGCTAAGATTGCTGCCTCGCGTTGCCTGGTTGGTCCGTGAAGGCACGGCATGGGAGGCCAGCAATGATTCCATGAAATCTACCGGGTCGGAAGTATCGGGAATCCAGCCGGCAAGCAAAAGGTCGTACTCACCGCGTTGGCAGATGTCTTGATATTCGGTCAGGTCTCGAGGGTGCTTGAAGCTGACGGCAAAGCCGACTCCTTTGAGCTGAGCAGCGATCAACTCGGCCGTTGCGCGCGGTTCCGGAAGATAAGGACGCGGAACCGGAAGCACGACCATTACCAGAGGCGACTTGGAATCGGCCTTGGCCGAATTGAGCAAACTGTTTGCCAGGGTCACATCATGGGTCGTCAAATCAGGAGCACTGCCCAATACCGGAGGTATCAAGCCTGTGGCGGCAAAAGCCAACGCATTGGAATACGACTGGGCCGCGAGATTCTTTCGGTCCACGATGTGTGCAAACGCCTTCCGCACACGGCTATCCTGGAAGAGCGGTTTTTCTGTATTGAAAAAGAGAATCGAAGTGCAATAGCCGAGGTCAATGCATTTCCTCATTCGTTCGACCCGATTGATCTCGTCGCGCGCTAATTCGTCGGTAAAATCCACTTCGCCACGATTGACCGCGTCCAATAATTTCTTTCTCCTGCCATCGTCATCCAACGGATAAATTCGGCATTCTATTTCAGGCAGCTTGGCGACATCTTTAGAAAAGGGATTGCGAATCAGGCGGAAACATTCGGGCTGTGGATTGGGAGCAAGCATATAGGGACCGGTACCAAGCAGTTCCCCACCCCGTTCCAAAACCACGCCCAAATCAAAGCGCGCCAATAATAACTCGAAGCGGGCATTGGGACGCTTCAGCTTGAAGAATACCCGGCCACCACGGACGGTGGCGCTGGCTTGCATCTTGAATGCCGGGGTTTTCTCCAGCGAGTCTGCAATGTGGTCGGCTGTAAGCGGCGTGCCATCAGAAAAACGAATCCCGGAACACACGCGGCCCGAGTAGATCGGGCCGCCTTCATCCGGCTCGTGCTGCAATGGATAATCCAACAACACCGGTTTGATCTGATTGGCGCCCGCTATCAAATACGGAGGTTGGTAGATGTGACCTTGAACCAGAAAGCTGGCATAATTCAGGCCCGTTCGAGGGTCGCGGCGTTCCCAGCGGTTAACAAAACCGACACGAAAAATCTCACTCATTGATTTTCTGCTTTCCTGCTACCTGTGCATTTTGGGAGGAGTAGATGAGAACAATCTAATCTGCTCGGCAGGGGCGGTCAACGTTACTCTAATAACGTGCGGTTGAAAACTTAGATAGATGTTAGTTGAAGGTTAAGTTAAGGCGAGGCTAGAGCTTGCCGCGAATTACAACGATGGACGCCGCCGGCAGGTCATACAGGGTTTCCGCGTTTGCTTTCTGTGTAGAGTGCGCAATGGGACCATCAGGCACGGCATATCCTTTTGTGTTCGCTATCACTGGAGAGTCGGCGGCACGCTCTGCGTGAGCCATAAAGAACGTGTTCCCCGGATGCCATTGATACTGGCTTGCCCCAAAGGTTGAAATGGAAACCGTTCCGCTGAACGACGTAGCAACAGGCTGGGTTTCATTCTGAAATTCGATTTTCACTTTGTGCGGATTATGCTGGTCGCGGTTGACGGCCATGATCGACCATTCCCCGTCAGGACGCTGGAGAGCATATGCAGTCACCAGCACATGCCCGGCGCCATCATCGAGGTCGCCCTTCGCTGGAAACACCAGATGCTTCCCATTGCCGGGCTTTACCCACTCGATATTGATGAGTTGTGCCGCAAAAAACTGGGAAAGATTCTGCTGGATCTTGTAATCGGCATCAACCGTATACATGCCAAATGTGCCGGGTGAATCATTGCAGCCATGCTCCATTTGCAGCGGCAGATAGTGGAAGTAATAAACTCCCTTTCCACCGGCGTTGAGAAAGGAACCGATGTAATCGCTCAGCCACAGGGCAGCAAAGATATCCATGTAGGTCTCGCTCGCTCCCGAAGAGAGATTCGATTCAGTGATGAACATGGGAATGTTTGGCGGCACCCCATCGTCGCGCCACACCTGCATAATGTGCGAGACCAGATCCGGTTCATCATAGAGACTTCCCCACGTGAGATGACAAGGCTCATACGGATAGTGTTCAAAAGAGAAAAAAGCCAAATCGTCCAATCGGCGATGTTGTCTCAGATAGTCCAGGAATCGCCGTGTCCATGAGGCTTGGCCGTTGCTGTCGGGCCACACCTCGATGTCGCGATTTACTCCTTGAAACGATGGTCCGCCAAGCTTCAAAGAAGAATCAACACGGTGCAGCGCCGTTGCCCATTGGAGATAAAGAGCACCGTAGTCTTCGGGTAACATGTATTGTCCGTCAGCTTCCTCGCCGATCTCAACATAGGAGATGGGATACCCGCGTTTTTTAAGATAAGTGAGTTGCGCTGCAGAATTCTCCGGGATGTCATAAAGAAGCGAAGTCGGAATCATGGTGGGCAAGCCGCGGGTTACACCGCTGCTGTAAAGCAGATCGAAACCCATCTGGGCCTGCTTGGTGCTGCCGAGATCGGCAGGCGAATGCCAGGGATCAACAGAAGAACAGTAGGTTGTGGTCTGTTCCTGGTCGGGCGTATGGCGCAGGAGATCATGAAAAGCGCCGTCAGGAGTCGTGGTGCCCAGATACAGCTCGCTGATGGCGTATCCGACGCAATTTCGCGGATCGGCGGAACCGTGCGAGTCACAGGTGTTAGACGATTCCGCCATGAGAATCCTCACAAAGCGCACCGGGACAGGACTTGAAACCAATCGCAATGTCTCCGTTCCACCTTGGCCTTCAGCGACGACGCCGTGCGCAAAAGTTTGCCACGCTCCGCGCGTGGGAGCTTTGATCGGATCGTCGCCAGTCCAAGCCTGAACCAGGTAATGCGTAGCATAAGGCTGTGCCCAGGCGATGCGAATACTATCGATCGGCTGCGGTTGCCACAGATCAATCAGCACCCATTGTGGATGGGCTGCATCGCTCTCACCGGTGAACCGTTGCGTAAGATACGGATTGCTTTTCCAGTATGTATTGAGATCACCATCGGTCAACCGCGAAAATCCGGCATTGCCAGTGCCGTCATTGCGGGTGACGCCACGATGAGGCAGTCCGTATCCATAAGAATATCGGATCGGCTTTCCCAGAGCCGTGGATCCAGTGAAATAACCCTTGCCACTTGGGTCACTCCAGGCGCCCTCCGGGTTCCAATGCCATGCCTCCATCGCCAGTTCAGTATTTTGGCGATAGCTTACCGGCTGCCACCCTGATGCAAAGACCTTCTCGAGTGTGGATGGAACCAGGTCCTTATCAATGGCTTCCACCGCGATGCGGTCAATTCCCGCTCCCAAAGTCTCGTTAGGAATGAACTGATTGGTAGAGTGCGAAGGCGTAATGTCCACGCGAATCGTCTGAGTAAAGGCCGGCGACACAAGAAGGATCGCCACAACAAGATTCCGCAAAAATGATGAATTCAAACGTTTCAATGAAGCCTCCCGAAGACATCATTTTTATCAGCAAATCTTACATTTCGTCTATTTCGTCTAGACCTGTCGGGATGAAGGCAGGATGGATACGCTATTTCTTAAACGGGAAAACTCAGTGCAGAAGTTCGATCGAATCACTCTTGACGCCACCCGGATGAATGGTGAACCATGCATCAGCACTTCTGTGCCTCACCCTGCGCCGGGTGCTTGAGGCACTCACTATGTATCCAGATCGTACTGACTTTAAGCGGAAATATCCTGAACTTGAAGATAAAGACATTAGACAGGCGTTTACCTTCGCCGCTGCAATGGTCGACGATAAATCTTACCCCCGCCGCAGGTCCAATGGGCATCTGCAAGTGCTCCTATAAGCAACCGCAGATGCAGCATTTGTGACTCACCACTTGTCACCGACATTGATCTTGTCGTCTTGCGGCGGACTGCTACCCAGCCCCAAGCGTCCGGTTCGATAGTCGTGCCGCACAGAGTCACAGCCTAAATAGGTCAGGCTAGACACAATGCGGCCCAACTCAGAATCAACGGCCTCGATCACGCACGATTGGGGGCTCACTCGCTAAAAGCTAGCAGCCAGCTAGCAGTTAAAAATCATCGCGTATTCAGAAAGCGATAGAGCGAAGTTTTGCCAATTCCCAACAACGCAGCGGCAAGGATTGCATCACCTTTGCAGGCTTGATAAGCCTTGGTCATGGCCCTTGCTTTTGCTTCTTGCATCGTTATGATTCCCAGTTTTTTCCTTAACGTGATCAGATATTTCTCTGGACGTTTGTTTCTGCTCTTGCTCTTCTTCGTTTTTGAACCAGCTCTCTTTTGTTTTCTCATTTATACCTGTCCCCCCGCAGCATTCTTTTTGGGACTCACCGCCCCTTTAACCGAAATGCTGCAGTGCTTTGTTGATTAACGTTCTCTAATTATGCAGCAGCCCCTAACTCGCTGTATACATGACACATGTACCCAAGGGCCATAAGGCAGTTACCGTTGTGGTACTGGCCTAACAGACTAACCGCTGCATATAACCGTCGTAAAGTGGCAGTCTAGATTCTGGACAGTAATTCGTCTTCTGGGAAAAGCTCATTCCGGGAAGCCTGGGAAAACCTCAGGATTTCCGCAGAAGAGAGGAGCCAAATATGGACCCGGATCCGTTCAGGAAATACAGCACACCCGCTTGATTTTCTTTGCAAATCACTGGCATCAATGTTGATCAGTGGTGAGAACTTTTTTCGGTCTTTCCAGCCAGCAATTCCTCCATGCTGCATTGTGGACTGTGTCCACGGACTTCTTGCAGTTGTTTCCAACTCATTGCCCGACGCCCAGTATCAACCTGGACCATGCTGATGCATTCGGGAACAGGACAGACGAGCGCACAAAGATTGCAGCCCACGCATTCGTCTTCAATGATGTGCGGAACGTGGTTAGCTGTTGCTCCCTCCCTGAGATCGCCTTGCGCGCGCCCTTCCACGCGAATGCATTGATGAGCGCCGTCCTCGCAAGCGATATAGCAGAGATTGCAGCCAATACATTTCTGGGCATCGATCCTGGCGATGATCTTGTAGTTGAGGTCGAGGTTTCCCCAATCCTCAACGCGCGGTACAGACTTGCCTACAAGCTCGGTGGCCGAAATGAAGCCTTTATCTTCTAAGTAGTTTTCCAAGCCGTCGATCAGATCACGGACGATGCGAAAGCCATAATGCATGGCGGCGGTACAGACCTGTACCGAAGTAGACCCTAGAAGCATGAATTCCACGGCGTCACGCCAATTGGAAATCCCCCCGATCCCAGAGATGGGAATATTCAACTTGGGATGCCGGGCAATCGACGAAACCATGTGCAGCGCGATGGGCTTGACCGCCGGTCCGCAATAGCCCCCATGGCTGCCCAGGCCAGCCACGCTCGGACGCGGAGCAAAAGTATCAAGATCCACCCCCACAATGCTGTTGAATGTATTTACCAGCGAAACAGCATCGGCGCCTCCGGCTTTGGCGGCCGCAGCCATATGAACAACGTCGGTCACATTGGGTGTGAGCTTCACAATCACCGGGGTCCGGGCGACCTCTTTCACCCATTGGGTGATCATGGTGGCGTATTCCGGCACCTGGCCCACCGCAGCCCCCATGCCCCGCTCCGACATGCCGTGCGGGCATCCGAAATTGAGTTCCAGCAAGTCAGCACCGGAGTCTTCTGCGCGACGGACGATATCATGCCAGGCTGCCTGCTTCGATTCCACCATCAGAGAAGCAATCACCGTATGCTGCGGAAAGCGTTTTTTTACTTCACTGATCTCGCGCAGGTTTTCGGCAATCGGACGATCGCTGATGAGTTCGATGTTGTTCAACCCCATCATGCGTTCGTTCTTCAGGTCGACCGATCCGTAGCGCGAGGCCGTGTTGATGATGGGTTCGCCGATGGTTTTCCAGACTGCACCGCCCCACCCGGCATCAAAGGCGCGCATGACTTGGTACGCGGTATTGGTTGGAGGTCCCGAAGCCAGCCAGAAAGGATTCGGGGAACGAACTCCGCAGAAATTGATACTCAGATCACGCATGGACCTTTCTCCCCTTCGCAGTTTCCAATGCCTGATGAATGCCGGATGCGGCTTTCTTGCCGTGAGCAACGGCATCTACGACCTCAGCCCCGCCGTTCACGCAGTCGCCACCGGCAAAATACTTCGGATTGGTGGTGCGCATGGTCTGCGGGTCAACTGCGATGCATCCGTCTTTCAATTCAACGTTGGCAATCTGCTGCAAAAAATCTACATTCCGTTTCTGTCCCAAAGCTTTGACCACCATGCCAACATCCAGTTGAAATTCGGTTCCTGGGACGGGCAAGAAGCTGCTACGCCCTCTCTTGTCCTTCGCGCCCGGCTGGGTCCGGACACATTCCAGGCCTTCAATCCGGTCCCGGCCTAAGATCCGCACTGGCAACGATTGCCACAAAAAAGTCACGCTATCCTTTTGAGCCAGCTCGTACTCATAGTCAAACGCGCTCATCTCTTGCGGGCCTCGGCGATAAACCATGTAAACCTCTTCAGCCCCGAGCCGGCGAGCAGCGGTCACAACATCAATTGCGGTGTTTCCAGCTCCAATCACAGCCACGCGCCGTGCAATCTTCACCTGGTCGAAGCTCTTGCTCTTGGTTTCTTCAATGAACGAGAGCGCGTCGCGGCAGCCCTCCAACTCCTCGCCGGGAATGTGTAAATCTTCTGTAGCTCCCAGGCCAATGCCGACGAAAACCATATCGTAATCGCGCTCCAGCTCAGCAATGGTCTTGTCTCTGCCGATTGTGACTCCGCTTTTAATTTCGACGCCCAAGGCGCGAATCATCTCGATTTCTTTTGTCACTTCGTGAGCGCGCATCTTGTAAGCAGCAATGCCATAAGTGTCCAGCCCTCCAGGCTGGGGATGGGCATCGAAGATGACTGTCTGGTAGCCACGTTTCCGCAATTCCGTGGCGCAAGAAAGGCTGGCCGGCCCGGCGCCGATCAAAGCAACGCGATATCCGTTGGGTGTTCCAGATTTAAAAAGCCGTACGCCTTGGGCAACGATGGGGTCCACCGCATATCGTTGCAGCCTGCCAATCTCGACCGGCTTCTTCCCTTCCGCATTGAGCACACAAACGCCTTCGCACAATACCGACGTAGGACAGACCCGGGCACAGCTTTGTCCCAGAATGTTGGCTTCCAGAATGGTCCTGGCCGAACCACGAAGGTTACCAGTCATAATCTGGCGGATAAACTGCGGGACATCAATCCCCGTAGGGCAGGCTTTGATACAAGGCGCATCATGGCAGAATAAGCATCGGGCGCCTTCTTCCAGGGCTTGTGCAGGTGTAAGCGGTGGATTAATGTCCGCGAAATTTTTTTCCAACTGCTCGATCAAGAGATGCGAACCTGATTCCTTGGACATGGAGCCTTCTGTAGACGGGGGAGAGTTTCGTGAGTGTAACATAGTGCTCGCTGGACTGATTGTAGAAGATTTAGAAGAATTTGAAATTCTTTCTTGGGGGCCGCATGAGCTTCGACACTCTCATTGTCAATGGAACCGTGGTGACTGCCACCGACACCTACATCGCTGACGTAGCTATTAGGGATGGCAAGATCACGGCGATAGGCCAATCACTGGGCTCGGAGAACGCCAGGCGAGTTATCGACGCCAAGAATAAATACGTGCTCCCCGGTGGAATCGACGTTCACACTCATCTCGACATGCCGTTTGGAGGCACCACCAGCGCCGACGATTTTGAGACCGGTACTCGCGCCGCCGCGTTTGGTGGAACCACGACGCTCATCGATTTTGCAATTCAGTATAAAGACCAGTCGCTGCGTACGGCCTTCGACGCTTGGATGCAGAAAGCCTCGACAAAGGCCTGTACCGACTATGCCTTCCATTGCATCATTACCGACCTGCCCAAGGCGCGGTTGGAAGAGATGGATGAACTGGTCCGTGAAGGAGTGTCGAGCTTCAAGCTGTTTATGGCCTATCCCGGTGTTTTCATGCTGGATGACGCCACCATTTTTAAGGCCATGCGCAGGGCGTCAAAGATTGGCGGCATGATCTGCATGCATGCGGAGAACGGCGGAGCCATTGATGTGATCGTCCAGCAGGCGCTGGCGGAGGGCAAGACAGCGCCCAAGTACCATGCTCTTACGCGTCCCACAACCGCCGAAGCCGAGGCCACCTCTCGCGCCATTGCCCTGGCCGAGATGGCAGGCTCCCCTGTCTACATTGTGCACCTGAGCTGTAACGATGCCCTGGAAAAAGTCCGCGAAGCCCGTGACCGGGGCCTGCCGGTGTATGCCGAAACCTGTCCACAATATCTTTATCTCTCACTGGAAGATATGGACAAGCCGGGCTTCGAAGGCGCCAAGTATGTTTTTACGCCTCCGCTGCGTGAAAAGTGGCATCAGGAAAAACTTTGGAACGGTCTTAAGCAAGACCACCTGCAAGTAGTCTCCACCGACCATTGCCCCTTCTGTTTTAAAGAGCAAAAGGAAATGGGCAAAGACGATTTCACCAAGATTCCCAATGGCGGCCCGGGCATTGAGCACCGCATGAGCCTGATCTATTCAGGCGGCGTGGCCAAAGGACGCTTCAGCGTCAACCGCTTTGTGGAACTTGTGTCGACTACCCCGGCAAAGATTTTTGGTCTCTACCCACGCAAAGGGACGATCGCCATTGGCAGCGACGCAGATCTCGTCATCTTCGATCCCAATCGTGAACACACCATCAGCGCTGCAACTCACCACATGCGCGTGGACTATTCCATGTTCGAAGGCATTAAAGTCAAAGGCATGCCAGATATGGTTCTCTCCCGAGGCCGGGTGTTAGTGGAAAAAGATCAATTCCACGGCAAACCAGGACAAGGAAACTTTCTCAAGAGAGCTGGTTACAACCTAGCCTGAGAGGTTGGTGAAAACTCCTGCATTAAAACGGATGAAAAGATTTGCGAAAGGGCGACCGTACCCAGGGGCTTTAGCCTAATGTCACTTACTTTATAAAATGTTCCGGTTTTGCGACACCTTATTTCCCTGTCATCCTGAACGGAGCGCGGCAAGGAACCTCACAACCGCAACTGTGATCGGCGCGGAGTGAAGGACCCCGAGAATATTTAGGGCTTAATTACAGATATGAGGTGTTCTACCCGCGTTTATACCCAGAGGGTTCCAATGGACTACCACACTATCTACGCAAGAATCAAAATTCACATACGTCAACAACTTCGGTCAAACGGTCAAATACCTCGGATCAGCAGTTTAGAGTGAAACATTATCGGGGTCCTTCACTCCGCGCCGATCATAAGCGTAGTTGTGAGTTTTTTCACGCGCTACGTTCAGGATGACAGGAGAATAAGGGCATCGCAAAAGCGGACCGTTTTCTAAAAGTAAGTGACATTAGGTTTTAGCCCAATGTCACTTACTTTAGGGTACCGAGCGCCGGAGGAGTGCGCCACTTGTTTGGCTCCATACCGCAAATCTGGGCATCCAGGCTCAACGGCGGGGACGCTTCTTTTTTAACTACTTCTCGCGCACCGGAGATCCTGGTTGGCCAGGAGACGCTGCCTGAGCCGCAGGGCCGAAGTATTGATCGTTGAATTCGGCAGGTGCAGCAGCATCAATGACCGCTTTCATCGCTTCCCTGAACTTCTTCTGGTAGATTTCGCGGGAAATATCATTCTTGACCTGGTCTTCGGGCTTCACATCTTTGCTGATCACCTTATAGATAACATAGCTTCTTGCCTCAATTTCAACTTGGCTCACGTCCCCGGCGTTCAATGAGAACAGTTCGTTGGCCTGATCTTTGACTAGATCATTACGACGCCGATTTCCCAAATCCGTCGAGGATAGGGAAGACACTTCAAGAGCGGAATAAGCATCGTTCTGGACCTGTGCCGGGTCTTCGCCTTTCATCATTCGCTGACGGGCCACGATGGCAAGTTCGTGGGCCTTCTTGTCGAAGGCCTCCTTGTCCTGTCCTGGCAGGCCTTCTCTGGGAATGAGCACGCGGGCAAGTTTCAGGCTCTCGTAGTCGGGTATATGTTCCTTGTAATAAGCTGTGATCTCTTCCTGGGAAGGAGTGCGGTATTTCTCCTGAATCTTGCGCTTATAGAGGTCCGTGATGGTTTTCAGCCGCTGCCACTCCATTAGCTCGCGAAATTGAATTGTATCTTCCAGGCCCAGATCTTTGGCGGCAGCCTCTATGGCCAGATACTCAGCATAGCTTCTTGCCAGATTCTGCCGGCCATTCGGCGGAAGAGGCACGCCCTCAGGATTCAAAGCATTTACAAGGGCTTCGAACTGTTCCCGGTTGATAGTACTGGTGCAACCGGCTGCGTCAGTTGTTTTGCCTTGGTTACGGTAGGCACATAGTCCACGGACCGTAATGACAGGCTGCGTAGCCGCGACATTGGAAGCCGGAGTGCCCACCTCCGGCGTCTTGGCAGGAGTTTGGGCGTTAGCGAATAATGAAAAACTTACTCCTCCAAATAGGATGACAATTCTAGAGAATCTCATATCGGGATGACCTCGTTCTGTTGAAAATCGCGGTAGATAGTATAAGAGGATTTGAGATTTTGTGATTTGAAAAAGGGAATAAAAACACTACTCGTTTCGCCTTAGTTTATTCCGATTCCAGATTCGATTGGGTTTTCCAGGCAATCTGGCGGAAGATGCCCAACCAGAGTTCAGCATCATCTGCAGGCAAGTGGAGACGGCGAACCAGCCGTCGAATCTTGGCTTCGCCGTCAGCCTTTGACGATGGTTTGAGATAGCCACTGGCGCGCAACGTGTCCAAAAGCAGGGCTGTGATGCGTTCGAGTTCCCCGGCGCTGGCGAGGGGCTGCTCTCCGGGAGGGCAGGCATTCGCTCTTTTGTCATTGCAGAAGCCCCGCGCAAGTTCATACAGGCAGACTGCAACCGCCTGTCCGAGATTCATCGAGCTATGCTCTTCACGTGTTGGAATACGCATGAGCCAGTGACAGTGGCTCAAGTCCTCGTTTGAAAGGCCAACCTTCTCCGATCCAAAAAGAAGCGCTACGTGGCCCGCCCGCAATTCTTTATGAATCAGCTCCCGGCCATCTGCCAGGTATCGAAGAGGATGATGCAATTCGCGATGTGCGGCAGCCGTGGTTCCGACTACCAAGCCACAGTCGGCCACCGCTTCAGCAACGCTCTGAAATTCCTCTGCATTAACCAAAACCGATGATGCCCCAACCGCCGAGCGAGCCTCTCGAAAAGATGGTGCATACGGAGTAACCACGCGCAATCGCTCGAATCCAAAGTTGCTCATGGCACGTGCCGCCGCGCCGATGTTAAGAGGATTGCGAGTTCGCACCATGACAACATGCAAACGGTCGTGTTCAGGGAGAACAGGCAATCGTCTCTTCTCCTAAAGCAGAACCAGAGTTGTTGTCCGTCATTTTCATGGACGATCTGGACACGGTGGACAAATGTGGGCACACGATTTTGGCTAGTAGCTAGAAGCTAGCAGCCAGCAGCTAGCTACTTCTTCACCGCAATTCCCTGCACTTCGAACCTGGCCCCGAAGAGCAGTTTGCCGGCTCCTATGAAAGCCCTTGCTGGATAATTTCCATGGAAATAGGTGCGATAAACAGAGTTGAATGCATCGAACACGCTTACATCCGAGCAGAACACTTGAACGGAGACGATATCATCCATATTGAAACCAGATGCATCAACTGTGCGCTTCAAAGATTCCATCACCAGGCGAGCTTCTTCTTCAGGGGTGGCGCCGGGTTTACCGGTTTTGGGATCGATTCCAATGTGTCCGGCAATATAGAGAGTATTTCCGGCCAATACCGCCTCGCTGAAAGGCGCGTTCTTGGCGGCGTCGCGCCGCAAGACAATGTATTTGCGGTCAGAATCGACTGATACCGCTACCAACGTCAGCAACAAGACCAGGCTCAGGACCAATGAGATTCTCTTCATGTTGTTTTTCTCCGGTGATTAATTTATGCGGAAAATCGGAGGGCCGCAACCACCGCCAGCAGAAACCAGCCACCAGCCCAGCGGAAGCCACACCAACATTCACCCCCTTGACAGGGGGGCAGTGTGGAATGGCCTAACTATAGAGTTTCTGCAGACGTAGCCTGTCTTCACTGATAGGTTTGCGGTTTCAACGTTGATCCGTATTCATCAATGGTGACAGCAGGTTCCGCCGGCGCGGGCTGATTGATGGCATCTGTGGGTTCCTCGCCGTTGAGCGCCTGCAGAATATTTCTAGCGGCTGTCAACTCGATTTCCAGGCGAACGTTGTCGACCGCTGATCCTAGATGCGGAGTGAAGAGGGTGTTGACAGAGTTGGAAAGCAACCGGGATGAAATCGTTTGTGGGCGATCGAGACGCGCCCAGTCTTCCATCTCAAAGACATCCGCAGCATAACCTGCAAGGTGACCGTTAATGAGAGCATCGGCGATGGCCTCTTCGTCCACGACTGAACCGCGCCCGACATTCACCAAATAAGACCCGCGCTTCATCTGACGGAGAGCAGCTTGGTTGATCAGATGCAAAGTATTGTTTTGCAGGGGGAGTAACAGAACCACCACGTCGCTAATGGCCAATAAGCGATCACGGTCCAAGGGGGAAACACGTAACCGGCTTTCTTCCTGGGGCGAAAGCCTGGTCCGGTCGGAGTAAAAAATCGTTACCTCAAAACCGGCAAGAAGCTGAGCCAGCTCCTGGCCAACTTTCCCTATGCCGAAGATTCCGATGGCTTTACCCCGCAAACCGCTGCCATACAGTACCGGACGCCATCCTTGATAGTCGCCCGCACGAACCAATCTGTCCCCCGGAAGGACGTTGCGCGTGATGCCAAGCGCCAGTCCTAAGGCGAGTTCGGCTGTGGGTTGGGTCAGCAAATCCGGAACAATCGTGAACCAAACACCGCGGCGTGTACATGCCTCGACATCAAAGTTGTCATAGCCCTTGAGTGCCGCAGCCATTACCTTGAGCTTGGGACACTGCGCAAGAAAATGTTCATCCACGCTATCGGGCATGAATACCATGAGCGCATCCGCTTGGGCCCCCTGCCGCCGCAGTTCTTCGTGACTCCAGCTTTCCGTGGAATCGTTGCTCACCACCTGGCATTGTGTGCTGAGCAGTTGCTTTACCTGTTCATGGACCTTGTGAGTAATTACCACAACAGGGCGAGATGGCGATATGCGTGTTTTCCTCACTTGTCAATCTCCACGATTCCCCAACGTCTGCGCACGCGTCCGCTGATCCGGTCGACAATCATAATGAGTGCCCAGGTAATGACGATGTAGGCGATCATCGGATGATAAAAACTCTGTTGCTGGGCGTAAAAAAGAGCGCCCCCGATTCCGCCGGCGCCAATCATTCCGACGATGGTGGCGGCACGCATGTTCCACTCCAACCGGAACAGGCTTTGGACGGCCACGGGACCAAAGGCCAGAGGCAGCAGGCCAAAGCTGGTAATCGAAATCCGGGAAGCTCCGGTAGCAACCAGGGCCATGACCGGCTCCGGGTTTACGTTTTCAAGAGACTCTGCGTAGAGCTTTCCGAGGGTCCCGGTGCTGTGAAGCCCCAAAGCCAAGACGCCCATCGATGGTCCCCACACGGCAAATCCGAGTAAGATCAGCCCCCAAACCATTTCAGGAATGGCCCGCAAGCCCTCCAAGAGCCGGCGCACAGGGAAGCTGATAAACGCCGGTGAGATATTTCGTGCCGCCGCCATGCCAAGAGGAAGTGCGCAGACTATCCCCAATAACGTTCCCCCAAAGGCCATTGTCAAAGTTTCGCCGAGGAGCTTAGGCAGGCTCGCCAATTCTTTCTGCGACAGGCTAGGAGGCCACATTGCAGCAAACGTCGTGATGGCATGGCGAAAATAAAGCGTTTGTGGACGATTTGCGAAGGCCGCTGCAGCGCCCAGTACGATCAATGGCAGGACCAACCGGGGATGGCGGCGCACCAGCCAGCACAATCCATCAACGAGCGCAATCAGCAGCACGAGCAGCAGAATCAGTGGTGTGGCGTGGTGATAATCGGTTTGGTTGAGGCATGATACGAGTTCTGTCCCTATTCCGCCGGCACCGACAAAACCGACGACCACCGAGGCGCGAATGGCGCTTTCGAACTCATAGCCGCCCGACGTAAGCAGGTCCTGGCGGCGCAACGGCAGCAGTCCATACAGAGCCACCATGACTCGGTTTGCGCCTGTGCTCTCCAGAGCTTCGACGGGCGCGCGTTCAGCCGAGGCAAACAAGTCCGCAAAGATTTTGCCAATTGCAGCCGAATAGAACATGGCCAGGGCCAATACGCCCGCGGCCGGTCCTAAGCCAAGCGCAATGACGCCAAGCAGCGCCAGGGTCAAATCCGGGATGGCGCGAAACGAAGTAAGCAGCACGTAGAGAGCACGAGCCCCAGGCAGGCGCGCGCCAATGTACAAACCCAGTATCAACCCCAGAGAGATGGCAATCAGCATGGCAGCCGCAGCTATTTCCAGCGTTTCAAACAAGGGCGTACGCACAGACCACAAGTAGGACAAAGTGTGGTCCGGGGGGGACCACTGGCGCAGGCCCGAGATGAAACTCTCCCAAGGATGCATCAGGCTCCCACTCCGAGGTGCCGTAACGGGGCTCGATACAACGGAATTACATCGGACTCGATATTTCCCTCGGTCATCTTGATGACGCGGTCGAAGTACTCGTAGGCAAACTCCGGTTGATGCAACGAGCAGATGAGAGTGAAGCCATTCTCATGGGCAAGACCGCAGAGCAAATCGAGGATTTGTCCGCTCAAGACCGGATCAAGCGAGGCAATCGGCTCGTCTGCCAGCAAAACCAGCGGCTGTTGCACCAAGGCACGGGCTATCGCGACACGTTGATGCTCGCCACCGGAAAGTTCCGATGTGCGTGAGCGCAATTTCCGAGCCAGACCAACTTTGTCCAGGGCACGTTCGGCTTCCGCCAGTTCCGAATTCAGAGGATGAACGAGAAAACGCAGGGCATGTAGAGTGGACCAGCGCCCCAGAGCCCCGGCCATCACATTCTCGTAAACCTTGAGACGGTCTACCAGGTCGTGACGCTGGGAAACCATGCCGATACTCTGGCGCAAGGCCCGAAGCTGCCTGCCTCGAAGGCCGTTGACGGTAATTCCGTTGACAGTGATGGTTCCCGAACGAATGGGAAGGAATCCGCTGATTGCGCGGAAGAGTGTAGTCTTGCCTGCGCCGCTGGGCCCTAGAATTGCAACCTTCTCCCCTCGCTTTACAGTGAGGGAAATCCTATCAAGCACCGCAGCAGCTCTTTTCGATTGAGCTACTACTACATCTTGGACCGTTAACATTGGGGAACCCTATACTACCCGCTGGCCAGAAAAAACCGGTGGTGGCCAGGCTTAGAGCTACAACATCTTAAGTTGCTGCGCGATCAACCGAAGGATCGCATACTCCTCGTTGTTCGCACGGACAAAATCCTTTCCGCGAAGGATCTGCAGGACCTGACTGTCTGGTCCTTCTTTTAAAGACGTAAATGCCTGGATAAACCGCTCACGGTCGGCGGGCGATATTTCTTTGCGGGCTACCCAGACGTAATCAACAAACGGCTTAGAGTTATAGAAAACGCGGACTTTGTTCTTATCGAGCTTGCCGTCAGCAATCAGACTGTTAAAGACGGTCTCATCCAAGGCTCCGGCATCCACGGCTCCCGACTCAACCGCTTTGGCGGTCGCGGGATGGCTGCCCGAATACCGGAATTGAATATCAGCATCAGGATCAATGCCGCCTTGCCTCATTTCGAGATACGGAATCAAATGACCCGAGGTGGAGTTGATGTCTCCGTATGCAAACTTTTTGCCTTTTAAGTCTTTTAGAGAACGGATCGGAGAATTTGCAGACGTAATAAAAACCGAGTGGAACTGCAAGTCAACCGAGCGTTGAACCAGAGGAACCACCTCGTATTGTTTGTGCGCTTTAAGGTAGGAAAGCCCTCCCAGATAGGCAAAATCGAGAGATCCGTTTCCCAGTGCCTCAATTGTGGCATTGTAGCTGGTGGGAATCATCAGGTTGACGTCACGTCCCATGGCCTTCGTCAAATAAGCCTTTAAAGGAGCTTTTTCTTGCACGGAAACTTGAGTAGCTCCAGCATCAGGAATCATTCCCACCCTGAAACCTCCCTCGCCTGCCTGAGCCCCATACCCCCAAAAAACCATGATTACCAGGAGCGCAATTTGTCGGAGAAAAGTCACTGAAAAATCTCCTTTTTTTCAAAAACAGCAATTATCGCCAATTATAGGCACAGCTCTGAAATACAAGTAAAGCAAGAAATTTGTAATTTTTCAGAGACAAAAATTCTGATTAATTTTTGCTAATTATCGGCTCCCAGATAAGACATGTTTAGCCAATAAATCTGCCGATTCAGATGTGGGAATCTGATTTCTCTCAGAGAATTCAAATATTCTAAGTAGAGTACCGTAGATGCAATCGATCTTCGCTAACGTACGTGGAAGATCCCAGCCGAGCATTTCGATGCAACAACCGCTGATCACGCCACCGGAATTCACAGCATAGTCGGGCGCATAGAGAATTCCGCGTTGGTGCACCAAGGTTCCGTCGTGCGGTTCCAACAGTTGATTGTTGGCTGCTCCCACAATCATCTCTGCCCGGAGCTGCGGAATCGTATTGCCGTTGAGAATACCTCCCAGTGCGCAGGGAGCAAAGATATCGGCTTCCAATCCGAAGATTTTTTCCGGGGAAACCACTGCGGCCTGCGGGATTGTTGTAGCGACACGCTGCGCCTGCTGGGGATCGATATCCGTAATCACCAATTTGGCGCCGGCGCCGTGTAATTCAACCGCCAGGAAATATCCAACGTGACCGCAACCTTGAAGGGACACAGTCTTGCTGGAAAGATCGTCACTGCCCCATCGATACTTGGCTGCCGCTTGCATGGCGCGAAACACGCCGCGAGCCGTCCGTGGTGAGGGATCACCGGATCGGCCTTGAAGACCTCCGACAAATTGGGTCTCCTGGTGGACGAATTCCATATCGCCGGTGCTTGTGCCCACGTCCTCCCCGGTGATGAACTTACCGCCGAGGCTGTTGATGAATCGTCCGTGAGTGCGAAAGATTTTTTCCCGATCAAGGAGGCGATTGTTGCCGATGATAATGGCCTTGCCTCCGCCAAACGGCAACTCGGCCAGTGCGTTTTTGTAGGTCATGCCGCGCGCCAGCCGAAGAACATCGGTCAAGGCTTCGTCATCGGAGTTGTAATGCCAGAAACGCGTGCCTCCCACGGCCGGGCCCAGCCGGGTATCGTGGATCGCGATAATTCCCCGATACCCGATGGAGTCTTCCCTGCACCAGACAACGCGCTCGTAGCCTGGTACGCTCTGTTCAATTATCTTCATTCAACTCTGCAATTACAGCGTTTGTTACCCTCAACCTTAAAGGGATGATCTTGGAGTTGCTCTATCTGTTAGTCATCGTCAAAAATACATCGTAAGTCCAGCGACCAGCGCCTGACTCACCATCGGCTGGATCGGGGTTGACCTTGGCCTTATAGCGAAACGGAAGTATGCACTTTACGCAACCCGGCTTCGGCGGTCGATGGTGGGATGTCGCGGGAACTGGCGAGAGATCGCGGGATGAAACGGAATGAACTGAGATTATATTCACCGTTTGTTCGTTGTCCAAAAGGCCATGTACCAAAGGCCATGTCCTTATTCGCGTTACTAGTTTGTTTCTAGTTTGTTTCTATTTTTATGTTGACTGGCTATACTCACATCGTACGGACAATGTACAGCCATTGTGTAGACAATAGCGTTACAACGATCTTTGAAAATTTGGGTTTGCCGCCAACGGGGTACGATCCCGTGTTCCGTGGGTAAAGGCCACGTGTCCTAGTCCGCTAGACGATGGCGGCATTACAAGGTGCGGGTGGAGAGGCTCGAACTCTCACGGCGTTTCCGCCAGCAGCGTCCAAGGCTGCTGCGTATACCAGTTTCGCCACACCCGCATTCTTTGTAAATAGTCGTTGGAAAACCCTTTCTAGTCAATACCATACGTTGTGTGCAGTAGTCTTAAAAAACCACAAAAACCTTCTATGTTACACCCAAAACACTGCTTTGCGGAGTAATTTTATACTTGACACAATGATTGCGTTAAGTATAAAATTACTTACATGGAAGACAAAAACCACAATCTTTCGAAGTCAAAACTGATCGCTGAAATTCCACTCGCTTGCAGTAATGAACTTGCAGCCGTTGAATTTTTTGAGAAACAACGCTGGGGGAATGACCCTTGCTGCGTTCACTGTGGTAGCGTCAACGTGTACAAGATGACGGACGCGAAAACAGGCGAACGGAACAAGCGTTTCTTGTGGCGCTGCCGGGATTGCAAAGAGCAGTACACCGTCCGTATCGGCACCGTGTATGAAGAGTCCCGCCTTGACCTTCGTCATTGGGCGTATGCGTTCTGGAGAGCTTCCACTTCCAAAAAGGGCGTAGCTGCTCTTGAGATTTGCCGTCATTGCCAGATCAGTTACAGGTCTGCTCTGTTCCTCATGAATCGTATTCGTTTCGCCATGTCACCCGATGGCAGCGAACCGAAATTGTCCGGTACGGTTGAATGCGATGAAACCTATGTCGGGCCGCGCAAGCCGCGTTACAAGGGAACCAGCAAACGCGGACGCGGAACCAGCAAGACTCCGGTATTCGCTGCTGTGGAGCGCAACGGGAACATTCGTAGGCGAGTAGTTGCTAACGTCACTGGCGAGACTTTGAAAGAAGCAATCCGCGAAATGGTTGATACTAAGTCTCGCATCATTACGGATGAGTTCTCAGCTTATAACGGCATTGCCAAGGAATACGCTGGACATGACACCGTGAACCATGCCGCGAAAGAATATGTCCGCGATGACGTTTATACGAATACCGCTGAGAGTTCTTTTGCTCTTGTGAAACGCGGAATCGTCGGAATCTATCACAATGTAAGCAAGAAATATTTACATCGGTACATGTGGCAATTTGATTTTGTTTGGAACAATCGCAAGATGAACGATGGTGAGCGCACAATCCTTGCCGTTAAATCAGCCGAAGGAAAACGGTTGATGTACAAAGAACCATTGGCAGAAACAGAAACGGAAGCGTGGTAAATCATGGCCAAAGGGAAACCATCGAACTCGAAACGTGGTAAGAAAAAAAAGCTAACTCCTGGCCCTAAACCGGACATACTCAAGATCGAAGGTGATTGGCAGGACGCAATCAAAACATCACTAACAAAAAAGAAGCCAGCACAAGGCTGGCCGAAATAGGAGACAACAATGGCAGCAGGCCCATACAGTTATCAAACCATCGAAGGCAAAGACATAGCGACCATAAACACACAACTAGACAAACTTCAAATAGAGGGCTGGAGACCGATTCTAATGAATGCCATCCCCTTTGGAAACCACACCATGATTTACGTCATGCTGGAGCGGCGTAACTTCGCAGTCCCCCTTCCCAAAGATTGATTCAATTAATTCTGGATTCTCGCCCAGATATGCGTGGGCAATAGTAGACGCTCTCCCGATAGCGCGTATGCGTTCTAACGGAGAACTCGCTGGCTGTAGCTTGATTGATTCGAATATGGAATGTACTAACTTATCTTGTTGCATATTGCACACCTCATCCCTATAATTTTTGTGTGCAAAAGATTTAGGGCCGTGACTGGCATCACGGCCCTTTTACTTTGCTGCAAACAACCTCTAGTTGTCAATTAAAAACTCTACACTCTCAGAGAGATACTCTTTATCGGTTCCCATTCTTTGAGCACTTCGCATTGACCCGTTTTCCAATCCCCCAAATACGGGAACATGTTGATGGACGGCTCCATGCTCAAGATGATTGCCGTGTTGTCTGTGAAGTTAATATTTGCGCTGTAGTGGTCAGCGGTGACGTAGACTTCGATGCTTTCAACGATCTTGCCCTTGGCTTCTGGAAAACGCGTGGTCGTTCTTGTACCCTTGTCTTCAGCCATTTTGTGCAGCTCCTTTGCATGAGTGGTTAGGAGTGCGTCCGTGTTAGCGCACTGGCGCACTCCGCTTTCTCTTATACGCACACTCGCTGGAAACACGCAACGAAAAAATAGCGAAAGTCTGAAAATTTTGTGCTACGATTCAGGGGTTGCGTAAAGTGCATACTTCCGTAGCGAAATTGATTGCCGAAGTCATCGGTGCGTCGAGACTCGCGATACCTCAACGCCAATGAAAAGACTCCGAGTTCCGGCAATGGGTGAAGCTCATTCACCTGGCAGACTCCATCGTGATTCTCGTCAATCCATAAGCGTAAGCGAGAGAAGACTGCATCTCGTTCGTCAATGATGCCGTCACCATTGCCGCCATTTTCGGGCTTGTCGAACTCGGCCAAAGCGAGAAAGCCGTTGGGATTAGCAGATGCCGGCTGGGGAGTGAAGTTGCCGAAAAGCTCTTTGCCATTGTGAACGAGCCCATCAGAGCCGGGCAGCGCCAGGAAGGCATCATGGGAACCTCGTTCTGTCCAGGCAAGCTGCACAGGTTGCCCGGTTCCCGTTATGTCAAACTTCACGCCAGCTTGAGCGGAAGTAAGCGGAAATCCCTCCCCTCGAGTATCAACGATGATGGGACTACATGTAGGAGTAACACCTGGACCGGGGTTGGTAGTAAAGGCACCCGAACCAGTTGGGCTGGCGGTTGCGCCGTTTAGACAAGGATTAGGTGTGACTCCTCCTCCACCGCTCACTGTGGTCGTGCTTGGAGTCACATTGACTGTTCCGAGAGGGCCGTTTTGACCGACCGAGCCAGTCTTGCCTGTACTGCCGCTTGCCCCTCCCTTACCTACAAAGTTCCCGAAGCCACGAGCGCCAGTCTTACCGCATCCGCTTCCTCCGTTTCCGGGCTGTCCTTGAACACCTCCCATGCCACCAACTCCTCCTCCGCCTCCTATACCTGCACCGGCTGCAATACCTCCACCAGCTGAAATTTCGGGCCGGGTACCGTTGGCCGGATAGGTACCGCTGATGGTTCCTCCTTTGCCACCGTTGCCGCCGTTGCCGCCATTACCGCCAGCGCCGGCATTTCCGCCGTTACCGCCGTGTCCGGCATCCCCACCGTCTCCCACTTCGCATTGGCATTCGACGCCATCGCCTCCATCTCCTCCGCGCGAACCATCGCCCCCATTACCGCCATCCCCGCCATCCCCGCCTCGGCCACCATTGCCTCCGTTGGCGATGAAGGTATAAACATTAGTATCGCCCGGAGCAATCATTACAAGGATACCCTTGCTATCTTGACCTGGCCGGCCGTCTTCCCCGTTCCCTCCAGAAATACCGGGATCACCATCGCCACCTGGAAACCCTCCATGCCCGTTAATGATGTCGGTGCAGGATCCGTTCGGAGCTTTGGCTGGGACTGTCCCATCTACTCCCGGTGCGCCAGCACGCCCCGTGGCTCCGGGAGCGCCATTGTCGCCATTATTGTCACAGCTAATCGTGCATTGTTTCTGCTGGACTGGAAAGATTGGAAAGCCAGACCATGAAGTGTTTCGCAGCCTGGGTGTTGGCTTGGGCCTGGGACTTGGCTCAATTGAAACGCCGCTGACATCGAAGGTGATGTGGTGTGCACCTGGTTTAACTACATCCTGTATGAGGGCGAAGGAAGGCAGTAGGATTTTACGCCCGAATTTTACATTTAGCACATGACTTTTCTTTTGAAGGGCTTCTGCTAAAGTCGTTTCCAGGACCACAACCGGCTTGGTAGGGAAGAAATGAAGGTCGAAATTACCTTTGATTACTGGGTTCTTTCCTTCAAAGACAACATAGTTCGCAAGGATAACGGTATGGCCGGTAAGTTGTACCTGCTCCGGCAGATAGATCGTATCAGCCAGATATGCGCCGGTGAGGGGCTGAGATTCATGGCGAGTCTCATGCATTTCCAGCATTGCGTCGAGCGTTGGTTTGAGCTTTTGATGCCAGCCATCACGGAGCAACTCGTCAGGATCAAATGGCACTCGGTTTGAGAGGAGCAATTCACGTCCAGTTTTGAAATTCTGGCGCCTGCCAAGGAACTCCCGTTCCTGGACCTGCTTGTCGCGGTCGGTTGACTGCACAGGGGCACTAATGCACTCATTATTGAGCGTGAAAACGAACAGCAGAAGTATAGCTACCACAAACGATCTCGGTTGCATCTGCCCCGCCTCCTGCGGGAAATAAAATAGGTTTGTATCAGGGCACGACTTCAGAGCTTGCGGAAATTCAATGGCTTTTCCTGAAAAATGGACTGCTTGCTCGTTTCCGCTAACTCTAAACTCCCAACATCGCGGTAGGAGTAGTTAGGGCTGCGATCCGGCTCACGGGTGTCCCAGGAATTGTTCTTTACCACCGGTGATCCGATTGACCTCGGCCATGATCGCGGCCATTTGCGGCGCGCTTTTCAACGCGTAGTTCGATCCAGTATAGCCCCACCAGTCCCAGCACCCGGAAGTGTTTGCGGGAACGAAAGAGGCAATCGTCTGAGGATACAGGACGATGATGTTATTGCTGTCGGCCCATTCATTGATGCCCGACTTCTGTACAAATGCGAGCCCGGCTATCTGCTGGTTCGATTGGCAGCCATGAAGGGCGATCACCAGGCGGCAAGCTTGTCCTTGCGCGCAATTCTGCGGCACAAAGGCCCAAGCGGTGCTGTCCATATCAATCGAGGAACAATTGCTGTTCGGACAAAACTGATTTTGGTTGAACTGGATGAAACTCCCGCCCAGTGTTCCCGAGCGCCGCGCATTCAGGTTGCCATAGAACATCGTTAGAAATGTCTTCTCCGGATCGATGCCGCAATTGTTGATGAAAGGCGCTGCCAGCACTGCACACGCAGTGGACGCATCGGGTGAGATCCAGGCGTGTTGTGCCCCGGTGAAATTGTTGTAGGTAATGTGGCTGTTGTTGGTAAAGCTTTGATAGTACAAGTGGAGATCATCCATGGTCGGCTGCTGGACAATCGTGTCGAACACCCCGCTAAACATATAGATCGGTTTGCCGGCAATGTTGCTGGTGGGATCGATCTGTCCGGCGTTCGCTTCGGCGTTGGTAAAACTCACCAGGGAACCAACGGGAACTCCAACGCCGGTCGCGCAAGCATTTCCCCACAGGAATAAATTATTCTGGGCGCAAAAATACGTGCCGCCGGCAAATACCGCTGTGCCAAAAATGCTTCTGGAATAAGCAACTTGCAGTTGCACAGCCATGAAACCACCGGAAGAAACCCCGGCCACAGTGACCGTATTCGGGGCGACGTTATAGGATCCCAGATTTACTTGAGCAGATACGGTTGTGGAGATGAGAGCCAGCAGCAGGCTGGCGCAACCAATAATGTGAGAGAGTTTCATGGTTTTCCTCCAGGTCGGTTTGCTTTCTAAGGGCCTTACACAATTTTCTATTTGGTTCCGGTCAAACACTTAATGATCGATAGGCTCCCAGCGAGCATCGGATTTTATCGTGACCGCTCCGCTTTGAGTAGCCCAAGATACAAAGCCTCCCGGCGCATTTTTGACGCCGTAGATATTCGTCCCGTGAATGTCCTTGATTTTTTGCCAATGGACATCATACAAATCGGCAAAACGCAGATCGGCATTGGTCACAGTGGCATCCGAAAGATCGGCGCCACTCAGGTCTGCATCCACTAGGTCTGTATCGTCAAGATTCGCGTAACGCAGTGATGCTTCCCGAAAACTGGCCTGCCGGAAATTAGCGGAGTTTAGATCGGCATAGGACAAGTCTGCCAAACAAAAATTTCCCTCGCGAACGTCAGAGACACTAAAGTTGGCTCGCGCTAGCAAGGCTTTCGATAAGGACACGTTTTGAAGGAAGGCATGAGAAACATCTACGCCAATGAGTGAGACGTGGTCGGCATTCAGTTGTTGTAGCGCTTCAATTCGTCCTCCGTTGCCCCCTTTTCCCTGGGCAGTGTTAATGACCTGCCAGGCCTCATAGTGCATTTGCCTGACGCGACTCCCAGCTTCATGGAAGTAGAGGAACACGGCCACGAGCACCGAGAAGGTTCCCAAATATTCCAGGATTTCCAAAAACGTCCAATTACTAAGAGCGAACGCCAGCCACTCCAGCAGCCACTCAATACCCAAAAAAGGCAGCGCCCAGGAGTGCCTGAGCGTAGCCTTTCGACTTGCCCATGGCTCGGGTCTGCGCCTGGGTTCGCGTGTAATCATGTTGGCTTTGAAAGTTTTACAGAATTATGGCAGTCCTGGCAATCGTGGCAGTTAATTCCAAAATCAATCAAATCCGCCTATCGTTCACCAGTTGGAGATAAAAACGGCCGAGATCAGTCAGGATCACATACCCGGAGCTATCGGCGGTCCAATACAGATCATCCCCAGTTGTAGGCTTGAGGAGTCCCCCAACCTGAAGTTTCTTGAACTTCCTAAAAATTTCTACGTGTGCCTCAATAGCAACGCCACTCGTTCGCTCATAAGTCTTGTCGAGCTGATATTGGCGATCAGGGCGTGAAAAATACTCTGGCAGCTCTCGGAGTAGAGAATCTGGAACCTTCGGTTCACAAAGCCGTATCGGATTCAGAAATGCTGCATGAGATTTGTAGAGTGGGTGTTGGTTCCAGGCGCCAAGCGCCGCGTCAACATAAGCATAAATCGAAGCCGCCGATACATAGCCGCGAACATCGGCAGCACCGCCACCAAGTGCATTGAGTACAAGCCTGGTGAACACCCCATGCCCTCCTGTTTCCAGTGACAGCTCCGTAGAGCCGGAGGCAGCTAAAATCGTCACACCTTCGCGCAAAACGGTCCAGTTTCCGATGCTGCCCGGTTGCAAGCTGGCTGGATTCCCTGCCGAGCCACTGAAACAGCAATCAAGGATAAGCAGTACCGTACGAGCGGCACAACTGTTCGCCATGGTGACGACCTGCTCCATGGGCAGGCCGGGATCGTCTGGCTCGCCATCTTGGGTTACAAGATAACCTCCAACCTCGGTGAGGACGCCGTGTCCTGAGAAATAAAAGAGGATGTCTTCTTTGAAATTATGGAACAGGTCACGCCATTGCCGCCGCAGAAAACCCCTGGTAATAGGTGGGCCATCGGCACTTGTCAAGAGCTTGCAATCGAAATTGAGGCTTTGATCGCTGTTACGAGAGAGGACTTTTGCCATTTCCTGGGCATCCGGCACACACCCCTTAAGTGGGCGAAAGCACCTGGGATTATAGTCATTAATGCCTACAATAAGAGCCCGTCTGGAGTTACATGGCGTCATAGAGGCTTCGAGGCTTTGACGTGGAAACATTTTGGGTTCGGCTGTGAACTCACCCAGAGGCAGTAATCTCCTGCTGAAACTGCCTTCGCTGGTACGTCGAAGCTCAATACGCCGGAAGATGCAGGTAGTTTTTCCTGTGACCAGATAGTTTGTCCTGCCTTGGTAGCCAGGCGCACATCGTAGCTGGCCGATGGCGCAGGACCCAGGTCAACTTCCACTCTTATTCGTTGTGTCCAGGGTTTGATTTCGACCCCACGGTCGTTCCCCGACCCGCTGCGAAAGTGAGTGTTCGAAAATTGCAACATCGCTGGCGGTAATGCGTCCAGTTGCTTTTGTAGATCCGCAACTTGCTCATGCTCCTGCACCAGTTCGTCCTGGAGCTGTGTCTGGTTTTTGTGGCTGGACTCAAGCTGAGATTGCCAGCTATGGTTAATTCTAGACACATAAACGAGACCTATCACAGCGATGAGAACTGCTGCAGCCAGCTCAAAAAACGTTCGCGGATTTGAATGCCAGTGAGAACTGTTGAGTTTGGGAGTTGCGTCACCAACTGGTTTCAAAAGAGGCTCGGGCGGAATAGCGGGTTTTTTTTTCGGAAGGTCCCCTGGGATAGTCTCGAAATGTCGTCGCAATAGCTGCGCCAACTCCAACTTCTCCTGGCGCTCGGCTGGCCGCAGGAAATACTGCCGAATCGCTACTTGGTCGGTTGTGCTCACCTCGCCATCCAGGTAGTCTTCGATGATTTCATCCTCTATCGAATCAACTAGTTCCGATAGCTGATGATCAAACAGCATTTGCTCGCTCAGGCGATGCTCCAGTTCTTCCTGGTCGTCAAGCTTGCCGAGCAAATACTGCCGGATTACATCTTCAGTGGGGAACTTATTGTTCATGGTGCGACCTCGGACTATTTCCATCATTTCGTAGTCTCGTCCATACACGAATCTATGCATGCACGTAGTTTGAGGCGAATCCTGAATGCTTTGACTCTCAAGGTATTCTGGCCTCCGTGTTCCGCTATCAGCCTTTTCCTGGCTTCCGTGTTGCTTCGTCCCCTGACCTGGTAGTAGTTCGTTATAAGATCACGGTCTGACTCCGACAGTTGCTCAAGACACCTTCCCAGGCAATATGACTGCCGTTCTTTCTTGTCAGTTTCCTGCGGTGTTACAGGAAGCACATCA
>DASZFU010000060.1:0-58712 GCA_035939495.1 Candidatus Angelobacter sp. | reverse complement strand
GCATGGCGTCAGTTGAATTCGGTTATACTTTCGGATGCAAATTTACGGATGGAGACTCTAACAGCCATTTATTGAAGGGGATGTGTACTTGCAATTCGCTCTCAACAAACTTGAGGCCGAGCGAGCCGAATTAGAGTCGGTCTTGACCTCCGGGGTCCTGGGCCGGACGAATAATCTTGTTCGGTTCCTGAGCTTTGTTTGCGAAAAGTACTTCGAAGGAACGATCGACGAGGTCAAGGAGTACAGCATTGCCATCCAGGCCTTGGGGCGGCCCCATGATTTTGATCCCCAGGTCGATACCATCGTACGCGTTACTGCGCATGCGCTGCGCAAGCGGCTGGAAGAGTACTATCGAAACGCCGGCGCGCAACACGCGGTCCACATTTGCCTGCCACCAGGTCATTACGCACCCAAGTTCATTCATAAGGAAGATGCGGACTTGGCGGTTCCGGTGGAGCCCAACGAGATTAAGGTGGTCCGGCCTCTTGAGGGCGATTTATCTGCGGAAAATGGTTTTGAACAGTCCCAACAGAGCGGGCTAGCGCCGCCAATTCCGGCACGAACTCTGGAAGATGGGGCAAAACATCCTGCCGTCATTGCGCCCGCCGGGACCTTCAAGTTTCCTGCTGGAAAGCTGAAGACTTTGGCCGCGATCGTGATCTCAGTTTGCCTGCTGGCGGCTTTTGTTTGGTACAAATCGGGCCGCACTCGTGACCGTGAAAGCCGGGCGCAAACTCAGGGCGCTGGAACGCCGGCCAGCTTTTCCGGAAAAGCCCTGCGCGCGATGGCCGGTAATGATCGCGCGCCTTACGTGGACCGAAGCGGATTTACCTGGGAGAAAGATCATTTCTGCTCCGGGGGAACCTCCTTCTCTGTTACCGGTCATGCAATCCAAGGCACGGAGGATGCGCAGCTCTACTCCACCGGGAGGCGTGGCGTCTTTCACTGCGCCTATCCGGTTCCGGCTGGAACTTACGAGGTCCACCTTTTGTTTGCCGAGACGGCGGGAATCCTGGAGAACAGCCGCAGTGTAACCTACTCAATTAATGGCGGACCGGCCAATAACCTGGATGTAGTGGATGACGCTGGCGCAAACGATATTGCAACCACAAAAGTGTTTCTGGACGTGTCCCCTCAGAGCGATGGGATGATCCACCTGGATTTCACGACCGCTTTATCATTCTTAAACGCAGTTGAAATCCTGCCCTCCGTTCCGCACCAGACGCTCCCGGTCCGGGTCACCGCCGGTCCTTCTCTTTATCGCGATTCCAACGGCAATGTATGGTTGCCGGACCGCTATTTTTTCGGTGGCCGCGTCAATCGCTTTGCGGGCGATCTATCGAAAATTCCCGATGGCGGTGTTTACGACTGGCATCGTTTCGGACATTTCCGTTATGTCATTCCAGTTGCGCCCAACCGCACCTATACGCTCAAGCTGTATTTTCTGGAGCACTGGTGGGGCATTCAGAACGGCGCCATTGGCGGCGTGGGCGGCGTGGGCAGCCGGGTGTTTGATGTTTCCTGCAATGGAACCATGCTGTTAAAGCGATTTGATATTTTCCGGGAAGCGGGTACCGGGCCTTTGGTGAAAACCTTCTCTCGCATAGAACCAACGGCTCAAGGAAAACTCGAAATCTATTTCACTCCTGCGACCGACTACCCCTCCGTCAGCGCCATTGAAGTGATACCCGAATAGCCTCTACTTAATTTAGAAAGATTTCCTAAGGGCCTGATGGCGACTTCGCAGATAGCTGTGTGGCGAGGGTTCGAGTCATTGTTTCTTCAGATTGCAGGCCATCGACTCTTACGGAATTGAAGAAGAAGACCGGAGTGCCAAGAACTGCGCGGAGCTTGGCATCCCAGAGATCGTGTTCGACTTCGGGAAGGTATTTGTGATTCGCGAGTTCGTCCTGAAAACGTTTTACGTCGAGTCCCAGGCGTTGGGCATAGGCGATCAGGTCCTGCATTGCAGTTTTTTGGGGATTGGAGATGATCAGGTCGTGCATTTCCCAGAACTTGCCCTGAGCATTTGCGGCCAGGGCCGCCTGGTGCAACAACATGGCTGCCGGATGTGATTCCAATGGACGGTTCTTGAAAATGACTCGAATCTTGCCGGGATGCGCCTTCATGAGCTGGCGGACCAGCAACGTAGCCCTCACTGTCAGGCTGCTTTGCAGATCGGAAAACCAGAGCAAGGTGACAGGCGCGCCGGTGGCGCCCATACTGATTTCCGCGTGGGCCGCACTTGCATTTTCCAGCATCTTGGCAAGAGCTGCCTTGACCGGTTCCTTCGTCATCTCCTCTTCGACAATGGTTTTAAATTGAGTAAGTGGCATTGCGCCTGAATATCCTTTTCCATTGATATAGAAAGCAGGGGTGCCGTCCACATTAAGCCGTTCGCCTTCGAGCTTATCGGCCTCTACCCATTGTTTGATCTTCTCGCTTTCCAGGTCGGCGGCGAAGCGCACCATATCCAGATTCAGGCTGCGAGCTTTTGCCAGCAGATCACCGGAGGCCATGGCTCGTTGATCGGCAAACACCAGATCGTGCATCTCCCAGAACTTTCCTTGCTCACCGGCAGCCAGAACCGCCCGGTGGGCCAAAGGAGCATTGGCATGAAAGTCGAGAGGAAAGTTTTTAAAGACCCACTTGACACTGCCTGGATATTGCTGCACCAGGTCGTGCAAAGTCGGGACGACCCGGGCGCAAAAAGGACACTGTAGATCGGAGAACTCCACGATCGTGATGGGCGCTTCCGCATTTCCCAGAATGGGAGAATGAGAGAGATCAAAGCTGACGACTGGTTCGGAGATCGCGACCTTTTTCGTTGGATCCAATGCAACTTCAATTGCAGCTTTGAATCGTTCCGTGGTTTGCGCTCCAACCAGTTTTTGATCATTAATAAAAAAGGTGGGAGTGCCATTGACCCCCATTTTGTTCGCGGCAGCCATGTCTTTCTCGATGGCTGCTTTGTAATAGCCACTATCAAGGCGATTCTGGAATCTGGAGAGATCGAGATTAATCTGTCGAGCGTATTCCAGCAGGTCATTGAGTTTTATCTTCCGTTGATTAGCAAAAAGAAGCGCATGCATCTCCCAGAATTTGCCTTGTTCGCCGGCCGCCAGTGCAGCCTGATGTGCCAGCATCGAATCCGGATGAATGTCGAGAGGCATGTTTCTCAGGATGATCTGGACTTTCCCTGGATATTGGCGAAGGGCTTCTTCGAGGGCGGGAACTGTCCGGGCGCAGAAGGGACACTGATAATCGAAGTACTCGATGATCTTAACGGGGGCACGGTTATCTTTAACAAACTTGTCTTGCCATGCGGCTTGAGCGGCAGCGGTTCTTTTGGAGTCTACGGACGTAGACTTGACTTGTCCGTAAAACTGTTGATAGCAGACAAGAAAAGTACACAGGCATAAAAAGCATCCCATCCGCAATCGCGAAGTTCTCCAGGCGTTAATCATTATTTCCTCGGCGAAAGGGGAAGAGTGTTTTCATGCAGGTGATAGGGTTCGCTTTCATGGGCAACTTCGGAGTGTCGATAACGAAAATCGAGTCCCAACAGCGCAGCGCCTGGATCATCCTTATGCTCTGAATACAAAGCTCCCTGACGAGCCGCTTCCTGAGGCATGCCCAAATAGCCATAGATTAAGGAAAGATAGTAGCACGCGGTCAAGTCATCGGGATTGATTTGCTGCAGCGCTTCAAATTCCGCCCGCGCCAAGCTGTAATTTTTCTGGGCAAAATAGTCATAGCCCAGCTCTTGCCGCGCCTGGCGAAATCTGGGATAGGCATTCACTACCGCTTGGAGATTCCTGACGGCTTCAGGAAAGTTATTTTGCAGACGATAGATTAACCCCTTATAAAAGACTGCTCTCATGCTGCCCGGATTCTTTTTCAGTGCCTGATCCAAATATTCGAGCGACGGTTCGTACTTCTCGAAAGAGGGATTGGCGGGTGACATATTGCCGGGCCCATCAGAGTCGATACGGCTATCCACTAGCTGGGAATAGCCGGCTATCGCCAGATTAATATAGCCATCGGCATAGTCTGGATTGATTTCCGCTACTTTTCGAAACGCATCGGCCGCTTTCCAATATTGTTGCTGGCGGAGCAGCGCAATGCCATAGTTGTTCCAGCGCAGCATCTGATCTTTATCCGGAGGCGGCCACTCACCCTGGTTCCTGCCGAACTTGATCGGCAGAGATCGCGAAGCCATTTCCACAATAGGATAGTCTTCGCTCTTGCCTAAAATGAAATTGGTGAAGACACGCCGGAACCGCCGGTAATTTACCTTGGCTGTCAGCGTGGCCGGCCCGGATGTATTGGGAGGAATCCGAAACCTGAAACGCACCAAATCAGAGTTTCCTGAGGGAATCGTGTTGTCATAGGCGCGGATTTTGGTCATCCACACCTGATGAAGATCGAGCAGTTTGCCGTCCTTCGATACCAGCCGGTTTGTGTACGCGTGAGCGTTTTCATCGAGAAAGCCATCAGGCTTGACAAAACCACTATGGAAGAATTCGCGGCCGGCGCTGTCGGTGGCGATGAATTCGACCCAGCTCTCGTAGAAATCCCGCTGCTCGGGCACCAGGTTGTGGCCAATCTTGCGATTCTGGATTACAACTTCGGCAGTCACAGTCTCGCCCGCCATCAGGCTGAAATTCTGGCGGTCGAGGGGTGCGATCAATCTTTCTTTGCCAGATTCGGTTTTGCTGAGTGCAAATAAGTCAATGGCGACGGCATCTTTGAGGAACGCCTCCGTCACTTTCATTTGGTCGGCATATCCATAGAAGAACGGTATGGCCGTATTCGCGCCCGGCCAGCGGTGTGAAGCTAGCTGATGGTTCTTGGCGCCATAGTCGGTTTGGGCTTCAACCCTTGGCATGTGGCAGGCCTGACAGTCAGAAATGGCGTCCTTCTGATAGAAGGGAAGGGGTGTCTGCCTTGACCAGGAAGACTGCTGCCATTCGTCGTAGACTGCAAAGGCCCGCTGCCATTTGTATTCATTCAGCATTTTGGGGAGAAATGCCTTGTGGCAAACGGCGCAGAACTCTGGGCTGCGGTAGAAATACCTCATCACCGCGTGGCTATGACGATCGGGATGAGCAAGAATTTCATCATCACTAACTGGCTTGGTCGCTGGCGATCCGTCGGCATTCACCATCACCGCCGGTATTCCCATTACGTAGCTGCCCGTTCCCCGTGTGTCCTGAACTTTTTGTATCGAGTGGCACACCATGCAGGTGATTCCATCTTCATCGAAAGAGCGGTCTACGGTGGAGTTTGCTGTGAGCGCGCCGGAAAAGAGGGCAATGGGATTATGGCAGCCTTCGCAGTGGCGCGTGAATTCAATGCCTTTTTGCTGGATCAACAGGTCCACATTCTTCTTGTAGAAGGGGGCCCGGAAGGAGTTGGCGTGGGCTGACTCCCGCCACTGCCGGTGAGCATCTTCGTGGCATTTCTGACAGTAGCTGGCAGGGGGAAAAGAGCTTGGCGCAATGAATCCACCTTGCTCGAGTTGTGCCTGGCTGGGAAGAAAGGGATTCTTGCCGAATATATAGTTGTATTTCAGGTCCACTTTTTCGCCGTAAGAAGCGTTTTCGGAACTCGCACCCAGCAAGAGAAAAACGGCCAATACGATCGTGACATACACAATCGAACGCATATAGGTCCTTGGCGTGGCTGGAATGTTTGTGGACACCTTGGAGAGAACGCTATCACGATTAAAAATGGATTTCCAGAGGATCACGAAACAATAAGGGATACAGCGTAGTGGAACCTCAACTCCTAATGAGATCGGGTGATCTCAAAACCGAGGCATCGGGAACTGATTTGGTATGGTCCCGAAAACTTTGCACGAAAAACGTGATTTCAAAACGTCTTGTGGTACGAAAGATCATCAAATCACGGTCATTAAAGAATTTCTCACAACCTAAGACGCACTATATCTCTTCGGTTTTTATGGAATCCCGTTTTGGTAAATGCTTGGCGATACACCAAAAATTAATATTTGCCCTATCCATTTTTTGGTTTACACTCTTGCCACCGTTACGTAACCCCGAAATTGAGCTTTTGTGCCATCTTTCCCCCAAGGTGCACTTTTAGAACGGTTGAACCATTACCAGGGCAAGCCAGATGTTTTAGAGAACTGAGCGATCCAAGCAGTTGCGATGTGTCTGTTGAGCCGCGGCCTATGGGCTGCGAGCAAGGCGAGGTTCGAATTTGCGTCGTTCATTGCGCTTCTTTGTCCGTAGCTATTTGCCGTTGATAGCGATCTTCTCGCTGAGTGTTTCCCATTGCTGGGCAGGAACGTTTCCCGTCTTTGGGCCACAGAGTTATCAACGGCCGACCGGACCGCCCAAACTCGTGCAGTCAAATTTTTCAGTTCTCAACCCCAACACCCAGTACACGCTAGTGGTCAGCGGCACAAACGCTGCTCACCCCACGGTCACGCTGAATGGAAAGACAGTCGTGACTCAAGGTGATTTCCAACTAAGCGCGGTTACGACCATCGAAAAACCGGTAACGCTCAATTCCACGAATACGATTGCAGTACAACTCAACGGAACGCCGGGAAGTTCAATTACGGTTTCGATCATTGGCGTGGACAATGATCCGCCGACTATCTCCGCTGTAGCTAGTCCTGCCGCCAATGCTGCCGGATGGAACAACACCAATGTTGTTGTGACCTTCACGTGCTCCGACAAGACTTCGGGCATTGCGTCGTGCCCGTCGCCTGTGACCGTTAGCAAAGAGGGGGCCAATCAGGTCGTCAGCGGCACTGCAACCGACCGGGCAGGAAATACCGCTTCTGCATCGATCACCATCAATCTGGATAAGACCGCTCCTACGATTGCTGCTGCGCCTGCTCCGCCAGCCAATGGTTTTGGATGGAACAATACCGCCGTTACTGTGGGTTTCAACTGTGCCGATTCGCTCTCGGGCGTAGCCTTCTGCACGCCTGCAACCACCCTCAACAACGAGGGCGCCAACCAGGTAGTCAATGGGTTGGCCACGGACAAAGCGGGGAACAGCGCCAGCACCAGCACCACCGTCAACATCGACAAGACCCCGCCACTGATCTCCTCGACCGTAACCCCAAGCCCCAATGCGGCAGGCTGGAACAACACCAATGTCTCGGTGGCCTTCACCTGTTCCGACAGTCTTTCGGGTGTAGCCTCTTGTCCCGCAACGGCAACGGTAAGCACTGAGGGCGCCAATCAAAGCGTTTCAGGCGCAGCTTCAGACAAAGCCGGCAATACTGCCAGCACGTCACGCAGTCTTAACATTGATAAGACTCCGCCAGTCATCACGGCTGCCTTGACGCCAGCAGCCAACAGTTTTGGCTGGAACAACACCAGCGTCACTGTCAATTTTGCCTGTACTGACGCGCTTTCCGGAGTAGCCAGTTGCTCATCGCCGTCAACGTTTACCAAAGAGGGAGCAGGCCAGACTGCATCAGGCAACGGAACCGACGTTGCCGGCAACTCTGCCAGCACGACTGCTACCATTAATATTGATGAAACGCCACCTACAATTACGGCTTCGGTTTCCCCTGCGCCTAATGCTGCCGGTTGGAACAACACCAATGTAGTTGTGAGCTTTACCTGTGCCGATTCCGGTTCGGGCATTGCAAGTTGTCCGCAGCAGCAAGCAGTGAGCACCGAAGGAGCGAATCAAAATATCAGCGGCACGGCAACTGATAAAGCTGGAAACAATGCCAATGCCAGCGTAATGGTCAAGATCGACCGCACGCCGCCAGTGATTACGGCGGTGATCTCGCCCACTCCCAACTCAGCCAATTGGAACAATACCGATGTAACTGTCAGCTTTACCTGTAGCGATGCCGGGTCGGGAGTTGCCATCTGTCCCGCACCGATTCACGTGACGGCAGAAGGCGCTAACCAGGTATTTACAGGGAGTGCGACCGACGTCGCGGGAAACACAGCGACAACATCAGTAACGTTGAATATCGATAAGACGCCGCCGGTAATCACTGCCAGCGTTGCTCCGCAACCGAACGCGAATCAATGGAACAATACTGCGGTCACGGTCACTTTCCAATGTTCGGATACATTGTCGGGGATCGCAAATTGTCCCAGCCCACAAACGATAAGCACCGAAGGCGCAAACCAATCTATTTCCGGCGCGGCTACCGACGTTGCTGGTAACTCCGCCAGCACGAGCGTCACGATCAACCTGGAGATAAGCTCACCGCACATCACCGCTTCCGGCGCACCACCCGCGAACGCAGCGGGTTGGAATAACACCGATGTTACGATTACGTTTCAATGCAGCCCGGCAGTCGCTCCCATCACCAGTTGCCCTGCGTCGCAGACGGTCAGCACTGAAGGCGCAAAACAAAGTTTTTCTGGCACAGTGACCGATTCTGCCGGCAATAGTGCCACGGCTCCGATCACCTTAAATATTGATAAGACTCCGCCAGTCATCACAGCCGCTGTCTCGCCTACGCCGGGCAGCAACGGCTTAATCAATGCGACCAGCGCTACAGTCACCTTTACATGCTCCGACGCTTTGTCAGGAGTGCTGAGCTGTCCATCGCCCATTACCCTGACCACGACGGGGCTCCAAAACATAAGCGGCACTGCCACGGACGTAGCAGGGAATACTGCATCGACCAGCATTCAATTCAACCTGCAGCCATTTCCGCCGTTGCAGATTACCTCATCAGTTTCTCCTGCTCCCAACGCTGCGAATTGGAACAATAGTCCGGTGACGGTGACGTTCGTGTGCACAGGCGGCGCGCCACCGGTTTCATGTCCTGCGCCGCAGACCGTTAGTGTTGACGGAGCCAATCAGGTGGTCAGCGGCACTGCCACCGACTCGCTTGGAAATTCTGCAAGCACCAGCGTGACTGTGAATCTCGATCAGAGCCCACCCTTGGTCAGCGTCACGTCACTCGCGGATGGGAGCGTAGTTCCATCAGCAACGGTGGCAATCAGCGGCTTGGTGAGTGATCTTCTTTCCGGCGTAGCTGCAGTCTCTTGCAATGGCTCGCCGGCAGCTCTTTCCTCTGGAACCTTCAACTGCACGGTCCAAATCACCCAGGGTTCCCTTTCGCTGAGCGTGCAGGCAACGGATGTGGCTGGCAACACGGCGTCAACCAGCTTAGGCATCACGCTTCAGGGCCCCAAGTTGACGATTTCGTCTCCCGCGCCGCTGGGCTTGTTTACCTCAGCATCGATTACCGTAACGGGTACTGTGGACGATCCAAATGCAGTTGTAACCGTCAACGGATTGCAAGCCACGAGCAAGGGCGGGACGTTTGCTGCCAGCGGTGTAGTGCTTCGCGAAGGCAACAATCTTGTTACGGCTACCGGCACCAACGCCGGGGGCGCGGCAGGAACATCCAGCGTGAATGTAGTTCTCGATACCACGCCGCCGACTGTTGTCATTAATTCTCCCAGCGACAAAGCAGTTCTCACAACTCCTGAAATCTACGTTACGGGATTGGTAAACGATATTGTTACAGGTAGCGTCAACAATCCCCAAGTCTCGGTGACTGTCAACGGTGTAAAAGCTGATGTAGGCAACCGCAGTTTCATGGCCGACGGCGTTCTGCTGGTTCCAGGGCAGAACGTTATTACGGCTGTGGCAAAAGACCGGGCCGGGAATGTCAGTCAGAGCCAGGTCACAGTTACCTTGCAGGATGCTGTCACCCAGCAGCGGATTTTGATGGTTTCAGGAAACGGTCAGTCCGCTCCCATCGGCGCCACATTGGCTCAGCCGTTAGTGATCCAAGTGGTAAACGCAGTGGGACAGACGGTTCCGAATCTGCCGGTCACATTCAGTGTCAACAAGAGCGATGGCCAGATCAGCGTCTTCCCACAGCAAGGGAGACAACTGGTGGTACAGACGGATGCCAACGGACAGGCCAGTGTCAATTTCCAACTGGGATCGCGCGTAGGCAACGGCAACAATCAGGTGATTGTCACTGCATCCGGTTTCATTGCTGAGGTGATGTTTTGTGCTTCCGCTACGGTAGGAGCGTCCGCGCAAATTCATGACATTTCGGGCGCATCCCAGAAAGGAGTCATAGGCCAATCGTTGCCAGAGCCTTTGGTCGCAGGCGTCTTTGATGCGAGCGGGAACCCGGTGCCTGGTGTTCCCGTAGTGTTCACGGTGACACAAGGCGGAGGAACTATCGAGGGCAGTAACATCGTGACGAAGACGACTAATAGCGACGGCCGTGCGGCTGCGGTGCTATTGCTGGCACAGGAAGAGGGCATCAACAATAACGTTGTCAATGCCACGGTAACCGGTCTAGCCGCACCGCCGGCTAGCTTTGTCGCATCGGGAATGACTCCCAGGAATCCTGTAAGCACCACGGTAACCGGTATCGTTCTTGACGATGCGAACGAGCCTATTCCCAATGCCACGGCAAGCATCCGTGGTACGAACCTCACAGCGCTCACTGGCAAGGACGGAACGTTCACGATACCCAACGCGCCGGTGGGTACCATTGATCTGTTTATCGACGGGAGCACCAGCACCGATTCAGACACCTATCCCTTTCTTGAATTCCCCATGGTCACAGTGGCAGGCCAGGACAACCATTTAGGATCTCCTATCTTTTTGCCTGCTCTCGACACGGACAATAGCAAAATTGTAGGTGGTGACCAGGATGTTGATCTGGCCATGAAGGGAGTGCCAGGGCTAAAATTCACCATCTTCGCCCATTCCGCTACATTTCCTGACGGTTCCCACGTTGGCCGATTGCTGGTATCACAGGTCCATTCCGATAAAGTACCGATGCCTCCGCCTGGGGCGACGGCGCCGGCGCTCATGTGGACAATCCAGCCGCCCCGCGTCAAATTCAACCCGCCCATTCGTGTCGAGCTCCCGAACACGAATGCGCTGCCGGCGGGAACAGTGACCGAGACATTTTGTTACAACCACGATCTCGAGCAATTTGTTTCCGGCGGAACGGCGCGAGTGAGCGAAGATGGCTCCGTCATCGTCTCCGATCCCGGCTTCGGTCTGGTGGTGTCTGGGTGGGGTGGCTCACCGCCACCACCCCCGCCTCCTACCTGTGCCAATGGCTGCGGCACTTGCGGTACATGTGTTAACGGGGCATGCGTACCCGATCCCAACCGGCAAAACCAGCCGTGTCAGGACGCTTGTGTAGCCGACGGTACCGGCGCTTGCCAGGGGAATAAGTGCAGCGGAAAACAAAAGTCGATAGATAACGTCGCAATAACTTTGAGTGGTCAGGGGGCAGTGGTTAAACCCAAGGATATTGCGCAATTTGGCAAGAGTGTGTCAAGCATCCAATTCACAGCAGATGCAAGCGGAAGTAACTGCACGAATATAACTTACCAATGGGATTTTGGCGACGGTACGCAGGGAAATGGAAAGACAGTCAATCATACATACCCGGCAAGCCCTGCCAAGACATATTCGGTCAAAGTTCAGGTGATGTGCGATAGCTGTCCAAACACAAAGAGTGATACTGCCACGGTCAATATCCTTGATGTAAAGTTCCAGAAGGCGGGTTCGGATATAGCCCCACCGCTCAAAGTAGGGATTACCAAGAATGGTCATGACCGAACTCAACACTTGAGCATTCAAATCACACCTGCATCCGACGACGCGAATACGGTAGCTGGCCAGATGACGGTCAAGGGAACAGCCGCAGTGACCGTGAGCAACGTTGCAGCTGCCGCCAATGTCGTGAAATTCGATCTTGTAGGTGTCACCAAGAGTGCCGGAAAAGGTGACGCCACGGTAACTGCAAGCCATTCAGGAACAGACTACACGTTAGCAGTATCAGTCATAGTGCCGGGACAGGTTGCTACTCCCCACGATACGGCGGGTGGCGGCATGGTCGCCAGCAATCGAGTCCTTGATGGGACTACTTCTCCGGCCGTTCCCGGCTTGCCGGCGGGCACAGTCGTGCTAGCGACTATCTATGTGAAGTTCCTTACGATTACCGTGAATGACCAGTTTAATGATCCGCTGGGAGACCTATATGCAGGTGCCAGTGTGTCGGAAACCGCTGCTGGCGCGGGCGACGTCCCCATTAACCAGAATTTGACTGCTGCGGGGACTTACTCGGACCCGGTCGGACTCGCGGGTTTCCCACCTGTAAGAGTAGTCCCGGCTGGCAGTCCAGCAGCGTTGGCTTGGCCTGGCGCCGCGCCTGCTCCGCTGCCAGTAACACCAACAATCCGGCAAGACATCGCAGTTCAAGTGGATACTTTTCCTTTGGATCCGGCAATCGTTAACCGGCAAGTCACCCCAACCCCACCCGCCACAGTTACGATTGTGTGGCCCTAAATTGTGTGGTCCTAAATGAGGAGTAGAGGCTTGATGAGGAAAATCGGCAAGAGCACAATGACGAGACCGTTGGTCATGCTGTTGGTTTGGCTGTCATTACCGATTCTGAGCTGCGGACAGGCTACACCCCGGAACAACGCGCAAGGAGAGGCTGTGGAATCTCGGGAACACAAGTCGGAAAAGATACCCCTCGAGGCATTTTTGCGGGAGTTGGGCGAAAAGAATAATTGCTATTTTACGCTTGAAGAGGCTTGGCGTGAACACCGAGGAGAAGACTTGCTCGGAGGAACATGGGTTGCAAGAGAAGAAAAGAACGGCTCCGTTACAGACATTCTGGCGGGGCTGCAGAAAAAGAATTCAAACCTCCATTTCGAGCCAGATTCAAAGAATCCTCAGATTATCCACATCATAGATTCACGCCTGAAGCGTATAAACGATTACAGTCTTGATCAAACACTTATGACCTTCACATTTACCGGTACGACCTCACAATTGATTTCCTATCTGGCGCAACAAGGCGTGGGAGTAAGAGAAGCTGTACAACCCGTTGGTCCGATCCTGATTGTCGATTCTACGACGGTCAGCATCAAGACAGAGCACGCTAAAGTCAGGGACATTCTCAGCGAATATTTGCCTCTCGACTCCTATAACCATCTCCTGTGGAAGGCAGTTACAAGGTTTCGTGCGGACAACATAACAGACATTACTTTCTACGGTCCACAAATAAGGAAGCCTTGAAGCTATAACGATTACAGGAAACGCATGAAGACTGTTGCAATCATCGACGCCTCGACAGCTCCCACCTCAGGCCGCGTTGGGTGCAGGGAGTCACTTCGGAATTGCTTGGTGAGGGTAATTCTTGTCGTTGTTATGTGTTTACTGTTAGGAGCGAATTCTACATCACAGCAGGCTCCTCAGTTGAACCAGAATTGTACCGCTACTATCGCCAACCGTAGCGTTCAAGTAAGTCCCGATGGAACCTACGCCATCCCAAATATCCCCACGGATCAAGGCTTCTATCGCGTACGTGTGGTCTGCAAAAATCCTGATGGAACCATCAGCCAAGGCCAATCTACGTTCGTTTCCTTGGTGCCCCGAGGAAGCACGAATATTCCCGGTATTGTCTTTGGCGCGGTCACGCCGCCGCCTGTTTCCATCAAAATTGCTTCATCACTTACCGTATTGACTACGGTCGGCCAGAATACGCAGCTTACTGTTACCGGTACCATGCCTGATGGCACCCTTCAAGACCTCAGCACGCAAGAGCTAGGTACTCTCTACATCAGCAGCAATCCCGCCATCGCGACGGTGAGCGCCGATGGCTTGGTAACTGCCGTTTCCCGGGGCAAGGCGATCATTACCGCGCGCAACGAAGGGGCAACAGCTTCGCTCGAAATCGATGTCAACACCATTGTAAGCACAGTCAATGATGGCATTCCCGACGACTGGAAGATCGCCCATGGTCTTGACATTCACGATCCGACCGTAGCTGGTCAGGACCCGGATCACGACGGTTTGACCAATCTTGAAGAATTTCTAAATGGCACCGATCCGCACAATCCCGATACCGATGGCGATGGTATCTCCGATGGCGATGAGGTCCATAAGTACCACACCAATCCGCTGAATCCCGATACTGATGGCGATGGTTTGAGCGATGGAGACGAGATTCGCCTGGGCACGAATCCACTGAACCCTGACACGGATGGCGATGGCATTCCCGATGGCATTGAAGTCAAGCTGGGAATGAATCCACTGGTTCCTGATCCCACTACTGCCGTGCAAGGACATGTAGTGGATGCAAACGGCAATCCTGTTCCTAACGCCAATGTTGTGGTTTTCCGTTTCTTTGTTGCCCGCACCGATGCTACCGGATTTTTCTCGTTGCCAATTGTCCCCGCCGATCTAGGGGCAATTACGGCTGTCGCCAGGACCACGCTCAACAACCAAATCCTTGAAGGAACGTCGCAGCCCTTCAGCCCAGTAGCCAAGGGGACCACCGATGTGGGAGTCATACAAATCGTGGTGAATGTCGGGCTGATCTCAGGAACGGTCGTCGATCAGCAGGGCAAGCAGGTGTTCACTGCGCAGATCACGCTCGCCTCGGGCGCTGATGTACGCACGGCAACCACTGACAGCACAGGAAGCTATCAGATCAAGGGCGTTGCGCCTGGGCCATTTACGATTACTGCGGTTGACCTGACTGGCGGATTGCGGGCGCGAACCACAGGAAACTTGCCACCGGGTCAATCGGCCAATGTGAACCTGGTTCTCGGCCCCTCGGGAACGATCAGGGGCACGGTCTTCGGACGCAATGGTAATACGCCGGTTGGCAGCGGGATCAATGTCACGCTTTCCGGTCCGGCCTTCCTCACCACAACCACCAACACGCAAGGGCAATACTTATTCGATTTTGTCCCACTGGGAAATTTCACCGTTGAAACCAGCGATAGTTCAGGAAATCGCGGACGCACCAGCGGCTCCTTGAGCACCACCAGCCAGGTCGCCATTGCCAATGTAAGCTTCCTGGGGCAGGGCACAGTCAGCGGATCAATCAAAGACGCCGCCGGCAATGCTGTCCCCAATGCCTCGGTCAACCTGTTCAGTCGCAGCATTTTTGGGGGACAGCAGTCAACCGCCAGCGACTCCGGCGGACACTATTCTTTCAGCAACGTGTTTGTCGGTGGATTTACCGTGGCCGCCAGTTCCGCGATCAGCCGCCTGGGAGGCCAGGTAACCGGTAATCTCACCGCCGATGCTCAAACCGTAAATGCCGATGTTGTGCTCACCGCTACTGGAAGCCTGACCGGTACGGTCTTCCACTTCGATGGCACGACTCCTGTGCCCGGCGCAATCGTGCGGCTTTCCAACGGCTTGAACACCGTGGCTGATAGTCAAGGACACTATCGTTTGGACCTTGTTCCAGTAGCCAGGTATTCGGTGGACGTTACCGACCCTGCCACTGGCGATCGCGGGCAAACCACGGCAACTATTGCCACCCAGGACCAGGTCGTCGCGGCAAACATTACGCTCAATGGCATCGGTAAAGTTATCGTCACGGTGGTGGATGGAGGCAGCAGCCTGGTAAGCGGCGCACAGGTTAACCTCGCGAGCCAGACAATCTTCGGAGGGACCCAGACCGGAACCACGCAAGCAGATGGAACACTGACCTTTAATAGTGTTCTCGCTGGAAACTTCTTGGTGAATGCCAAGGATCCAAAAACCAGCCTTGAAGGATCTAAAAACGGCAATGTGACGGTGAAAAACACGACCAGCATCACCGTTCAGTTGCAGTCCGCTGGAAACCTTTCGGGCACTGTTTTTGCTTCCGATGGATTGACGCCCGTTCCCAACGTTAGCGTACAGCTGGTTGGTCAGGTCTTCCGTCAGACTGTCAGTGGGCCAAATGGAATCTTCAACTTCGCCATAGTGCCTGCCAATACTTATCAGATAGAAGCCATCGACAGCATTGGAACGCTCCGCGCTGTAGCCAACGTCACCATTGCTACCCAAGGTCAGCAGGTTGTCCAGAACCTTACTTTAAGCGGTGTAGGCACGGTGACCGGTCACGTCCTGAATCCTGATGGAACGAATGCGCCCCGTGTATCGATTCTGCTGCAGACCCAGGCTGCCGGATTGGGAAGAAACTTCAGTGCTCTCTCCGATGTGAACGGAGCCTACAAAATAGCCCAGGTTCCAGCCGGTGTGTTTACGATCATCGCCGGCATCCAGAGCGGCAACCAGCAGCTTTTGGGAGAGAGCCGGGGACAGATCACCAGCGATGGAAGCACGGTAACCACCGACATTCAACTTGTGGCCAACGTCATACAATTACCGGCCACGCTCTACGACGCCAATAATTTCGACTATGGCATCCAGCAAAGTGCCGCTATCCAGGATGGAAAGGACCAGATATTTGGCGGGAACTTTGGCCCGAATCGTGGTGGAATGCTGCTGGATATCATCTCTGGCGGAACTGCCAGCCGCTTTAGCGGGCACAGCGTTACGGCACAGAATTTTGCCTCCACGGAACTTGCCGGGCAGCAAATTGTGATCACGCAGCTCGGATTGGCAGGACTGGATGTAACCCGCAAGATATTTGTCCCCAACGACGGCTATTTCGCTCGTTACCTGGATGTACTGAAGAACTCGTCTGGCTCTCCAGTCACCGTGGACGTGAAGGTGACCAGCAATTTCCGCTTTGTTACCAAGGTCCAGAACGGCTTCACCTTTAACCGCGAGCCAAGGATTGTTGCGACCTCGAGCGGCGATACCGTCTTGAATGTCTCCGATCCCGCCACCCGCGACCATTGGGTGATCGTCGACGACGACGAAGATGGTGATCCGTTCCTGGCTGCTGGCATTAATCTGCCTGCAACAGCACACATCTTTGATGGGCCGAGTGCAAGCCACGATGTTAGCGATGCGCAATATAACATTGACTTCAACAACAATTTTGGCCAGTTGTCCGAGACCTGGAGAAGCATCACCATTGCTCCGGGGGCGTCAGTCGCGTTCCTGCATTTCGCTACGCAGCAAACCAGCCGGACATCAGCCTTAGCGTCTGCCCAGCGCCTGGTTCAACTGCCGCCGGAATCGCTCACCGGGCTTTCTACGGATGAACTGGCGCAAATTCAGAACTTCGCTGCTCCTGCTGGAGGCACAAGCACGGTACCGCCGCTGCCGCCAATTAACGGAACCATCAACGGCCATGTCTTGGCGGATGACAACGTTACCCCTATCGTGAATGCCAGTGTCAGCTTTAAGAGCGGCAACCCCTTCTATGGCAGGACCTACTTCACGAATTCTGACGGCAACGGGAACTTCGCGTTTGCTTCCTCCTTGAGCAATTCCGGCAACACGCTTGCCGTGCCACTGGATGCGTTTTCGCTCCAGGCCACTGACCGCCAGACCGGATTAATTTCACCAATGACTCTGGGCAGCTTCCCGTCCGGCTTGCTCACCGCAGTACAGAACGTCGTTTTCAGCAATAGTGGATTAGTGACCGGCACGGTACGAAGAGCGAATCAGGATGTAGTCAGCTTCGGTTCCGTGCAGATCAGCGGTGGAGGATTATTCCAGACTGCTTTTACCAACATCGCTTCCGATGGCAGTTACAGCTTTGCCGGCGTGCCGCCGGGAAGCTATACCCTGATTGCGGTCCTGCCCAATTCTGAAGGAAGTCCGCTCACGGCATCTGTTTCCGCCGATGTGGTCCTTGACCAAACCACGAACGTTGACATCATATTTGCGCCGACGGGTGGCGTTACCGGTACGGTTTTGCGCTCCACCGGCGAAGTTGTCACCAATGTTCCGGTTCAGTTGCACGGGAAGAACCCTGATGGAAGCGATCTCTTCCGTGGTGTTCGCACCGACACTGCCGGGCACTTTACCTTTATCGATATTCCCGTTGTCACGGTAACCATCGAGAGTTCTGACGATGCCACGAATACCGCAGCCAGCGCCCGCGTGGCCATCGTTGCCGATCAGATCACGAACCAGGATTTGACTCTTGCAGCCGGAGCGACCGTTACAGGTCGCGTTGTGAACCAGGTGAACCAGCCTGTATCCGGCGTTCACGTTACGGTGCGCGCGAATAATGGTGTATTCAACGCCATTACAGATTCCCAGGGAACCTATCTTGTGGACCATGTAGCGGTTGGGAATTTCAGTGTCGAAGCCAGTGATCCGGTTAGTGGTTTGGCAGGCCGTGGTGGAGGCACCATCGATTTTGCCGGTCAGACTGTCGTAGTCAATATTCAGCTTGTTCCATTTGGCTCGGTTACAGGAACTGTGTTCCGCGCCGACGGCACTACCGTGGTTCCAGGGGCGCAGGTCACGCTCTTGACTACTGGCGTTACAGGCGTAACAACCGCCGATTCCCAAGGCAACTATGGCTTCTCGTTTGTGCCTTTGGGATCATTCTTTGTGGATGTTACCGATCCCGCCACAGGAGACCGGGGACGTACCAGCAACCAGATCAATGTGAATGGCCAGACGCGCGTTGTGAACGTCATCCTGAATGGCACCGCCCAACTTACGGTCACCGTCCAGGATGCGTCAGGCAATCTGATCTCCAACGCTCAGGTCAATATTCGGGAACAAGATCCGTTCGGAGGATTTCAGTCAGGCACAACGCAGGCCAATGGCGCCGTGATCTTCAATAATGTTCTTGCTGGTCCGGTCGTTGTTTCGGCCACAGATCCTGTCACTCAGCTTGGCGGAACGAAAGCCATTAATGTGGCCGCCGGTACTTTGGCCACCGTGACCGTACAACTACAGCCGGCCGGAACCATTGTGGGAACCGTCTTCTCAACCGACGGGACTACGCCGCTTTCTGCTACTCCGGTTCGAATTTTTGGCGTGATCAATCGCCAGGTAAACACTGCCAGCGACGGAAGCTTCCGTTTTGACGCCGTTCCACTCGGCTCTTACACCATTGACGCACTCGATGTAAACGGGCGGGAGAGGATCCGCGACAGCGTTACCCTCGCCAACAATGGCGACGTGATCACTAAAAACCTGACTTTCATCGGGCAAGGAACTGTCATCGGCCAGGTCTTCAATCCTGATGGAACCACGGCTGCGAACATCGGCGTAACACTTCGTAGCGGAAATACCGTGATCGGTGGTTTCTTCACCGCCGGTACCGATGCCAACGGCTTCTACTCTATTTCCGGCGTTCCTGTCGGCCCCTTTGTGGTCACAGCCAGTGATTTCCAAAGACGTCTGATTGCGGAAAGCGCCGGCCAGCTTGCCACCGATGGCCAGACTGTGACCGTCAACGTTCAACTTCTGACCAACGCCGTTAATCTGCCGGTGAATCGCTTCGATGGCAACGACTTCTTCTTTGATATCCAAGGCAACGGCTCTATTTTCAATGGAACGAACAACGCTTACAGAGGAGACTTCTCTAACAACCAGGGCGGCTTCTTCCTCGACGTAATCACGCAAGGCACGCCCAACCGCTTTTTCAGCGAAGGATTTGGCACTACGGACCAGAACGGACGCCAGATCAGCATCAGCCAACTCGATCTCGCCGGCCTGAACGTGACCCGCAAGATATTCGTGCCCAACGACGGTTACTTCATCCGCTACGTTGAGATTCTCACCAACCCCGGCTCAAGCCCGGTGACGGTGGACCTGAAGGTTACGAGTAACATCAGAAATGACAATGGTGCGGCGCAAATCATCGCCACTTCCAGCGGCGATGCCACATTGGATGTCTCCGATCCCAACAACCCTGATCGTTGGGCGGTGATCAATGATAATTTTGAAGCCGATCCGTTCCAGTTCTTCTTTGCTCTACCGTCCTTGGCTTTCGCATTCGATGGCCAGGCCGGACAAGATCGTGCAGCCTCCGCCACATTCACCAGTTCCAACTTTGGGCAGTTGGCGATCACCTGGAGTAACGTAACCATTCCTGCCGGAAGCACGGTGGCCTACATGCACTTTGGCGCCCAGCAGGTCAGTCATGCTTCGGCGCAGGCCGCTGCGGAGCGGCTGGTGCAGTTACCTCCCGAGGCATTGGTGGGCTTAGGCCAGGATGACATCAATCAAATCCGCAACTTCGCTGTGCCCGCCAATGGAGTAAGCAACCTTGCAGCTTTGCCGTTGCTAACCGGGAAAGTCACCGGACACGTTTTGGCAGGTGATGGGGCAATTTCTATTCCCAATGCCAACGTTCAGTTCAAGAGTAACAACCTTCTTTACGGCAGATTGCAAAATGCGACCAGCGATGGCGCTGGTGTCTTCAGCTTTACTGCAAATATCAGTGATAGCGGAAATACGCTGGTCGTGCCGGAAGACAACTTTACGCTGAAGGCGAATCATCCCTTGACCGGCGTGCAATCGCCCCCAGTCATCGGAAGTTTTGCGCCCGGACAAACATCAGCCTCGCAAGATATCGTATTCAGCAACACCGGCGTAGTGCGGGGTGTTGTCCGCGACAGTCACGGCGTTCCCGTGAGCAATGGAAATGTGCAGTTCGACAGGAACTTCAATTTTGGCTTGTTCTTCTCCAATTTCAACAACATTTTCCAGGATGGAAGCTATGTGCTGACGGGCGAAACTCCTGGCCGTTTCAGCATTGTCGCTGAAGTACCTGTTGTTCAGGGGCAAACCCCGTTGTTTGGCGTGACCACCACGAATGTTGCCGCAGGGCAGACGACGAATGCTGATATTTTCCTGAGCCCCACTGGCACTGTAACCGGCACCGTCCTGAGCCGAAGCGGGGTTCCACAGCCCAACGTGACGGTGCAAATCAGTGCTCCCGAGAACTTGCAACTCATCAACGAAACGGTGGGCTTCACTTTCTTCCGTACAGTCGTGACCGATAGCAATGGTCAGTTCGTCTTTCCCAGCATTCCCGTCGGTAGCTTTACTGTTTCCGCCACGGAACCACGAAGCCAGACCCCCACCAGGGTGCCGGTGATCGTGGCGGCGGACCAGACATCCAATGTAACGGTCAATTTCGTAGGTCTGGGTACGGTCCAGGTGCAGGTGAACTTCGCTTCCGGTAGTCCTGCGCCTAACTCCAATGTCTTTATCCGCACATTCTCCCATTGCTGCTTCAACTTCGCGGGTACCACGAACGGAGCCGGCCAACTGACCATCAACAATGTTCCTACGGGTGATTTCACGGTCGAGGCCCAGCACCCCGCCAACGGGAATATCTTTGCAACCACAAGCGGCGTCCTGGCGAGCGATGGAGGTACGGCGGCGGTCACTCTGACTCTGCCCGGTACAGGACTTATAACCGGTAAAGTGAGCCTGATCGGTGGAGCACCCAGCGCCAATACGCTGGTCGAAGTCTTCAGCAACAGCGTGTTCCGGGAGACAACCACCGACTCGAATGGAAATTTCACGATTACTCAGATTCCAATTAATCAACCCTTTACGCTGCGTGCATTCAAGGCCAATACTAATATCTTCCGCGACACCAGCTTGATTCTTATCTCCGACGGCCAAACCCTCACTGCCAACGTAACCTTGCCCGCGGTCGCGACGCTGCTGGTAACCGTGCTACAGGCAGATAACACTCCACTTGCGAATGTTTCCGTTAACTACAGTACCGGCAACCTCCACTTCCTGAATGGCGCCGGTACCACCGATGCAAACGGCAAAATAACGATTCCCAACATCGGCGAGGGACCGTTCCTGGTTGAGGCTTTCAACTTCAATACGTTCCGTTTCGCTGGTTCCACTCAGGGAACCATCAATCCCAGTGATGACGGCCAGATCGTCAGCGTTACCATTACGGCTCCTGTTGCGGGCACGATTCAGGGCACGGTCTTCGCTGGAGACGGCCAGACTCCGATTCCCAATACCAGTGTTCAGATTCTTGATGGGCCTTTTGGACGGCAGCTCTCCTCTGGTTTCACCGATCAGAACGGCTTCTATCAGCTAACGAATGTCACGGTTGGCTCCAGCTTTACTGTCCAGGCTCAGGCCCAGTCGTTTAACTTCTCCGCGACAGGCCAGCAGAATGGCAGTCTCCCACAACCGGGAGGCACGGCGAATGTCAATGTAGTGGTTCCGGCAGGCATCGTTAAAGGCAAAGTTTCCTACATCGATGGCTCCCCGGTTCAATTCCCGAATGTGTTCGTTACCGAGACCGATGCTAATAACAACCGGCGTACGTTCTTCCTCAACCGCAATGACGGAAACGGCAACTACGTGATCATTGGTCCCAACCCTGGTAATTTCACCTTGACCGGCCAGGATGGGAGTTCAGGTCTAACGTCGTCGTCGCCGGGAACCCTTACGGATGTTACGGTACCAGCCATTGTGGATGTCACCTTGCCTCAATCCGGCAAGGTCGTTGGTACGATCTTCAATGCTGACGGTAATCCTGCCAGCTCCGTCGAGGTGGCTCTCTCCAACAACACCCTGGCCTTCGATAATTTCCGCAACACCGGTAACCAGGGCAACTTTGAGTTCGACCATGTGGCCCTTGGCCCCTTCAGTCTCCAGGCCGTGAGTAATCAATCATCGGCTTTTGGCGGCGGCGATGGCGTCATCACCACCGATGGCCAGACGGTCACCGTGAATCTGAAACTCAACACCACTGGAATTGTCACCGGTACGGTGTTTGGGCCTGACGGTGTGACTCCCGCGGTCAATGCCAGAGCGACCGTTTCGAGTGTCAGCAGTACCGGGCCGTTAGGGTTCCAGCAGAACTCTGCCACTACGGATCAACAGGGGCACTACCAGGCGGTTGCGCAAGTGGGTGCTGTCCAGGTCTTTGCCAACGATGGTTCGCTCACCAATCTCGCTGGTTTGGCCAACGGTATGGTTGCTGCGGATCAGCCTGTGGTGATCAATGTCACTCTCGGTTCGGCCATCAACATTCAATCATTTAACAATCGCCCCGAGTTGGATAGCTCTGATGGATTCCGATACGACATTACATGCACCGGAAACATCTCCACTGGAGGGACTTTTGATTTCAATTTCTTCAATGGATACCATTCCGCTTATACCGCGAAGATCAATGGGGCAGCCTTCCCCTGCCTGAGCGGCGCCAGTCAGGAACTTGGCGGCCGCCAGCTTGTATTGGGTTCCGCGAATGTGGGCGGTCTTAACTTGACTCGCAAAATCTTTGTGCCTCTGCAAGGCGGATTCGCCCGCTATCTCGAGGTTATTTCCAACACGACGAGTTCACCCATCACCACCAGCGTGCAAATTCTGGGTGCGCCCGGACCTTCTTTCCTGACCCCGCAAATTGAAGTTGATCCTTCAACCACCAGCAACACCTACGCAATTACAAGCGATGGTGACTCGTGCTGTGTGATTGCTGATGTTTTCGCCGGGCCAGGCGCCACGCTGGGAATATCCGCAGCCAATTACAACCCTGGCGACAACAGCACCGTGTTTCGGTGGAATGACGTCACGGTTCCACCGGGCGTAACTGCCATACTCATGCATTTCACTGCGCAACGCACTCCGCATGATCTCTCAGGAGCGCAGAGCCAGGCGCAGGCCCTTGCCAATCTCAGTGATCCGAATATGCTTTTTGGCATGAGTCAAACGGAACAGTCGGAGGTGTTGAATTTCAGCATCCCAGTATCCGCAGCCAATACCGCGACTCTTCAGGTGACTTCTCTGAATCCGGATAACTCGCCAGCGGCCGGTGCTCAAATTGCTCTCCAGGATAGTGCTGGCACATTTGTTGCGGGCTTCGCTGACAGTACTGGCAATCTGACCGTTCCAGGCGTGCCTCAAGGCAGTTTCACCGTCTCGGCATATCAGAATGGACTCCTGGGCCAATCTTCGGGCACGATCCAGGCGGGTGATCTGGGTCACACCGTGAATGTCACCATACAATCGAGCGTGAGTGGCAACATTCAAGGAAGTGTTACTTCCCCTGATCTCCAGACTCCTCTTGGTGGTGCTCAGATCGATGTTTTAGATGCAGCGAGCGGGCAGCTTTTGGCAACCACTCTTAGCGGTTCGGCTGGAACCTATGCGATCAGCCATATCTCTACCGGTGCGCAGGGATTTGTGGTCGTTGCTCACTCACCCTTCGATCCGGCTACCGTGAGCAGCCAGGTGGGAAGCTTCCCGGCCAATGGCGCTACGGTTACCGTGAACTTCACCTTCGCAATTTCATTGATTAAAGGAACAGTTTTTTTCTTTGACGGTGTAACTCCAGTGCAGTCGCCGAGTTTGTTCCTGGCCCGCAAGGATGCTTCCGGGAACGAAAAAGTATTGTTCCTGCGAGGCAATGCCGATGGAACCTATAGCGTTGCCGGTATTCCTCCGGGCGATTTCACCATCACTGCCGAAGACGATAATGATTCGGGCCTGAAAGTCGTCGTACCCGCGAATCTGGCTTCCTCAGGTACGACTCTGAACCTCAACATCAATCTCCCAGCAGCCGGCACGGTCACAGGAGCTGTGTTTGATTCCGGTGGGAACCCGGTCCCGTCTGCGTCGGTGGTTCTTGCCGATCCGGGCATAAGCTTCACCAACTTTACCAATACGGACCAGAATGGCGTTTACCAATTCACTGGGATTGCTGCCGGGCCGTTCTTCCTGCAGGCAACTCGGTTCAATCAAAGCTTTGGCGCCGCCTCCGGAAATATCACCTCAGACGGGCAAACCGTCACGGTGAACTTAACCCTGCCGGATACAGGCAGTGTCAGTGGAACCGTCTTCCTCTCCAATGGTGTTACTCCAGCGGCCAACGCGCAGGTCATCGTCCAGAACATGAGCAATAGCGGAGAAGACGGGAATTCTCGAGTGTTCACCAATACCGACAGCCAAGGGAACTATCAGGTGAGCGGCGTCCAGGTGGGCGATGTGCAGGTGGCGGCGTCTGTCTTCGACAACGGTTCGTCTCAGCCTGGACAAGCTTCAGGGACAGTGACCGTCAGCCAACCCGCAACCATCAATGTGACGCTCGGCAATGCCGTCAGTATCAACAATTTCCCCAGGTTTGAATTCGATGGCGCCGACGGCTTCCGTTATGATCCGGCCTGCGATGGCGACCTTGGATCAGGTGGACGGGTTGATCGCTCGCTGGGTTCGGCTTACTCCGGCGCTGAGTTCCTCAACATTGATGGCGACTCATTCTCGTTCCCGTGCGCCTTTACCGCTCTGCCGGAAGCCAATGGAAACCAGATCGTTATCGGGTCAGCCGGCATCGGCGGCGCGAATATTACGAGAAAGATATTCTCTCCGGCGGCCGGTGGCTTTGCACGGTATCTTGAGATTGTGACCAATCCAACTAGTACTCCTCTGACCATCTCGGTAGGCCAGGAGTCGTTCCTCAGGTCATTTAACGATACTCGCTTGCTGGTGAACCCTGCGGATACCGGTAACACCTACTATGTGGCAAGCGAGGCATTCTCGTGCTGCCAGAATCCCAACGTAGCTGAAGTCATGGCCGGACCTAATGCTGCTGTTCCTGTATCTACGGTCCAGTTCCGCAGTTCCAACAGCGACATCAGTTATCAATGGAACACGGTCACCATTCCGGCAGGGCAAACTGTGATCTTCATGCACTTCGCCCTGCAACATGATCCCAGCGATAACGCTGGACTCAAAGCTCAGGCCGTGGCCTTGGCCAATCTAAGCGATCCTAACGCGCTGGTGGGCATGTCGGATGCCGAAAAGTCCCAAGTGGTGAATTTCAGTATCCCGGCAACCACCGGATCGCTGTTCCCGGCAACTCCTGACGGCTTCATGTTGTCCGATTTGAAAAATCTGCTCAAATCGGGCGGAAGCTCAACATCTTCTTATGTCATGCCCGAATCAATACACGCGGAAAGCACCGGGCAAACTGGGGCGGCTGGCGATCTACAATAATGAGGAGGAAATAAAAAATGCGGAAAATCGCAAAGCTCATCCTTTTAGGAAGCATGGCATGGCTCCTTTGCGTTCCTGCAAGCCTGGTGGCCGGCAATCCTTCGCCAATGCCGGATTTCCAGTTGACCAGCCTGGATGGCCAAACGATCAAGAGCGCCGATCTTCCTTCGAGCGGTAGCTGGCTTCTAATCTATATTCAACCTACCAGCCACTACAGCGATCAATTGGTCAAGAGCTTGACCAAAGAACGTTTTCCCAATTTGCCTTCCCGGGCAGTATTTGTGGTAGCAGGCTCCGTCGATGATGCCAAAGCGGTCAAAGCCAGGTACGAAGCCCTTTCCAGCGCCGCCTGGTACGCCGATCCTTCCAAAGCGGCGTTCACCCAATTGAAATTGCACGGCGTCCCCGTAGTGCTTGGGGTTCTTGGTAAAACGATACAGTGGAATTTGAACGGACTGCTCTCGGATGACAAAACCTTCCAGTCCATCTTGAATAGTTGGATAACTTCAAAGTCGTGAAGAGATAAGCATTCGCCATGAACGAAATTCCACTGGCAAACTTCATTTCTGATCGAATCGTTTCTGTTGTTGCCAGAGACTCCAACTGATGACGCCCAGTTCAGGCTGCGGCGCATCGGGCAGCATTGAAAGGAACTCAAGCAAATTACCATCAGGGTCGCGGAAATAGAGCGATGCGGCAGGCATCCATGCCAGAACGACTGGCTCCTCAGTAGGCTCACCCTGGAAGTCCAGTGGAACAATGCCAGCCTTCCGAAGACGCGCGGAGGCTTCGAGAAGATCTTTAAGATCTAGGCGGAAAGCGGTGTGCAGGTTAATTTTCTGAGGTGAGCTTCCGGTCTCCCATATACCCAACATCGAGTTACCACGCCCGCCAATCCAGTAAAATGCAACCCGGCGCTCCCGAAACACCTCGGCGAGTTCGAATCCCAATGTTGCGCCGAAAAAAGTCATCGATCGCTGCAAATCCGCCACCGTCAGGTGGGTTTCGAACAGACCATGAAGAGGAAACATCGGCACTCCTGAGTACTTGATGCCGTTGTAGTATCTCAAGTCTCAAACTTTTCCGTCATAAGAGGAAGACAGCAATCGGGACCTGTAGCCTCCATACCTGTGAAACGCAGCTCGGGATACCAACTCGGGCGGGCCGGATATCGCCGGGTTGCAATTCAACTGAGCCGAGAATCCTTCAAGAGAGTAGGATAGTACGTTGTTTTTAGGATGGTTTGGAACGGAGATCAAATGACAGTGAAGGCAAAAATAGCAGAAAACGGACAAGCGGTCATGAGCGGAAGTGAAATCGTGGCTCTCACTAAAAAACACACGCTGTTTGAATGGTCGGCCCAACAGAAAATTGATCCTATACCGGTCGCAAAGGCGAAAGGCATCTACTTCTGGACTCCTGAAGGCAAGCGCTTCATCGATTTCAATAGCCAACTGATGAGCGTCAACATTGGTCACGGGGATGAAAGGGTGATTCAGGCCATTGCCAGGCAGCTTTCGACTCTGGCTTATGCCAATCCTTTCATGGCGACAGAACCTCGGGCGCGGTTGGGCGAAAAACTGGCCCAGATTACTCCTGGCGATATTGACACTTTTTTCTTCACAAATGGCGGCGCAGAAGCAACAGAGAATGCGATCAAAATCGCCCGTTTTTTTTCTGGCCGCCACAAAATTATCTCGCGCTATCGTTCTTATCATGGAGCAACTGCGGGCAGCATCTCGCTCACGGGTGATCCGAGACGCTGGGCGTCTGAGCCGGGGATTCCGGGCGTGGTACGGGTGCTGGATCCCTATCACGGAATTGAACGTGGGTGGGAACCTGTAGAGTCGTCACTAGCCGCAATCGAAGAGATTATCCAGCTCGAGGGTCCGCACACCATTGCCGCCTTCATTCTTGAGACCGTAACCGGCACCAACGGCATTCTTGTTCCTCCTGACGGCTATTTGCAGGGGGTCCGCGCTCTATGCACAAAATATGGCATTTTGATGATCGCCGACGAAGTCATGAGTGGTTTTGGCCGGACGGGCGAATGGTTTGCCGTGAACCATTGGAAGGTCGTGCCCGATCTCATCTGCATGGCAAAGGGGCTTACCAGTAGTTATGTGCCTTTAGGCGCAGTCGGCATGAGGCGCCACATCGCTGATTATTTCCAGGACCACGTCTTTTACGGCGGTCTGACTTACAACAGCCATCCGGTTGGATGTGCAGCGGCCTTGGCCACGATTGCCGTATATGAAGAGGACCAACTCATCCAAAATGCAAAACGAATGGGATTGCACATGAAACATCTGCTCGCTGAATTGCAGTCGCGCCATCCTTGTGTTGGTGAAGTACGCTCCATTGGACTATTCGGAATTGTCGAGCTTATTCGCAACCGTCGGACACGCGAACCCATGGCGCCTTTCAATGGTTCTTCAGAAGAGATGACAACCCTCGGCCGGTTTTTCCGTGAAGAAGGGCTATACACAATAGTTCGGTGGAACAGCTTTTACACCAACCCCCCTCTCTGTATAACGGAATCTCAATTGGATGAGGCCTTTGCCATCATTGACCGTGGCTTAAGAATTGTAGACAGCGCGGTCAAGGATTGACCGGTAATAGTCCCTGCACACGTTGCTCTAGAAAGATTGTGGAAGATCAAATTGATCCACTTTTCGCCGGCCAGTCGCAGCCGAAAATGTGCTATACTGAATTTCGCAATGATGATACGGATCAAATCCATGATGAGACGGCGCGTCAATCGCGCTCGGCCTTCGGGATTTGTCTGTCCGTAATACTTTCTTAGGTCAGATCTAAAACTCTCGAAGGCTCCGGCAAAAGTCGGGGCCTTTTGGTTTTTACTCGCCTTTTAAGCGAGACGAAGCAGGTTCGATTCCTGCATCCCGCACCAAAATTTAAGAGGTCCTTCGCGGAGGCGCGCAGGATTTCGCCTGCGGGCTCAGACGCCCGCAAAGCGGCTCAACTTTGGGGATGTGGTCCAACGGATCGAGGGCGCAAGGCTACGAACCTTGAGATCAGAGTTCAATTCTCTGCATCCCTTCCATTTTCTCACTAGGTGGTAACACATGAGGTCGCTTGCTACATATCTCATTGCTTTTTACCTGAATCCTTCTGAAGTCATGTTGTGGCTACGAATTACGGCCCGTATGTCAGGGGTCCTGCTGGCCGCCTCATTCGCTGCGCAAGGGTTGCGCCAGCTATGGCCCACGGCTCCCACGTTATATATAGAAGCGGGCCGTCACCGATTTACGCTCTTCTTTGCGCTATCGCACACGCTCCATCTAGCGGCAATCGTAATGCTTGCCACTCTGCTGCCCAATCAAGTCTTTGCGAAGAAAAATATACCAGGGCTGGTCTTGGGCGCCATGGGGTATGTGCTGATTTACTGCCTGGCATGGATGGCGTTTACAGCCCAAAAAAAGCCTTACCTGCCGGATGGAAAGATACAGACGGTCGGCTTATATATCTTGTGGACAGTCTTCACTCTGGCTTTTACCTCTGGCATCTGGAGAAACGGGTGGGTCTACGTTCCATTAGCCTCGGTTATGTGGCTAGCATTGGTGGTGCGCATATGGGCACGCTCGGCTACAAGAGCCAGGGAACGTACCAGCGTGGCGGGGGTTTGAAGGTGATGGAAATGGAAAGTTGATACTCACAACATCTTTTTATTACACGATGCGACTTTTTGCTGTTGACGGGGTTAGAGAAGCATGGCAGAGTAGTAATTGAGTTCAGCAATGATACGTAAGCCCCATACCGGTTGCTTTACCACGCCAGCCGCCGAACCGCGGCAAGGAGAGGGTACGCTTATGTGACGGGGGCAATCGTATCAGACTAGTTTCTTGAAGGGCCTCCGGCAAAATCGGAGGCCCTTTAGTTTTTGCGTTGCATTTGCGATGCGCGTAGCGGAGTGGCAGCGTCGTCTAACGGCCAGGGTGCGGTCCTTTCAAGTCTGAGATGGGAGTTCGATTCTCCCCGCTGCTACCAACAGCTTTGGTGTGCCGCAAGAATCAGTGGAGGTGTGAATGCCGGGTCGTTCAATGGTAGGACGCGAGTCTTTGAAGCTCGTCATGAGCGTTCGATTCGCTCCCCGGCAACCAAACGGCGGAGTTCGTATAGAAGCAGTACCCCGGATCGCCGGTTCGGAAGCACGGGTGCAATTCCCGTACTCCGCTCCAAAGTTTTTTTGCTGGCGTAGCTCGACGCAGAGCCCCCAACACGCGTGCTATTTTTGTGCGTGTTGGGGTCGGAGGGGCAGGGCAGGGAACTTGTGCTTCTCCGATGAATGTTCGTTTCACTCGACCAATTTCAGATGTGGCCGAACCCAAACGGTGAGGGGCGTGTCTGTGGAACACGTTTTAGTCGGTTCGACTCCGACCGGCCACCCCATTTGTTTGTGGGGTTTATTAGAGTGGGCGGTCCGTATAAGGGGATTACCCACGGCCTGCACCCGTGCAATGCGAGTTCGACCGGGGGTCCCCGGCGCGGCGGTTTTTGGCGCGCTGGGGTGGCTCGTGTCTCGCACCGTCCACCAGATGTTCGGCTCGTGAACTCGACGGCAGAGTGCTGGTCTGAAAAGCCGGAGGACACGGTTCAATTCCGTGACGAGCCACCAAAAAATTCGGGGAGTGGCCTAGCTGGTTGAAGGCGCGTGCCTTGGGAGCACGAGATCGGGAGTTCGAATCTCCCCTCCCCGACCACATTTGCAATGACTTGCGGCACGACTTTTATCCCGCCCAATCCCAAGGACACCCGGTCAAAATCCTCCTAAAGATGGCCGCTCTGGTATTTTCCAAATCCCTAATACTTCCTCAACAATAGTCCATTGCCGCGCCAGGATATTCCTCTCTTTAAGATATTCGGCGAGCTTTCGGTATTCCGCCATTACATATTCCTCAAGGTACACTCTCTCGACGAATGCATTAGATCGATAGGACCATTCTTTTTCATTCTTGAGAAAGGCGAACCATCCGCCAACAGGGATGCCAAGCTCTGTTACATCGGCCAAGAGTTTGTCCAAGTCAAGAGGTGGGCCAGCCTCCATGGGGACGTCGAAAGCATGATGGATTTCGAACGGAAGAGTAGGGCTTTTGTCAAACCGTACTTCTTCCCCACGAATTGGGGGGACACCTTTAGCACCACTCCATTTACCATCAGTGATCGCGCCAATTACGCACTCAACTTCCAGAACCGCGCCTGGGTGCTCCGTCAACCGAGGTAAAATCAGCTTTATGCATTCAATGGCATCATTGCGATCTGCTATTCCTGACGTCGAAAAATACTCTAGTGATTCTTCGTCGTCAATACCGGGTGTGTGGATTTTGTAAACCTCCGGGTGTTTCTCGCGTTGCGGGCCAGGGACGGATCGCGCAATGACTGAAAGTTTTCCCTTAGATCCGCGCTTCTCTAGTGACTTTACTACCTCCAAGACAAGATCGGATTTTCCACCACCGTCCACATGCATGTGAATCGTACCCAATTGCCGGAGTTCACCAGACTTGAGGCCTCGGGAACGATGACTACGAACCCTCACGAATTCATCTATAATCTGTGGCCGTTGTCGATCTTTGTCATACTCATCACTTGACAAAGCCCGCAATTGGCGCAAGCGCTTGGCATCATTATGATGCGAATAAATATTTTTGAAATAGCCTGTATTTTTCATGACGGACATGCACATATTTATCAGATTCAGCAAATCAGGTTCATCCCGATGCACTGCGGCTGCAATTGACAACTCAATGCCTGAATGAGTTGGGTTGCCATATATCAGTGCCAGATTGTTATGCTCTTTAACCAACTGCGCACAAATCGTATGGTCCGCGATCAGGCACTTGATCTTGCCGTCGCGAGTCTTGGGATTTTCATTAATATCGTTGATGAAATCGATGGTTTGATTGTACGGGCGGTCCTTTGCAGCCTCAGGTGCAAACATGGCACACAAGTCTTCTCCAGCCTCACCAGCCACGTAAGACAAGGCGAGGCGCCTTAAATTTCTAGGCGACGTCAGAGCATCACCAAAATGCTCCCGATACGGTTTATACACTACCCCATTCAGCCATATGCGGAGTTCGGGTAAAGGGTCCACAAATCGCGCATGGAACATTCGAGTGGGAAGCACGAGCAGAATCGGGCAGACAATATCGATGTCACGTTTTTCAAGAGCCGCAAGAATTTTTGACCAAGTATAACGACGCCAATCCAACTTGCAGCCCATAAAGAGAGCAATGCGTTGCATGATCTCGACTGCTAAACCCGATGGAACTTCATCACCATAGCTGAAATAGGGATAGTTCACCCATCCTGTCACGAGCGTTCTTTCAGCAGAGTCCTGATGGGCAAGTCTAATCCATACACTCTCCTTGGGAGCCCCAACTATCGCCGCCATTCCAACAGCCTCCAAAAGCTGATTCAGTAAAATGTCAAGCTTGTTGCTGCTGTAATCGGTCAGGCGTTTTTTGTCATAGCCCATAGCCAAAGCAAACGCAATCTTATTTACATGCTTACGATCGGGGTTGGGTTGTCCCCGGAGCCAGCCGGACATCGAAGCTGCTGGAAGAGTTGCATAGTGTGCTAGGTCTTGTTGGGACCACTCAAGCTGCCCAAGATGGAACTTCACAATTTCCCCGAAGTTTGTTTTTGGTCCTTGTGTCATGATTGCAAATCATAACGGACTATAGACATGTGTCAACGGCATTCTGCAATTACCAATTCGGAAAATCCGAATTCACGATTCATGAATCGTGAATCATTCAAGTAATGTGAACAGCCGGGCCGAAGTATTTTGTAGATGCAGCGCCGCCTTTCATCCAGACTTGCATAGTGATGAGGTGCGACCCATGACTAAGCAACGCAGAACATTCAGACACATCCTGCAAGGCGTCGCTAGCTGCAATGCTACTGCGCTTGAGACTCGAGCCCGACAAGCAAATTGGCTAGCACATACGGAAACCAAACAGACAAAACGGTTTTTCGCGATTAAGACCTTTGCGATATCGAAATTATTCCAAGTACCCAAATTCGAACCCATCATTCAAAGTTGTAGGTATACGCCGCAAGGCCCTCTTCTATCAATCAGGCTCAAGAGTTGGGGACAGTTGCATGTACCGTTGAACTCTCTGACGGCCTCAGCTCGGAAATATGTGCTGGAGCCGAGAACCAGAAACCGTCAAGAGATTCCATTTACCAACGTTTCTGGAGGTCACGGTGGCTACTACGCGCACGCCTATCGGCAGGCCCATGCACAGGCGGGGATTCATCCAAATCCAATAACTCACAAGGGCGGTGATCTGAAGCTCAGTGCATGATGGCGCGTTTGCAAAGGCTAACGAAAGCCCAAACCATTGGAGGTGCTCGTTCATGAAAGCGAAATCGTTTTTATCAGAACTCTGCAAACCAGTCGATTCGAACAAGAAGAACGGTGTTGGCTGTGCGTCTCTTGCTCAGACCAGTGAGCAGAATGCGCCAAAATGTGCTTGCTGTCCCTCGAGATGGTCTGAGACTAATGGAACGATTACACATCTTGGTCCGATTTGCCTGCGGTGCATAAGGTTGCTTGAAAGTGCAGGCGAGTTTGGCTAATCGCGGCATGACATTCCTCATGGCTCTACCAAACAAAACATTGCTTATGCCGGTTGGATTCAGCTTGGAATTGAATATGTCGTTTGAATTGATATATGTAGCAACAGGCAGCTACGACGTCTTATTATCACACAAGCAAGCGAAATCCCGTTTTGAATGGGTAATTACGAAAAATAAATTCAATTGATGCCCCTACTTAGGCCATATATTATAAGCTTTCGTTGCGAGTCTATTACGGTCATGACCGAAACCCTTGATCCGAACAGGTGCAAAAACCGCCGTCTACGTGTCTTCCTCTGCCATTCCTCCGAGGACAAACCAGTTGTGCGAGACCTGTATCACCATTTGAAGGCGGACGGGTTTGCGCCTTGGCTTGATGAAGAAAATCTTTTGCCAGGCCAAGATTGGCGTAAGGAAATCCTGGCTGCGATGCATGCGTGCGACGTCGTGCTTGTGTGCCTTTCTGAGGCTTCCGTCAAGAAGGAAGGTTATATCCAGAAGGAAATCGGCGATGCGTTATCTGTAGCAGAAGAGAAGCCCGATGGACTGATTTTCATCATTCCGCTTCGGATCGAGAATGTTAGGGTTCCTAGTCGCCTAGAACATTGCCAATGCGCCAACCTGTTCGAGCAGGATGGTTATCAGCGCCTAGTACATGCCTTGAGCGTTAGATCAAGCGGAATGTGCATCACCTATGTCCCGTTGTTGGCCGATTCACAAGAATGCGCCAAGCTCATCGAAAATGATCCCGCCAATTTCACGTCTGACCGTTTGGTACGCTGGAGGCACCAACGTAAAAACGGGGCGTTTGCGGCCATAGAGAAGCGATCCCGATCACCACAGGTTGCGATTCTTACCCCCCGTCAGGTAGCAGATGCCTATCGACAGATGAATGCTCTCAACACACTTGACCGCAACGGTGTGGCCCTCGCTGTCGCGCGAAGCCTCAGTCATCAACGCGGAGACCCCTCAATGGCAACTGCCGACGACTATGTTGGGTTGGTAGTTGAGCGGGTTGAGAGTCCATTGATGGGTGGAAGATCTGGAACACTTGGATTGTTACTATATCTTATACACCCTGAAGCAGGCTATGTTCTTGATCCCCTTATTGCAAAAAGACTATTAACAGCCAGCGAGACCGCACTCAGCAGTGATTCCTTCTTGCAGCCCGAAACTGCTCTCTTAATTGCTGGCTTTACAGCAGAGCGTCTTGGCGCTTGGGATTCGGCATCCTTTGATTTCGTCGGAGATTTAGCCCAGCGACAAAGCATCAGCCCGAACAATCCGAGATGTGTGCCTTACGCCGCCTCCCTCATTGATTGGCTCAGAACAAATCGTAAGTATAAGCTTCGCACGGTCTTCCCTCTGTCTCACTTGATTCCTTTAATCGAGCAGCCCGCCCCTAGTCGTTCAATAGTACTAGCTGATATGGAAGGGTTAATCATGAAAGCAATCAGCACCGCAAAGAAACCTCTGAAAGAGCGTGCTCCCGCGGAGATTGACGAATATGATCTTGTCACCAGATACGTCGCGAATCAATGGATGATGAATCTCGGGATTCTGTCCGACTAAAAGATCCAAGGCCGTTTGTTTGACAAGATAGGAATTGTTTCGAACTGGAGGCATCTTGACGAATGCCCCCTAAGCGGGAATACAGCCGTATTCCCACTCATAGTCACGATTTCTTGTGTGCTCGGATTGTTGCGCCAGTCGGACTCCTGAAACGTCTTTCGCACTTCACGCGGATGCGTCCAAACTGCATGGAGTCCCGCTGTTCAATGTCCCATAGGGTTTCTGTTAGTTCGTGGTTACTTCGTGCGCGAAGCTCGTCGGCCATATTGCGGAATGAGCGGAGATAATCCTGGCGAAAGCAGCCTTTCGTGACGCTCAAATGCGTTTAGATCGCCGATCCGAGGTATTAGACCCAGATTACACGAGCGTCCCGGACAATTCTTATCTAACATTCCTGCCATCCTCTTAACCCTGCTTGTGAAAAACACGGGTAACACCTCGTATCTGCAATTAAGCCCGAAACATCATCGGGGTCTCCTTCGGCTCGCCTCAAGACAGGCTCTCACTCCGTACCGATCATATTCGCGATTGTGAAATTTATTGCCGCCCTCCGTTCGGGATGACAGGGTGTAGTGTTTATGAAATAAAAGCACATTTTACGACAGGCAACGATGATTCGGAACCGATAGGCTGCGGAAAACTGCGGAAAATCAGTGCGTCAAAGAAAGAGCGCTTCGGAAAACATTTTGTGAACGGCAGGTTAACCGCGAAACGCAAGGTCCCTCCACTCTACCCTCGCTGGCGCGCGGGTAGAGTCTCGGGATGACGATTTTTTTCTAGGGATAGCCTAAACGAAAGTAAGCGACATTGTGGTTTTAGCCCCTGCGGCCGTTTCAGTCGCGAATGGAATGTTGTAGCAATCAAACTACCCACTAACCGAAATATGCGTTCGCTGGTAGCGAAGTCGCCAAAAATTTATAGTGATTGCGTCAAAAAATATTTTTGAGGTCGCCGATGTCCAAAAGCTCGAAATGCAGCGCCATTCTGATCGTGGTTCTAACAATCGTGTTCTTCGATCTAGCGCAGTCGCAACCGCGCCATGCTGACTTGCTTCTGTTCAATGGCAAGGTGATCACGATGAACCCGGCCCAGCCGCGAGCCCAGGCTATTGCGATTCAGCAAGGGCGCATCGTTTGGGTTGGTGCCGATGAGGCAGGCAGGAAGCTCTTTGGCCGTACCATTCCCAAAATGGACCTCCATGGCTCGACGGTCCTGCCGGGACTCATCGACGCTCACACTCACCTTTTCGAATTAGGGAAAAGCCTGCTTCGCCTCAACCTCAAGGATGTAAAAACCGAGCGGGAGATGGTTGAACAGGTGAGAAAACGCGTAGCCTCGGCCCACCCCGGCGAATGGATTCTGGGTTGGGGTTGGGATGAAGGCAAATGGGCCGCAGCTTATCCGAATAACCAGGCGCTCAGCCGCGTCTCGCCCAACAATCCCGTAGTGCTTACAGGACTGCATAGCTTTGCCACCTGGGCCAACCAAAGGGCACTCGAACTCGCGAAGATCAACAAACAAACCAGAGACCCGGAACACGGAAAGATACTCCACGACGAGAAGACAGGGGAACCAACCGGAATCCTGCTGAATCAAGCGCAGCAATTGCTGGAAGCGCACATTCCACCGATGACGTTGGAGCAAACGAAAAAGGCCATTGGACGTGCTGCCCAGGAATGCGTCCGTTATGGTTTGACCTCTGTGCATGAGGCCAGAATCTCAAGGGCAACGTTGCAGGCCCTACGCGAACTGGTAAAAGAGAACCGTCTCCCTTTACGCGTCTATGTGATGCTTGACGCTGCAGATCCCACGCTGGTGAAGGAATGGCTGGAGCGCGGCCCGGAAATTGATCCAAACCATCGGCTGACAATCCGGGCGTTCAAAGTCTTTGCCGATGGAGCGCTAGGCTCACGAGGAGCGGCGCTGCTTGAGCCTTATAGCGACGCTCCCGATACAAAAGGCGTGATGACGACATCGCCGGCAGAAATTCACTCTCTTACGAAGAGTGCATTACAACGAGGATTTCAGGTTTGCACTCATGCCATTGGCGATGCAGCAAACCGGCTGACGCTCGACGCCTATGAACAGGCCGAGCGGGAAATTCCCGACGCTCACGATCCGCGGCTGCGCGTCGAACACGCTCAAGTACTGGCGCCGGAAGATGTCCCGCGTTTTGCCAAGCTGGGCGTGATCCCTTCCATGCAGCCCACACATTGCACCTCCGACATGCCATGGGCAGAAAAACGCGTGGGACCACAGCGTATCAAGGGCGCTTATGTGTGGCGGTCGCTGCTGCAGACAGGAGTGCATCTACCTCTGAGTTCAGATTTTCCCGGCGAGGCGTTGAACCCGTTTTATGGGATATACGCTGCGATTACTCGACAAGATCCTCAAGGCAATCCAGCCAATGGATGGTACCCAGATCAGAAACTCACCTTGGACGAAGCGTTGAACGGTTACACCATAGAAGCCGCCTATGCTGAATTTGAAGAGAAGACCAAAGGCTCCATCGAACCCGGCAAATTGGCCGACTTAATCGTAATTTCCGGTGACCTGACTAAAATGACGCCGAAGGAAATCCTATCGGTCCACGTCTTCACTACACTGGTTGGAGGCAAAGTCCTTTACGAAGAAACGCCGGGGAACAGAACGGCCGCAGAATGACAGGGGCGAGGCTTTGTGGTCAACCCATGGGTTCCTCTTGCAGCATAAAGTAGAATGTGGCTCCGCGATTTTCCTCGCCCCTGGCCCATACACGGCCACCGTGACGCCGGACGATTCGCTGCACTGTGGCGAGCCCAATGCCTGTACCTTCGAAATCATCCGTCGAGTGCAGCCGCTGGAATACTCCAAACAGCCTCTCCACCTGGGACATATCAAAACCTGCTCCGTCGTCGCGCACAAAATAGGTTCTGGGAGTTTCGCCGGACTCAACTCCAAACTCGATCCGGGCCGTCGCCTGTTTGCCAGTGAACTTCCATGCATTTCCGATAAGGTTCTCAAGCGCTGCGGCCATCAATTGCGTATCGGCCTCCTCGATCAGGTCTTCCTGAATCACAAACTCGACCCGCCGGGCCGGCTCAAGCTTTTGCAAACGATCCGCAATCGTGTGAACCAATGCCGACAGGCAAATTCTCTCCTTGCGCAGGCTCCCACGAGATAAGCGCGAGAGCGTCAGTAAACTCTCAATCAGGCGGGTCATGTCTTGAGCCGACTCCAGCACAATCTGGAGATTCTCCTTACCTTCGGCGTCCAGCCGGTCAGCGCATTCTTCAAGCAGGATTTGAGCAAACGCGTTGATGCTGCGCAGGGGCGCGCGGAGATCGTGGGCCACGGAATAGCTGAAGGATTCAAGCTCGCGGTTAGCGGCCTCCGTTGCTTCTTTGGCCCTGCGCAACTCCTGGTCAGCAAGCTTGCGTTCAGTTATATCGGTGGAAACCGAGCAGATCGCATAACAATGCCCATTCGCATCGGCCAGCGGATATTTCAGCGAGAGGTAGGTGCGGGAACTCTCCTCGCCGGTTGAGAGAATTTCTTCAAGTTCCTCCGGGGAGTGTTTCGTAAGCGCACATTGATCGTTTTCCCAAAGCACATCGGCCACCGATTTGGGAAGAATCTCTTCGTCCCGCTTGCCGATGGCTTGTTTGCGCTGAAGACCAAAGGCATTTTCAAATTGCCTGTTCACGAACAAATAGTGTCCTTCCATGTCTTTCAGGTAAATGATGGCTGTTGTAGCGTCCAGGATCGTCCTGAGTTGTTCGTAGGCGCGGTCACTCTCAGCGTTCTGTCGCGCCAGGATTTCACTCAGGCCAAGCAAACGGGCATTGGCTTGATAGGATCGCAACGTCATTTCAAATGGGGAAATGGCCTCGGCCAAAAACTGCCCTGCCATCATGATACGTTCTTCTGCCAGAGTTCCGCCGGTAACCGGCGCAACTAAGCCCTCATGATGTATAACCGTTAGCTCCACGACGCCAATGCCTTCGCTGAAGCCCTGCGGCCAAGATCATAAGCTCTCTTGAGCGCGATCTCGCCCGCGCCCGCAACATACTCCCGAAGCAAAGAGCTGTAAGCTTGCGCCAGACCGGACGTGTCTCTGGGATGGATAACTCCTGTCACGTACTCCACTTTCTTAGCAGAACTGTGGTTCCGCTGCCATATTCCGAAACAATTTCAAATTCGTCCACCAAGCGCTTCGCGCCTGCAAGTCCCAGGCCAAGGCTGTTCGTCGTTGAGTATCCATCTTCAAGCGCCCGCCCAACATCCATGATGCCGGGACCATTATCGTTGACAACTGCCTCGACGCCGAGTCCACCCTGTCTCTCTACAATCCGAATACGAATCTCTCCTTCGACGGCGTGGACGATGATATTTCGTGCGATTTCTGAAACAGCGATAACGATCGCCTCTTGAGCCGCGAGCGCCAACTTCGCACGCAGAGCGGCTTCACGTACTGATTTCCGCGCCATCGCAACATCGCATTCTTCACGGATTGGAATGGATATTTCTGGCTCACTGGTGCTGAATGGACTCATTTCTTCCTTGCATCCCAAAAGGGCATCATTGTCCCAAATACTCGCCTTACGGCGTTTCGCCCACATATCTCGCAACCACCACCAGCGCATCGTCGTTTTTTTTGGAATGCTGGTCCAAGACGAATTCTGCGATTTCTTTTGGAGGTTTTTCCAAGTTCAAATCAGCAGCGAATTCGCGTCGAATGCCATCTGTGGTCAGGATCAGTGTATCTCCAAAAGAGATCGAGAACGTGCTGGAGCGCAAAGGGGGGAGTTGATAGCCTACAATGCCTCCACGCGAGACAAGGTCCTGCCGTACCGCTCCACGCCCTGGGCTCCAGCGAAAAAGGACTCCCTGTATGTTGCCCACTCCGATCCAGGTCATCGATGAAGCCGTGGCATTGAAGCAGGCAAGGCCCATGACCACTCCACGAGTTTTGCGCAAGGCCCCGTGGCACCTCTGTACAAGCAATTCAGCAGGCTCTCTGAAATGCTCCTCCATGACTTTGGCGGCAGTCCTCGCAGCCAATGCAGCTTCGGCGCCGTGCCCAAGGCCGTCAATTACGGCAACCATGGTTCCATTTTCAAAAGTCGTTACGACTTCGAGGTCCCCCGACTCGCTTCCTTCTGAAGGTTCGTCGGTCGCTCTGCCTGCTGAAGCCCACTCGACCACGGCTGCCGAGGGCTGATTCAAACTCATCTGCGCCATTTCTTCATGGTGACGGTAACGCCTTCACCGGGTATTGATTTCAGATCGAACTCATCCATGAGCCGCCTCGTTCCCGGGAGCCCCATCCCCAGGCTCTTTGCAGTTGAGTAGCCTTCGTTCATGGCCAGCTCGATATCTGTAATTCCGGGACCTTCATCCTGGGCAACGATAACGATGCCCGAACGGCCTTGAGAATCGACCGGGCTGAGAGTCATCTCGCCATGTTGTGCGTATTCGACAATGTTCCTGGCAATTTCGGAGATGGCTGTCGCTATCAGTGTTTGGTCCGTCCTGGTAAAACCGCGAGCGGCTGCAAGTTCCCGTCCCTTCTGGCGCGCTGTTAAGATGTCTGCATCAGTCTGGATACTGACGCGTATGTCGCTATGCACGGTCATTGCCTTCTTTGTCGCGCTGGCGCAGGAGGGCGAATCCCTCTTCGAGATCAAGCGCGGTTGCCACCCCTTCCAGGGTCAGGCCTAACTGCACCATCGCGAACGCGACATCCGGTTGAATTCCCACAACCACAGTTTCGGCCCCGCGCAGCAGGGTCGTGTAAGCAATGCTCCGTATGGTTCGCGTTGCAAACGAGTCAAGCACATCCAGTGCCGTAACATCAATGATGACCCCACGGGCCCGCACGGCTCCGACCCGGTTGGCTAACTCGTCCTGGAGTTGCTTCAGGTCTTTGTCCGAGAGCGCGGATTGAATGGAGGCAATGAGAATATCGCCTTGTTTGAGAATTGGAACAGGCAAGGCTCCTCCTTATTATTCTTACGTGGCGTGCGGGCTGGATTTCGTTTCTGTGCCCTGTACGACCCGGTATCCAAGAAGTTGTTCCGCCTGCTCGATGCCTCCCTGGAGATCGCCCGCGGTGTTGAGCTTGGCTAGGTCGATGCCGAGCGCCACCAGAGCCTGGGCAACCTCAGGTGAGACTCCGGTCACAATCACGGAGGCTCCCATGAGCCGCGCCGCGCCCACAGTCTGCAAAAGGTGATTGGCTACCGCGGAGTCGATCGTCGCTACACCCGTGACATCCATGACCACGACCTTGGCGCCCGCTGGCTGTCGATCACGCCGATGATCGGCAGAAGCAAAAGCCGGGCGCGGATCTGAAGAACAGGCGTTGAGAGCTCCCGAATCTCCTCCTGTTGTTTTCGCATGGTGCTTTCGCGGGCAAAGATATACGTATCCACCGCCAGGCCGATATCCAGAAAAACCAGCTTCGTGAGCGACAAAAAACTTGAAAATGCACGCTGTGGTTCTTTTGCGAAAGCTTCTTGAAGGCGGGCGGCCACGCTGCGCAAATAGAAGTTGTAGGCGCCAAGATACCATTTCGGCGCAAGATTGATTCGTTCGTGCACAGTACCGATGCGCAACCGGTTCGCTACGTAGGTGGCATCATAATTTCCTTGCGTCAGGCGAAGAAAATACTCTTTCTGCAGCCGCTTTACTCTTTGAAGCACTTTGGGGTCCTGAAAGAAGGCCTTGGTTTCCTCATGGGACAAGAAATGGCGGTAAAGATCATCGATGACTGGATCTGCGTACTTCTCGGCAATTTCGTTGAGGTTCTTCAGAGCTTGCGCGTCTTCCTGGCGAAACTCCAGAAACTCTTTTCGGCGAATGACGTCGCGCTCGGTAATTTCCATTTCGTTTGAGGCAGATTCGCCTCGGTGAGTGCGATGATCTTCAGGCATCAATCCTCCTCAAAAGCAAAAGCTGGCCATAGACGCTGGAAATGAGTAAATACTACGAAGCAAAAAATTGGTCGAGAACAGAAGTTGATTTCAATCTTTGTTTCAATCTAGGACAATGAAAGATGCATGTCAAATCCAAAGTTTACTAAATCAATATTATCAAGTGCTTTAATTAGAACGCTCCAATTTCGCCCTCGAACATGTTTCTAAAAAATGGATTTGATCCCAAATCGAAACAAAAGCCAAGCACACACAACAAAGTTAGGAAGAATGCAACGTGCCTCTCAATTTCGCTCTACGGTGAGAATGTTCGGTCATTACAGTGTTGAATGCTGCCCTCCACTCCATCCGTTGAAATGGAGATTGCAAAACTGGCCGCCACACCCGCTACAAATTCCTGCCATGACAGGTGAATTCAGTTGTCACGTACCAAAAGCCACCAGCCGATTGGTGGACTAGAATTAATCGGCCTCATCGGCCTCAGCTTGTCAAGGCATGGCAAAAAGCGCATGACGGCATGTTAAAACGACAAAGCCCGATTTAATTTGACAAACTCTCCATGTTCGTATATCCTTCGCTAAGGTAGTCGACAATCGTCGTTAATTAATCCGAGTCATTCGCGGGGACTTTAACTTGAGCCGTTTTCGCGGCGTCTGAGCCGCGAGGCGAAATCCTGAGCGCAAGCGAAGGATCTCATGCTCTTGAACGAACGCGAGGATCTAACAATCCGAGTCATTCGCGGGGACTTTAACTTCCGTGGCTTTTTTCTTCGGGGTGGCGTAGCTTTACCCAAAATCCAAGCAAGAACTGCGACCATGATAATTGCTTTGCGAACCCGACTTTTCAGCGCGAAGCAGCGGATTCAGGAAGTTTTTGGATCATCCTTTGGGCCATCGACAACTCATTCCGGGCCTTGCTGTCTCACCGATGATGATTCTTGGACCAGAAGCGATGAAAGCCGTAACAGCGGTAACAACCGGTAACAGAAATCGCCTGTATTCATGCGGGTTGTAACCGATGTAACCGCTGTAACCGGTATTTTTTTGCACACAGCGGCTGCTTAAGCATGCTATGTAAATTGAGACGTTTTGAAAGCCCGATCATTAATCCGCAATTTGAGTGAAAAAGCATGGGTTTTGTTGCACACTAGTACCAGACGCAAGCCAACAATTGCCCAGTTGATGACTGGCCAGGAATGGACCCCATGAACCAACGATCTCGCTCGTTTGGATGTCTGGCGACATTCGTCTCTGTCCTTTTAATGTGCGGTGCAGTATCCGCACAATCTGCGGGTAACGATTCAACACCTGCGGTTCAGGCGCCGGCGGGGAACCAGGCCAACGCATCGTCCGGCGCGCCGCAGTCTTCCACCGTATTAAAAGCCACAACCCGGCTCGTGATTGTGGACGTGGTCGCCACCGATGGCAAAGGCGTGCCCATCACCGATCTTTCGGCCAAGGATTTTGTGGTGACCGAGAACGGCAGCCCTCAAGAGGTCCGCGTTTTTTCCTTTGAAAGCCCAACCTCAGGATCCGAGACAGCCACGGCCTTGGCTGGCCAGCCAACCAAGTTTCCCGATAATGTTGTCTCCAACATTCCCAGCTACAAACCACGAGGCGCAATGAATGTCCTTTTGCTGGATTCATTGAACACGACCTCGAACAACCAGGCAGTCGCCCGCAGCCAGATGGTCAGGATGCTCGACAAGCTTCCTGCCGATCATCCGATTGCCATCTACATGCTCGGGCAGAAGCTGCAACTGTTGCAGGACTTCACCACCGATCCAGCTCTTCTGAAAAATGTTGTTGCTCAACTCAAAAGCACCAATTCCGCATATCTCGAGACTCCAACTGGAGGACCACCGCCCCAGTACATGAGTTCGATTGCGGCGCAGACGCCCTTCAATGGAATGGCCAACCTGATGCGATTTATGGGTGAAACCAATGATGCGCAGACCGAACAGCGTATCCGCCTTACTTTGGAATCATTGAACGTGCTTGCCCGGATGCTGGCAGGATATCCTGGCCGCAAGAACCTCATCTGGATTTCGGAAGAATTTCCCATCTTCATCGATCCCGCTTCAACCAACTTCGGCAACGATGTCTCGCGCACCTCGGAAGCCCTGGCCAGTTCTCAGGTCGCCGTCTATACGATCGATGCCAAAGGCGTCGCCGGCAACGCGTTCTTTAAAGCAGAAAGCTATCAGGACCAATATGGAAGGCAACAGTTTGGCCGGGGATTAGCCCAACAAATGAGTACTGAGAGCGATGAACACGTCAATGCGCACAGCACGATGAATAATGTTGCGGAGATTACCGGGGGACGCGCATTTTACAACATCAATGAGTTCGACAAGGCAGTCCGCCAGAGTCTTGATGACGGCTCTACCTATTACACTCTAGGCTACTATCCCGGCAATAAACGTTGGGATGGACAATTCCGAAAGATCAAGGTCAAGACCGATCGGCCCGACGTCCACCTGCGCTATCGTCTCGGCTACTTCGCCCTTGATCCAGCCACAGCTTCGAACAAGGATGCTGCACAGCGTACCCAGGATTTCGGACTCGCCCTGAACCTCGATAATCCGGTGGCCACCGCCTTGCTCTTCCGGGCAGCAATATTTCCGCCTTCGGAGCAGACGCATAATAAGGTGACATTGAATTACCTGGTCGATGCGCATCAGATTATCTTCGACAAGCAGGATGATGGTTTGCAGCACGCCAGCCTCGACTACGCAGTCGAGATCTACTCAGGCAAAGGTGAGCCCATTAAAACCGAAATTACCTCGATCTCTGCCGCGCTGAAACCCGGCGACTTCACGAGAGTGATGCAAAACGGCTTTCCGTACCAGAAGACACTGGACCTTCAACCGGGTGATTACATTTTGCGACTCGGAGTGCGGGACAACTACACCGGACTGCTGGGAACCGTGAGCGGAAAACTCAACGTGCCCGCACCGAAGCCGGTTCAACAAAACTGAAATCACCCATTCAATCGGCTTCTCATTTGCCTGCGCAAGGACCGCTCCTGCTCTTTTTTCTATGGACTATGGTTTGGGTATTCGGAATGGAAGAGAACCAAGAAGAGTTAGAGTTTACAAATTTGAAACAAAAACAAACCGAATCTTTACCATGAAGTCACAGCGTACTTGAAGCCACAACCATGGAGAAGATAAAGTCAAACATCTCAACCGCAGAGTACGCAGAAACCGCAGAGGAAAAGCCGATTCAGAATTAGCGAGAAAAAACACTATTTCCAGGCAACCTGGTGGTCCAAAGAACGAGCGGAAGCCCCAAGCTTAGAATCGAAAAGATGTTCTAATTTGAAACAATCTGAAATATACGAAAGATTTCATTTAAATAATTAAAACTTCATTGACTCCTGCTTTAGAACCCAAAGTATTTCTTAACGCAGCTCGTTTCCCGCCGATAAAACTATCTCGCAAGATTATGACTAGTGTAACGTTCTTCGAAAAAGATTCACTTTATAAATAGAACCAAAAAGCGCAGTATCGAGTCAAATAAAGTATACGCACGAAATGGAAGAGATCGTCACCTTGCCCAGGTAGCGATCAAGGATGGTTCATCATGATTGCCCGGTTTGAGACATCTGTCTTGAATGAGATCGTGTATCTCGACCCTGAACTCAACGGTGATGCTGAATATTTCCGCGCGCGTTTTCGCCCACTCACGCCCTGGAGCATGGTTCGTCCTCTGATTTTCTCTCCGTGCTTCGGATCGTTGATGGCGTTCGTTGTGCTGCTGGTCATTGGTGTGAATCGATAGACCTCGGGCAGCAACTCGCGCTCTATCGGATTCTTAAGCACTCAAGGAAATGCCTGCGCCAATCTAACCCACTGCGAAAATATGAGCGACTTACAATCAAACTTGACAACCCGCCGCACCATTCCTTATAATTAGCACTCGATTGGTAGGAGTGCTAGCACACCTGCTGAATCGCTTATTCAAGCATTCGTAAATCCCTTAGTTTCAATCAATTCTGAAAGGAGTAGTTTCTTATGGCACAGAGTTTTAAACCACTGCATGATCGCGTTCTGCTTCGCCGGGTAGCAGAGGCAGAGACCTTACGCGGCGGCATTATCATCCCCGACACTGCAAAAGAGAAGCCCCAGGAGGGTGTTGTCATCGCGGTTGGCTCCGGCAAGCAAGAAAAAGGGCAGACCATTCCGCTGGATGTACACGAAGGCGACCGGGTCCTGTTCGGCAAATACGCAGGCACTGAGATCAAGATTGATGGCGAAGAATTGCTGATCCTTCGTGAAGAAGAGATTCTAGGCATCCTGAGCGGCTCCAGCAAACATGCCGAAAAGCCCGAAAAAGTCGGCGCAGGAAAGAGATAGCTTCTGGCTAGTAGCTCATAGTTAGCAGCTCACCGCTGAAACGCCCGCATCAACACGGACGTTTAAAAAGAGATTGCATTACGCATAACGAAATCTTTAGGAGAAATGAAAATATGGCTAAGCAAATTGTTCATGGTGAAGAGTCACGCCAGGCTATTCTGCGCGGCGTGAACATCCTGGCAAATGCAGTGAAAGTTACGCTCGGCCCCAAGGGGCGCAATGTTGTGATTGAAAAGAAGTTCGGATCACCCACGATCACCAAAGACGGTGTGACAGTGGCCAAAGAGATCGAACTGAAAGACACGCTGGAGAACATGGGCGCACAGATGGTGCGTGAAGTTGCCAGCAAGACCAGCGACGTGGCCGGCGATGGCACCACCACCGCCACCGTTCTAGCCCAGGCTATCTTCCGCGAAGGCGTAAAAACCGTGGCTGCGGGAGCCAATCCAATGGCCCTGAAGCGCGGCATCGAGAAGGCCATCTCTGCCATCTGCGGTGTAGTCGATAAGGAAGGCAATCGCGCGAAAGGCTATCTTGACAACTTTTCCAAGCCCGTCAGCGGCGACATGATTGCCCAAGTCGGCACAATCTCTGCCAACAACGACGACACCATTGGCCGCATCATTGCCGAAGCCATGAAGAAGGTCGGCAAAGACGGCGTGATCACCGTGGAAGAGTCCAAGACCATGGAAACCCAACTGGATGTCGTCGAGGGCATGCAGTTTGACCGTGGTTATCTCTCTCCCTATTTTGTCAGCGATCCGGAGCGCATGGAGTGCATCCTCGAGAATCCCTACATCCTGATCTATGAAAAGAAGATCAGCTCCATGAAAGACCTGCTCCCGCTGCTTGAGCAAATCGCCAAGAGCGGCACCCCTCTGCTGATCATTGCTGAAGACGTGGAAGGCGAAGCTCTCGCCACTTTGGTCGTCAACAAGCTGCGTGGCACATTGAATGTCGCTGCCGTCAAGGCTCCTGGCTTTGGTGATCGCCGCAAGGCCATGTTGGGGGACATCGCTATCCTCACCGGCGGCAAGGCCATTACAGAAGACCTGGGCATCAAGCTCGAGAACGTCCAGATGCAGGATTTGGGCCGCGCCAAGAAGATCACCATCGACAAGGACAACACCACCATCGTCGAAGGCAAAGGCAAGGCTTCTGAGATCGAAGGCCGCGTGCGCGAGATTCGCAGCCAGGTCGACAAGACCACCAGCGACTACGATCGTGAGAAACTTCAGGAGCGTCTGGCGAAGCTGGTCGGCGGCGTAGCCGTGATCAAGGTCGGCGCAGCCACCGAAACCGAAATGAAAGAAAAGAAAGCTCGCGTGGAAGACGCAATGCATGCCACCCGCGCTGCCGTGGAAGAAGGTATCGTCCCCGGAGGCGGTGTTGCCCTGGTTCGTTGTGCCACTGCTCTGGAGGGTCTCAAGCTGAAGGGCGACGAGGCGACCGGAGCGGAAATTGTCCGCCGCGCGCTGGAAGAGCCCCTGCGCCAGATCGTCGCCAATGCGGGCGAAGAAGGCGCAATCGTGGTCGGGAAGATCCGCGAGTCTGATTCGCCCAACTTCGGCTACAACGCCCAGACCGACAAGTTCGAGGATCTGGTCAAGGCCGGTGTCATCGATCCCACGAAAGTGGCTCGCACCGCGCTGCAAAATGCCGGCTCGATCTCAGCTCTCATGCTCACCACCGAAGCCCTGGTTTCGGAGATTCCTGAAGACAAGAAGGAAGCTCCCATGCCCGGCGGCCACGGCGGCGGAATGGGCGGCTTCTAAGAAATCGCATTACTTGAACAACTTCAGCCCCGCAGAGATGCGGGGCTTTTTTGTGAGCAACTTAATCCGGATACGGTCCCAGGAATCTTTCTCCGTCAAAATGGATGAGATGCGATGGAGAATCTGCAATCCATACTTCAGTTTCCCAGGATATATCACTTCCAAATTTTAGGAATGTCTTTTTGTCTAAAAATGCTGTTACAAAAACCAATCCTGCTTTTGAGTCGGCAAAGATAGTTCGTAGCTCGGCTCTTCTCTTAGGATTGATCGGCCCATGTGAAGTGACTGCTTCAACGAGCACCAGCCAACTGGCTTTTGTATAATGAAGAATCACGTCGGGCATCTTGCCATGAAGATTTATGCGCACTCCGAGCTTGGCTAGATGATCGTTGTCGAAATAGGCAAACTTCTCGTCCGTGTCGCCGAGATAAATCAATTTTGCTCCCGGAGTAAATCGAGGCGCGAATTCCTGCCAAATCAATTCCACCAGGTTGTTCTGACCACCAGGAGAGATCTCGATGACTTTACCCGGTTCGATCTCAATCGGAATTCTTGCCATTTGTCGCTCTTGAGCATATTTAGCTTTCAGCGTGCCAATGCTGCTCAGGTAGCGATCCAGCGTAGCGCCCCAATGTTCCGCCCCAAAACTTCGAAGCAAATCGAGGGCTGACCCAGAAATCTGGTAAACCCAATCCGGGCTATTCGTTGGTCGATCGATTCGGTCAGGATTTGCAACCAGCAGGCCTGCATCCATCATTTGATGGACGGTAAATCTTCTTATGGTTTCGCGTGTATTGGGGGCATATTTTTTCCCATACCATTTTGAGATGAATTCCATGAGGGGAGTAATACCCCGAAGCGGATTCTGGCAACTGCTCCAGGGATCTTGTGGCTTCAGATCCAGAAGCGCCAGGAGCGCCAATGCAGAGCGTTCGTTGTGTTGTTCTCGCGGTAACCCCAGGCTTTTGAGGATCTCTTCCGCTTCCTTGATACGTTCTCTGATCTTAATTGGGTTCTTTTTCATAGGAGATTGCTGAAGGAGGAGAGCGATCTCGTGATCCAGTGTCTTCTGATCTGTCTGTTCGTTTACGTGCGACGCCAGTTCGCGAAGAGTCCTCTCAGAAGGGTACCTCAGGCTTCGCAAATCCGAGGCGTTGACCTGTGTGTGGCCATTGAACTGGCGAAAATATTGGTCTACCAAGGTCGAATTCAAATATGCGGCCAGACCGCTGGCCAACTCAGAATCCAAGGAGCCGCCCTGCTTATGGTAATAATTCAGATGATTTTCAATTCCAATGAGCTCGGCGGGAATGGTTTTATCATAGACAACCGCAACCACTCTCTTCTTTTCTTCTTTGCTCGAAAATCTCTTGACGAAGACATAGGTTCCATTGGAAATTAGCCACGGACGGGAAGCGCTCGTATTGCGAATTGCATTCGGTTTGCGTGATGTACTGGGCCACACGAGGGAGCCAGAAACAAGATGCGTCGGATATATGAGTGGAACTGATCCCGCAAGTTGCTCGGCCAACAGATCCTTTTTGAGCCGAAAGTCCACGACTGGACCAGTAGAAACCGCCAATCCCAAATCTGTTAAGTTGCACGCCAACCCTTTGAGAGTTTCCGCGAATTCCTGATTGAGGTCACTGGTGAAAATATGAATGAATTTTTTGGGGTCAGCAGGGTCGATGACATCAGAATATTGATTCTCTCGAATCGATATTGCTTCATCATATCCGTCATCGCTCGATGAAACTAAAATCGAGGTTCGCTCTTCACGCTGGCTCCCGTGTTTTCTGGCATGGACAATGACACTTTCTTGCAAAACTCCATCATCGCGGAACGTGCTGCTTCGGCTGTTAAAAAGATGAATTCTTTGAATCGTCGTTTCATCAAGCAACTGCTTGCGGAACGGCAGAAAGTATTCTCCATTACAAAAGCTCCGGGGCGTGATGGAAACAAATTCCCCAGATTCTTCAAGCAATTTGATCGTAACCGCCAGAAAGCCCGTATAAAGGTTGCTCGTCTCGATACCCAAGCTCTTAAGTCTCTTTCTCTCGATAGACTCAGAGTGGATTTTCCTATAAGGAGGATTCAAGATCGCACAATTAAACCGGGGAATATCTAAGTTGCCGAAAAACAAATCTCGACGCAAAAAATCTTCTGCTGCGGCAATGAACTCCCGCATATGCAGCTCGGATGTGAACTCGATGCCATTCTGTAGGCATAAGTCATGGCACAGCCTAATGCTTTCGTTGAGATAAGGAGCAAGCAATTGATCAACTTCGAAAAGTGTTGCAGCAATTCTCTTGGGCTTTAATTCACGATTGCAACACTCCTGCACAAATGCGACCGTCAGCGTCCCGATGCCCGCACCGGGATCGAGGAGCTTTATCTCATTCCATCCTGGTGCGAACATTGATGCCATAAGCCGTGCGATTGGCGCAGGTGTGAAGAACTGGCCAAGATCAGCTTTGCGTTCATCTGGGTAAGTCCGGTCGGCTTGTAATCGGAGCGAGTCGACCTTTGCCAGGCAATCGAAATTTGCTGCATTGGACATACGAGTCGATTCTAAATTAAAGAAAACATTACGTAAGAACGAAATCCGAACCGGTAGAAGGCCAAGCAAGACCGATTCTACGATATAGCGTGGGTAGCGTTGGGGCTCTCTTTCTGAGCGACAACATTTACGTTACGCCCGTAACGTCGGAAAAGGCTTTTGGCAATGTTAGAGTTAGCCAATCTTTCCCCTGAATACCATAGAGAAAGAGTTTTTCCGATGTTAGCAACGTCCGTGCGCAGTAACCTTGCCTGCCTATTCTTACTTGTCATTGCAATCGCTTCAGCCAAGGCGTTGTCACCTCAGCAGGTTACGGCCAACAACGAAGTGCCTATTACAACCCCCTCGGCGGAAGCCCGCAAGCTGTTCCTGCAGGGAAGAGAGGCCCGTGAAAACTGGCATCTGCCTGAGGCGCTCGATGCCTGGCGTGCAGCGTCGCATAAGGATCCTAAGTTTGCCCTTGCTTTTGTTTACGTCAGCTTCTACACGCCGGACCCTAAAGAAGAATTGTCGGCCCGGACATCCGCCAAGCGCCTTGCTCCGAGCGCAAGCCCAGGTGAGCAATTATTGATTCAGTGGTTCACAGGAGCCAAGGAAGGCGAATTCATCTCCGCTATTTCCGCCATGAACGATCTGCTGGCCAAATATCCTGATGACAAATGGCTGCTCTTCCAGGCGGGACGATGGCTCATCTTACAACGGCGCTGGGACAAGGGGATCGACCTTTTGCAGCGAGCGCTCGTCATCGATCCGGATTACACTGCGGCACTCAACCAGGTTGGATACGCGTACGCCTCGTTTACCTGGCAATTCGACAAAGCCTATGCTGTGATGGAGCACTATTCCAAGATCAAACCACAGGAACCCAACCCGCTCGATTCATGGGGCGAAATCTTGCGTGAAGGTGGAGAATTTGAAAAATCGCTCGAACAATACCGCAAGGCGTTGCAGTTAGACCCGCATTTTTACAGTGCACAACTTGGCTTGGCGGATACCTATGCCGTCATGGGCCAGGAAGAGCGTGCCCGTAAAGAGTATGAAAAAGCCATCCAGCAGGCCACGAATCAACGCGATCAGGTCAGCTACATGAACCAGTTTGCGCTTACTTATGTTCGTGAGGCAAAGTATGATCTGGCCGACCAGGCCTATATGAAATCGGCAGAGCGAGCACGCCAGCTTGGGCTATTCGATATGCAGGCGGACGCCCATCGTTTCATGGCCATGTACCAACCCGGCATCGATAAAGCCCTGGTCCACCTGGACGAAGCTGCAAAGATTCTTCACGAAAACCATTCTATCGCCGCAGAAAATGCGCAGTTGTCGCTTTCGCGGGTGCTGTACATCCGCACCTGGAAAGCCACAAAAGCCAATAAAATCGACGTTGCGTCCATAGCTGTTGAAGGTTTAGGAAAGATCGCAAACCACAGCGGAAGCAACCTGGTGCGGCAGAACTATCATGGAGCCGCTGGAATGTTAGCCATCGCCCAAGGCAAATACCTCGACGCCATTGCCCATTTGGAAGAAGAAGACCGTTTCACCCACCTGATTTCCATGGAGCAATTGGCGCTCGCTTATGAAAAAAATGGTGACCGCGAACCAGCCAATGACCTTAAAGCCGCGTTGAAGCGAGCCAACTTCTCCAACATGGAACAGGCCTTGGTAACTATGCCGCTGCGCAAAACAAACTGATCTGTGCAGCCCGCAACTATTCCTGTGGGTTGGTTACGGGCGGCAGAGACTCTGGATATCGAGGATTACAAACAGGCAGATCTGGAATCCTCTGCGTCACTCTGCGGCTTCTGCGGTTAAATGGTTTTGGTTGTGGCTCAGCTATTTTTCTCCCCTAGAACGCTCCTCCATTCTTGCCATTGCGGATTAGAGCAAGAAACTCCTCGCGGGTCTTTTCTCCGGTGCGAAAGCTGCCAAGCATATGCGAGGTCACGGCGGATGAGTGTTGCTTCTCCACGCCACGCATCATGACGCACAGATGGCGCGCCTCGATGACAACTCCCACACCCTGAGGCTGGATGGCCCGCTGAATGGTTTCGGCAATCTGTACGGTCAACCGTTCCTGGATTTGCAGGCGGCGGGCAAACGCATCAACAATTCGCGGAATCTTGCTCAGTCCAATTACCTTGCCGTTGGGTATGTAGGCGACATGTACTTTCCCGAAGAAAGGCAATACATGATGCTCGCACAAGCTGAACATCTCGATATCCTTCACGATGACCATCTCATCGTAGTTCACGTCAAATAGCGCGCCTTGCAGCATCTCATCAGGATTCTCGTTGTGTCCTTTGGTTAGGTACTCCAGGGCTTTCTGCATGCGCTCAGGAGTCCTGTTAAGGCCTTCGCGCTCGGGGTCTTCGCCTAGCCGTACCAAAAGCTCGCGCAACAAATCCTGGGTGCTGGCAGAGAGCAAAGTCGTTTGAGTGTTGATGTTTTTCACAATAAGTTCCTATTCAGATTTCCGATCATCCGATCTTAAGTTCCCGGCCTCCAGCGTATTCGAAGGAGTTAAGCATCGTCTCCTCCATCCGTATCTTTTCTACCTTTGCGAGACGAAATTCCTCTTCCAGGATGCGATAAATCTCCCTGCAAAGATTCTCGGTCGTCGGGACAACTCCCTGAAACTCCGATAATGTATTGAGGTTTTCGTGGCCAAAACGTTGCACAATTTTTTCATCCACAAAAGCATCAAGATCAGCCAGGTTACAGATCATCCCGGTAGCCTGATCAACTGGGCCGCTGACGGTGACCTCCAGCGCGTAATTGTGTCCGTGGCCATGAGGGTTGTTGCACTTGCCGTAGACCGAGCGGTTTTCGTCCGGTGACATCGCCTCGCAATGGAGCCGGTGGGAGGCGGAAAACCAATACCTGCGCGTGAGATAAGCCTTCATGCCTCACCGTAGTAGTCCACAAAAAGATCGGGCGTCTCATACACGCGGATGCGATGGAGCGCGGCTACACTCAGCTTCGGTTTGAGCCAATCCCAGATGGTGATCGCCAGATTTTCCGTGGTCGGAATGCGGTCTTTGAACTCTGCTACTTCCTTGTTCAGGAAGCGATGATCGACCGCCTCGATGACCTCACGGTTCATGATCTCTTTCAATTCTTTCAGGTCAACCACAAATCCCGATCGCTGGTCTACGTAGCCCTTTACTGTGACTTCAAGCGTGTAATTATGCCCATGGCCGTGCGGATTATTGCACTTGCCAAAGATGCGCTTGTTCTCCTCCGGGCTAAGCTCCGGGTTGTGATAGAGGTGTGAAGCGGAAAATTCGGCTTTTCGTGTCAGGTAAACCATGCCATCAGCCCTTGGATGTGGGATTTCCTTTCAGAATAGATGAATCAACCATCGCCGGCGGTGCAGAATGTGCATACTTGCGGCCTTTCCAGTGTACCGCGCCTCGTACCGAAGTATGAAGATGTGACCGCAAAAGAAGAAATGCAAAAAAAGGCAGCCCGAAGAGGGCCATCGAATTGGCTTTCCATGGGAACTGCGCTTTCTTGATGCGGCTCATGAATTGCAGACAACACAACAGTGCAGCTCCAAGCATCGCCAACCCGGTTGCAGAGTGGCTGTTCGCGATCATTATTACCGCAGCCACTGCGAGTCCAGCTATGAATCCAAACTCCAGCAGGCGAAGCAACGCCAGCCGCATCGGATGAGCGAAAAGCAACGCGAGATTCTTGGTCCAACCCTCTACCATCGCCGGCAAGCTCCGGTACATTCTGGTCCTGATCAATCCGCCGCCGTGACGAAACTGGACTTGATATCCGGCTGTTTTGAAAAGACGAGCAAGTTCCACATCTTCGAGTACGCAGCCCGCCACCGCCGCATGGCCGCCGAGAGCTTCATACACATTTCTTCGGACCAGGATGTATTGTCCATTCGCTGCCACCATAGGATCAGTGGGATCATTCACACGCTCCGGAGGATAAGAGCGCATCAGCTCGGCAAAGACGACCGGCATCAAGGCGCGCTCACTCCAGCTGATCGTCTCCTGCTCGGGCGAATACGAAAGCAGGGCAGCTCCATGCTCTTCTGCTTCGGCCACCGCCGCTGCCAAGGAGCCAGGATAATGAAAAGTGTCGGCGTCAGTAAAGAGCAGCCAGCCGGAGAGCGCCTCTTTTGTTCGCACATTTTCTGCTTCTCGCGAGACTGCCAGCATCAGGGCATTGCATTTTCCAGTAATGCCTGAGGCTGGCTCACTCGAGCTGATGACTGTGACTGACGGAAAAGACTCTGCTATCGCCCGAGTACGATCGGTTGATCCGTCATCGACAACCGTAATTGCAAACTTAATTCCTTGCTGAGCGGCCAGAGACTGCAGGCAGCGTCCGATCGAGTCCTCCTCATTGCGGGCCGGCACAATGATATGAACGCATCGTGTTTCCTGGTTCGAAAGCATGGAATGGGTTTATTATACGGGTGTGAAACTGAGCTTTGCTGCCCTCATCGTGTTGTCCATTTTGGTGGTTGGCTGTGACCGCGGATCGAAGCCGCGCCTGATCGGCGATCCGGCTCCGGACTTTACCGTGAAGGATTCCGATCGCACGGTGTCTCTCCATGATCTCAAAGGCAAACCAATCCTGTTAAATTTTTGGGCTTCCTATTGCGTGCCGTGTATTCAGGAAATGCCATCGCTGACCCAGTTGCAAAGGCAGATGGGACGAAACCTTACCATCTTGGCTGTGAGCGTCGACGAGGATCAAGAGGCGTATCACAAATTCCTGCGCGACCACCAGATCGATCTGCTGACGGTATGGGACCCTGCCAAGAAAACGCCTGAGCTTTACGGGACTGTCCAGTTTCCCGAGACCTACATCATCGACGCTGCTGGAAGGGTACGCCGAAAAATAGTCAGCGCGGCAGACTTCACCAGCCCGGAAATAGTGAACTATTTGAATCATCTGTAAAAGGGATGGTTTCATGCGAGTTGCCCTTCTCCTCATGGTTCCAGCTAAACTACTTTCCTAGCCTATGACTGCCACCCGCTAAATTCGCTCCTCTCTTTTCTTTCCCAACATGTTTACTCAACGTGTGCCTGCACGTCTTTCTGCGCTTCTGTGCAGAGAAAAATGGAGTGTTTCAAATGTATTTGGAGCTTGCCGGGTGGGATGACTCCTGGGCTGAAGCCTTTGCCAAACATATGGATGCGGGCCTGTTGCCAGGACGCGTCTTCACCTACAATCGTCAGATTTATTGGGTCTACACTGAGGCTGGAGAGACCACCGCCGAAATCGCCGGCGCGCTTCTTTATCGTGCGGAAGAATCCGATCTCCCGGTCGTAGGAGACTGGGTTGCATTCCGGCAACACTCGCCCAACGATCTCGCGATCATTCATGAGGTCCTTCCGCGACGGTGTAAATTCTCGCGCAAAGCTGCCGGACGCGCCTTCGCCGAGCAGGTCATTGCTGCCAACATCGATATCCTCTTTATTGTGTGTGGCCTGGACCACGATTACAATCTGCGCCGACTCGAGCGCTATCTAGCCGTGGCAAGCGGATGCGGAGCCTCGATTGTGATTGCGCTTACTAAGGCCGATATTTCAAGTGATGTCGAGCAACAAGTGAAGGAGGTAACTTCAATAGCTCCCGAACTTCCCATCATCCCAATCAATGCTCTCTCTGCCGAGAGCGTTTCGGCATTGTTGCCATATCTGGACAAAAGGCGAACCGCCGCGTTGATCGGTTCTTCGGGGGCCGGGAAGTCGACCATTGTGAATCAATTGTTGGGTATCGACTTCCAAAATACCCAACCAACTCGCGAAGAGGATGGCCGGGGACGCCACACGACTACGCAACGCGAGTTATTTTTCGTGCCTGGTGGCGGGTTGATCCTGGATAATCCCGGTATCCGGGAGCTTCAGCTCTGGTCTGATACGCCCTCTCTGGAGAGCGCTTTTCCTGAGATTGAAGCCTTGGCCGCGTCCTGCAAATTTCGCGATTGCAGCCACCAAACCGACCAGGGATGCGCCATTCAACAATCATTAGCATGTGGCGAGTTAGACCAGGACCGGTGGCGCAGTTATCTGAAACTGCAACGAGAATTGCGTCATACAGCGCTCCAATTCGACGACCATGCAAGACGAAACGCCAAACAGAGAATCAAAAAGCTCTGCAAGGAGGTCAAACGACATCACCGGCTGTAGGTCAATGTCACTTTCTTTGCATAATTTCACCTCCCATTCGTTCCAACGTACAGCGGTGATTCACGGTAGAATTAACTGTTCATGAAATGCTGGCTCTTCATCCTGGTTCTGTTGTTCGGCCTTGCTTCCCAGGCTGTAGACAAATCTTCGTCTAAGGACGAACTTAAGCAGGCCCAAAAGGACTTTCAGCATGCGGTTGATCTGCAGAAGGCCGGCAAGATCGACGCGGCCCTGGAAGCTGCGACCGCGGCCGCGGCCTTGGCTCCTCATAATCTTGAATACCTGACAGCGCGCGAGATGCTTAAACTCCAGCTCGCTGCGAACTATGCTCAACGCGGCAATCAATTGGCGGAGAAGGGCAACGATGTCGGGGCTGCTCAACAGTTTCGCGCTTCTCTGTCCATTGATCCCCAGAACGCCTATGTGCAGCAAAGATTGCGCGATGTTTCTCCGCCTGAAGATCCCGAGCATGAGCATGTTCTGAAGCTGCTCGCCTCCGTCGATCAGGTCGAGGTTGTCCCTAAACCGGGCAAGGCATCATTTCATTTTAAAGGAGACACTCGGGCCTTATACGACCAGATTGGACGGTCCTTTAGTGTTTCGATGGTCTATGAGCAGTCGATGACCCCTCATCAAGTGCGGTTCGACGTTCAGGATGTGGACTTCTACACCGCCATGAAATTGGCTGGCCAGGTGACCAAGACTTTCTGGGCGCCGCTTTCCAAGGTGCAAGCGATTGTTGCCAACGATTCGCAAGAGATGCGCCGCCAATACGAACGGCTCTCCATGCGGACGTTCTACGTCAACAACGCGGCAGTGCCCACCGATCTGAATGATCTGGTCAATGTGATTCGAAGTGTGATGGAAGTGCGGCTGGTGACATTGCAGCCTGCCAAGAACACCATTGTCGTGCGAGCTCCCAAGGAGCAGATCGATTTGATCGCGCCCATGCTCGACGAGATCATGGCTTCCAAGCCGGAGATCCTGGTCGATCTCAAGGCATACGAAATCGATCTCGACAAGCAGCGGACGTATGGATCCGATTTTCCTCACGATTTTTCGATTTTTAATATTCCGTTTGAGATTTATCGTGTGCTTGGCCCCGCCGCTCAACCCATCATCGATCAGCTCCTTAAGACCGGGACCATTGATCCCACCAAGGTCCCGATTGGCGCGCTTCAGTCCTTGCAGGGATCGCCGCTCCTCTCGCCGTTCATATTCTTCGGCGGAGGATATGGTCTCACGGGCATCAGCGCAGCGCCGATTAATGGCCATCTCAGCTTCAGTGACTCCCTGAGCAAATCGCTGGAGCATATAACCGTTCGCGCCTCCGACGGTAACGCAGCTACATTGCGCATCGGTACACGCTTTCCCATCCTGATCAGTTCGTTTAACAGTGTCTCTGTCACCGGCAATGGCCAGCCGGTTGTTGGATCGTCATTTCCTTCCGTTCAATATGAAGATTTGGGATTGATGGTGAAGGCCACCCCTCACTACCACAGCGGCGAACAGGTTACCATGGAGTTGGAGCTACAGATCAGGGCCATCGGCGGACAGCAGCTCAATGGCGTTCCGGACATTACCAACCGGGAATTTAAAGGGACAATCACCGTCAACGATGGCGAGCCAGCGGTCATTGCCGGCTCCGTGACCGACCAGGAAACCAGCTCGACCAGCGGCTATCCTGGACTTGGGGAGATACCTCTCTTAAGAACTGTCTTTAACCACAATTCCAAACAACATTCCCGCCAGGAGCTGTTAATTGTGGTCACGCCTCACGTGATCCGCAAAGCAATGCACGAAGCGTTTACGACAACGAACTGATTTCTTCGACCCTAAGCTGGATCTGGTTTGTGTTAGCTTGTCCTGAGGAACGAAGGAAATTTGTTCGTGCCGCAAAGCATTTAAAATCAATCGGGCTTTAGACTTACCTGACTTTCGTTGCGAAAATCAGGCCAATGTCATTTACTTTGTAAGAGATGTCTTCTTTGATAAACCACTACACCTTGTCATCCCGTCTATGACTACGACGGCTCCTGTCAAGCTAAAAAAAGACAGACGGGGGTATCGCGTTGAAAATGGTGTCAAGGGCGGCGCGTTCTTGGCGCCGTTCATCTCGACCCTTGACGCCATTTTCAACGCCCCATA
>DASZFU010000059.1:0-53906 GCA_035939495.1 Candidatus Angelobacter sp. | reverse complement strand
CTCGGCACGCTTGGAGGAACCAACAGTTGGATAAACTATGGCGGGCTCAACGATCGCGGGGAGGCGGTCGGTATGGCCGAAACATCTGTTCCAGACCCGGACGGTGAAGACGTTTGCGGCTTTGGCACAAAACTTACGTGTAGTCCGTTTCTTTGGCGAAACGGCCACATGAGCCCTCTGCCGACGGTGGGCGGAAATAACGGGCAGGCCGCCGCCATCAATAACCGCGGACAAATCGCAGGATTTGCAGAAACGACTGTTCCTGATTCCTCATGCCCAGCTTCCGCGCCTTCCAAGACTGATTCGCCGGTAATATGGGAACGCGGCAAAGCTCAAGCTCTTCCGACAGTAGTTGGCGATCCAGACGGGCAAGCGCAGGGCATCAACGAGCGGGGCCAAGTCGTGGGCTACTCGGGAGACTGCATCAGAGCACATCACGCCATGTTGTGGGAAAACGGCACTGCCTTCCCACTTCCTGGCCTCGGAATCGCGCGTTCCAATATCGCCTACGGCATTAACGACAGGGGCCAAATTGTTGGGCAAAGTCGCAGTGCTGACGGCACAACCTTCGTTGCCGTACTTTGGCAGGACCGTGTGATCACAAACATCGGCACTCTGCCGGGAGATCATGCCGCCATAGCCACCGGCATCAATAACCGGGGCCAAGTGGTAGGAAGCACCCTGGACTCAGGCCTCAACTGGTCGCATGCCTTCATCTGGCAGGACGGCGTGATGAAGGACCTTAACACGATGTTTCCCGCAGATTCCAACCTCTTCGCAACTATGGCGAACAAGATCAATGAGCGCGGACAAATCTCGGGCATGGCAACGGTGCTCAGCGGGCCGCATGCGGGCGATATCCACGCTTTTCTGGCAACCCCCGTAAACGCAAGCATAGGCAAGTCGATTGCGGACGTCGAACCTGGACACCCGCAATCCAATTTGCCCGCAAATGTTCCCAATACACCTTTGAATTGATTCACACTCGGCCGATTCGGGCAATAAAGGCATTCACTGCCAAAGGAGATTGAATATGAAAAATGAAAGAGACAACAGAGTACTGGGCCGCATTCACGCCCGCGAACTGAGCGATCAGGAACTGACCATGGTGGCTGGCGGGACGACCAAAATCTCGCACCTTCCCAATGGGGAAGTTGATGTCCTCGCTGATACGTAGTGGGCCGAGGGCCGAAGACTAACTTGCTTGAACCGATTGGCCGCGTGGTCAGCCCCTGCCTCCTCGCGGCCTTCGCCGATCCGGTACGTTGCTCGGGAAATCTGGATCCTCGCCAGCGATGCTGCAAGGGATGTGGACAAAACGAGGTTCTCTCCCGCTCGCTATCCCCAGGAGGAGTTGAGGATCTACCAATCTCCGCTGCCCTATGTCGAGCGGTATACCTCCTGTACTAAGAAGCGCAAAAGTTCGGAAAGCGCCCCTTAATCTCCCGTAATCGTGTAATCTTCCGATTTAAATCCGATTTAATTTGACAAATTCTCGATGTTCGTATATTATTCGCTAAGGTAGTCGATAATCGTCGTTAATTAAAGCGAGTCATTCGCGGGGACTATAACTTGAGCCGTATTGCAGGCGTGAGCGGAGCGGGAGCCTGCAGGCGAAACCCTGACCCTGAGCGCAGCGAACGGGGAAGGGTCTAATAGAATTCGAAGTCATTCGCGGGGACTATAACTTCCGTGGCTCATTTTGCACAGGTTGGCGGAGCTATGCTCACAGGTAAAATTAGAGATTTTTCAAAAAAGAATTCTTTGTACCCCCCACCCTGGTATCCTTTAACCACCTTCTAACCCGCTTTTTGGTCCGCAAAGGTCAAAAAATACAGCGATATAAATTAAATTTTGCTAATCAATGTGTTAACAAGGAAACGGCCACGCCCTGACTCGCACTTTTAATCACACCCCGCGCTATCGCCTATTCTCGACAGCTAACTACCGTGAAGGTACGATGACTCAATGCGTTTTGCAACTTGTAGTGGGTGCGCTGTTGCTGCCGAACTCGATTTGGGTTATCGGAAACCAGATGACGCCGACCTCGCCAGCGACTATTGGAACTTGGGTCGCGCCTACGCTATGACGGGGCAACGTGATAAAGCAGACGGGCTTTACGCCACAGCGGTATCGACCTTCGAGGCTGCCATACGCGACCTCCCGCAAATGAAGGAAAACTATACTCGACGGCTCAAGCGGAGTCTTAACGAGTACGCTGAACTGAAGGAATCTTTAGGGCAGAATGACAAAGCGGCGGAGCTACGCAAGAAAGCGGGTGCCCTTTAAGGCTAGCCTATATGCAATTTGACTACGAGATTCCAGTCGAAGAGTTCGTTGCTGCGCAAGTGCTGTATTACAAAGCGTCCACCAAAAGTCACGTTGTCGAGCGAGCATCTGGTTGGGTGTTGCTCGGATTGTTCTTTATTCTGATTGCTGTATCCCGGTGGGCTGCGGATTGGGCGCCGATCCTGCTTTTGCTGACAGGAGTTTGGTTCATTTGTTTGGGAATGACAGTCCTATTCCCAACACGCCACTATCGCCGTTATTACGCGCAATCCGGGTTGGCTAGCAAGAAATATCATGCAGAGCTGGACGAAAATGGATTCGTAGTCAGTGGTGATGGCTGTAGTTGGCGCGTCCTATGGACTGAAGCGCTGCTCAAAGGTGAAGGCAAGCTCGTCTTCATGTTCAATGGCAAGGGTACTATTTTCATATTCGGAAAGAAGTATCTAACCGACGACCAGCAAAAAGCGATTCGTCAATTCGCCGCTTTGCCGTGACATTGGGCGAGAAATCGTGGCACAACAACACCTGGCCGGGATCCATGGCATCGGGAATGGCACAACCAAGACCGCAAAGCAGTGAAAGGCCTGTTTACTTGGGATAACAGGTGCTATTGAAGCAATCGAGCAGCAATTTGTGTTTCTCAGCATCGTAGCGGTAGGCAGTAATGCTGCAATTCAGTACATCGTCTTCGGAATCGACCTTCATATATTGGGCTTCATCCCAGCGTTCCAGCAGGCGCCTGAAGATCAGGACTACGACGCTGTGGCATACCACCAGCACGCTCTTGCGGCGGTATTCGCGAGTCAAGGTCCCCAAAAAGCTGTGGACGCGCAAAGCCACATCAGGACGGCTCTCGCCTCCAGGAGGACGATACCAGTATTTTCCTTCCCTTTCCTTGCGCGCAAACTCCAGGGGATAAAACTTTTGAATGCCATCGCGAGTCAGGCCATCCAGGACGCCAAATTCGATCTCGCGGATGCGCTCTTCATCAATGATAGGAGGCTCTGTAAACATCTGGGCCGTGATGTGCTGGGCGGTTTGGATGGTGCGCAGGTAGGGAGAACTGAAGATCATGTCAAAGCGAAATTTGTCGCGAAGAAACCGACCTGTGGCCGTTGCCTGTTCCACGCCCAGGGCCGTCAAGGGGGTATCGACATCGCGCACATGGTCGCTCCACACCTCGAGCGTGCGATCTTCTTTGGCCCGGTCTTTGGCTAAGTTTCGTTCCGATTGGCCGTGGCGCACGATCACCAGGTGATCGGGCCACTTCTGATCGTGGTCTGCGCTGCTTGTTGGAATGATTGGCTCGTCCATGGTTCGTCTGCTATCGGTTCCGAAGAAGAACTTTAACATCCCGGCAACCCTTCGAAAAACAGGCATGGTACTGGAGTAATTTGACCATCACCTTGTTCAACGAAAACATTGCTTTGATTCGGGGAGTTTCATAAACTTAGGTCTCCCCCTTCGAGACCCGGCCTCCAAGACCTAATCATGCGGAAAACGCGTTCCATTATTGCCGTTCTATTCATTTTGCTGGCATTCAACTCTCTCGCCTACTTGGTCTTGTCGAAAGCCGGAAAGGCTTATCTGGTCGACGGATTAGAGGTTTTGCTGCGTGCGACCGCTACGGTGGCGTGCGGCATTGGGGCCAAACGCTCTCACCGGCTAACGCGCAAGATATGGATTTTTACCGGGCTCTTGTTCATGATCCTGGGGCTGGGTGACTTACAAGACTTCTTTTCGTGGTTTTATCCTCACAACGCGCTGGTTAGCTCGTGGCTGATCACCTTCCTGCTCTGGTTTGCCACGTTGCCTCTGGCGCTGGCGATTTTTCTGCCCTATGAAACGCAAATCCGCCAGGGCTGGGATGTGGAGTCGCTGCTGGATTTTTTGCAGGTCGTGGTGGTACTGGCATTTGCCTATTATTGTTTCATCTACCTTCCCCACCTGACGCTCGGGAGCGAATGGACGACCCACACCTACCCCAAAAACCTGCGCAACGGCGTCATTTGTGCAGGCCTGCTGATCCGGGCTGCAAGTGAACCAGGAGCGGACGCGCGGCGCCTTTACCGATGGATCGGCTGGGTTTTCGCAGCCATCAGCATTGTCATGGCATTCAACATATCGCTGGGTTCGCTTCCCGTTGTCATTGCCGTCCAGCCAGCCCTGACTCTGCTGTTGTGCGTAGCTGCTTTCACGTGGCGAGATAACCCGGTTCCACATGTGGCTGCCGGGAAAACTCCCGAATCACCTTCAGGACCGTTGGTGCTGAAAGCGCTTCCCGCTCTAGGACCGGCGTTTGTGTTGATTATGGCGCAACAGGTTCCGGCATCCTTTCAATCCCATGCGCGCATTGCAATTTGGATAGCATTTCTGGTGTTCGTTCTGCGCTCTGCCATTGGCGAGATACGACGACGGCGGGCGGCGCAAGCACTCTCGGCAGCCGAGGCCCGCTTTCGCCAGATCGTTTCCTCAAGCCCTCTTCCCATGTGGGTCTTCGACCGGGAAACGCTCAATTTCCTGGAAGTCAACGATACCGCCATCACCGACTACGGATACTCGCATGATGAGTTCCTGAACATGAAGGCTACCGATATCCTGGCGCCGGAGGAGGATGGAGACGCGCGACAATTCTTTGAACGATTGAACTACAAGCCGCGGAATCGTATGCCATGCCGGCACCGGCTCAAGAGTGGCGACATCATTGAATGCGAAGTGGAAACCCAAGTCATCGAGTTCGAGGGACGCCTGGCCGAACTGGTCATTGCCGTAGATGTAACCCGACGCAAGCAACTGGAAGCCCAGTTGCGGCATTCGCAAAAAATGGAAGCCGTGGGCCTGCTGGCGGGCGGCGTGGCCCATGATTTCAACAACCTGCTTACAGTCATCACCGGTTATTGCAGCATTCTGCTTTCCAAGAGTTCGCGCGATCCCGAAGAGCAGGAAAATCTCGAACAGATTCACTATGCAGCCAACCGCGCCTCATCGCTCACCCGCCAACTCCTGACATTCAGCCGCAAACACGTCTCCAAGCAAGAGCCGGTTCTTTTGAACGAGGTGATTCTCCACATGGAGAAGATGCTGCAACGGCTGATTGGCGAGGATGTGCGCCTGGAAACCCGGCTTCAGCACAATCTGCGGCTGGTTTCTGCCGATCCGGCTCACATCGAGCAAATCATGATGAATCTGGCGGTAAATGCCCGCGAAGCCATGCCTCACGGCGGACTCCTGCGGTTTGAGACTGCAAATGTAGAACCCTTAAACGGTGAAGGCCAGCGCGTGCAAATGACTGTGAGCGACACCGGTATCGGCATGAGCGACGAGGTGCAGGCCCGCATCTTCGAGCCATTTTTTACTACCAAACGCGAGACCGGCACCGGCCTCGGTCTTTCCACTATTTACGCCATCGTCGACCAGATGGAAGGCTCGATTCATGTCCATAGCCAGGTAGGCGTGGGAACAACCTTCACCATTGATCTGCCCGTCCTGCGGAAAGCCGCCAGTGACGAAGCTTCGACCAAGCCGGTGGAACTTGCCAATGGCCACGGCGAAAGCATTCTGCTGGTGGAAGATGAGGTGTCAGTAAGGAAGCTGATTAAGAGCACCCTGGAGGCCAGCGGCTACAAGGTGGTGAGCGCCGATTCACCCCAGGAAGCCTGTGATATGGTGCCTGACTTCCATTTCGACCTGCTGATCAGCGACGTCGTCATGCCGGCCATGAGCGGACCGGAGATGGTTCGCAAAATCCTGGCCAAGGCTGAGGGACTGCGCGTGATCTTTATCTCGGGATACACCTATGACTCGATGGCGCGGCATGGGCTTAAGCTCGAACCACTCTACCTGCTGCAAAAGCCATTTACGACCTCTGACCTGGTAGAAAAAGTCCAGCAGGCGTTGGCGGCTCCGCCCAGCCTGGTTGTTGATTGAGACCTTGCCGAGAAAGCACCGTTTTTATCAAAACGCAACGCGTTGCTATCGAGTCTTCCCCAACCTCATAAACTCCTTTAGTATCCAAAACACTAGTTTTCACGAAATCAGTTTAGATTTCTGAGGTCTTCTCTTTGCGATACTTCTCGAGTCCCAAGTTAAGAATGCTTTCAGTTTCCCAGTCCTTAAGCTGATGCATGACCTGGTCCGAGCCCAGTTGTAAAGTTCTTCTCAACAACTGCGCCCTATCAGCCATATCGCGTTGCCATCGAACAGAAGGATCAAGTAACGCCAATAGATTCTCCAGCGCCTCGGTTGCTGCCCTAAAATTGCCTGACCGTGCCGACATATATGCGAATGCTTCGTTTATATATGGGTTCTTGGAAGCGTCTTTCAATCGCATCAATTCCTCAACGACATCCTCTGGCCTCTTTAGCTTGTTTAAGCAAGGAATCTCATCTTTCATAGCATCGGCCAGTATTTTCTCGAAGTTAGAATCTTTTACACTCCACCGATCAGCACCCTTGATTCTCAGACGATCTCCGAAACTAAAACTTAGGTGGTTCTGAGGAACGGTCAGGGGTAAGAAGAATCTCCAAATATAGAACGAAGTCTTGTCGAAGTCTGAACCTTCGAAATGAAATCCACGTAGAGTATGCTCGACAGGTGGAATGAATATTAGCGCCCCTTTGATCGTAAATCCTGGAAGATCCGCTAGCAAACGTTTTTCCAGCATAACGAATTCTTTCGTTTTCACTGTGGTTTAATCTCCTTCACAGGGATCTTAGTACCACTGGCATTCGGGGGGAGGTGTGATTGGATCTGGTTCACTCTAGCGGGACTTAGCGTAGCATTGCCAGTCTTGAGATCGTAAACGGCTGTTGGATTATTCACAGGTCCCTCTACCACATCAACGCGAACCGAGCCAGGTGTGCCGCGGGTAACTGGCCGTCCATTGAGATACGACTGCTCAGTCCGGAGTTGGGCATTCCCTAGTCCCTCCACTTCTGCTTCGAAAGCTGTGTGAACTTTCGTACCATAGATAGCGCCGCTACCTGGACCAACGGTCGCTGCAGCACGGTTAGCGGCAACTTGCAGCAACTCCTCCGTGGTTGACCCAGCGAACGCTTCTGGCCCGCTAAGAGCCGCTGTGAGAGCTGTCAGACCGAATTGGGTTATCGTTGAAGCTGTCGCTTGAGTCTCATTTGAGGGTTCCAGAGCCTTGGGAGTCGGTATTGGAGGCAGCGTCGTTTGGACTGGCCCTGCAGTGGCCCACACTGACGTTCCTGCTGCTACGCCCAGCCGGACATTGTTCAACACGAAATCTCCTGCGCCTTTAGCAGCGCCTATTTCCGTATCTTTGAACCAAGCTTTTATGTCGCGAATGGTATTGTGCCACCAGCATCGTATAGGGGGATCGCAGTGTCCATCCGGGTCGAACCTCGTAGTGGGAACATTCCGCACATATGTGTAAAGATTCAAGCTTTGAGGATCGGCAAAATCAGCATAAGGCACCGCTGCTGCGCTTGCCGTCCAATCTGGGGTGATGAACCTACCCAGCCCATTCGAGTAATGCCGTGCTCCGAAGTAATCGAGGCCGGTTTCAGCATCGCGTTCTTTGCCGGTGAACTTGTAGTGATTGGAATCGGCATTTGCGAATTGGAGTTCACCGCCCCACGGATAGTAATCCGACTCTGATTTGCCCGTTCCTGTCGCATCGGTGATCACTGAAGCAGTCTGCAAATGATCAGAGAAGTAGTAAGAAATGGCGTTACCAGGAAAGTCTTTGCGAGCTATGCGTTCACCGTCGAAGAAAACATATTCAGACTGCAGGTTGCCCAAAAGATCTGACTCGGCCACGATGCCCGAGGACATATACCAATACAGCATTCCAGTCGCTGGAATAGTATTTCCATTGGTCTTCTGCACGCGATTGCCGTCGGCGTCATAGAGATAAGTGAATCCAGAGGTCGAGGTGATGCGATTCTCGGCATCGTAGATGTGGTTCGTGTGGTTGTTATCCACCGTCATGTTGCCGGCAGCGTCATAGGTGTAGTCTTGCAGGCGGTTGTTTGTATTCGCGGCGGCACTCAGGTTTTCGGCCTGGCACTTCGTGACCTTTTTTTCTTTGAGATTACCCCAGGCATCGAAACTGTAGCTATTGCCCCAGTACTCGGTGTGGCCGTCGGGAAGCTTCTTGCTGCAATCGGTTCCGGCATTTTGGGCCGAGGTCAGGCGATTGAGCGGATCATAGGTAAAGGTCTGGTTGCGGCTCTGGTCGCGGTAGTTGGTGATGCTGTAGACGTTGCCGTTATTGCCGTTGCCTTGGTGGAAGTCATAGCGCAAGTCTAGAACGTTGCCCCAACTGGCATCGCAATTCGGGGAGACCGCGCCGCTGGTGCTTGCCATCATGCGGCAAGGCTGCAGCCGGTTGGTGTAGACAAAGGTATTGGTGATCCCCGGAAAGCTGCCACTTTGACCGTAGATGGAGCCCGTCAGCGATCCAGCCGCGTTGTAGGCTGCTCCGGTGACGTAGTTGATAGGCTGGCTGCTGTTGGTCGTGTCCACGGCAGAGAGCATTCGGCCCGCTGAATCCGGCATGTAGGTGATGACCGCGCCGCTCGGATAGGTCATGGTTGCGATCGAACCATCGAGGTCGTAGGTGTAACTCATCGTCTTGGTTACGCCATTGATGGTCCGGCTCTCGTTCGACATCCGGCCCAGAATGTCGTAGTTGTAGATGGCCGACCCGGCTTGATCGGTCAAGCTGGTCAGATGGCCGATGGCGTTGGGGCCCTGGTCATAGGTGTAAGTCACCACCGGCGAAGCGAGTGGACAGGATTGAGCCGAATAGCCTTTCGCAGTCACACGATTCAGCGCGTCATAGCAGTAGCTGATCGTAGTTGTTTGCGTAGAGCCAACAAGCTGATTGGCTGCGGGCGAGGTCTTTTGTAGCAGGTTGCCGGCAGCATCATAGCTGTAGCTGATCAATCCCGATTCGGGATTCTTGGCGGTCAACAGCCGCGACAGCGAGTCGTAGGTAAAGCGGCGCACACGCCACGGGCTGCTGGCATCGGTGCTCGGTGGTGAACTGCATCCGGTGCCGGCCACATTGCCGTGCTGCTCCACACACAGCAAATTGCTCAGCGCATCGTAGAAGTAGAGCGTCACATAGTAGGCATGGTCGAGCGACGGGCCTTGCGGATCGAAACCTCCGCTCAGCGCGCCTCCCACGCTACCGAATGATGGAGTGGAGAAATACTGCGACTGGCTGGTCGTCGAATTCACCGATTCGGCCAGGTTTCCTGCCGTTCCAATTGCTTTGTAGGTGATCGTAATGTTGCTGCCCGAGGCGGTGGCTGTCACCGGGGAATTGGCCACGCTCAGAGCACTCGCCAGAGCGGAAGCCACCTGTGGAGCTGTGCTGTTACTGCTGGAGCCGTAATTGACTGTGGCGCTGAACGAGCCAATGGCCGCAGTGACTGTGCCGGAATCGTAGACCGTAGTGCCGGGGTTGGAATCCGTTCCTCCGGTCAAGTTGCCGCTGGTGGGGCTGGTGGTGAACGACGAATGGCTGAAATCAAGCGTATCGTAGGCCGAACCGCTGGAGAAAGCATAGTTTCCGGCAGTGCCGGCATTCATCGCGGTAAGAGTTATGGCCGTTCCGTTTGTGGGCACAGAAGCGTTTACGACCCGCGCTGCATCGGCCTGGATGGCATTGACTAATCCTTGAGTCACGTTCGCAGGGGAGTCAGGAGCATTGCCACCACCTCCGTAGAAATAATCGTATTCACGGCCATTGACGGTGATGTAGACCTTGCCCGAGTCATACAGAGGAGGATTACAGGGATCACAGGGCGGACGGTCACCAGGGATGAACTGATTGCTGCCGCTGATGGTGATCGAGGCGCTGCCCTTCGTTGCTCCGACGGCTCCTACTCCGGATTTGCTTTGCAGGCTGCCATTAACGGAGAATGAGCCCGAGGCTTGAGAGCCGGGGAAGTTGTCTCCCGGCTCATCCACCTCGATGAGCCGTCCAAGTCCATCGGTGCAGGTACGGCGCTGCTTGCCCGCTTCATCGGTCAAGGTGGTGCAGTTGTCGGAATAAGCGACGCTGCTGATGCTGCCGTCCTGGCGGGTCGTCTGAACGGGCCGCCCCAGTGCGTCGTACTGGTTCTGGGTTACACCATAGGTGAGCTCACTAGTAGAGAAATAGGGATTGGTTACTGTGGCAGTGCGGCCTAATGCATCGTAGGTTGTATCTATCAGGGCGTTCCCATCGGGCAGCACATGCTTGGCACGGATGGTTCTGGCCAAGCCGTCGAAGTAGGTGAACGCGTCATCGGTAAGGCTAGTCGTGATTTTCTTTAAATGCTCTATCGTAGTGAGACTGGGATAGCTAAAGCCGGTCTGCGGATGATTACCGGCCGGGTCGGCCGGGAGCGTGGCCGAGGTCAGCCGCCCCAGGACGTCGTAAACATAGTTGGTCGTATACGCTGACGGTCCTGGAGTATTGCCGCTGGCCTGTGTGGTGGCATTGGCGTTGGTGAAACTTGTCAGCAATCCGGTCGTGAAGTCATACGTTCCGCTGACGATATGGCCGAGTGCGTCCTGCGTTTTCGTGGAATAAGCACCGGCGTAGGCAGGATCGTAGCTGTGCGTAGCCGTGTTGCCGAGTGGATCGATGGTCTTTGCCACCAGACCCGAGTCCAACCACTGCGACCTGATCGTGACCGCAAAGGAAGGAGGCGCGACCGGATCCGTCGAGAGCGGGGCCTGCGCGCAATTGCCGGAAAGGAGGGCCAGCCATTTGCTGACGGACGTCAGATTGCCGCGCACTGTATTGGGAGCCGGGTTGAGATGCTGCGACGCCCCGAGGCCCGAAGACAGCACAGCCGTCTCGTCATATCCGAAGACTGACTCGGCCGCCATGCAGCCTGCGCCATCCTTGATCACGGTGCGCGCCGGCAGGTCGATCAAATTGGCTGCCATGTAAGGCTGGCTTCCCGAAGAATTTGCCTGTTGCCACTGGTACGCTGTTTCCGACTGCCGCAGAATTGCGCCCGGCTGGCCCACTCCCCAATCGGTTTCCTTCTCCGTCACAACATTGCCAAAAATAGGCCTCGTCTGGCCGGGACCTGAGTCGTAAGTTCGGCTAACCCGCTGAACTTTGTTGCCCGGCTTCAGCGTGGTTGTGACCGTGCTCACCAGCACGTTGCCAAATCCACCGTCCGCTCCAACAGCATCCGCGAATACCGTTCCTGCCGTGTAGGTCGTATCCACCTGCTGCAACAAAGTCCTTCCTGAACCGCTTCCCTGGTAGGCTAGGGTGCTGGTCTCGTAGAACCGGCATCCGTTGGCTCCATCGAGCGCCGTGAAAACGCGTACGGTGTCATGGCCGAGTGCGTCCGTCACGGTATTGGCCAGCGTTCCGTTACTGGCCATTCCCCACGAGTAGGTGGTTACCGAGCTGTTGCCCTGGCCGTTGTTGACCGTTCGCCGAGCCACAGCGCGGCTCACCGGAGTCGGGGCCGAGCAACTGGGCTGCTGTACAGTCGTCCAGTCGTAGTGGATCGAACCCCCGAGCGGCAGCCCCAAGTCCGTGATATTCAGATACGAGTCATAATTGAAGCCCCACCTCGAACTGCTGGTCCAGTCCGTACCATCAAGCACGATCAGGCTCACAATCATCCGGGCCGTCGTCGTTCCATTGTTCTCATCTGAGGTTTCATTCTGGAACTCGAGGATTCCGGGAACGCCAAAGTGGGTTTGAATGGGAAAATTGGCAGCACAAATCTTCACCTGGACCGGAGCCCCACCCACACTCGCATAGGTATAGAGAGCAGCACCGACGATCGGCACAGGACTCACACAGCCACTGAAATCACTCGTATTGACCGGCGCGCTCAATCCCAAGGGAGGCCGGCCCAGCATGTCGCCCGGAGAGCTGTGGTTTTCCGTATTGATGGTGTTGCCGTTGCCGTCGGTGATGGTGGTGATCACCGAGGCTTGAATGCAGTTGGTGGAATATCCGGCAGTACCACCGACAGGGGTTGTGTCTATTAAAGGAGAGATGAGGGCATCCGGTATCGGTGGAGGATTGCTGTCGGTCCAGACCTGGCCCAGTTGCATCCAGAAGAGCTGCATCTCATATTCAAACAATGCCCGCATCACGGGGGGATTGGTGACGTACTGTGCATCGTTTTCACTCACTGACCGCCCGCAATCACTCGCAAACCGTTCAAAGCTGTAGCGATTTCCCTCACGATCAATGACGACGCCAGATTGCGGAACGCCGTTCGCATCCGGGTTAGTCAACTCGACGTGATAGCCGCTGTTATCGATAGCATCATAGGAAACGGGCGTGCCGGTCCTATCTAGGACAGCGTTGGCAGGCGCATGGAGTTGATGCACACCGCCATCCCAAGTTGTCAGATATTGCCCCCAACCGACTACGCTGGTACCGCTGGTGTCAGTCGTAGAAGTAATAAAGCGGTGCACGGCCAGATCCAGGGTGCTATGCAACCCGACGCCTGTCCCCATCTGTTGGATATTGAGGTTACGGGCAAATCCCGCACTCCAAAACTGCACCGAAATGCCGTCACTGGTCACGTTGTTTTCCACCGACCAGCTTTTCGAATTCAAGGTCAGCACGGTCTTGGGCGCCAGCTTATCGGAGCGTTGTGGGTAACTGAACGGCATAGGGACATGCAAGACCACGTTGCCATTCTGCAAATTGACCGAATCAAGGTTGCCGCCCTCAAAGGAGCCGTAGGGTTTGAACCCCTTCTCAACGTTAGGTTGAGTTTGAGGGAAGGCGGGTACAGCAAAAATACAAGCTAGAAAGAAAAGAATGACTGCACTACGATGGTTCATTGCTATGCTCCACAGATCATGGTGAAGACACCAAGGGCCTTTCAATTTTTAGAACGACGCGACAGGAATGTCTTGCAAGGAGTGGGCTTCCGTCAACGCTGATCTCCCGCCGGAGATCAAAATAGAGTGGTAGCGATTTTATACATCAAGACTTCTGATTCGGGCAAATAAAATCCAAGCGTCACAGCATGGGCGCTATGGGCTTAAGCTGCAACCACTCTACCTGCTGCAAAAGCCGTTTACGACCTCTGACCTGGTAGAAAAAGTCCAGCAGGCGCTGGCAGCTCCGCCCAGTCTGGTTGTTGATTAAGACCTTCGCAATTGGCTTCAATACTTCACAATGGCGGCGAAGGACTTGGGGTCGAGGCTGGCTCCGCCTACGAGAGCGCCGTCAATCTCTTGCTTAGACATAAGGGCGTGAGCATTTTCAGGTTTCACGCTGCCTCCGTAGAGGATGCGCAACCGCTCTGCTACTTCAGCGCCCAAGGCTTTGGCCGCCTCGGCGCGGATCACTTCATGGGCCTCGGCGGCCAGCTCGGGAGTCGCGGTTTTACCGGTGCCGATGGCCCACACAGGCTCATAAGCTACGATTAGAGGCACAGTATCCTCGCCGGAGATGCCGCGAAAGCAAATGCTGCATTGCCGGCGCAATACTTGTTCGGTCAGCCCAGCTTCGCGCTCGGCTAGAATTTCACCAACACACACAATCGGGTGCAGCCCGGAAGCCAGCGCGGATTTTAGTTTGAGATTTACCGTTTCGTCGGTTTCACCAAAGTATTGGCGGCGCTCGGAATGACCGAGAATCACGTAGGTGCAGCCAATACTACGCAGCATGTGAGCGGAAACCTCGCCCGTGAATGCGCCTTCCTTTTCCCAATACATGTTTTGGCCGCCTGCGTGTACGCGGCTTCCATGCACCGCCGCAATGACTGCGGGCAAGCAGACAAAAGGGGGGCAGAGGACGATATCATCCCGCACATGGTCGCTCACCAAGGGAAGAAACGCGGAAACAAAATGTTCCGCCTGGTGCGGCGTCTTGTACATCTTCCAGTTGGCAACGATTAGTTTTTTCCTCATAACGATGTCAGTTTTGAAAAGGCGCGGCTCCGACCATGCCTGGTTTTCACGTATCTACGAGGAGATTTGCCGGGAAGGGTTAGTTTGAAAGAGATGTTTCTGGTTCTCGCAACCATCCCGGCAGGGGTGGTTAGAGCCTGTTTACAAGTCTCCATCAAAATAACCCACTACTTAGCTGGTTGATACTCAAGTCAGAAAAATGCTGTCTCAGGTTCTCACTCGCTCTCGCGTACGCCTGGTAGGTTCGTTGATCGAACAGGACGAACCGCACCGTCGCAATCGGGCCGGGCTGGCAGAGCGCTTCGGCAACCGTGCGCAAAGCGATCTGTGCAGCATCATGCAGGGGATAACCAAATGCTCCGGTAGCTACAGAAGGGAAGCTGATGCTGGTGCAGCCCAGACGGACTGCTTCGGCCATCGAGTTGGAGTAGCAGCTTTCCAGGATTTGAGGCTCGTTGCGTTGGCCGCCCTGCCAAACCGGGCCGACGGTATGGATCACATATTTGGCTTTCAATCGGGCTCCAGGGGTGCCCACAGCCTGTCCGGCAGGCAACGGCCCGCGCTGTGCTCGAATCTTCTTGCACTCCGACAGCAACTCTGGTCCTGCGGCGCGATGGATGGCCCCATCCACCCCACCCCCGCCCATCAAGCTTGAGTTGGCGGCGTTCACGATCGCATCGGTGGTCTCCCCGGTGATGTCTCCAATAACCAATTCGAGAAGACGATTGCCGCCGCTCGAGTGACGTGAGTGCCGTTCGCTGGTCATTTGTTGGTAAGAGCTTCCACACCGGGGAGCTTTTTGCCTTCCAAAAATTCCAGCGAGGCTCCGCCACCGGTGGATATATGGGTGATTTTACCGGCAACGCCGGATTGGTGGACAGCGGCCACCGAATCTCCGCCGCCGACGATGGAGGTCGCAGCACGATTCGCGGCAATCGCTTGAGCGATCTTGATGGTGCCTTTGGCAAAGGGCGCAACTTCGAAAACACCCATGGGGCCGTTCCAAACTATGGTCTTGGCTTTGGCGATCTCCTGCGAGAAGGTACTCATCGTTTCCGGGCCGATGTCCAGCCCCATCTGGTTGGTGGGAATGCCTTCCTGGTCTTTCACGATCTGAGGCTTGGCTGAAGCATCGATCTTTTCCGCGACCACGTGGTCTGAGGGCAATAGCAGCCGCACATTCTTACTCTTGGCTTCGGCGAGCAGTTCGTTGGCAAGATCGAGCTTATCCTCCTCGACCAAAGATTTGCCTGTCGGCCGGCCTTGGGCTTTCATAAAGGTGTAAGCCATTGCTCCACCGACCAGGAGCGCATCTACCTTGCCGAGCAGATTGCGAATCACATTGATCTTGTCGGAGACCTTGGCCCCTCCAATGATCGCAACAAAGGGCTTTTCCGGGTTGGTGGTGACTTTGCCCAAATATTCAAGCTCCTTCTGCATAAGTAGCCCGGCCGCAGCCTGGTCTACAAATCTGGTCATGCCCACCGTCGAGGCATGGGCACGGTGCGCTGAGCCGAAGGCATCATTTACATATAGGTCGGCGAGAGCGGCGAGTTGCCGGGAAAATTTCTCGTCGTTGGCTTCTTCCTCGGCATGAAAGCGCAGGTTTTCGAGCAGTAGCGTCTGGCCTTTTTCCAGCCTGTTGGCCATCTCTTCGGCGGCCAGGCCAACACAGTCAGGAGCAAAGCCGACGTTGCATCCGCGTGCCAGCTTTTCGTCCAATAGAATGCGCAATCGCTCGGCTGCCGGTTTCAGGCTCATTTTGGGGTTGGGCTTGCCTTTGGGGCGTCCGAGGTGCGATGCCAGGATCAGGCGCGCACCCTTGCGCAAAGCATACTCGATCGTGGGTAGTGTTTCCCGGATGCGGGTGTCATCGGACACACGACTATCTTCGGTGAGCGGAATATTGAAGTCCACGCGCATGAAGACGCGTTGGCCGTCGAGATTCATGTCCTGGATCGATAGCTTTGCCATTACAGCCCTTTCTTGGCAAGGTAAAAGATCAGGTCGCGGACTCTGCAGGAGTACCCCCACTCGTTGTCGTACCAGGAGATCACCTTGACGCAATTGCCGTTGACCACCCGGGTCAGGGGAGAATCCACGATTGAAGAACGTGGGTCGCCTTTGAAATCGCTCGAAACCAGTTCGGCCGTTTCATAGCCCAGGATTCCTTTGAGCGGTCCATCCGAAGCGCTCTTCAATACCTGGTTGACCTCTTCGACGGTGGTTGACTTGGCCACGAATGCCACCAGGTCCACCACGGAAACATTCGGCGTAGGAACGCGCATGGCAAAACCATCAAGCTTTCCTTTAAGTTCTGGAATGGCGAGATAGATAGCTTTAGCCGCTCCCGTAGAGGTCGGAATCATGGAAAGGGCAGCGGCCCGGGCCCGCCGGAGATCCTTATGGGGAAAATCAAGCACCACCTGATCGTTCGTGTAGGAGTGGATGGTGGTCATGGTGCCGCTTTGGATGGTGAAGGTATCGTTCAGTACTTTGGCAACCGGCGCCAGGCAGTTCGTGGTGCATGAGGCGTTGGAGATGATGTGGTGTTTGGCCGGATCATACTTGCCTTCATTAACTCCCAAAACAATGGTGATGTCCTCATCTTTAGCCGGAGCCGAGATAATGACTTTTTTGACCGAACCGCGCAGGTGCTTCTTGGCCTGGTCCGCATCGGTGAATTTGCCCGTAGATTCGATTACAACTTGAGCGCCCAAGGACTCCCAGTGAATGGCTGCCGGGTCCTTTTCTGAAAATACACGCAACGGCCTGCCATCAATGGTAATCGTGTCGCCGGAAGACTTAATGTCATGCTTTAAGTTGCCAAGGATGGAGTCGTATTTCAGCAGATGAGCCAAAGTGGCGGGGCTGGTAAGGTCGTTGACCGCCACAAACTCGATGTTGCGATCATCAATGGCTGTGCGCAGCACATTGCGTCCAATACGGCCAAAGCCATTAATACCTACTTTAATTGCCATTTATAAAATTCCCTCCAAAAGTTGAAAACTTGGATTTAGATGCGGAAAAAAAGTTTAACGGGAAGACCGCGCAGCACAAACGAAAACGAGTTACAAATCAGGTTAGCAGACAGGCTGGGCAGGCGCAAATTTCCTGTACACGCCAGAAACGTTTTACTACCAGGAACCCAAAAGCCGATTTCACCGTGAGGTACGCTAAGGACGCAAAAGGAAACCAAAACCGAGCCACAACCAAAAACCACGACGATACAAAACCAAGCATGGCAAGCCTGTCTTGAGATTGCCCAATTACCATGTTACCCAATTACCCAATAGCTCTCGGCTTGCAACGATTAAGGCGGGTATGTTACACACGAGACATGCGCAATTGGGTGCGCGAGCGCATGAGGCGCCGTAAAAAGAAGCAACCGGAAAACACCTCGGAGGCCACCGGCAAGGTAGGCCAGCAGAAGCCACTGGTCGATGACAGTCATCCCGAGCCGCTCGTGCCATCGTATGAGGCTCATCCTGAGCCTGAATCGGAGCTAGAACCCGTTGCTGACGAACCGGCGGCTGAGATTCCTCCCATGGGAGAGGGCCGGATTGTAAGCGAGATTCAGCCTGAGTCGCCCTCCGTGCCGCCTCCAGGCGCTCCTGAGCAGCAATCTGTCGCGGAAGCCAGCAAATCCCAGCGAAAACCGAAGGGCGTGGTTATTCTGGCCATTGGCCTGCCTGGCTCAGGAAAAACTACGTGGTTTAAGCGCCGAGGCGTGACGCCGCTTTCCAGCGATATGCTGCGCAATATCCTTTTCGACGATATTACCGAGCAGCGCTATCAGGGGCTGGTCTTCTCCACGCTGCGGTCGTTGCTGCGTGCCCGTCTTATTGCACGTATGCCTTGGAATTATGTGGATGCCACGAACCTGGGTCCCCACGAGCGACGCCAATGGATCAAGATGGCTAAGAGCTTTGGATATGAGGTCCATGCGGTATTCTTTGATGTACCACTTGAAGTCTGTCTGGACCGAAACCGCCGCCGGGAACGCCAGGTAAAAGAAGACCTGATTCAGCGTATGGCAGCCAAGCTGAAGCCCCCGGCATTCGAAGAAGGATTTGCCAAGATCACTGTTGTGCGAGTCAAAGGAGCCGGCGCGCCCCCTGCGTGACGCCCGCCATCAAGCTGCTCTGAATTCTTTAAAATCAAGTGATACATTAATTCCGTGTCTACGGGCGAGAAATTCGAGAGAGCCGTCGCCATCATGGCCCGTCTGCGTGCGCCCGGAGGATGTCCGTGGGACCGGGAGCAAACCTTCGATTCCATTCAACGATATACCCTGGAAGAAACCTATGAGGTCCTGGATGCCATCGACAGGCGGGATTGGCAGGAACTCACCGGCGAATTAGGCGATCTGCTGCTCCAGGTGCTGTTCTATGCCGAGATGGCAAAAGAAGAATCCCGGTTTTCGATTGATGATGTCCTGGATACTTTAAGCGGCAAACTGGTCCATCGCCATCCGCATGTGTTTGGCAACGTCAAGGCCGACGATTCAGCCCAGGTCCTGAAAAATTGGGAATCGCTAAAAGCCCAGGAACGAAAAAACAAGAAGAACAAAGCAAACGATCTTACCGCAGCGGCGCCGCAGCATGAGTCGATGTTGAATGGCATCTCTTCCAAGATGCCCGCCCTGATGGAAGCCCATAAAATCAGCTCCAAGGCAGCCCATGTGGGTTTTGACTGGGACTCGGTTGAGGGGCTGTTTGAGAAGTTGGCGGAAGAGACCCGGGAACTCCAGGCAAATATCCGCGAACTGCCTCCCGAGGCGATCGAGAAACGAAGCAATGCGAAAGTTCCCGAAAGCCTGCGCGCACGCCTTGAAGATGAAGTTGGCGACTTGTTTTTTGTCCTGGTAAACCTTGCGCGGCATCTTTCGGTCGATCCCGAGTTGGCATTGCGCCGGACCAATCGAAAGTTTCGCCAGCGCCTTGGCTGGCTGGAAGAACAGTTGCATAAACAGGGAATTGAACCCCAGGAAGCAACGATGGAGCAGATGGAAGAGCTATGGCAGCAGGCAAAGCTTCTCGAGGAGAACCGGTAAGAAAGTTTAAGTGTCCCAATGAGCCACAACGAAATCGCAATAAGGAGTTGCAAGGGCGAGAAGGAGTTCGATGCCTGTGTTGACCTGCAAAGAGAGGTTTGGAAGTTCACCGACGTAGAACTGGTTCCGATGCATCTTTTTGTGGTTGCGGAAGAGATCGGTGGGCAAGTCATTGGAGCTTTTGATGGCGAAGACCTGATCGGATTTGTTCTTGCTTTTCCGGGTATGCATTCGCATGAGCAAAGGCCACGGCCCTATTTGTATTCGCATTTGCTGGCCGTGCGGGAGAGCTACCGAAACGCCAATCTTGGGTACCGCCTGAAACTTGCCCAGCGCGACGACGCGATTGATCGCGGCTTTGACTTGATTGAATGGACCTTTGATCCGCTGGAAATCAAGAACGCCCATCTTAATATTTGCAAGTTGGGCGCGATTGTCCGTCGCTACAGCGTAAATCACTATGGAACTTCGTCATCGCCGCTGCACAGGGGACTGCCAACCGATCGTATCATCGCCGAATGGTGGGTGAAATCCAATCGTGTAGCAAACCTGCTAGGATCGGGCCGGCAGCCGGATTTCAAGGTAGTAAAGAAGATCCAGGTGCCCGCCCAGATCTATTCCTGGAAAAAGTCGGAAACAGACTTGGCCCAGGCTGTGGAAGTACAAACCCGGAACCGGGAAGAGTTTTTAAAGGCATTCTCGCAAGGGCTGGCCGTGTTGGGTTACGACCGTGATCAAGATTCAAATGGCTCCTATCTACTGGGGCAATGGCCAGGTGAGCAACTATGAGAATTGACGCTGTCACGCTGCGTGAGATTCATATCCCGCTGGTGCATTTTTTTGAGACCAGCTTTGGACGCACGACCGATCGACGCATCCTGCTGGCCACTTTGCATACGGACGGACCCGAAGGCTGGGGAGAGTGCGTGGCTGGAGAAGAGCCCTTCTATAACGAGGAGTCCACTGACACAGCCTGGTATGCCATTGAACGGTACCTCGCACCAGCGCTGCTGGGCAAATCCATCGATCATGGCGGCATGGCGTCTCAGTTTTTTTCCCAAATCCGCGGACACCGCATGGCCAAAGCGGCGCTTGAAAATGCACTATGGGACGCCGACGCCCAGGCCAAAGGCATACCGCTTTGGAAATTGCTGGGCGGAACCCAAGCCGAAATCGCCTGCGGTGTTTCCATTGGAATTCAAAACTCTTACGAACAATTGCTGGAGAAAATCGAGACCGAACTGGCCGCCGGTTACCGGCGGATCAAAGTGAAATGCAAGCCAGGTTGGGACGTAGAAATATTTGAGAAAATACGGGCCCGCTGGCCACAAATTCTCCTGAGCTGTGATGCCAATTCCGCCTACACCTTGGATCAGGTTGAACACTTGAAACAGTTTGACCGTTTTCAGTTGCTGATGATTGAACAGCCTCTTTGGCACGATGATTTTTATTTCCACGCCCAACTGCAAAAGCAGCTCAAGACGCGCATCTGCCTCGACGAAGGCGTTCGCACACAGCGCGACGCCCAGGCTGCCATTGAACTCGGTTCATGCAAGATCATCAACATCAAGGTTGGCCGGGTAGGTGGTTTCAGCGAGGCAATTGCAGTGCATAACACGGCGCAACAGGGAGGAGTGCCGGTTTGGTGTGGAGGAATGCTGGAGTCCGGCATCGGCCGCTCTCACAACGTGGCCCTCTCCACGCTGCCAAATTTCACGCTGCCGGGAGATGTCTCTGCATCCAAGCGGTATTGGAAAGAAGACATCATCGAACCTGCTATCGACATTTCGCCCCAAGGATTTATCAAAGTTCCCAATACGCCTGGACGAGGCTATAAGATCAAAACCGATTTGATCGAAAAACTGACTGCACGCAAACAGACTTTTCGTGCAGTGGAAAAGATTGCGGTTGTGAGGTGACTACAATTGTTTATCTGACGCCGTATGCGAAACCGCAAGCGAAGCCGGTTGGGCAATCCGTTCCGCCAAAACATAGAGGGGATCGATCATCTTCATACCATTAGCCAACAATTCTCTGGTGTGAAGGTGGACTTCGGTGCATCCTGCGATAAAGCCGTCCACTTGATATTGGGCTTTCAAATGGTTGAGTAGGACAAGATCGTCAGCATTGATGCTTCGCTTTTTAAGCTGATAAAGATAATTATGATGAATCGTTTCCTGGTCCTTATCGTTGAGAATGCAGACCCGGGAGCTGACCGAGCTCCATCCGGGATCACCTTCAAAAATTCTCGCGTCTCGCGTTCCACTGGTGCGCAGCAATAAATATTTGCCCTTCTCTACGCGTAAAGAGTCAATGATGGTAGAGATCAAGGAAATTATTCGTGTCTTGATCGGGGCGGGTAATTCCAAGCAGGGAAGAAAGAAGTGTGCGGTAACACAGGCGATCACTATGTGGTCCACATCCATCTGAAAAAGCCTGGCCAGAAGGCCCTGCAGATCACGGGCAACTTTTTCGATCTCATCTGATTTGATGGCAGTCGTCCGATCGGGCACGCTGGGATCGGAGAGAAGAATAACCCTGGGCATGTCTTGCTCTGTACGCTCCAGGCTCAATCTGTAAATATTGTTGAGGAACTCAGTTGAGGCGAGTGGGCCCATCCCACCGAGGATGCCCCAGAGCGGTGGCCTTCTCTTGTGTATAGGGTTGTCTTGGTCCAGTACCAAGCTGCTCATCGGCGCGCCTCAAATAAGACTCTCCAGTGATTTTACTAGGGATGTGAGGATTTTGTTCCCGAACCGCAGGCGGCCGCTTCACTTCTGGTTGATCCCTAGTATGGAGTAAGTTGGTTCTCCATTAGAGACACATTGCTTCGCAGTTTTTCGATCTCGGTCAGATAGAAATTGCGCTGCACAGCAAAATATGAAACAGCTCCGATGATGAACACTCCAATGGAATAGAGTGAGTATCGGCGCCCATACTTGAAGATATTGATGAGCGCCGTATTGGAAGCTTTGCGTTCAGTGACAGTGGCTTGAATCTTCATCCCTGCTCCGCTGGACGTTGACCTACTCCTCATCTGTGAATTGTGTTCAACTACTGATACGGGGCGTCCCAATGACTTCCGTCCGTGTTGACCCAAACGCTGCCAGAACGTCGGCTCCTAGCTTGACTAAGCCTTTTCTACCAGCATTCTCAGCTTTTAATTCCTCGCTTGCATCGATTAACTTGTTTTCCAGCGCCTCGGATGATGTACTATCTTCCCGGTGGTCACTTTGGCGGTTTTTTTTTCCGTCCGAAGGTTCGTCATTACTGGTTTTTCTGCCGTGGCCGCCATTTCTTCCGTTTCCTCCGCCATGACCCGCTAATTGGTTGACGGTCCCCAGACGCGCCCATACCTCTGTTTCTTTGCCGTCGTCTTGTTTCAACCAAGCGCGAAAGATTACGTCGTAACCATCTCTGGTAATCGAGTTTTTATCGATTCTTATTTCTGGCAGGGCCGATAGCTGGTCCCATACGTTATCCGGGAATTTCCCGCCCGTGCGCGCGCTCTTGGCTAGTACTATGGCTGCAAGCTGCATGCTTGCATAGCTGTGTCCCGCTATCCGGCCAATAACCGGCGGCGGCTTCCTATGCTGGTTCAAAACGTGGCCAAGGCTCCCGGCGTCGTTCCGAGCCCATCCGCCATTGGTTTTTCGTTCGTAATCGTTCCCCGACATCGATCCTTGGTCGGTTTTCAGGTCTACTGGTTGGATCAGAGCAAATGAAACATTTCGCTGTTTTAAAAGTTCTGTGACTTTTGCTGAGTGGGCCGCTCCAATAATCATCGCTTCAGGCGCCCCTGCAATCGTACCAGGCAGCTGCAATGCGTTATTCACCATTGTAACGCTACGTTGTGAAGCGGTTTCGAAAAAATGAATCTCATTCTCCATACCCTGTTCATCTTGGGAACTAATCTGGATACCTAATTCACGTGCCTTTGCTTGGATTCCGCGAAGACGTTCGATCGTTCCTTCTGCTGAAACATTGGACGAGTCTTGACGAGATTTATACTGTTGTTTCGTCCACGGATCCGACATGAGGACATATTCAAGAGCCTCCTTCTGTTTTTTCTGTCTTACCAAGAGATTGACCTTCTGTATATCAGAAGACGAAAGGCCTTTCTCGGCGATGGACACCAGGTATCCGACTTCAGGATTGCCTTTAACTTTCAAGTCCTGTCCGTACTGGATCGCATCTTCGACTCCGTAAACCTCCACATCGGGAAAAAGTATGGCCATCAGTTCTGAGGAACTGATTTCACCATCGGCCACCATCCGCACCGCGGAGTCTTCTCGATCTTGCTTAGTTCCAGAATTCTGGTACCAGCCACCATCGAGGTGGTTTCCTGACCAGATGGATCCTTCAAGGGCGATTTTCTTCAGAGCGTATCGGTCATGCAGTCTCAGTAACATCACTGCGATCTGCAACTGGCCCACGCGGGAAGTATGCACTTCTTCAAAAACAAATATGGGGCCCTTCGCCCCTTCTGTTGAAGTTGTTTTTACCAATCCAACCCCATTCGTGATTTCCTGTGCGACTGAAGAAATGTTCAGGCGGGGTGCTGAAGGTGCAGAGGATGCAGAAGATGAAGATGATGATTGGCAGCTGGACACAAACAGCAACGTCGCAGCAGTGAGCAGGGCGAAAAGACATCTTTGGCAGGTGTTCATAAGAAAACTCCTTCTGAGGTAAGCTATGTAAAGGGCCGTAACAAATACCGCATTAATGCGGATTTCTTATCGATACATTTCCTGGGCTTGTCGAATACCCTCGGCCTCCAAAGGATGGCCATCTCGAGGAAGCTTTTCCAGCAATTGGGCGGCTTCAGGTGTGCTGGCCTTTCCCAGGGCTAACGCGATCCAGAAACGAGTGCTGGGATCCGTGATTTCTAAATATTTGCCGGCAAGTTCGCATGCGTATTCTGCTACCAACGTCCGATCGGCTTTTGTGGCGATGTCTTCGGCAGCTTCGCGCATTTCTTCGGAAAAACTGTCAGAATGAATTGCTCGAATCTTGCGATGGAGACTAACCCGCTCATAAATCAAGCGCCCCAGTTCATGACCACCTGCAACAAATTCCGGCGAATCCAGCGCGGGCATGTGCCAGTAAGTGCGTTTCGTAAATTCCTGAGAAAGTTCCCCTCTCAGGTGGATTGTGAAAATTGGTATTCGTTGTCGTAGAGCGGCGTTCAATTCCAATTGAACTGCCACCGACGAGATGCTTTCAGGGCAAGCGAGAAAGATCACAGCCTCGATATCAAAGGTTTGCATCCGAGTGTTGACATTAATACCCATCGGAAATGAATCAATGTCTAGCCTGACGCCATGTTCGGTGAGTAAACCTTTGAGACTGCCCCCAATGGCTGTTGCCTCTTCGCCATGTTTATGACTAAAGAGACAAGCTATTTGTTTAGATCCCTTTCTCACTTCTTTAGCCAGCTCTCTGCGAAAACTGAAGTCGTAATAAACCGACTCTGTTCCTGTAGTGGCAAAAACTATGCAAGTGTTTCAGGGGTTCGCCAAATTTTTTTTTGGATTAAAATGTTTTTAGAATTTCTGAGTCTTAGATTCGTGATGCCGCAAAATCCCGCTCTTCGGATAAACTCATTATTGAGATCAGGGATAGGAGGTTTACAAAAACCAAGAAACCCGTTTTGGCGTATTCCGGCGCAAAGTGTATCGCACATTCCATTGTCTTTTACCCAAGCGGCCCTAAGTAGCTATGTCAAAGCAAAGAAAGTACCGGCACCAAAGATGGTCACTACTGGACGAAAAGATACGAAATTCGAAAACCAATCTGAATGCCGATAGAAAACGCGCTATTCAATATTCGTGTAGTCTGGGCGCCCAGATCGCCTTTCAGCAGCGATCAACAACGCTACTGCTCCGGGGGCGTAGAGACTTTCTCTTCATGTACCCCGTTTACCTGTAGATATTGCTAGCTTTACACCTTTAGCTGAACGCCCCGCTGATGTACTCCTTGGTATGTTTTTCCTTGGGATCGTGGAACATCTGATTGGACTCGCCAAATTCCACCAGGTACCCGGTCCGTCCACCCTTGGTGGTATCCACGTACAGGAAGCCGGTCTGGTCGGCAACCCGCTGCGCCTGCTGCAGGTTGTGGGTGACGATGGCGATGGTGTAGCGGGTCTTGAGTTCCAGCATCAACTCCTCGATCTTGCGGGTAGCGATGGGATCGAGTGCGGAGCAGGGTTCGTCCATAAGCAACACTTCGGGTTCGGTGGCCACCGCACGGGCAATGCACAGGCGCTGCTGTTGCCCGCCAGACAAGGAAAGTGCGCTCTTGTGGAGCTTGTCCTTTACTTCCTCCCATAGGGCGGCACGCTTAAGCGCCTGCTCTACCCGAGCGGCCTTGTCGCCCTTGTAATTATTCAGGCGCAACCCGAAGGCCACATTATTGAAAACGCTGGTGGCAAACGGGTTGGGCTGCTGAAACACCATGCCGATATAACGGCGAACAGCCACCGGGTCAATCGAAGGATTGTAGATGTCCTTACCCCGGTAGTGGACATGGCCTTCAAAGCGGAAGCCGCGCACCAGGTCGTTCATCCGGTTCAGGCAGCGCAACACGGTGCTCTTGCCGCATCCGGAAGGTCCTATGAACGCCGTGATGGAGTTCTTTTTTACCGGAATGCTGGTATCGCGAACCGCCTTGAAGTTTCCGTAATAGAGTTCTTTGATGTGGCAGTCGATGACCACATCCTGGTTGGGTGACGATCCATTGGTCTTCACGTCCCGCAAAAGCGGTGGGTTTTGCATCTCTGCTCTCCTATGAATGTTGGCTTCGGCCGCGCGACAGGCTTTGCCCGATCAGGTTCGTGGTCAGCACCAGCAGAACCAATACCAGGGCCGCCGCCCAGGCCAGTTCTACTTGGTTCTTGAAGGGCTTGCCGGCAAAGTTGTAAATCAGCACAGCCAGCGAGGCTGTCGGTTGCATAAGGTTCACGTGACCATGGTCCACGGGCCAGTAGTTGCTGAACAGCGCCGTGAACAACAACGGAGCCGTTTCCCCGGCGCCCCGGGCGACGGCCAGCATGATTCCGGTGAGAATTCCCGGCATGGCTGTCGGCAGCAGCACCATCCAGGTGGTCTGGGTCGCCGTGGCCCCCATGCCAAATGCCGCTTCTTTCATTTTGGCGGGTACCGCTCGGATAGCGTCTTCCGCGGTGAGCAGAAATCGTGGGCAGCATCAGGATGGAAAGCGCAATCGCTCCGGCGATGGCCGAGAACCCGCCAGTCAGGAGTACGATGGCTCCGTACGCAAATACGCCCGCGAGAATCGATGGGAATCCCGTCAGCACCTTGGCCGCAAGGCGCACTACCTCGGCCAACCGGTGGCCGGATTTCGCCTGCGCCAGGAACACGGCGCTCAGGAGTCCGACCGGCACACTCATCGCTGTGGCCAGCGCGACGATGATCAGGGTGCCAACGATAGCGTTGCCGAATCCACCTCCCTGCTCCAAAGGCGTGGGCGGCAGTGCAGTGAAGCACATCAGGCTCAGCTTGCTGCCTCCTCGCCACAGCAGCATCCAGACCACGGAGAACAATGGGATCAGCGCAAAAAGCGTCATCAGCGTTACCAGTCCGCTTAGTAAACCGCTGAACATGGTGCGTGGCTTCATCAAGTGCTTTTCGAGATCGACAAAGTCCACGCCGCTCAAAGGATTGAGTTGCTGTTCCAGAGTAGGAACTTCAGCACTCACACTCTCCCTCCTTCTAGCCCGCGTGAAGCTCGTTGCAGAATCAACGCGCCCATCACATTCACGACCAGGGTAATGGCCAGCAGCACTAAAGCTGCATACATCAATACGGCGACGTCCACAGGCCGCGCCTCGGGGAAGTTGTTGGCCAGCAGGGCCGCTAGCGTGTTGGCAGGCGAAAACAATGAGACGCTGATCTGGTTGGAGTTCCCAACCAGCATAGCCAGGGCCATGGTCTCTCCCAGAGCCCGGCCAAAAGCCAGCACGATGCCCCCGAAAATCCCGCGAAAAGCAGTGGGCAAAATGACCGCCAGAATCGTCTCCCAGCGCGTCGCGCCCAGACCGTAGGCGGCCATGCGAAGCTTGGAGGGCACTGAGGTTAGCGCCTCCCGGCTAATAGCAGTGATGGTGGGCATGACCATGATCGAGAGAACGATGGCCGCGGGCAGTATGCCCGGTCCGCTCAAGTCGGTACTAAACAACGGAAACCATCCCATCTGGGCGTGCAGCCAGTTGCACACCGGACGCACCAGCGGAATGACTACGAACAACCCCCACAAGCCATACACCACGCTGGGAATCGCAGCCAGCAACTCAATCAGGTTTCGCAGCAGGTTCTCAATCTGGCCGGGAAGCTTTCCCCAGGCTTCATGGAAATGGATATTGAAGACTTTCAGAATTGCGAATACCAGGGAACCCAGAAACCCCTCGCTCAAAAACACGGCCGCGGCCACGCCGAACGCCGTTCCAAAGATCAGGGCCAGCAGCGAGCTGTACAGAGTGCCCCAGATTTCAGGAAGGATCGAGTACTTTCCCTGGTTGGCATCCCAGATTGTGCCGCTGAGAAACCCCAGCCCGTGATCACGGATCGCTGGCATGGCAGCAATCGCGATCCGCAGAACAATGAACACCGCCAGAAAAACAGAAAGCCACGCGAACCCCAGACACAATGCGCGAAACGTCTTGTCAACGCCTCGTTGCAACGCCGTAGGTGGTTGGGAGATCTGAATCTCAGCAGACACGGCAAAACCCTTTTGACTCCAAAACAAGTAGTCCTCCACGCTACGTCCGTTGCACTGCCGAGGTCGTCTGGAGGCACGGAGCGCTGCCTGTCTCCTATAGATCAATGTGGGCTAGAGGCAGAAATCCAGAAAGCAACAACAGCCCACCACAGCCTCTGGCCGGCCTTGATGTTCTGTATCGCAGCTTTCACTTTTTCAACTACCGGCGCTGGCATCGGGATATAGCCAAGTGGTTCGGCATCTTTCTGTCCCTCAGTCAGGCTGTAGGTGAGCATGTCCAGTAGCGCGTCCAGTTTTTTCTTGTCGTATTTCCTGTAGCACAGCAGCCAGGTGTAAGTGACAATCGGGTACGCATCCTTAGCTTCGGGATCGGAAGCCCACACGATCATGTCGTCAGGCAGTTTGGCCGACGCCAGAGCTGCCTGTCCGGAGGCAGTCGTGGCAGCAATGTAGCTGCCAGATTTGTTCTCGAAGAGACGCCATGGGCATGTCTTGGCTCTTGGCGTAGCCGTATTCGATATACCCGATAGCGCCCGGGGTGGTTTTCACGCTCGCCGTAACCCCTTCATTTCCTTTGGAGCGAGTCCCCACGGCCCAGTTGAGCATTTTGCCGACGCCCGGGCTCTTAGCAAACTCCGCGCTGATGGCGCTGAGATGCTTGCTGAAGACGTAGGTCGTTCCGCTGCTGTCGGCCCGAACCACCACGTTAATGGCGATGTTGGGCAGCTTAACTCCTGGGTTCTCTTTGGAAATGACGGGATCATTCCACTTTTTGACGGTGCCCAAGAAGATGCCTGCATAGGCTTTGCGCGATAATTTCAATTCCTTTACATCCGGCAGGTTATAGGCAAGAACGATGCTTCCTGCCGTCATGGGTAGCAACTGCACTCCCAGCGCCGGATCAACGCGGCCAATCTCCTCAGCCGACATCGCAGCATCGCTGGCGCCAAAGTCCACGGTCTTATCAACGAAGCTCTTCACCCCGCTACCGCTCCCCACCGACTGATAATCGATCTGCACGTTGGGATGGGAACCACTATAAGTCTTGAACCACTTGGAGTAGAGTGGAGCCGGGAAGCTGGCGCCCGCTCCTTGCAGCTTGACCGTCTCTGAAGCTCCGCCTTTTTCACCGCTGCAAGAGCTCAGAATCAGCATAGCGATTACCGCTATTGCAGACAGACTTCTCGCGACAATCTTCATGGGCAACCTCCTTGGCGCGTAGCCTGCACGCGCTTCCAGCAGTTTTTCTTTGTGAAGACTCATTGCTGTCTCAATATTCAGAGAACCACAAATCCAAACTGGTAGATCATGTATATTCCCATAACAATGTTAAGGTTTGATGAAGATGAAGTAGGTGCGGCACATGCAAGAAGTTGCACCTAGCCGTGTGCTCCTCTGAACTGTGACTTTTTCGGATGGATCAAACAGTCTGGGGAGTAGAGCCCTAGCGTAGATCTGCCAACGTAAAAAGACAAAAAGATATCTACTTATTCGCCTTCACCAGCTTCTTCAACTTCAATTGAAGCGATTCCAAAGCGTCCGAGAGCGCGCTGATGCCGTCGGGTGTGATATCGGAGTCGAGATCTTTCGAAAGGTCTTTGGTCATCTGAGTGAAACGTCGGAGACGTTCGGCCAGTAGGAATGGCAAAGCTGCCTGAGGATTGTTCTTCAGTGTGCGGGCATGAAGGAGTTCCGTAATCGTCCAAGCTGTCGTTCGAGAGCGATCAAGGGCATCGCGGAATTCCCGTATCAGTTGGAGGTCAGTCAATCGCTGGGATTTGAGATCACGCTCTAAATCCTGAAGTTGGTCCGTTAGGTTGCGAACCTTTGCCGAGACGCCGTCCTCAGTGCTGGCCATGATTTAGTTTGCAGCCGCTTGAGTGTTGGCTGGGAGATTCGCGGCCTTTTCAAGTATGCCAAAGGCTTGAGCCATGGAAAGATCGTCGGGTACGCGGTGGAAGTCCGTCAAGGTTTCATGTTCCCTGACGTTGAGGCTCTTGAAGATCACGGCGCGTCCCTGCATGTTTACCTCTAGCTGTATTGTGCTCCAGTGGCCGCCGCCAACGTCCTGTTGCACCACTTTGAACGTGCCGCCTTTTTCCAGATGGCCCAGCAGGCCCCACCCAAAATTCACTTTTTCGAAAAGCTGGCCTTCGATTCTCGATAAGCGCCTGGCCGACTGGTCAATCCATACCTTGCCGGTCATGGCGTGGTATACCGCAAGCTCTCTTGTGGGAGGAGAAAAGTTGGTGTTTGGCCTGAAATTCAGCCGTACCTGGGTTCCTTCAATACCGTCGTATTTGAAGATGAAAGCATCGGGAATGGCTTTGAGGAGCTGACGCGCCTTTTCTTCATCTTGTTGCACACGATGATCCCGCTTGGCTCGCTCGTTGGGATCATTCACGAGCTTCTTCATCCGTTCTTCGTCGAGATTGCGCTGCTCGGCCGTTAGAGGCCGGCCGTTGATCAGCAGCGTTTTAGCTAGAGAACCCTCTTTGGTCTCAATTACGTCACGATCCTGGGAGCCTCGATCGTCTTCCCGGTGAAGATGGTATCGCCAGTGTGTGTGGTCTTTGCCTTCTCCGTTCATCTCATTCTGGACGGCTTCTCGAACCAACTGATTGGCATCTTCAGGAAGCGCCCCTTGGGGTGAGGGGTGCGAGTCGCACACACTGGCGGTAATTCCTGCCAGCAAAAACAGCAAACCACTCCAAACACACTTATGGGATCGCATAGCCCTGCCTATTTGACTCCGAAATCCAGCAGCAAGTTGCATTTTATACGGGATTGCGAATATGGAGGAAGATGCAAAAAGGAGTGGCGGTTTTATCCGCCACCCCTTTTGTATCGACCCTTCGGAAAGGCAGTCCCATTAGCTCTTGTTAGCCGCAACTCGTTCGAACCGCTGTTCCCCTGGTTTTCGGCTCTTCCGCGTCGCGGACATTTCCGTCCCGGTCGACTATTAACTCTCTTGCAACTATACGACCAAAGGACTCTTTATCTTCTATTCGGTTGCCGCACATAAAACATAGAAAATAAATAGTTTATTGGAATAATGCTTGTGATAACTAAATAGTAAATATACGTCTGAAGCTGGATGGATTAGATTGAGAACCAGATTGCCATCTCTAGGCACAGCCTTGCCGCAGTGCCACTTACCTTGGACCCAACACTTGCGCGTGCCTTTGGTTCATGGTTGGAAGAAAAAGTTGATTGCGAGTGGGGATAGCGTTCAGTATAGTCAATATCGTTCCCTCACCATCGCCTTTCTTGTTGGAGCCTAACATGTGGAAATCTCGCCCCGATGACAGTCCAGAACGTCCTCAATCCAACTCCTCCACAGTCGCAAACCTTGCAGCACCCCCAACGGCCCCGCCGCCCAAAGACACTCGCAGCTACGAACCTCCGCCTAAACTCCAGGATGCTTTGCGGGCAGAGGTGGCCCACATTGGCAAGTCAGTCAAGGTCAAAGGCGAGCTTGCCGGTTCCGAGGACCTTTATTTTGATGGAGAAGCGGAGGGCAGTGTTGACCTGCACGAACATACCTTAACCATTGGTCCGAATGGCCGGATTCACGCTACGCTTGCTGCCCGGGAGATTGTTATTCATGGGAAAGTTGAAGGTACCATCTGCGCCTCGGAGAAAGTGGAGCTGAAACGATCTTGCAGTCTGACTGGAGATGTCTGCACGAAGCGTATCGTCATTGAAGATGGCGCCTTCTTTAGGGGCGCGATCGACATTCAGAAGGAAGGCAAGCCTGAATTCCGCAAAGCTGCAACCGTAACCCCGGCAGCGGGCACGACTATAACCCCGGCATCAGCCGCGGCCATCGACGAAGTGCCAGAACTGGCAGTGACTGGTCCCCAAGCATCATTTCTTGATGACAAGTAAAATGGAAGGAGTTCGGCAGGAAATATTTGATGCGATGGTTTCGGGGAACAGACGAAGCACAAACAAAATTGCGTAGGACTGGAGCGCCGCAGCGGATCAGCCGCCGCTCCACAGGATTTACAGAATTTACGCGGACTTTGGCGAGCTTCAATGATCTTTCCGTCCTCGATCTGGGCCCAACCTCTTCTGCCAATATCTCATTCCTCACCCAATATGGGGGGCGCGTTTACAACGAGGATATCCTCCGCGCTGCCAGAGAGGCCGTTGCCGGTCTGAGACCTGGAGAAGGCACAGAGGGTCTGGATCCGAAAAGATTTTTTGCCGAGAATCTCGATCACCCCGAGCACCGGTTCGACGCCATTTTATGTTGGGACATCCCTGATTACCTGCATGAGGCGCTAGTGAAACCTATGGTCGAACGGATCAGCAAGATTCTTAGACCGAAAGGAATCTTGCTCGCTTTTTTCCACACCAAAGATGCTGGACCGGACTTTCCCTACTGCCGGTACCACATTGCTCAAGGAGACGTTCTGGAATTGGAGGTGGTTCCCGATTTTCGTCTACAGCGAATCTTCAATAACCGCCACATCGAAAACCTCTTTAAAGATTTTTCTTCACTCAAATTTTTCCTGGCGCGCGATAATATCAGAGAAGTTCTTGCTGTGCGGTAAATCCGCTAAAACCCTCGAAATCTTGCTTTGCACACAGAAGTGGATTTGGATGGGAGTGGACTGATGCGGTTTCTTGAATTAATGGCTATGCGATGAGCAAATTTTACCTACTCTCCCTCCCTGGCGCTAAGGACTCCCTTGCCTAAAAGTGGTATCTTGATTCCCTATATGTGCTCCCGTATTAACTCTCCTGCCCTTGATACTTAATCCCCTTGGTCATGAGGAGATCGATGAATCCATATATCTGATTGAAAAATAATGGCTTACAACACTTTGCAATTCCATGCTGTCCACCTATCGAGTTGGGCAAAAGGATTGCTCTAGGTAAATCCATACGGACCCAGAACCACCCGGTCCTAAAAAGACCCGAGCCCCCGGAGAAGGCGGCAGAAAAGAGGTAGGTGATGGCGACAGGCCTTCAGAGTGCGATCAACAGTTTAGCTTCCTTTGCTTCGGTTCTTGAGAACACAGTCTCTATACCTTACGACCAGGTCTACAATGAGAACTGCCATAGAATTTACTCCCTGGCATTCTGGATGACTGACAACGAATTAGTAGCGGAACAATTGAGCGCCAATTCGTTCCTACGCGCTTTCGCGGCACAACCTCACCCAAACCAAGATCACATCGACCGTGCTTTTCTGGCGGAAGTTCGGGAACTTGTCCCGGTCGGACCGCTAACGTTAAAGTGCGAGGTCTCGCAAACGCAAAGCGTTCATGGCAATGTAAAGCGTATTCATCTGGAGCGCGCGGTCGTGCAATTGCCAGCCACCGAAAGATTGATTTTCTTGCTGCATGACGTAGAAACCTACGAACATGAGCGGATTGCCCGCTTGCTTGGCATCAGCACAGAAGAGTCGGAATTTGCGCTTCATCAAGCCCGCATTCAGTTACGGGAGTTGATTGCCCAAATGTCTTAAATGTTCTCTCCTCTCTCCTTAATTCTTTCTTTCGCCCCTCGTAAGAGGGGCTTTTTTTAGGTTTGTCTAATTTTCGCGTTTGTTTAAGTTATGTTAACTTTTTGTTTTTACGAAACTTTTTGAAATCTATCTCGTCTATGTAAGTAACATACGCAGTACCCCCAGTGGGCGCCGCCCCTTGATACCGGCGCCCACATTCCTTTTTGGATACATTTCAATTTTCTGCCCACTTTACCAGACAACCAGACAAAGAGTGAACAGCATTTCCTTATAGGGACTGGCGGATACAACATAAAAAAGTGATTTTTGCTCTAAACTTAAGTTGCACAACACTCAACTTCAGATGGCAGGTTAGATCACGCTTAGGGGGTGACAATATGGATTGGAAGAAAGGGATCATTTATGGTTCTTTTGCGGCAGGGGCACTGTTGTTCTTGACTGGCCGCCGTCCCGCCGGACTCGTGGTTGCCGGAGTGGGTTTGGCCACATTGGCAATTGAGCACCCGGAGCGTTTCGAAGAGCTTTGGAATCGCTTGCCGGAGTACATCGAGAGAGGCAGTAAGATCGTAGACGGTGCGGCTACATTTTTGGAAAAGCTCTCACAGCAGCAGGGTGGCGGATATCGCAACATTCCTGTTGCCGGCGGCAGCCGCTACTGAACTTTTGCGGGCCGCACGCTTCGCCAGTTTCAGTCAATACCCAACTTCTGCCGGGCTGCCGGACTGAGCCGTTCCGGGCCCCAAGGTGGATTCCAGACGATATTGACATTTACGGAATTCACGCCCGGCAGGGCTTGCACTTTTCGCCGCACATCTTCGCTGATGCCTACATGCGCCGGGCACCCCTGGGAAGTCATGGTCATCTCTACTTCAACATCCTGGACTTCAGGAGCACTCTCAACCGGTTTCATGCGCACATCATAGATCAAGCCCAGATCAACGATGTTGACGGGAATCTCAGGGTCGTAGCATTCAGTCAGCGCATTCATTATTTCTTCTGTAGTCGGCATAAGCACTAGTTTATCAATGATTGGGCCTGAAAGCGTGCCCGCCAACCTGGAACCAAAATTCATTTTCAGCATGTGCCATTGGTTGCATTATCGACACTCAAGACAGGCAACCGCCGGAGTTGATCTTTGGCTATAGGCAGCGGCTTGGGTTTGTAGTTTCTCGGAATCAACAAACGGCAGGTGAAATGGAAGACGCTTCCAATCCCTTCGAGGCCTGCTTCCACCCATATCCGGCCGTGCATCATCTCGACCAGCCGCGCGCAAATCGCCAAGCCGAGTCCTGTGCCTCCAAACTTGCGCGTCGTGGAACCATCGACCTGAGTAAAGGCCTGGAAGATCATGTCTCGTTTTTCCTGAGGAATGCCAATTCCAGTGTCCTTGACGCCGAAGTGCAACTCAACATCATCTCCGTCTCTCTGGACACAATCAGCAGAAATGACGATCTCACCCGTTTCCGTAAATTTCACAGCATTCCCGACCAGGTTAATCAGGACCTGGCGCAGTCTTCCCGGATCACCGGCAACGATTTCAGGAACATCGGGATCGATGTCGCAGGTCAGCTCCAAGCCTTTCTCTTTGGTGCGGAAGCTCATGGCTCTGATCACCTCGCCCAGGCTTTCGCGCAAATCGAAATCGATTCTTTCAAATTCAAGCTTGCCCGCCTCAATCTTGGAGAAATCCAGAATGTCGTTGATCACCATCAACAATGACTCCGCGGAGGCTTTGACCATATTCAAATCTTCGCGCTGCTCCCGGCTCAATGAAGTATCAAGCACCAAATCCGTAATCCCGATAATTCCGTTCATTGGAGTGCGTATCTCATGACTCATAGTGGCCAGGAAGACGCTCTTGGCTTCGTTGGCTGCCTTGGCTTCGTCCTCCGCGCGCTTTCTCTCCTTGATTTCCCGGTGCAGGCTTTCGCTCTGGTTTTCATAGAGAGTAAAGATCATGCCGAAGGCGACAAAATACTTGGGGATATCCCAGAGCACGCTTGATCCAGGCGGTCCAACGTGCAATGAAAGGAGATACTCTGCTACGGGGAAGACCATGCCCCAAGCCACAAAAGACAACGAGGTGAAAATGACTCCTGGAGAGAACCTGCGAAAGTGCCCCCAGTAAAATGTGCCGGTAAAGGCGAAATACAACCACAACAAATAGTCCAGTCCATACCGTGGATGGGAAGCCGATTGGAGGACTACCCAGAGTCCGGCGGCGGCCGCCGCTAACGCCGGAATCCAGAACCACAGGCTTTTCCATTGATAGTAAGAGAAGGACAGGGTCAGACCTGTGATGATCACAATGCTCAGAAGCGCTGGATACGTCATTGGCTGGCGGATCTGAAAAACCAGGCACGCTGTATAGATGATTGAAGGGAGCCCCATGAAAACAAGGAAAATGACTCTGCGTGCTGGCGTAGAGCAAGCGTGCGAAACGGAAAGAAGGAAGCATATTCCAGCCAGCACCAGGGTTGAAATAGCGATCAGTTTCGCGGGTTTGATGGGAAGAAGGTGGAATTCAACCAGAGTGAGCGCACCAAAATGCAAGAGGATCGATATCCATCCCAGGATCCAAAGCTTCATGCGCCGCTGGCGGTCACGTAAATACATCCAGGTAAACAGCGACACCAGAATGGTCATGATCGAAATGACCACAATTCGCTCAAGTTGGGGCGACATGTCTTCCTCCTTACAGTTCCTTCGTCAACGCCTTAGGCTGCAAATCACATGGAAGGTGGTTTGGGGAGGCTGCGCTTCCTTGGTAATCGGTACATTAGTTAAAGAACTTTAACAAACTTCTTCATTAGGTTCAAGAAAGTATTTTTCGTTTTTTTTATCCCCATATTCCCATTTTTGGCATTCCCAATCCGGTCCATTCCCAACCTGGGTAACCGCTTTCTGGTCAATTACTTAGATGAACCATGCAGGAATCCATTGAGCGAATTCAGTCGGCACTGGGTGAAGTGTTACCAGCGGAGTCCGGTGGTCCGCCGCTCGATTCAAAGCAGCAAATCAACGTCCCGTATCAAGAACCAGCTTCTGTACGCGCCAATTCAGTATTTCGCTGACGTAAATCTCGTTTTCCGAGGGACAGGCGATTTCGTGGATCCATCCAAACTGATTGAGCTGCTTGCCCGATTTTCCAAACACTCCCAGGACTCTTCCATCGAGCGTGAGCTTGTAGAGCCGGCCTGGAAATCCATCGGCGGTGTACAGAACCTGATTGGGCGGAGGCGTGATGCAGACAGCCCAGGGCGCGCCTGGTGACATGGTTCCAGTCGTCTGCGTTGGTTTATTGCCAATGGCTGGACGCGCGCTCGGATTGACGGGGACATCAATCGTCATTTGCCGAAGGAATTTGCCGTCACCATCGAAAACCTGAATGCGGCGATTGCCTCGATCGGCCACATAGACGTTTCCTTGCGCATCGACGGCAATGCTATGCGGAGTGTTGAATTGCCCCGGTTTGTCGCCAGGCTCACCCCATGATTTGAGCCAGTTGCCATCTTTATCGACTTTGGCAATGCGCGTGTTGATATAGCCATCGCTGATGTATGCATTACCGGCTGCATCCCAAGCCACGTCGGTTACCTGGCGAAACAATCCATCCACTGGCGGCAGTGGCGGCACAGGTTTCTTCAGGGGGGCGGTTCCATCGTCGGAAGCCTCCAGCTTGCGACCGAACACCATGACCACGCGGCCTTCGGGATTGAACTTAATCACCATGTCTGAACCTTTGTCCGTGACCCAGATGTTGTCGTCCTTATCGACCTTGACCGTGTGCGCGAATGACCAACCATAGAGGTTATGGCCGATCTCCCGCAGAAACTTTCCATCGGGGCCGAACTCCAAAAGCTGTGCAGCCCTCGCACCATAGGCAGGACCTCCAGTATTACCTCGGGAAAAAACAAAGATGTGTCCTTTGGAATTGACGGCCACACCGGCAGCTTCGCCGAGATAAAGGTCCGGGGGCAGCTTTAGAAAATCAGGAACCGAGTGAAAGCGGAGATCAGGCACATTAGATTGTTGGGCGAGAAGGGAAGTGGCCAATGTGAGCAACAAGACCATCAAGACAACGATGAAGCGTCGCATGTAGAGTCAACCTCGTTTACGTCGCCGCATGATACGCGCTTAATGTGTGAGAGGCAATTCAAGGTTATCGACTATTTTCCTCCTGCCAAAAACCCTCCAATCTTCTCATTCAAAAACTTGGCGTCGGCGGGATTGCTGGCGGCGCCGGCTGTATGGCCCCAGAGCGAAGGAATCGGCGTAAGCACCACCCCTGGTATGAAGCTCGCTTCGTAGCGCGCATCTCCAATGGGAAAGTAGAGGTCGGTTTCCGACGGCATATAAAGGATTGCCGTCTTGATCGAGCGAAGCGCCTTTTCCACATCGCCACCAAAACCCGGCGTGGCGCCTACATCGTGTTTTTCCCAGGTACGCATCTGCAGGATGAGATCGTTAGCATCGGCTCCAGGAATGAAATGAGTTCTGCGGGTTTGGTACATCTGCTCAAATGTAGTTCCAGGAGGCATGCGGTCGCGCCACAATTCCCGCCGCCACCATTCCTGGGAATACAGCCATCCTAGCCATACCGCCGCAAAAGCCTCTAAACCTTTGGCAGGAGGAGTCTTGTAATCGCCATTTTGAAATGCCTCGTCGGTAGTGATGGCCGCAATCTGTCCTTCAAGACGGACGAATCCATGCGGATAACATTTTGCCGTGCCTGAGGTCGCTACAATCCGGTCCGCAAATGTGGGATAGCTCACCGCCCACTGAAAAGCCTGCTCCGCGCCCATTGAAAAGCCCACAATCGCCCTCAGGTGGGTGACCTTTAGCTCTTCGGTCAGCAGGCGGCGGACTGCCTCAACGTTGTCGCGGATTGTCATCACCGGAAAACGAGGTCCGTGGTAAGGCTCAGCCGTGTTGCTGGGTGAAGACGAATGCCCATTGCCAAACAACTCCGTTGCCACCAGAAAAAGCTTGGAAGGATCCAGAGCACGATCGGATCCGATAAGCCATTCGTAGCCGTGGAAGTTTGCCATGTAGTGCGATGGAAGTAGCACCACGTTGTCTTTGGCCGCATTGAGATGGCCGTATGTTCCGTACACCACGCGAGCCTGCGGCAGCGTCACGCCGCTCTCGGTGTGAAAGTTGGAAATCACGAACTCGTGAGCTTCTGGCTTTTCAACTTGGGTGCTGGCTGAATTTTGGGCGATGACTACTTGTGAAATAAAGAGTAGCAGAATGAGTTTCTTCATCTTGGCGGAATTGCCTCTCTGATCGTTGAGCTTCAACATCGATGGCAACGAATCTTATCATCCTTTCCGGGAACCCGAGTGCCGATATAATCCGGACATTGCTGGCTCAACTTTCAGTCACAAACTGCAAGTTGCGAGTGGAAGCTTGAACCAGCAGCAGGCTAATTGCTGAATATGACTTGGCACAACTTGACGCAGGTCACAGACTATTTGAAACGCATCTATCCGTAAGGCATGTAAACCTAGTCTGTCCTCTTCTCCACTGGGCCCTTGTTTGGATGCGGAACAAACGAGGCCCTTTTTGTTTGTTGTGGGTACTATACCCGACGCGAGAAATAGGATACGATAGAGGCGAATAAAAGGCGACACGACCTCATGCCAGGAAAACTCATGACTAAAAAACTCTCATTGATTGCCATAGTCTTTCTCACCATATTGGGGATTGCCAATAGCCAGAAGCAGGAAGCGGCGGAGCAGCGCCAGTTCTTTCTCGTATTTCTGAAGCGGCCTGCGAACCCGCCGCAACTCGACAAAGATGCTGCGGAGAAGCTTCAGGGCGAGCATATGGCCAACATCCGCAAGATGTATGCGGAGAATAAGCTGGTCATGGCTGGACCATTTATCTCCGATACGCCATTGCGGGGGATTTTCGTCCTCACCGCCAGTTCAGCAGAAGAAGCATCCAATTGGGCCAGTGAAGATCCAGCGGTGAAAGCGGGGCGGCTGGCGGTGGAAGTGCGTGGCCCATGGAGGATCAAGCCCGACGCAATCCATCATGTGGACCAAGATGCTGGCGGACTGGAGCAGTACACGCTGCTCCTCATGTTTCGCGGAGAGAAGTGGACTCCCGAGTTTCCGCTGAAAGACTTTATTCCGCAACACGCGGCCTTCCTGCAAGACATGATGGGCAAAGGAAAGCTCGCTGTAGCCGGTCCATTCATGGATAGAGGAGATCCACTGGCGGTCACGATCTACACGGTTGCCGCAGATGAAGCGATAAAGCTGGCCCAGGATGATCCGCTGTTCAAGGCAGGCTACTTCAAACTCGAACCCCATGCATGGATTACGGGCAAAGGCGTGCTGGCGCCGGGACTGCCGTTCAAGCCCCAGCAGGAAAAATAGTGGTAACACTTTTTGGGGGAACAACCAGTGCCGATTGAAAACTTCACAATCCATGTCGCGGATGCCGCCCTCGCCGACATGAATCGCAGGCTCATTGCTACGCGTTGGCCCGACGAACTCGAAAATGTTGGCTGGGAAATGGGTTCCAGTCTTGGATACATGAAATCCGTGGCGGACTATTGGCAAAATTCCTACGACTGGCGCCGGCAAGAGACTATGCTGAATCGCCTTCCTCAGTATCGGGTTGCGCTCGATGGATTCCACATCCATTTTGTCCATGCTCGCAGCAAAGCGCCCAAGCCCTTGCCGCTGATCATCACGCATGGATGGCCGGGCAGCTTTATCGAGATGATCAAGATCATCCCTCTTTTGACCGATCCTGAAGTCCATGGGGGAAGTGCAGAGGATGCGTTCGATGTTATCGTTCCGTCGCTGCCAGGATATGGATTCTCTGATCGCGCCACACAGCGTGGTATGGACCCATTTCGGATTGCAGCACTTTGGGCGCGATTGATGGCTGAACTCGGGTATCAGCGCTTCGGCACGCAGGGTGGCGATTGGGGCTCTGCTGTTTCAACGGCCCTGGGTTTGGCGCATGCTCAAAATGTCATCGGCATTCACTTGAACTACATTGCCGGACGTTTTCTTTTCGGCGGCACTCTGAATCAGACCCCCGACGATGAAACCGCCAAAGCGTACATGGCCGAGCTTCGCAGATGGTGGGATGCCGAGGGCGGTTATTCGCACATTCAAAGCACCAAGCCACAGACTCTCGGCTATGGACTCAACGACTCTCCCGTTGGTCTCGCCGCCTGGATCATCGAGAAGTTTCGGACCTGGAGTGATTGTGCCGGAGACGTGGAAAGTATTTTCACCAGAGATGAGCTGTTGACGAATGTCATGATCTATTGGGTCACGCAGACTATTACTTCCTCAACGCGGCTTTATTACGAAACCCGCGAGAAACCGATTCAACTCTCACCGGCGAACCGCGTCAAACCTCCTGTAGGATTTGCAGCTTTTCCCAAAGAGCTGCCGGTACCTCCACGCGAACTTGCCGAGCGCGGCTACAACATCGTGCGCTGGACAACGATGCCACGAGGAGGCCATTTCGCCGCCATGGAGCAACCAGAACTTCTTGCACAAGACTTGCGCGAGTTCTTCCGGCCATTGCGGTAAGAGGATTTGGTAATTTGGTAATTGAGTAATTGCAAAACAAAAAACGTTCCTGGGAATCTGTCGATCACAGCCGGGAGCGGCTGCGCTCCACGTTCTGCTCACTCTCCAATTCCGCGATGGGTGTGGGTCTCTGCTCCTGAATATCGCTATAGTCCTTGTCACTAAATATTGAGGTATAAAAATGATGTGCCCGTTCCCAGGCATGTTCATCCGGGGTCGCACCAAAGGTTTGAACATAGAGCGGACTTCCAGGGAAGGGAAACATGGGTACTGGCTCGCTGACCCATACGCCTTTGGTCTTGAGCTTTTCCTGCCATTGGCGGATTTGCTCCCGGTCGTCCTTATCGGTCAAGATCAAGTTGGCCTGGACCCACGGTATTCGGGTGCGGGCGTAGATCAATAACTCGCTGATGCGTCCGGTCTCCATGCGGCATTTTTTGTTGAGTTCCTCGCGTCCTTCGTGGGTAATCGATTCGATGCCGCATTCCATCGAGATGCAATGCGCTCTTCCCAGCAGATCAAGGGTCTCTTCATTCCAAAGATCGATGCGGGTTTGAAAGCCGATCTTTACCGGTCGCTCGGCGATGCCTTCCAGCAGACCCCGCACATTCTTGCCTACTCCAAAAATCTCATCGATGAAATAAATGTATTGAACGCCCCGGCTGACCAGCGTATCGATTTCATGCAACAAAGCTTCTACACTGCGCTCACGAAATTTGTTACGAAACAATGTCTTGTTACAGAAGGTACAGGCCCAAGGACATCCGCGAGCAAACTCCAGCTCAGCCCCAACTCCTTGCTCCTGGGTGAATACGTGATGGCGATGCCAATGGGCTTCAACGTTGTAGTTGTGGAAGTTAAGAGGCGCAAGCGAGGCCATATCAGCCACACCCAGGCTGGGATTGATCTGCATACCTCCTTCGGTTTTGAAGCAGCAACCGGTGATTTCGCTCCAGGGTTTGTCGGCCAATTGCGCAAGAGTCTGGTCGGGTTCGCCCCGCATCGCTACATCGCAGCCAGTCTTGCGAATCGTGGCCTCAGGCGTGGCGGAAGGATGCGGTCCAATCGTGACGGTGGTGGCTTTCGTCTTAAGCTCTGCAATCCATTCCATGGGCACGCGCAGCTCCGGGGGAGGACAGCGCCAGAAAAGATACGAGGGAGCCGTGGGCATTACCAGAAAATCAGGAGCAAAGGATGCGATGCGTCTCTTGACTTCTGCAACCGTGAGGTTATCGGTTTGCGCATCAACCACCAGCGGCACGTGACCGGCACTCTGAATCTGATCAGCGGCAAACAGCAACTCCAGCGGCACATGTGGATCTTTGCAGCCGAAATAGGTGGAGCCCGCGAAGTCCCAATTTGGATTGACAAGCGCGAACTTCATCCGGCCCGCCCGGAGAGCTGGGTAGCCACAGCAAATGTCTCTGTAGGTGTCATGCGGCCTTCCATCCGGCCAATGACGTTTTGGTTTTCTTCCCAGAAGCGCCAGAGCATTTCTAGAGTATGCTGAACCGTAGTCTTGGGTTTCCAGCCGGTGGCTCGCTGGATTTTGGAGTAATCGGTGATGTAAACAAGTTGATCCCCGAGGCGCCGTTCATCCAACATATACTGCAGGTCCTGGCCTGTCATCTCTTCGACCAACTCGATCAACTCGAGCAGAGATACCGAGTTTTCCATGCCACCGCCGATGTTGAATATCTCGCCCTGGGTCTCGGCTCTATGCTGCCAGACCGCATCAAAAGCCTGGATTAGATCTTTTACGCTGAGCACATCGCGTACTTGCCGGCCATCGCCGTAAATGACCACCGGCTTTCTCTGAAGCGCAGAATAAAGAAAATGGGCCACCCAGCCCTGATCCTCGGTGCCAAACTGTCTTGGCCCGGCAATGCACGACATGCGAAAAACCACGGTGGGCAGTTTGTAGATGCGGGCAAAATCACGCACATATTGGTCGGCAGCACCTTTCGAACAACCATAGGGAGAATGGAAGTCCAGGCGCTGCGACTCGCAGACACCGGGGTGGTCAGGGTAAATGTAGTTGGTCCTGGTAACGACCGGCGTGCCCAGCCCCAAATCACCGTAAACCTTGTTGGTGGAGGTAAACAAAAGGAAGGGCTGGCGTCCGCATTTCCGCGCTGCGTCGAGTATGTTAAAAGTTCCTGCCAGGTTTACTTCAAAATCCAGCCGGGGATCGGCAATCGAAGTTGTTACCGCCACCTGCGCCGCAAAATGATAGATTTCGGTGGCTTGGGCCACGGCTTTTTCCACCGTGCGCGCATCTCGAATATCGGCGACGGTCACTTGCAGACGGTTCGATCCGTCCGCTATTTCCTTGAGCCATTCCAGATTGTGCTGCGCTCCATCACGGGTCAGGTTGTCGAAGATGTGTACCTTGGCATCAGTTGCAACAAGCAGATGATGGGCAAGATTAGATCCAATGAATCCGGCGCCTCCAAAGATGAGCACGGAGCGGGTTTCTGGCGTATTCATGTCTTTCCTTCTTGTAAGGGATTCAGGCAGTTAAACCATAGCTACTGAGCTGCGCCACAGCTTCTGCTGCACGGTCTGCCGGTTGCTGGGAACGCAGCCATCCAACCAACTCCTTCAATCCCTCCGTAAAACGAACAGCCGGCTGATATCGGAGCAACGTGCGGGCTGCGGAGATGTCACCAAAGCAATGCCGTATGTCACCTGCGCGATATTTTCCTGTTAGCTCTGCCGGAATATATGCCTCCAAGGCACTGGATAACGCCATGGCTACCTCGCGGATCGAGATAGCCTCTCCAGAGCCGATATTGAGCGCGCATCCATCGGCATCGGAGCGTTCCATGGCCAGCAGGTTGGCCCTCACCACGTCATAGACGCTCACAAAGTCACGCATCTGCTTGCCATCTTCAAATATCAGAGGATGGTTGCCATTGAGCAGGCGCGAAGCAAAGATGGCCGCCACACCTGTATAAGGATTGGAAAGCGCTTGCCGCGACCCGTAGATGTTGAAGTAGCGCAAGGCCACGACGGGCAGTTGGTAGGTGCGGCCAAAAAGCAGGCACATCTCCTCCTGGTCTTTTTTGGAGAGCGCATAGATGGAGCTGCACTGCAGTGGTTTGGACTCATCGGTAACAATCGGCGCCAATGCCTCACCGCATCGCGGGCACAATACCTCCCACTGCTTGGCCTTCAATTGTTCCACCGGGCGGACTGGGGGAGCTACGTCTCCACATTGGGCGCACAAATATTTGCCTTCTCCGTAAATGGACATTGAAGACGCCACGACCAACTTTTCCACGCGGCTCTTGCGGTCGAGGAACGCTTGCAACAGGACCGCCGTCCCCTGGGTATTTGTGCCCATGTAACGGGAGATCTCATACATCGACTGCCCCACACCCACGGCAGCGGCCAGATGAAAAACCACGTCCATTCCTTCGAGCGCACCGCAGACTGCATCCGCATTACGCATATCTCCCTTGATCAATTCGGCTTCTTTTGAGAGATATGCGGGGAATTCCTCGCCATGAACCTGAGGTGTGAGATTGTCGAAGATACGAACGTTATGGCCGGCAGCCAGCAGGGCATCAGCCAGATGCGATCCTACAAACCCGGCCCCGCCCGTAATCAGAATATTTCTTCTCATTTACAAAGTCCCCGCCAATTCATGATCCAGAATATAAAGTCCATCCCGTTGCACATTCAGCGGCACACAAGCCCAGGTTTCCGGCTCCGGGTGGGCCACAATCTCCAGACCCGAGCTACGCAGCATGGCCTCCATAGCCCCATGATTGGGGATCCACCAGTTCGTCGGATCATCGGCGTAATTCTTCTCGATGAAATACATGCACGGAAAGTTTGGGTCTTCAAAAATCTTCTTGTTCCAGAAGTGGTAGTTGTCCTTTAACACGGGGCTGATGAGAGAGCCTCGAATCATGGTCTGGAAGATCAACTTGCCTCGGACCTTCGTAATGACTTTATCGAGTGCATAGAGAGGGTAGCGCAGATGGTAGAAGACTCCCATGAAGAGCACGTAATCGAACCGGCCTGGAATTCTGTCGACATCGTAGATGGACCGCTTCTCAAACTCGATCTCGAGTTCCAGGACCTCAGAGGCAAACTTCGCCTGGTTGAGATACCGGTCATCGACATCGACTGCTACCACCCGCCGCGCGCCCCGTTTTTTCAGCTCAAGCGAGTAGAAACCTCCGTTGCAGCCCAGATCGAGAACTGTGCACCCGGAAATGTCATCGGGAAAGATAGGTGCGATTTCCTGCCACTTCACTCGTGGAAAATCGCCCAGGAAATGATTCGGCGCTGTCGGGACTCCCTTCAAGTCGATATTGTGGAACCACTCACCCAATTCGGCGATGCGCTTTTCGATCTTTTTCTGTTCATCTGTGGGCAGTGCGCTTTCGCAAGGCATCAGATTGGCATCAATCATCGTCATTTCACAGGCTGCAAAACCGGCGTATCCATGGGCTTCACAACCTTAGACTGCGCAGAAAGGTACTTAGGATGTATGCATGCTTTGACCGTTGCACATTTACTCCTGTCATTCTGAGGTCTTTGGCCGAAGAATCCTTATCTTACCGATCCACTTTCGGTGAAGACGACGGGATAGTGATACTTTCACAGAAAGGCCGAAGCCACTCGTGGCAGTGTTTCACCCCCTTAGCAGTTTGGGCTTCCCTCCGGTTGCATTCAGGAACAGGTGGGAGTATTGTTGTTCGCCGACTGGGAGGCCCAGAATGGGAATATCTGATGAGCATTCTCTTAATTGTCTTCCAGTTCCTGATTCGCTTATAGATGGTCCGCTGTGAGGAAGCGCCTCGTTTGGCCTGATTGCCACTCCTCAAGGCATCTTTACCAGCACGATAGCCGGACACAACGGAAACCTATCGCGCTCAACGCAAACCAGGCTGCAAATACGAGAACACCGAGAAGCTGTTGAATCACACCATCACCCCAAGGAGATAGAAACGATGTTTCAGACAAAACGCAAAGCTACATTCACACTCTTTCTGTACATATTGGCCCTGGCTGCGCCGGCCATGCTGGGCCATGCGGCACCTCCGCCCAAGGCGCCGGTCGTTGCCACAGCCGATTTTTCCATGTCGGTAACGCCCACGTTCGTCGCGAGAAAGAGAGGCACGGGATTTTTGTGGGATATATCGGTTACGGCCCTGAATGGGTTCAATGGGACCGTTAATTTCAAGGTGACCGGCTTGTTCCCTGGCGCTTCTATACCCTCATCTTTTCTCCCGACCCCGGTGACCGGATCCGGCACCTCCAGTTTCGGTATTTTGACTCAAAAAGTGGTTACGCCGCAAGGCACCTTTACCTTAACGGTGACCGGAACGAGCGGCAGCTTGTCGCACTCGCAGAATGTAATGATTCAAATGCTATAGCCATGGTTTACCGGGCGGCTCGGGATTGAGCCGCCCTTTTCTGCGGTCGCCCACTCGCGCTAAATAGTCGCGAATTGACCTGCTTCCTTGTTGAACTCTGTTTAAACTTGTTGTTCTTAAGTGACTGATATTGAGTCATCCCAACGAGTTTAAGGCCGTCGAGGCGATGATGAGCCAACAGGCTCAGAACCTTCGCCCGCTGGCGCACTTTGGCGCATCCCGACCGGTCAACCTTGGGTTTATGATTATGTCAGCTAGCTAGCTAAGCTAACGAAAGGGCCTGTGCCGCGCTTAGTCGCTTAGACTATCGAACGCCGTTCGGGCCTTTTGTTTGTCCGGGGCGGGGGGTCCAGAAGGGCGCGCCTGTCTGGCTCAGACTCAGGATGGCGCCGTTTTCCGCTGAATTCAACCCAAGGCGAACCGGAGCACGATGCACCCATTCATCCAAATCGGCCGCTACCGCTACCACTGCACTCCGGGATTGTCCCCTGGGACGGCGTACCGGCAAGCCGAGTTCCTGCTCCCAGCGTTGCACCGTCCGCACCCCACGTCCCATGTAATCTGCGATTTCTTTCCATGAGTTCAGGATTCGTTTTGTCTCTGGAGCAGCCGGCGCGGAGTTCGTCTCTGAAGTTTGCAATATCCGGTTTCCTTCTGCCGGGATAATCACAATGTGTCCATTCGATCCGCAACTGTACGCCCGCGATTTCTCCAGAGCACGGGGTTCGTTACCTTTGACGAGATAGATGGTTTTGCGAGCTAATACGGGTTTCAGTGTCCCTCTGCCGCAAATGGGGCACGAAAAGAGCACAGTACACCTCTGAGACATTGAAGTGCTCTGGAGTTTTCACTATGGCAAGATCCCCTCAAGAGGCCACTCAATGAACCGCAGTCTCTAACGAGGGTTGGAATCGCCAGAGCATGAAAAAAGTTTAGCGAAATCAATCCTGTGTTGTCTGTTATATACCTAACACAGTCGTGCAGCGAACTTTCTATGTTTGCTATCGCACCAAGAAGCGTAGAATAAAGATGACCCCTCGATCAGAAGCTGGTTCGACCCGAGGGGTCCTACCGACATCGAGAATGGCTGCGGTGCTCTTCTTAATGCCGTCAGGCGTGGAGAGCTACTGAACGGAGGCCATTCGATGAGGCGCAATCCCGGTAATCAACAACCTTTTCAAAACTCTATCTTGTCCGGTCTTACCGGCGCCGAATACGCGCGGTTTGCGCCACATCTGGAGCCGGTCTCGCTGCCGGCTGGAAAAGTGCTTGTGCAGGCGGGGGGCGCCATCAAGCACGCTTATTTTCTCAACTCGGGAATGGCGTCTGTGGTAGCCACACTGCGTAACGGGGCGGCACTGGAAGTTGGCGTGATCGGCCGCGAGGGAGTGGCAGACGTGAACGCGCTGCTGGGCTGCACGATCAATTTGAATCTCGTGATCGTGCAAGTGGCCATGACGGCCATGCGCATTAAAGCCAGCATGCTCATGCGCCTGTATGAGGATTCCGCCAAGGAATTCCGGGCCACCGGGAACCGATACATTCAGTACCGGCTGAACCAGGTATCACAGTCAGCCATCTGCAACCATGCTCATGAAATCGAAGAGCGGCTGGCACGATGGCTGCTGACCACGGCGGATGCCGTCGGAGAAAGCCAATTTGAGCTTACTCATGAATTTTTGTCGCAGATGCTGGGCGCGCGGCGCTCCAGCGTGACTTTGGCTGCCGGGACGCTGGCCCATGCGGGTGTGATCGAATACCGCCGCGGGCGCATCCTGATCCTGAAACGGGCCGCATTGGAGGACCTGGCGTGTGAATGTTACCTGACGCTCAAGAGCGAGCTTGCAACGGTAAACGAGAACTGAATCGCTGGCCTTGTGTTGCCCACATAACCAATGTTGCCTGTCGAACCGACAGCAAACAGGAAGATCATTTAGAGTGCCAATGTACTTCCAACGATCAAAATGGCACCTCTTCGAACGCGCCGGTTACATTCTCTCCAAGACAATCCAGCACAGAATAGCCTGCTGGCGCAGTTCCCAACTGCAGTTTATCGGCAAATCGCCCCAGAGCTGGAACCAGTTGCCGTGCAGCTTGGTGAGGTTGTGCATGAAGTGGGCGACCAGGTGAAGCATCTGCATTTCCCCAACAGAAACACCATGTTTTCCTTGCTCTGCACCAGCCAGGAGGCAAATGCCGTTGAGGTGGCCGTGACCGGTTGGGAGGGTTTTGTCGGTTTTGCGCCGTTGATGGGTGGTGACTCAAGTCCCCATCAGGTCATCAGCCAGATTCCGGGCGCCGCCCTGAGAATCAAAGCAGAGGTATTGCATAAGGTCTTTCAGGCCAGCCAGGAGGTGCGGACCTTGCTGCTGCGCTACGTCCAGGCAGTGTTAGGCCAGATCTCGCAAACGGCCCTGTGCAACCGCATTCATTCCGTGGAAGAGCGGCTGGGGCGATGGATCCTGGTGAGCCGGGACCGCACTGAAAATCATCAACTGCCCCTGACCCATGAGTTTCTGGCGCGAATGCTGGGCGTGAACCGTTCCACGGTGAGCCTCACGGCCGCGACTCTGCAGAAAGCCGGGCTCATCCGCTACTCGCGCGGTAAGTTCACCGTCGTTAATAGAGAACGACTTCAGGACGTTGCGTGTGATTGTTACCTCATCGTCCGGGAGCAGTACAAGCGTCTGGGAATCCTCTAAAAACTCAGCCTTTGATCTTGCGCGCGTCTTTCCCTGACTCCTCAAGTCCACGCTCGCACATGTCTATCCGGGCAGCATGGATGGCTGCCTCTTCGGTCAAAGCCTGACTCCAGCCAACGATTTCCTTCGAACGCAGGTATTGAATTGTGTAGTGCCAGATGGCGGGGCTGAAGCGTTTATCGCAGCGGATCTCGGCAAAGAAATTTCCTTCCGTAATGCGGTTGGACCGCAGCAGGTCCGCCACCTTGAGCAGAAACTCAGCCGGGCCATCTGCCTTGTTAACAAACAGGTCTGCATGTTCGGAACCCGGGGGCGCATCGAGAACTGCCGAGAAGAGCATCACCGGCACGAACGGGCGTTCCCGTTTCATCTTGCTGGTCATCTCGGCGCCCGTCAAGTCGGGGAGAAGATGATCAGAAACTACCAGATCGATGGTTTGCGATTTGAATAATTTGAGAGCAGCGTCGGCGGTTGTGGCGGAAAGGACCTTATATCCTGCTTGTTCCAGCAACATCTGGCGAAGGGTGAGAACTGCGGCTTCATTGTCAACACAAAGCACTGTAGGAGGGCGGGCGGTAGTCATGAGGGAACGCCTCTTAACGTTAATTCCAATCTTATCACTTATGTTAGGTACACAACATTAAATGTTTGGCGCACAACACAGAGATGTCCGGCCTCCATCTAATTCTTTAGGGCGCTTAATCCACTGGTCCTTATCAGCGCCGATTGTCGAACCAGAGAAGGGCGGTCGAGCATGAGCTTACGACGGCAGCAACCACCGAGTGAGAACGTCAACGCTCTTGCGGAGTTGGGCCTCTTCTCAGCCGGCATCATGCACGAGATTAAGAATGCCCTTCAAGGTATCGCGAATGCGCTTTTTCTCCTTGCGGGCGAGAGCGACCTTAGCCCCAGGGTCCGCGAAGAAGTAGCATTGGCCAGGCAGGAACTATCGCGGGCCTTTGACGTCTCAGCCCAGACTCTGGCGCTGGCACGGGAAGAGAAGCCGGTAGCCTTATCTTTGGTTGGCCTGCTGGAAGAGATACTTAATACATATTCGGCAAAGAGCGCTTACAAACACTTCATGGTTGAGCGGCAATACGAGTTCGCCGGAACGATCCAGGGAAGTCCGGGCGCTGTTCGTCAGGTATTTTCGAACATCATTCTCAATGCGCTCGAATCTGCGCCCTTTGAAACCGGCAAATTGGTAATACATACCTATGCGTGCCGCAACTCCAAAAATGGAAACACGCCGGGAGTTCAGATTGACTTTGCTGACAATGGACCGGGAATCCCCGACCAGAACAAGAAGAGAGTTTTCGAGCCTCTTTTTTCTACGAAGAAAGGAAAGGGAGCTGGCCTGGGTTTATGGGTAGCGCACAGGCTCGTCCTTCAGCAGCATGGCCAGATTAGGCTGGTCAGCGGAAGCGAGGGCGTGAATCCCGGCGCGTGCTTCTCGGTGTTTTTGCCATTGAGCCGAAACTAAATACCGTGGATGAGTTCGGTCAGGCCCACAGCAGAGAGTGCCGCATCTTGATCCCCAGTCGTGTGAATGACCGCCTCGATCAGCCTTTGGACCGTGTCGCCCCGGCGTTCGGCAGCGATAACGACACTTGAGTCCAGAATCAATCCCACGTGGGCGGCTCAAGTGGTTCGCGGTGGCTGGCAATGCCAGCCTCTACATCCTTGCCGAAGCTCTCGTCCAGCGTGGCCGTCGAACCATGCTCCCGAGCTAGGCGTAATGATTCTGAAAGTAGCCGAACAGAAGGTTCAACGGCATGAACAACAGCCACAGGTCGCGAATCATCTTCGATGACGATTTCTTCCCCCGCTCGCAGATGTGCCAGCAGCGCAGCAAAATGGCCGGCTCCCTCCAATTCCGAGATGTGGATTATATATTTGGCCATCGCGAATGTGATTATACCGCTCTCACCTAATGGTTGCTTTGAAAGCTTTCGACCGGTCGCAGCCTGCGAATGATTGGGCCAATTCCGGTAAAAGTCTCCACAGCAGCAAATTCAGCGAATGATAAACTTGATGTAAAGTGATTTGAAAAACGATGGCCCTGTAGCTCAGATGGATAGAGCGACGGTTTCCTAAACCGCAGGTCGCAGGTTCGACTCCTGCCAGGGTCACCATTTCTTCCATAGGCTTCCAACGCAGATCAACCTATCTGAAGAAGTCCGAAAGAGTGTTCCGGCTAGGGGCCAGCAGCCAAAACAAAACGCCAGCCAAATGTGTATCGACCGATGACATCAGCGGAATACACATCAGGGCTGGCGTGTTCAGATTGAGGTTTTGCGGGTCACCGTTGTGACGCCGCGTCTGGACAACTGAAAACGACTCCGGAGTATTTACTGCAACTGCCTGTTGCTTCGTTTATCGGCAGGCATTTGTTGCGACTTTAGGTGTTTTGCCGGGTTTAGGCTCAAGAAATTCAAAGAAACGCTGAATCGACTCAAATCGCGGATAAATCACAAGAAGATTGAGTCGATTTATTTCCAGAACATTCAATTTCCGGACTGATTTCCTAGTCAAACTAAAGTCACTTTGGCCTTTGGATGCTCAGCAGGAAATGATAGATTGAGGACACTGTGGAAGGTTCGCACCCTCGAAAAAAGATAGTCTTTTTGATCGGCTCCCTCGCGGGAGGCGGTGCAGAGCGTGTCTTTGTTACGCTTCTTCGCCATCTCGACCGCAGTTGTTTTGAGCCGCACCTTGTGCTCTTGCGGGCCGAAGGCGAGTTTACCTGCCAGGTGCCGCGCGATGTTGCCATACACACGCTGCGTGGCGGCCAGCGGCGCCGCACGCCGCTCGGGCTCTTTCTGCTAATGTGGAGCCTCATCCAGCTGTTGTGGAAGATTCGTCCCCGCACCGTACTTTCTACCGGACGCATCAATCTGTTGTTGGCTCTGGCCCGTCCTCTATTGCCGCGAGGCACGAGACTGTTGATTCGGGAATGCTCGGTTCTGAGTGTTCGCCTCAAGACTGATACTCGATATCCTTATCTGTGGCGTTGGCTCTATCAGTGTCTCTACCGATGGGCTGACAATGTGGTTTGTCAGTCCGACTTCATGGTCAAGGAAATGACCGAGAAGTTGAATCTGCCTCAGGAACGGCCGGTGCGTATTTACAATCCCATCGATCTCGATCTGGTGCGCGAATTAGGCAGACGCGGGGGAAATCCTTATTCTGGAGTTGGACCTCATCTTGTTGCGGCCGGCCGTCTCTCCAAAGAGAAGGGTTTCGATCTATTATTGGCTGCAATGCCGAAAGTGATTGAATGTTTTCCCAATGCTCGGCTCACGATTCTCGGGCAAGGCCCTTTGCAGAGCGCTCTGGCGGAGCAGGTACAGCAGCTTGGCTTGGCAAAGTCAACGAACTTGCCGGGTTTCCAGCAGAATCCTTGGCCGTATATTTGCCATGCCGATCTGTTTGTCCTTCCGTCCCGCCGGGAGAGTTTCTGCAATGTTCTGCTGGAAGCACTGGCATTGGAAACCCCGGCAGTAGCTGTCGATTGTCCTGGTGCAATACAGGAAATCTATGGAAACAATCCAGCCGTGCGCCTGGTGCCTGCCGGAGATTCCATGGTGCTTGCCGAAGCCATCATCGAGAAATGCAGCGCGGCCAAGTACGAGCAAACCCATGCGAAAACCTCTCCGGATTGGATCAATAAGTTTGCCTTGCAGAAAATCATTGGGGAATACAGCGCGTTGTTCCTGCATGACGATGACTTCGATTTTGCTGCCGATGAGAGGTTGATGCTCTCTGGAAACTTGATCTGCGATCGAGTTCCTCAGGGCGATTAAAGATCACCTGCACGCCAGGCTGCTTCTGCCGTATCCTAGATTCATGTGCGGCAGATACCGGTTGACCAGCCGTGAAAACGAGATAGCCGAATATTTTGACATCACCAGCGATGTGGAATGGTCACCGCGCTTCAACATAGCGCCCTCCCAGCAGGTTGCAGTCATTCGGCAGCGGCGTAGCGATGAACAGGGAACTCGCGAGTTTTGCGTCATGCGCTGGGGCTTGATTCCGTATTGGGCCAAGGATCCGTTTGGATTCAAGACCATCAACGCCATGTCGGAAACCGCGGCGGCCAAACCTGCCTTTCGTGAGCCGATGAAGTGGCGCCGGTGCCTGATGCCCGCCAACAGCTTTTACGAATGGCAGAAAACAGGACGCAAAGAAAAGCAGCCCTATAATATTGGCATGGCCGATGACTCACTCTTTGCCATGGCTGGCTTGTGGGATCGATGGCAAGATCCTGAGAGCAAATCGATCGAGACCTGCACTATCCTGACCACGCAGACCAATGCCCTCCTGTCCGATATCCATGACCGAATGCCGGTGATCATCGATAAGGACAACTACGATCTGTGGCTTGACCGTGGCATAACCGATCCCGAGCGCGTTTCCCATTTGTTGCATCCCTTCGACCCAAGATTGATGAAAAAGTACCCGGTAAGCACCTATGTAAACTCGGTCAACAACGATGATGAAGCCTGCCTCCAAGAGTGGCGCACTTCCTTGTTCTCGTGATCAATGGAGCACTAGCCGCAGAAAAATGCAGACCAAATCAATTCTTCTCTGCGTTTTCTCTGCGGTCTCTGCACTGCTAACAATTAAATTCGTGCCAAGGCGCGAAGAATTTCATCAAGCCGCCTTCAGATCAGTGGCGTCTGTGGAGATCAGTGGTAAGCAAGTATTTGATCCGCGTTCTTCCGCGTTAATCCGCGATAAAAAACGGATTTGGTTGTGGCTCCGCTGTATTACTACTCCCAAATCTCT
>DASZFU010000058.1:0-3859 GCA_035939495.1 Candidatus Angelobacter sp. | reverse complement strand
TGTACCCCTGTTTACGCTTCGCTGATTACCTCGCGGTATCCAACGCAAAACTCGGGGCCGAGTGGATCGCTACTCCTTTCTCGTAAGACTCTTTCATTCTCTACTTCATGCCGGTTTATCCCGGCGCACAAGAATCCCTATATGAACCCGCAAACCGTCGGTTCGCGACGACAGGATGGCGAGAATCTAAATGCTCAGCCGGACCTTGCGGATGCTTCCCCTGGTGCATGGGCGGGAGTAGGGATTCTTCGGCCATCGAACGGCCTCAGAATGACAAGGGGTGTAGTGAACGGGCCATCTATGAAGTTTCAGAGAGTGGCAACCTTATGATGCCCTCCGATACTTGTGAATGGTGTTGATTCTTCCACCAGCTTAAACGATTATGTACTGAACATTCTGAAGCACTGATAGTATGGATAGTTCATTTGCAGGCTTCTAAAGGTGGGAGATTTTGCATGATAAAATGCGGCCGAATGGGATGGTTGAGCGTGCTGATTTTCGTGCTCGCCGTCTCGGCATCGTCTCAGGTGACGATCTCCGTCGATCGCAATACCGGCAGCCAGGCGAACGCCAATTTCAAGTTTGAGCATGTCCCATCTCCTGCCAAAGACGATCATGGCTCCAAAGCTAAAGTATCTCTCATCGTAGGACAAAGCGATCGTGCCGGAGCTGGGCTGCGCGCCCTTACCGATGGCCTTCTGCCAGGAAGTGAAGACGATCCGGCAAATAATTTTTTCTTCAACGCCGATACCGATGGAGGCCGCATCCTGATGGACCTTGGCGGCCCTATCGAAATCGCCCAGGTCAATACGTATTCCTGGCATACCGATAGCCGGGGGCCTCAGGTATACAACCTCTATGCCAGTGATGGCAGCGCCGCAGGTTTCAATGCCCGGCCGGGCGATAAAACCGACCCTGCAACAGCCGGCTGGAAGCTCATTGCGACCGTGGACACACGCCCCAAAAAAGGAAGCCTCGGCGGGCAGTATGGCGTGAACATCACCGATGCGAGTGGTGTCCTGGGCAGATATCGTTACCTGCTCTTCGATTGTGTCGAAACGGAAACCGATGATCCGTGGGGAAATACTTTTTACAGCGAAATCGATGTAATTGCCAAAAAATGATTCGTGTTGATTCGCGCAAATTCGCGGCTAAATTTCTGGAGGGCCTTGTGAACGTTGTCTGTCAAAAGTTGAAGCGAACACTCTTTCTAGTCACTTTTGTTTTCCTTGTCGTTCACGCTCCCGCGCAATCGGCTGCGCCTGCCGATGTCGAGCGCCGGGTTGAATCCATCCTCTCGCAGATGTCCCTTGAGGAAAAGATTGACTTGTTGGGCGGAGTCGATAGCTTTTTCATCCGGGGCGTGCCCCGCCTGGGAATTCCACGCTTGAAGATGGCAGATGGTCCATTGGGGGTTCGCAACTATGGACCTGCCACAACCATGGCGGCTGGAATCGCCCTGGCTGCAACCTGGAACCCTGACCTGGCCGAACATGTGGGAACCGAGATTGCCCGGGATGCGCGAGCCAAGGGTGTTCATTTTCTCTTGGGTCCGGGCGTCAACATCTATCGTGCGCCGATGAATGGACGTAACTTTGAATACCTGGGTGAAGATCCGTTTTTGGCCTCCGGAATAGCCGTCGCCTATATCAAGGGTGTTCAGAGCCAGGGTGTCAGCGCCACGATCAAGCACTTCATGGGGAACAACTCGGAGTTCGACCGGCACAACACCGACTCGGTTATCGATGAGCGGACCATGCGCGAGATTTATCTGCCGGTTTTTGAGGCCGCGGTCAAAGAGGCCCATGTGGGAGCCATCATGGACTCCTATAACCTGACCAACGGCACGCATATGACCCAGAACAACTACTTGAATACCGACGTAGTTAAAAAAGAGTGGGGCTTCAAGGGCGTCGTCATGTCCGACTGGACTTCAACCTACGATGGCGTGGCGGCGGCCAATAGCGGCCTGGATTTGGAAATGCCTGCCGGAGTGTACATGAACCGGCGAATACTCATGCCCGCCATCGAGCAGGGCAAAGTTTCCGTTGCGACCATCGATGACAAGGTGCGGCGCATCTTGCGTCTAGCCGCCCAATTTGGCTGGCTTGATCGCGATCAAACCGATGATGGTATCCCCCGCTACAACCAGCAGGGACGCCAGGTTGCACGGCAGGAAGCCTCCGAGAGCATGGTTTTGCTCAAAAACGAGAGCAATTTGCTGCCCCTCAGCAAGGAGAAAACCAAGTCGGTCGCCATCATTGGTCCGGTTGCCTACCCCGCGGTGCCGGTCGGTGGCGGCAGCGCCAGAGTCCAGCCATTTTCAGCGGTGAGCTTCCTGGAAGGCATCAGCAACTATCTGGGAGCCAATGGCCGAACCTATTACAACCCGGGCTTACCTAGTCTGAGTGAAATTGCCCAGGCGACCAATTTTTCCGCGACTCCAGACGAGGGTTCCCGAGGATTGCGCGCTGAATACTTCAGCAACCAGGATCTTCAGGGCGAACCAACTGCTACCCGCACCGACCTCCACATTAATTTCAGCTCAGAATCCCGGGCCAGCCTGCCCGACCATACCCTCTCCGAACGATGGACTGGGTACTACGTTCCCCAAACTGCAGGCGGTTACGATGTCTTCGTGGCTTCCACCGGTGAAGATGGAGGCCGCTACCGGCTCTATGTAGATGACAAGCTGGTCTTTAATAACTGGACCACTTCCAAAACCATGGTGAACCAGTCCACATTTTCTTTTGATAGAACTCCGCATAAGGTTGTGCTGGAGCATCACGGAAGATCGAATTGGCTGGGTGGACGTTTCAGATTGGGAATCGTTCGTCACGATAGCGTGGTGACTTCAGAGGCCAAGAAGCTGGCCGCAAAAGCGGATGTGGTTGTGCTTGCCGTCGGCTTCGACCCGGAGAGCGAGAGCGAAGGAGCAGACCGGACATTCTTCCTGCCGCCAGGACAGGACCAGCTCATTCAGGAGATCACTTCAGCCAACAAAAACGCCGTGGTCGTGATCACAGGAGGCGGAGCCGTGGATATGAATTCCTGGCTCGACCACGTCCCCGCAGTCTTACAGGCCTGGTATCCGGGACAAGAGGGCGGAACTGCGCTTGCTCAGATCTTGTTTGGCAGTGTCAATCCTTCCGGCCGCTTGCCTGTGACCTTCGAACGCCACCAGGAAGACAATCCCACTTGCGACAGCTATTACCCAGAAAAAGATGGCGCCAAGGTTGTCTACAAAGAAGGTGTCTTTGTCGGCTATCGCGGCTACGAACACAATGCAAAGAAACCGCTCTTCCCGTTTGGGCATGGACTCTCTTACACCTCGTTCGGTTATCGCAATCTGAAGATCGGCGAGTTCAACTCGGAATCCGGACGAAACCCTTCACAGGTCTTCCGGGTTTCGTTTGACGTGACCAATACCGGCAAACGCGAGGGCGCTGAAGTAGCCCAAGTCTATGTAGCAGACAATCACGCCAAAGTCCCCCGTCCAGCAAAAGAACTAAAAGGTTTCACCAAGGTAAGCCTGAAACCCGGAGAAACCCGTCACGTCACGGTAGCTCTCGATCAACGAGCGCTCTCCTACTACGACGCCGATTCCAAACAGTGGCGTGCCGATCCAGGTGAATTCGAGGTCCTGGTAGGCCACTCTTCAGACCAAATTGAACTCCGGGGAAAGATCAATTGGAGCGGGCGATAATTCAAGCCACCACTACACCCTGTCATCCCGTCTATGACTACGACGGCTCCTGTCAAGCTAAAAAAAGACAGACGGGGGTATCGCGTTGAAAATGGTGTCAAGGGCGGCGCGTTCTTGGCGCCGTTCATCTCGACCCTTGACGCCATTTTCAAC
>DASZFU010000057.1:0-102737 GCA_035939495.1 Candidatus Angelobacter sp. | reverse complement strand
CGGCAGATCGATCCTGGCTCGATTTGCGTTCTTCTCATATCTTGAAATTGCGATTTGTATCATTGCGCTTTCCTTTTTTCTGGTGACCCGGCGCGCCTCTCCTTTTTTGGCAGCAATTCTCTTTACCGGCGGTGCTTTCTCTCTGGCTTTGGGGGTCTTCCTGCTACCCCTCACGATTCCAGGAGTGTTCGTACTGGTCGGTCTGCTGGGGTTTACGCCCTTTTTTACGAGCTATGTTTTCATGCGCAACGCACGTCGTTGCTGGTCTCGATCTTTCCGAGACCGCTTACCCGCCGCCATTCTTGCCGCCACCCTCACTTTTTTCGTACCAGCAGGCATTCAGTTTGAAATGCTAAGAATCACCAACCGGGCTGTGGCAATGCTGCAATCTGGAACCGATCAAGAGGCCACTCGTGCGAGCCACATGCTTAAGCTGGTTCATTTAGCCATCAACACCGATAATATCGCGCTAGCCTATGGACGTACTCAGGACCAAAAGCTTCGTGAACGCCTGGCACGCGCTTTTCAGGAAATTACCGGCGAGAGAATTGAAGACAGGCTGATCGAGTTGGGTGATTAGGTCGATCCACCCATGCAGCAGAGTGTAACCAGAAATGAATTAGCAACTTTTAATTATGTGGGCGCGCCTTGGGGCAACCTTTCATTGCAAAAGTTGGTTTGAAGTTGGTTCAAAGTTAATTATAGGGCGGGGGGGTGGGGTGACTCGGATTTGTAATCTCTCATTTTAGTTTTTTCGCAAAGCTACGCCAACCTTATGAAAATGAGCCACGGAAGTTAATGTCCCCGCGAATGACACCGATTTGTGACCCTGCTCGCGTTGGTTCAGCGCGTGATCCTTCGCTTGCGCTCAGGATTTCGCCTGCGGGCTCCCGCTGCGCTCACGCCCGCAATACGGCTCAAGTTAATGTCCCCGCGAATGACACCGAATTGTCTAATCCGTTCGCTTCGCTCAGGATTTCGCCTCGCGCCCTTCGGCTCTTCCGCTACACGGAATCACCTCGAGGGTGACGAGACGCCGCAAAAAACGGCTCAAGTTAGCGTCCCAGCAAATAATCTGCAATCAAAACTTTACAACTTGAAAGTAATAGATGCCAACGCCGTCCAAAAGTTTCAATTTTTTGTATTCAAGCAATTTGGGCGCAACAGCTTAGCCTCTAAACATAGAAATGTGGTTCCCCTATGTTCGACATACCAGCAGCAGACCGGGTCTGTACCGGGTGTCGAGGGCGGTTTGTGCCGCCCCCGGGTTGATTTTTATTTTTGTTTTTTGTGTCGTGTGTAACCGCGATGTCACTGCCGCGAGCAGAATTGGCATCCGCCGCCGCTGCCTTCTACAGTGACCGTGATCTGGGTACTATGAGTGAGGTTTCCACCCGTGCCGGTGATGGTGACTAGATAGTTTCCGGGGGCAGTTGCTCTTCCGGCTCTGACCGTCAATGTCACTGAGCCTGCGCCGGTGACTGAAGTGGAAGACAGGCTGGCGGCCAGGCCGCCCCCATCCACGCTCAAGCTTACCGCGCCGTTAAATCCGTTCACGGGCGAAACGGAAATAGCGGAAGTGGCGCTCCCAGGCGGCACGATATCCAGAAAACCAGGGGAGTTAGACAGGTTGAAGTCACCTTGTGGCGGAGGGGGAGGCGGAGGAGGCGGTGCATTGACTGTTAAAGAGATATCGGTGCTATGCACCTCGATCCCGCTGACGCTATTGATTGTCAGATTGCTGGTCCCAGTCGGCGTGGACGAACTGGTGCAGACTGTCAGGGTGGAATTGCCGGCGCCGGTCACGGAAGCCGGGCTGAAGCTGGCTGTAGTATTGGCCGGCAGCCCGCTTACGCTGAACGATACGGTGCTGCTAAAGCCGCTTACCAATGCTGAAATCGATGCTGTGTAGCTGGTACATGAACCTTGCACTACGCTTTGCGAAGACGGGCTTGCAGAGAGGCTGAAAGTCGGTGGAGGAATGAAGCCGAACATGAAAGTCCCAAAGACATTGTCCTGAAACACTTCAAATTCCACCGGCCCTGTGTAATTATCTGCGGTTGACGGCCCCTTTACGGTTACGGAGGCCGTCTGCCCGACTTTTTGGGTGCTCGTCGAACTCCATTTGTTAGTCATGGTCATCTTGGTTGCGTTCTGCACATCCGCGCTAAACGAAAAGTCGAAAATCGTTTTGCCACCCCCGTCTTTTTTCGCAAACCCAAAAGACCCGTTTAAATCTCCAGTACGGCTGACCTCGCGTGAATCTGAAGCTCCTTGTCCCTGTGTTGCGGTTGCTTCGTGCGATATCGAGAAGGTTTGGGTGATTGGTTGCCCTCCGGCAGGCGGCGGAGAATACAGGAGGTTCTGGTTACTGGTTCGACAGAACCGTCCATCCGCGGTGCAATTTGAGCCAGACGGAATATTGATGACGTATGAGGGAGTGGCAAAAGGATCCGCTTTGAGGATCGCAGCGAAATCGTTTGCATCAAGTCCAGGATCCGCCGTACCAGTTGCGTCGCACCCGGTCGTTCCCGCGGTGCAGAGGACTCTGGAGGCCCAGCGGCGCGCCAGAACGTCGGCGATGTTGGTCGGTATGGCTTGATGCCCGTTTAGAAATTTCACCGGTAAGGCAATCACGTCCATATCTCCCACAGGGTCACGCGTGTCGAATTCGAATCCAGTCCATGTGATGGAATTGGAAGAATCGATGCTGAAATCCAGTACCGGATTGAGCCAGAGCCAGATAAGGTCCACATCATGGTCCAGCCCCACTGCGGAGCTGGCAGGCCCGGGAATTGTCGTTGTTAGTGCGGTTGTCTGATTTACGGCAATGGACGAAGAGCTGTCCGTCTCTTGAGTGTATTGCGTCGTGCTGCTCGAAGAGCCGCCAAAGCCGATTCCAAAAATATGAAAGCCGATTTGAGTTTTGACGGTGTTACTCACCTGGCTTGAGAAAGAATCACTAAAAGAGAGGCTTGTCCCCAGCATAGTGCTGTTGCTGTATGTTACAGAACTGCTGGATCCGGGCGGCGCATATGTGACGGTAAGGACAACATACTTTGGCGATATTCTGCCGGTTATTGGTGTGGGAGTTGGCGGCGGAGGCGGCGGCGGTGGTGGTGGAGGGTTACAGGTGCTGGTGAAAGCCTGTCCCGTAGGGCCGCCCGAGGCAATCCCTGACGTCGAACCGGCGGCAACTCCCCCCGGTGGCAATACCTTCGCCGGCGGCTGGCAGATTTGCGCCAAAAGAAGCGGCGCTGAAAACACACACATGAGAATACCCATCAAGAAACTTTTCTTCACTTGTCTTCCTCTCTTTTTAAAAATCAAGAATGGTTTGGCTGGATAAAGAAGAAACGACTATCACTACAATGCTTCGAGTCAGGAACGGTATCACGCGAGAAATGACACTCACGAGATCTTCCTTTAAGCTTGATCACGGAAGATTCTGCTCGCGCAGCTTCACGCAATCAGCTTTCTCTATATAGTGGGATAAAGCAGCGAATCGTTTCATCCAAACCATTAATAAGCATTGATCGGCCCGCATCATGTGGATGATTGCGCCTAATAGTCCCGATCTAGTGCTTTTGACCCAATTTGGGAATTCATTGAACATAAAAGAAATCACTTGAACTGCCCGGCGGGTGGACCCTCTGGTGTTACACCAGGGAACTGACGGAACTTTTTGTAACGCTTGGCACTTCAAAATCACTACTCACATGAAGGGGAACATGGGGCTATACAGCGCTTCTCGCGGAAGGTCTTTCAGTTCAATATCGACAATAGCCAAGAGTGTTATGGCTTGTTGAAACGTGAGGCTTTGACAGCTGCAAAATTGCCTAAGTGCCATCTTGGAACGGCATCACGATTTCAGAACTCCATGAATGGAAAGGATTTCTAGTTTGGGCGACTGCAGGTAGATCCTCTGATGTTACACCAAGGGCATGACCAGCCCTTGCAAGCATCTCTTTAGAGCCTTGTATCAAGAATTATGGATTTTTATGTAATGTTTCCTGCCGCATATCATTATGCCTATGAAGAGATTTGGGGTTTTTAGATGCGAAAGATATTTCGCGGTCCCTCCTGAACTAGAGGTTAATCTGGAATGGACTTTTAAATTATGCGAATCATTGTCTTGACAGCAGCAATTTTGATCCTCTGTAGCGGGTGCGGCCTAAATGATAAATCCATGGAAGCTTCACAGGGATTTGTCACGATCCCGATCACTTCCAACAACTCATATGGTGGTGGTTTTTATGCAGGCATTCTCATGGTAAGCCATGCGACTGGTTCAATCAGAGTTTGCTGGAAGACATGCACAGTCATCGGCCAGACTAAGCCGTCCGGACCACAAGATCTTGTCTTAAGTGGTGGCCGAATGGAGGTGCATGTGGCAAACGTGGCAACTGGCCATGTTGTCTCGTGCAGTATCGACACTGACGAGTTTGTCACTGAGTTCAAAGGCGGACACTGCAATGAGGTTGGCACGGCGTCCCGTTGAGGAATTTACCGCTGACGATGCGGATGTAACTCTTCCAGATATTTTTTGAACTGCGATATGAAACCACAGATCCCAACCGCTAAGAATTTTCAATTAGCTGTCACTAGATTCATGCGTTACGCAATTATCGATTTGGATATTTAAGGACTGCTTTGGGTTATGGAAACTCTTCGCTCAAATTCTGTTCCGGGAGACTTTACAAGGATGTCGGGAAGTGTGGTTGATCTGGACCCGATCATCCAGGCTTACGATCAACGCATCGTTCCTATAGCCCTCGGACGAGTGCTCCTCATTTCTGGCGCTGGTATTTCGTCGTTGATTCCTATCCTGGATGCGATCCGGGGCAAAACTCCCAGCCTGAAAATTATGTCATTCGGGATCGGGATGCTAATGTGTGGGTTCCTTCTTGTCTCTCTCTTTCTATTTCCCCGGACTCGATGGATCGCTCGGATCGCCGGCATGTTTGCTGGAACTATCGCATTCTTCGGCTTCGCCGTCGCTATATGGTCTCTTTCACCAGCATTCAGGTTCGTAACGCCTGAAGCTGTGGATAAGCCGCTGATGGACGCTATTCACGTTTTGAGAATGCATTATGACGACGCAAATTGGATGATCGCCAGGCTGATCGGAGCAGGGTTTGCGGTACTCATGGCAATCGGGATCGGAAAGGCGGCTTGGCATTACTGTCGCCTTCGTGATGGACAAATCGCGGCATTGACAGAGCGGGCGTCATCCTTTCGGGCTTTTCTGCTCAGGTTGATGCTGGATTTCCCCTCCAGCTTACTCCGTTATGGTAGAGGTACAATCCTTGGCCTGGGGCTGGCGCTGGCCGCAACCGTGGCGTTCACGATTGCCGCCAGCAACATTGCTGGGGCCATGCCCTCTCAGTATTTCAAGGCGCTGGGCGACACAACCGATTGTGTAGATGGTCGGCGGCCATTGGAGCAATGTGTCATTGAGGCTGGAAACCGAAATGCAATCGGGATTCCTATATTGGTGATCTCTCCGCTTCTGTGGGCGCTTTTGGGAATGTGGTTACTTTTCAACTCGCGGAAGCGGCTGATAACCCGCGCCGCAGAGAATCTCGAAAAAGACACTGGACCCTGCATCTTGTTCTTGCGCGCCTTCCGCAGGCATGCAGACTCTGGAACTTCGGCTTCACGCACGAGTGATAAGGATGAGGATTACGATCAGGTAAAGATGCCCAGGCCTCGATTCAGCCTCATCACGTGGGTGTTGGGTGGCTACCCCCGCGCTCAATCAATGGATCGATTACTCGTGGAGCAATTCGTAGACGAAGGCCCTCCCATCGCTTTTGGCAAACAAGAAGAGGCAGTAACTTTCCAACTCTTTGGTGCAGTTCGGAAGCATTGTAAAGAGGAAGATTGGCATGATGCGGTAAAACATGACTTAAAGCGGAGCAAGCTAATCGTTGTCGTATTCGACGAGAGCATTTGTACATCTTGTGAAGGGGAAGAAACTGACAGGAAACCCGGACTTCGGTGGGAATTGGAGTATCTCGGCACAGATGAGAACGGGGTGCGAGCCAGGACGCTGTTCATGCTCCATCCTGAATGCCCTACCGGAAGGACCAAGGAAATCTGGAAGGCTGCTGGGGACCTTGCGAGGTTCGCGGTGCCAGACACTGACAAACCGTTGTTTGGTTTGATGGTAAACACCGAGGGAAGCACTGACGCATTCCTTGCAAGTCGATCCAATGCCACAGCGGCCACCATCGCCTTACGGATGGCGTTCTCAAGGCCAAACATAGCCAGTTGACTGTAGGCAAAAATGAGGCTGTCGAAGCCTCCAGAAACCAAAGAGTTCAACAGCATTCAACGAACGGCTTGCAACGGGTTTAATATCAATCGCTTAGGAACAACAAGTTTCAATAGGGTACAAATGGGGCTTGAAATGTGGTTCGGGATCAGGGGGGTCTACCCGGCACTCTTTCTTGTAAGTCCTTTAGATTCAACATTGATAATTTCCGCTGTTGAAAAGCTATGGAACTGTGAGGTTTTCATAGCTACAAAATTGACTACAGTCCACCCGTCTCAGGCACCTGACCAATTTGGGAATTAACTGAAAACAAAGGCCATGAAGTTAATCGCCCTGAGGTAGGCCTCATGGGGCTGCCCCCATGTGCTTCGGGCCAGAAAACAGCTTTCTTCATTTGCAGTTTGTTCGGGCGGTTACACTACGAACGCTGCTCGCAATGTCTGAAACGATTTGTAGTCGAGAACCACTATCCATTAACAGGAGTGGATAGCTGTGTTTGGAAAAATCTAAACATCCGGAATTTCCGGATCTTTAGGCGCTGTCTCTCTTTGCTCATATCAACTAATTCAGCAGATGGGAGATTCTCACATGATGCATAATCAGATGAAGAGCCTTCGCCTCAACCAGGAGACCCTCAGAAACCTTATCTCGTGGTCATCGCAGCGGGGCTATTTTGCCTTTACCGACCGATGCTCAGCTATAAGCTGCATAAGCTGTCCCCCAACGGTGATCGATCAGCCGTCAGAGGACTAGGCAACGAACGGCCACAACACACCGGCAGCAGGATGATCATCTGCCGTTCAGATTGACTCCGTTGTGGCCAAATCGCAATTCTCTGTTCGCCGACCCTCTGATGTTGCATCAGGCCTTCGCTGGATCATTTTGTGGTGCAACAACCGACCAACGATCACTAACCCAGCAGGAAGCCAATAAAAGGCCGGATATCAAACAAGTGGTACGCTCACATAGTGCCAATTGCGACAATACGGAGTCACCGAACTACGCATACTCAAGGAGCTAATGGGAGAGAATGTTGTAGACTAAAATTTTTAGACGGAGCAGTTGTCAAATGAGTACTCCAGATAGCAACAAGCCGATCCAGTTTCTACTGGAACGTCCGTGGATTTTGCTCTTAACAGGAATAGCCATCATTGTCACGACAGTCTTATTGAGACGACAACTTACGTCCATCAGCCATGAAATAGTTATAGATGTGCTGAGAGAACTCGGGATGGCTTTAGCGATTATAGGTTTTGTGACGTGGTCAGTCGAAGCGGCACGGGTAAAAAGTTTTGCTGACTCCTTGTCATCTCAAGTCGATCGGATCATAAAGACCTTTAGTGCTACATTATCGTCGGAGGTTTCACGCAAGCTTGACGAAATCAAAAATACAACTGTGGACGCAGTTATCCAAGGCCCATTACCACGAGCATACTATGAGCATGTTCAAAAGGTAGTATTTAAAAATTGTTTCGTTCGGGAAACATGGGACGTAACTTTTAATTTTGAATGGAATCCAACCAAAGAAACAGATAAACCGGACTTTGTTTATCTCGCCATTGAGCAAATCTATCGCATACGGAATGTGGGTACCAGTGCTGAGCCGTACGAGATTGACCATTATGAAACACGAGATTGGGACGACATTTTTCCCGGAGCCACGGATTATACACATTTGCGAGCGGAGTTGGACGACCAGCCCGGAGTATTTGTCTTCAATGAATCGGTGACAAGCGGGGCATGGGAGGCCGATGGCGATCAATTGCGGTTGCACAAGAAGGCTGAAATCAAACCTGGTCAAGCACTTACCGTGACAGTAGGCTCCCGTAAAATTATGCGTGATCGCCAATACGAAAGCCGGTTGGTCGGAGAACCAACATTAGGAGTAAACTTTCACATGCAAGCGCCGGAAGATCTATTTGTGGAAGTAGAGATTCCAGAATCCTTGCTGGGTAGTCTTAAGGAAAAGATTAAGCCTTTGGAGGAACTGAAAGTTAAAAATAGGATATCGCGTCATTGGAATATACCCTTTCCTCTTCCACCCTCGGCTTGCATCTTTGTGAGCTGGAGACACAGGAAGAATCAAAACGAGGAGTCTAACGAAGCTACAAAAAGCTAGAAGGCGCAGCGGATCACCATGCATGATTCGCCGGACGCAATTGGGTAGCGAATCTTAGACAGCAAGCCCGTTACAGACCAGATAAGTCAAGCCGCTGCTCTGATTTATGCAATTGGTACATTCTCTATAGAGGTAGAGGTGATATTCTTCCGTAGCAAATGATTCCTATCGACACGCCCTGATTTGGGTGTTGTTTGTAAACGGCAGCGAATGTAGTTTTTGTGACTGTAGGCAAAAATGAGGCTGAGAAAGCCTCACGAGAGCAAGGAATTCAGCAGTTTTCAACAAGCAGTCCACAACAGGCTCAATATCAATCACTTAAAGAGCAATAAGTTTCAAATAAAGTCTGGCGGCACGACTCCTCAGCCAGTCGCTCGCTGCCGCTCACTCCCGGCTAAACGCTCAAGGCGTGCCCTGATATAAGTCTTCACGAACCAAAGCCCGCCAGCTTGAGCCGGCGGGCTTCTTCATAAAGCGGTTTGATTAATCAAAATGAGATCCTACCTCCGATGAAGATCTTTCGGCCAGGGGCATTTGTAAGAGTTGGATCACCGAAGCCTCTGCCCTGCTGCGACAGGCCAGCATCTTCGAGGAAGGGATCGATACTGCTGAAGTTGGCATGGTTGAAGGCGTTGAGCATGGTTGCATGAACCTCGAACGCCACTCTCTCGGAGAGCTTGATCTTCTTAAAGATTTCGACGTTCACGATGTTGGTAATGGCATCCTGGGCTACGTTGCGTCCAGAGTTGCCAAAGGGCGTGCCAAAGAGGGTTTGCGCCTGGCCGGAATTGACGATGAATCGAACATCGTTCTTGGTCACGGCGACAAAAGGACATGGCACAACGGGATTGGTCTCGCATCCGGATTTACCCACGGCAGTCAGGCTGATCAACTGATTGGGATTGCCGCTGCACAGCGGATCAAATCCGGTCAACGAGAAGAGGTTGCATGCGTCCCGGGCAAACATACCAACACTGGTTGTGGGAGCATTGAGATTGCCCATGAACGGACGGGCCGTATCGATGCCGGCAAAGGCGCCAAAGAAGCCCACGTCATAGAAGTTGCCGGCTGCTGTTGCGAACGCGCTAAACACCTCCGCGGGCGTGTAACGCTGCCCGGATTCCAGGATGTAATTGGCCGAGACACCCCAACCACCCAATACATGACCGGCCCAGCCTTTCTGGTCTTTGAAGAATGGTAACTGTTCGGTGAACAGGAGTGTCCAGGCGCCGGGATAGTCCAATCCAGAGAAGCCATATTCGCCTCTCTTGAAATTCAGCGGGTTCTGGGCGAAGGCATTCGTATTGCCGGCCGTGAAGGTGCTAAAAATCTCACTGACATTATCCAAGGTCTTGGCCCAGGTATAGGCGCTGCGCACCGTCAACTGCTTGAACAGTTTGTTAGCGCGGAACTCCAACTGCAAGCCGTTGTAATGGGAGTAGCCAGTATTGGTGCGGGAGCGCAGAATGCCGGTACCACAATTCACTCGACCCACATCTGTGCCAGCGCCCGGTCCGATCTGTTGAGTGGTCGGGCACGGAGTGAGGCCGGCCGCCACCAGGTTCGGGAACGAGGCTTTGAGATCGGCAATGAACGGGTTACCGTTGATGCTCTGGAAAAGGTTGTCAGCCTTGTTACCGACATAGCGTGCTTCAAAAGCTGAGTTCCTGGTGATCTCACGTTGAATGCCCAGAGAGTAGCTTTGGACACGGTCAGGTGAGAAATTCGTTGGAGTGTTAGTCTGGTTAAAGGTACGTGGATCCCGCGTCCCAAGCGAGAGGAACGGAGCAAGCTGAGAGCGCACTACCGGACCGATAGGATTGGCCGGCAACGGATGGACTGCAGCACCAGCCCCAACCAACGACTGCAGAATCGTATCGGGCGCTGAGCTGGCGATATTCAGGTAGATGTTATAGAACGCAGGATCGTAGGCGAGGCGATAGCCGCCACGAATGACGGTTTTGCCGTTGCCTGTAAGCCATCCACCCCACTTTGGCGAATAAGCAAAACCCACATTGGGAGCAAAGGCGGTCGTGTAGGTATCCGTCTTGGGATACGTCCGGATGTTCAAGGGCAGCGCCGGATTCCAAAAGGCGGCAGCAGGATTGCTTTCGCGTTTGGTGGTGATGTCGTTGAACAGGTTGGCAGGCTGTCCAAAGTAGGAATAAGTCAGGCCCATGCTGAGAGTCAGGTCCGGTGTAATTTTCCAGTCATCGCCAACATAGACGAAGGTGTCATACTCACGGAAATCGAGCGAAGAGGGGCCTTGCGCTGCGCGGATGCGATTGGGCACGTTATTGGCGAAGCTGGTGAAGCTCGAGAACCGAAATGCACCGTTGGTAGTGGGCAGGAAAACATCAGGCGTACGCTGGTAGGTGAAGTTTACGCCAGCCTTCAGCAGATGCTTACCCAGCACGTAGCTCCAGTTGTCCTGTGCCTGCCAGATGTTCATGACACGTCCTTGCGGCAGGTTCTCTGCCGGGCCAAAACCCAGGAACCCAGGCGCCTGGAAGGTAACGTTCGCGAGTGCCTGATCAAACTGGCCAACCTTGGGATCAGTATTACCAATGCTGTTACCGCCAAACTCCACATTGGAGCGGCCAAAAGAGAGACGCGCCTCATTCACCATCTTGCCGGTAAAGGGGTGGGTCCAGCTCACCAGCACGCCTTGATTGAGCGCGGGTGTGTTGAACACGTAGCCGGCAGGGCCGTTGTCGTTTTGGTTGAAAAAATTGTCGCGATTGAAGATGTATCTGGCAGAGATGTTGTCATTGCCTAACTGCCAATCAGCCTTGGCAATCCAGTTGAAGCTATGGACCGGGTTGGGCAGGATTCGGGTCACGCCACCGAACTGGACATTGGTGCACGCTCCCACATTCAGATTCAATGGATTGGTGGGAGTGGGGTTTCCGCCGGAGATGCCGTAGGGGCCAAACTTGGCCAACGCCTGAATGCTCTGGCTGCCGGGGAAACAGCCGGCCAGTTGCAACAATCCTTTTGGCGTTGGCGTCAGGAGATCGGAGTGAAATATGTTCTGGGTCGAAACGATTTCCTCGTCGAACCCACCAAAGAAAAACAACTTGCTTTTCACCAACGGGCCGCCCACTGTGAAGCCGGTGAACTCATCATTCAAGCGAGGGACCTTTTTCAGATTTTGGAACCGCTTGTCATCGCTGCTCAGGCTATTGAGGATCGAGTTATTTTCAGAACCGTAGATGGCGCCGTGCCAGGCATTGGATCCGGACTTCGTAAGGATGTTGACCACCGAACCCGAGTTTCGCCCATATGCCGGGCCAGGATTGCTCGAAACGACAACATATTGCGAGACAAAATTTGGGTCAGCGAGAAAAAGAGATGGGCCGGCAACGCTGTTATCGTTATTGTTCTGCCCGTCGATCTGCTGGTCATTGTTTCTTCCACGAAGGCCGTTGGTAGAGAGTCCTGAACCACCGTTGGTGTTGGAAAAATTATTGTCTCGGGACGGGGCGATTCCGGGAACAAATAGACCTAAAGCATCAAGACCTTCTTTCTCCTGTATGCCTGGAAAGAACCTCAGCGTATCGCCATCGACCTTGGTGACCGCTTCTACTTCAACAACATCCACTAGAGGCTCGCCTCCTCCTGGTTCGAAAACGTCATCAATAACTTGGCCTGGCGATATATGCACTATGCCAAGATTGTTAACAGCATCTGCCGAGACCACCACATCTTTGTATTGCGCCAGCTTAAAACCTTCCTTTGTAATTTCGAGAGTGTATGTCCCTGTGGGCAGCAGGGTGAGCTGAAATAACCCATTGTCTCTGCTATTTGTTGAAAATACGGCTCCGGTTTCGTTATTTCGAACTTTAATCTGAGCGCCCGGAACTACTGCGTTCCCGCCATCTACTATGGTTCCCGATATGGAACCCTTGGAAACCTGCGCCATGCCTGGGAAAGCCAATAGCAACAATAGAACCGAAACAAATGCAGCCTTCAAATATTGCATTTTGCAATTCATTCATTTTCTCCATCTGGGTATCGTTAGTAGCAATTCTGGCCACAAATCGCGGGAGAACAATTTGGTGGGAAGAGGACGCCAGCTAGAAATTGCCTACTAATCTATAGTGACGGAACGAAGCTGAGCGTTACATTTGCGCAAAAAGTTTTATCGATAGTTAGAACTTCGGGGACGAATCGGCCACATTGTGTTTTGTGAGGAAGCTCTTATCGATTTGCAGGTTTATGATTTTTGGAAATGTGTGAGGTTACATATTCCCACGACCTAACAGCAAAGGGCTAAAGCCGGCTAAAGCCTAATGTCACTTAATTTAAGATACAGTGGCCCTGCTCTAAGATCCCTCTCAACCCCTGTCATCCTGAACGTAGCGCGGCAAGAAACTTCATAACCACGAACATGATGGGCGCGGAGTGAAGAACCCCGATAGCGTTTGGGGCTGAATTGCAGATACGAGGTGCTCTACCTGGATTTTTGTAAAAAAGATAGTCGAATAGGATGGCCAAGATCCTGTCTAAGATTTGGATTCAGAAACTTAGGCAATCTGGTCGAATACCTCGGGGTCCTTCACTCCGCGCCCATCCTTTTCCAGGAGAGTTAGCGTTTCGTGGCGCTACGTTCAGGATGACATGAGGGGAAGAGGGTCACAGATAGGAGACAAACTCTACAAAGTAAGTGACATTGGGCTCAAGCCCGATTGGTTTAAATCTCTTACGGCACGGTTTCAGCCATGCCCTGACCCAAAACAAAATGCTATAGCACATTTTTTTGCAAGCTCTAAAGTCATGCCCTGTTACATGTCTCGTGAACCCATAAAGAAGCTGACCCACGACCAGGATTTATGTCCCATAGTTCTTTTTCAGGTAACCGGTAATCTCATTTTCAAGCTGGGCGTAACCGCCGTGGATGGTATTGCGCAGAGCCGCTTCGATGGATTCGCCTTGGCCGAGCCGGACCAGGATTCTGGCCACGTCGCTTATGCCATAGGTCGTGCGAATGTACTCGACGGCTGCCAGGGATTCAGCGTAGGCCACCGTGGCTTCTCCCTGCCCATAAGAGAGAAACGATCCTTCCAGGCGATTCAACGGAATCTGTTGCCCTGCCACATAGAGCGACGCGAGCCGCATTCCTACGGGAGACGTTGACTTTGGTTCTTCCAACTGGGCCAGGCCTTCGTTGAGCCATTGAGGTACGTTGCCGTGGGTAATTTGCTGGACGAAAGAATGGGTCAACTCGTGCCGCAATACACGGATCAACTCGGGCGTGGCGCTGGAGATCCCTGAGATGGGAATACGAAGTTTGCCATCGTTAAGGGCCGACGTCCAGGCGGGCACCTGAGTAACATCAAAAAAAGCTTCCTGCGTGTAAAGGGAGATGGATATGGCATTTCTGGGGCCGGTCCCCAAATCGTTTTGCAGCGTCTTGTAATGCTCTTCGAGCGCTGCAAGAATTTCGCCGCGCAAATTGTCGGAAACCTGGGAACCTTCATAGCGCAGAACGAAATGCAGCGTCTCTTGCTGGCGAAATTGGGCTTCGGCCTTGGTCTCCCGGTCTACTTTTTGCATGAGCGCCGCGATTTTTTCATCGGCGTGCAAAGCGAGCGACTTCTTCCAGGCATTCACTGCATCGTTGGTCCGGTCATTTCGGTAATAGACGTATCCCAACAATCCCAGCGATTCCGCAGTTTGAGGAGTGGCGCGTCCCAGCCGGTCGGCATAGACCAAGGCCTCGCTGTTCCGGCCCAACTGCAGCATCACGGCAACGTAGTGTTCCAGCAGAATCACGTGATTGGGAGAAAAGATCAGCGCAGCCTGAAGATAGCGGGCGGCCTCCGAGAAGTTATTCCGCTTTTCTTCAAAAAACGCCGCATAGAAATTGGCGGCTGCCGACCGTTCGGGGACGCCTTCCGCTTCAATCGTCTTGATAGCCGCTACGTCAATTTGAGCGTCGTGAATCACACGCGCCCGCAAATCGCCCTGGGTCTCGATCTGCTGTTGCACTTTAGGCAGCTCGGCCGCGGCGGACTGGGAACCGGCTGAACTTTGACTCTTGGGGTTGGTAACGGAGGTGGGGCCGCCAACGTCTATCTTTAAAACCGACGCTTTCGGAATAACATAGGTATTATCGCCAATGGTGTACTCTATCTTGCCGTTCACTTCGTGGGTTGAATCGGCGACAATACGATTGCCATTCTTGAGCTGGATAACATCAGCCCGCATGGCCGCGCTTAAAGCCGTCAAACAGAGAATTGTGACTCTAAACTTCAAGTGCAAAGATTCTAGCAAGTGTAGGCGGTCATGAAGAGCTACTTTTCCCTGATTACCAAAGTGTTGACGCTGAGCGTGGTGCTGGGAGCAACCTGTCTTTCCCAGACCGCGGAGCAACCGTCGCCGGGGCAAGGGGAAGGGGCCGTTGCGTTGTTTCGCAAGATATTGAAGCCGACGCTCAGCCCCAGCGATGTCCACCAGCTACGGCAAGTCTCGATTGATCGTGAAGACTTGCATATCTCGTTCAGCGACGGCCAAATTGCCTTGATACAAACCATCGACGGCCATACGACCGGCGCTATTTTCCAAGGTGAGGGAGATATCCTGCTACTTCCTCCAAACCGGGCGGAGCGGACGTCGCTGGCCCTGTTCACCAAGGCCGCTGTACTAAACCAGAAATTCAAGACGGCGTATTTACGTTTCCTTGACGATCGGCTGGCGGAAGAGTTGCAGCGTGGATTCCGTCCGCCGACGAATCCCCAGGAGTTCATCGACAAGTGGCAAACCACCATGGAGTCTCTGGCGCGCGCAGACAGCCTTTCTCTTCTACAGGCGATGACCAATTCAGGAGATTCGGCTTCCGGGTTCATCCATCTGCGCGTGGCCGAAACCGAGCTGGGCATTTTTGACGTGTTCTTCGATACCTCTTCTGCGGAGCAAATAGCGGTCGCCCAGACTGCTGAAAACCAGAACGGGCATTACTACGATACTTGGACCTCATTTCCGATGCGCAGCCGCCGGGAAAGCGGCAAAACGAATCCTTTCGGCAGTCCCATTCATGTCTCGGATTTTCGTGTTTTCACCAAAGTCATCCCTCCGACGGATCTGGCAGGTGAAGCCGAACTGACCGTGGTTGCCCGAAAGTCTGGCCGGCGCACTTTTCTCATGGAGCTGTCGCGATACCTGAAAGTCACGGAAGTTAAACTCAACGGGCAGCCAGTCGAGTTCATTCAGAATGAGGCCATCGAGGGAAGCGAACTGGCGCGGCGCGGCAACGATTTCATTGCCGTGGTCTTGCCGGCACCGCTGGAAAAAGATCGTCCAGCGAAGTTGACCTTCCGTTATTCGGGCTCGGTCATGTTTGATACGGGAGAGGAAGTGATTTATGTAGGGAACCGAGGTACCTGGTATCCCAATTCCGGGCCTGGGTTTGCGAATTTTGATCTTACGTTTGAATATCCGCCTGGCTGGACGCTGGTGGCGACCGGGAAACCTGTTTCCTCCAGTAACCAGAACGGAATGCAAACGGCGCGATTTGTTTCCGACAAGCCCATTTCACACGCGGGGTTCAACCTCGGCAAGTTTGAGACGGCCAGGGGCTCGGCAGGAGATGTAGTCATCGATGCATACGCTGCGAAAAATGTAGAGCGCTCCATTTCCCGTCCGGAGGCCAAGGCCGGACTGCATCCGGAACCGGCGAAGCAGGTACAGAGAATTACCGGCGAAGCGGCCGCAACGGTAACCTTCCTGGCCAATGAGTTAGATCCATTCCCTTATTCCCACTTGGAGATCACTCAACTGCCGGCATTGTTGAGCCAATCCTGGCCGGGCCTGATCTATCTTTCGAGCATGGCCTTTCTTACACCTGATGAGAGACACGCGCTCGGTGTTAAAGATCCATACACGGAACTGCTTTTGAGCGACCTCATGCTGGCGCACGAAACAGCCCACCAATGGTGGGGTGATGCTGTCGACTGGGAGTCCTACCGCGACCAGTGGATCATCGAGGCCCTGGCCAACTATAGCGCGTTGGTCATGCTGGAACGCGCGAATCCTGAGAGGCTGAAACTGGTTCTGAACCGTTATCGGGATGACCTGCTGCGCAGCACGCCGAACGGGATCCTCGCCGAAGCCGGGCCGGTCACCTTGGGGCAACGTCTTACTTCATCGAAGTTCCCGCAGGCCTTTGAGCCAGTCTTATACGGCCGGGGCACATGGCTCATTCACATGCTGCGCAGTATGATGCGCGAAGCCGGCGGCGGCAAGAGCGATGCCTTGTTCTTTGGCGCTTTGAAGGGCCTGTTGGCGAAGTCCCCTAACGGAAAAATTTCAACTCGCGATCTGCAACACGCGTTTGAAGAGGCTTTGCCGCCAGCCTTGGCCTATGAGGGACAAAAGTCGCTCGATTGGTTCTTCGATAGCTGGATCAACGGGGCGTCGATTCCGCAGTTTACTTTGGCGGACGTGCATCTCGCTCCCTCGGGTTCGCAAGTGAAGGTGCGGGGTATCGTCCGGCAGGCGTATGCCGACAAAAACATGGTGACAGCCATGCCGATTTACGCTGTCGACAAAGGCGGTCAAGCCAGTTTCATTTCGTTTATCTTCGTTGACGAGCCTGACCAGGAATTCCAAATCAGCGCGCCAGTCGGAACAACCAGCATCGTGTTAGACCCGCAGGGCAGCGTGCTCCGGCGCGGGAATTAGGCTAAACTTAGCCGCTCCCATGCGAACCACATTGCCATCCATCTGCATTGTCTTGTGCCTTGTTGCATCGGTGTTTTCCCATCAGGCATCGCCCAAGGAGTCGAAACCCTCTGAGGTTGAAGTGCGGAAGATCGCCGAGCAGGGTTACCTCTTCGCTTATCCGCTGGTGTTGATGGAACTCACCCGCCGTGGCGCAACTCTCGATGGCTCACCCGACTTGGTGAATCACTTCAGCCACACGCCATCATTTCCCGACGACCGCTTCCGTCAGGTCATTCGTCCCAATGCCGACACGCTCTATTCAGGCGTATGGCTTGACCTTGCAAAAGAGCCAATGCTTTTCCATGTGCCCGATACCCAGGGGCGTTTTTACCTGATGCAGTTGATGGATGCCTGGACGGAAACGATCTCCTCACCAGGCAAGCGCACAACCGGAACCAGCGAGAAATGGTTCGCCATTGTAGGGCCGGGTTGGAAAGGTAATCTTCCTGCTGGTGTGGAACGCATCGCTTGCCCCACAACTATTGCGTGGCTTCTGGGCCGGACCCAGACCAACGGGACGAGCGATTACGACTTCGTCCACAGGATTCAGAGTGGTTTCAAATTGATGCCGTTGAGCCGGTACACGGCTGGGCAGACAGCAGAACCCGCCACGTCCATTGCAACCTTGAGGGCTATGCGGGAGCGGCAGGCGTCGGCAGCGGCGCCTCCAGTGCAGGCGGCACACATGAGCGCAGCGGAGTTCTTCGGCTTGTTTGTGGAATTGCTGAAGACCAATCCGCCTCATCCTGGAGATAAGGAGATGATGCGCCAGTTGGCGAGAATTGGAATTAGGGCCGGGCAACGTTTTCAACCTGAGAAACTGGGACAAGAGAGCGTCAAAGCCATCGACGATGGAATTCAGGCGGCATTGAGCACGTTTGCAAAATTTGAGCAGCAGGGGCCGCCTGTGGGGAGCAGTGGATGGAGTATGCCGGGAAAATATGGCCGTTATGGGACGAACTATGTGGGCCGCGCCATCACTGCCCGCTATGCATTAGCCGCGCTTCCTCCTGAAGATGCTGTCTACTTAAGTTGCTTCCACGAGCCGAGTGGAACATCGCTGAATGGCAGTAAGAAGTATTCTCTGCATTTCGAAAAAAGCGCGATACCACCAGTAAAAGCCTTCTGGTCATTGACACTCTATGATGAGCACGGCTATTTTGTTGCTAACCCCATCAAGCGCTTTGCCATCGGCGACCGTGATCCGCTGAAATTCAATGCGGATGGTTCGCTGGATTTATACGTACAGCATGATTCGCCGGGCGCCGATAAAGAGAGCAATTGGCTTCCGGCACCTGAGGGCAACTTCAACCTGTTTTTGCGTTTGTATTGGCCTGAAGGTTCGGCGGTCAAGGGTCGATGGACGCCACCGGCACTGGCTGTGCGCAAATAGCAACTGAAACAACGTTAACGATTCGCTGAAGACGGCGTTGCAGACTTCGATGCCGCCGCGTCTTCGCTGCGACGGTGGAAAAGTTTGCGCAGAATATCGGGATAATATTCCCGCAAGACGTTATAGCCGCTGTTGTAGAGAAGATTCATCCCGGTATTGGCGAATGCGCCGCTTACGCTGCGGTCCTGCTTCGGGTAATAACTGGTAGAGATCGCGGCAGACATGAGCTGGCCTAGCGTCTGCGAGGTATTGAATGTTGGCCTGCCGTCGTCTTTGCGGGTAATGACGGTGCGCTCCATGGCGTACCACGTCCGCGACCAGGGCGACCCGATTCCACGGCGGAAGTAACGCGGGTCTTCTTTCAGCAATGCCGGCAGCATCCCTGAGATGAAAAAGCTGGATGTTACCTGGTCTCCTTCGGAAGCGAGAAACCGCTTGCCAAGCGCATTCCAGCCTTGACCATAGTGAGGCTGCCCGTTCGTTGCCTGCTGGATCGTGGACTGAAACGCGTTGCCGATGTGGGCGCTGAAGTCGAACATCTGGTGAAACGATAGGATGTATTTTTCCCTGGTCGTGAGAGGGCGCTGGTTTTGAGGAACATCGTTTGTGGTCTGGAAATTGGGTATAAACCCCAAAATTCGCTTGGAATTCTCGGCATTCTGAAGGTCTCCGCCTTGCGTCCCTTGCTGCGCAGGAGATGGCGTTGGAGTTGGCGCAGGTGTTGACTGAGCACTAGCCGATCCAAGCAGGGAACCAAGATAGACAACGATGACTGCTATGTACTTGCCCTTGAAACGCACTACGAATCCTCCGCTCGGCGGGAACCGAGATGATGATTATCAAAGAGTAAGCAGTGTAGCAGCTATCGGCAGTTAATCATTGGAGCCAAACGTAAAGAATTATCTAGGAATAAAAGACATTTTTGTGCAATGGGGGTGAGTCCCATCACGCTTCCTATCCTTCTCGGCGCGCCCCTCCAGCGAACGCCTTGCGTGAGCGATTTCTGGACGCAATTTTTCACCGGTATTTCGTTCTTCCAATGATGATTGCCAAATTCGCGGTGGTCGTGTGTTCGGCGCTGGCCTTTTGCTCCGGCTTTGGAGTGGCGCAACCTGCTGCACAATTGATTCATCTAGGGGACTGGTCCGATCAGCAGTTCACCGCGTCTCCTGAAAATATAGTGAAGTTGCTGTTTCCCAGGGGCGAGGCGATCCTTGACCAGGAGCCGATACCTGCCGATTGGAAAGCTTCTTCCATGCCGCTGTTGAGGAAAATTAAACTTGTAAAAGTAAGCGACACTCAAGGAAGATTTGCGCTCGGGGGCGTCCTTTACGGCAAAAGGATCTTTCTCCTCGACAAACTGTTATGTGGCGAGAATCCAGTCGTCATGAGCCGGCTTATGGAGGCCACCGCAACTGCCCCAAAGAATCCTGGTGAGGTGCTGGCCCTGGCGAAATTTTATCTGTCACTTTCCCAATACCGCTGGCAGAATGTCGATCAGTTTGTTGTTTCAAGCATCGACGAGCATCAAGATTCCACCTCCCTTCCCGAGAAGAAGACTAAAGAGTTACAGCCGGTCTTGCATGCGCCCCGCGCTATTTCAAAAGGCGAGGGATATGAAGTGGAGCTTTTTAGCAGCGCTTCCGACAAATCAGATGTGCACCGATGGCGGATGACAATCAATCCGGCGGGTCTCGAGAACGTATCCGATCAAATCGTATTTCCAAACTGCGAAAATTTCCGTGAGCTGTATGCGCGTGCCGAGAAAAACCCCGAGAAAATTGAGCTGCTGAATTGTTGCGTCCTTGGAAATGGCCGTGCGGAAGATGGAGCAATGACCGGTTTCGGGACACTTGCTGCGTCAAATGGTCCGCGAGTGGGCAGGGTCTCTTATTATTACGAATCTGCGGAAAAAGCGGAGGCCCGCTTCCACCGCTCAATTGCGGGGGCAGTCGCTGTAATTGACGACGGCCCATGGCTTGACTCCGATGGACAAGTTGCTGGTAAACGGGCGACGCTTATCGAGGCTAATGTCGACAAAATTCTTTGGGCAGTGCAATTGATTCAGGAAGGATCAACCGTCATCGAATTTTCTTCCTATTGCCTCCGTAATGTACTCGCCGTTGCTGTTAACCCGCCGCGAGGCAACGGCACTACCGGCTCTTTGGTCGCAACACTCGATTTGCCACACCAGGCAAAGACCGTGGCTTTTTCTCCTGATGGCAGGAGATTGGCGGCAGGCTATGGATCGAACGATGAGGGAGGAATCAGGGTGTGGAACGTTGGCGACCGAAGTATCAGTTACTCCTGGGAATCGCCGGCTGAACCGCTCAAGCCCCGTACCGACGGAAACATCCTTTACGCTGGAACCGCGCAGATCAAGAGTCTTGCTTTTTCACCGGACGGCAAATGGCTGGGGGCGGCAACAGGAAACGGGGACATCCTGGTGTTTGATGCTGTTGAGTGGGGTCAACCGAGGAGAATCACCCTTAATGCCAGTTCGGAGATGAACGTCTTGCCCATAGCGCTGAGCTTCTCTCCCAGAAGTGATCTGCTGGCGCTCTCCACCGGCGAGCAGGTGATCGTCTATGACTTAAAATCTGAGAAAGCCACGACGTTAAAAATGAGCGAGGGCTTTCCTCAAAATTTCATCGCCGCCGGATTCCTCTCGGATGCCAAGACCTTGGTTATCTGCGATCGCAAAACTCTGCTGTTGTGGGACCTCGACGCCGCAAAACCACGGGAAAGTTTTGCCAATCCCGGCGGCGGTTTCAATTTTTTCTGCCGCGTCTCTCCTGCCCGAAATTACGTCGTAACCGGCGGTGGAGCAATTGCCAGGGAGAAGCTGGTTGAAGTCTGGAAGACCAATGATTTCGGGCCGCCCGCAAAGATATCCGATCTTAAGGGAGGCGTCTTTACAGGGGCGATCTCGCACTCGGAAGAGCTTGTGGCCCTTGGAGGCGGCGACTACGCACCCGCCCGCGGTGATATCGTGCTTTGGAAGACCGGAGACCCTCAAGAGGTTGGCCATATTTCAACCGCAAAATCTCCGATCCACGATCTCGCCTTTTCGCCGGACGACAGGCTTCTGGCAGCGGTTAGTGATGATGGGGTTGTTTTCCTGTATTCGGTTGAGCTGATACGGAATATGAAAAGCGCATCAGCACCGTAGTTGAACATAGCGCTCGTCGCCACAACACTCTTGTGAGGAGTATCCTCAATTGATGCTGCGGTTGTCTAAGATGGCCGTATTTCTCTTAATAAGCTGGTTAGGCATACAGCTACCGGCTTATTCGCAAAGCGAGCCCTCGCCCGAGGCCGAGCAGGTTTTCCGCGTGAAGGTGGATCTGGTGGTCGTGGACGCCCAGGTGCTCAGCAAAAAGACCAAGCGTCCAGTTGCGGCTTTACGGCGCGAGGATTTTGAGCTTTACGAAAATGGCGTCCGGCAACAGCTCACGTCCTTCAGCCAGGATGAGCTGCCGCTCTCATTGGTCTTTCTGTTTGATCTGACCGACAGCGTCAGGCCGGTTCTGCAGCCGCTGGCGGAAGGCGCGTTACGCTCTTTGCAACACCTGAAGCCCGAGGATGAAGTTGCGGTCATGGTATACGCGGCGCAAGCGCAGATGCTCCAAAATTTCACAACCGACCGCCAGTTGATTGTGAAGGCGATTCAAAAGGCCAGCCGCATGGAGAGCCGGGAAGCGGCATTTTTCAACCAGGGAATGTTTCAGGCGGCCTTGCAATCGGAGCGGGCCACGAACCCGACCAGCCGGCGCGTGATTGTCTGGTTTACCGATAACATCCCCAATATTCCTTCAGAAGAGATTAGAAGCCAGTACGCTAAGACCTTGCCGGCAGAAGACCTTCACACAGAGAAGGACGCTTTTCGGGAACTCTTCAACAATGGCACATCCGTATACACGATGCTGGAGCGCAGTGAGATTTCCGATCGAGAGTTCATGTCCAACCTGCACAACCCGCTCATGATGTTGCAGAGAAGGCAATATCCACCCGGCGATGTTTACAAATATTCCGGTGAGACGGGCGGCATGGTCTTTGAGCCGGTTGGCCCCAAGCAGGCCGCCAAAAAGCTTGCAGAGATGATCGATGAGATTCGCAGCCGCTACACTTTGGGCTATCATCCTTTAACTTCGTCGAGCCAGCCGGGACGGTTTTATCAACTGAAGCTGAGAGTCGCGCCTGAAACGGAAAAGCGGGAAGGCAAGCTCATTGTAAGAACCCGGCGCGGCTTTTACCGCTGAAATCAACTGTTCGATTAAATCGGTTTAAAAATGCGGCAAACCATTGACGGGACGGCGGCATAGGTGGAGAATAGGTACCACTGGCCCAAGTTTGAGGTGACTGCAGTGAAGTTGAAGCCGCACGAGGCTGGGCTCTTTGAATTGTTGGACAGGATTATAGACCAGGGGATTTTTTTTGATGCCTGGGTGCGCGTTCTGTTGCCGACAGCGAAACCTACCCGAGTTGTTCCCGTTCATGTCTGGACCTATCTCCACTTTGGTGAACTGGCAGCCTGATTGCGTTACGAGGATAACTCGCTGGACATCTCTTCCAGACGATCTCGAAGATAGTTCACGGCTCGCTGAGACCAGTAGGAATACAGTTTGAGCCCCAGCAATAGAGTAGCCACGCTCAGCGCCAGGGGAAACCACTTGAGCTCCCATACCTGAACTGCCACCAGCCCCATGCCCACGAACAGCGCGATGGGCAAGAATGTAAGCAGGGACGCATAGCCGGCGGCCTTGGAGATTACCTGCGATCGGGGTTGAGTCGGGTCAATACGCTTGGGCCAATAAACTGAGATCATGTTTCCGGCGCCCAGGATCATCAGCAGGAATGCCACAAAAGCGATCGTTGTTGTCACAAACGAAAGCCAGGTAATCAGAGAAAAGGCGATCATGCCAGTACTCACCACCAGGTAGATGGCGGCAACAATCCCTCCGTGGGTGAGGTTTTTTCCGGTCATAACTTTACGGAGAGGGATTGGGGAGACCAGCCAACGGCTGAACCCGGTATGGTCCATTCCAAAGATGTTGTAGGCAAGGCTCGTCGATCCATAAACCAAGAAAGCAGCAAACATGCCATGGAGAAAATCCATTCGAAGAGACCCCAACCCTCTTCGTCCGCTGATCCCTTGATTCACGATGGGGATCATGGCAACCACTGGCACATACAGCATCTGGAATACAACCCGCAGATTCTGCCTGATGTAGCGAAATTCCTTTTCTACGATGGCGTCAAATATCTCGTCGCCACCAACGAAGACTCGTCCTGGCCGGGCTTTGCGGCGCCGGCGGACCGCCACAGACTCGGAATAGATCTCCCCTTGATAGGTCCTTCGAGATTGATACCAGAGCGCGGCCAAAGCCACCAGGCTGAAAACAATGAGCAAAGCTACTGCCCAAGCCGTCTGAGTGCCGTTTTCCTGGAGAGCACGGGTCACCAGTCCGGGCGGCGAGATTCTGTCCAAGGAAGCGACGAAGCTGGTGATTGACGATGGAGCGTATAAATGCCCGAGCCTGGGCAAGGTCCGTATCGACAGTTGGAAAAAGACGCCCATCACCAGCGTCATGATGGCGATGATCTCTCGTCCCTTCCGGCTGGTTTGGAAGCGGTGAAATAGTCCACTCAGCACGCGGTAGCTCAGCACATTGAACAGCGCAAAAAGGAGAAACAGCGCGGCCGCTGATATCCTCCACTCTGGAATGGCTGCTGCTACACCGACCCATATCGCGAAGAGCCACAACATCCGCAGGAAAGCGCTTGGGTCGAAGATGCCGTAGGCGAAGTTCAGAAAAAGATAGAGCCTGAACGAAATCGGATATCTGGCTATTTCTTGAAAATTCACGGCCGCGGAAGACACAATGGCCTCTAACTGCCAGGTCACCAAGACAACCCACAGCAGTATGTCCACAATGCCGGGTTGTTGTTTCTGGAGTTGGACGAAAGTGATCGCCCCAAAGCCAATGCTGGTCGTTATCCAGAAAATGACCAGGAAGAAACCACCGGCTACGCTGATGCCCAATTCCGCCTGCCTGTTCTTCTTGCGCAAAGAGTTCAGGAAGAGCCGCCAGCGAAGCTGCATCAGCAACCAAAGGTGGTTTGTTCCAGTCACAGCCAGGAGAGCGCCCCCGCATCTTGTTTCGCGCCACCGACGACTTGTAGAAAGATTTCTTCAAGAGTAAGGGGCGATTGATCCCCTCCGGCGATGGTCACGCCGGCCCGCAACTCATTGAGAGAACCGCCAGCTACCAGACTTCCATTTTGAATGATGCCGATGTGGGTGCACAGACGTTCGACCACTTCCAGAACATGGGAAGTCAGGAATATCGTGCCGCCGCGTTCGATAAAACGATGGAGCAGCCCTTTAAGGGTAGTCGCGGCAATCGCGTCGACACCTTCAAAAGGCTCGTCGAGAAACAACATCTCTGGCCGGTGGATGACGGCTGCGGCCAGTGCCGTCTTTTTCTTCATGCCATGAGAGTAGTCAGCTACAAGCTTGTCCGCGGAATCCGTCAATCCCATGAAATCCAGCAACTCTCCGGTACGTTGCGTGGCAGTTGTGCGATCCAGGCCATACATTCTGCCCACAAAGCTCAATAACTGCGATCCCGTCAGCCGTTCAAAGAGCGCCAGTCCCTCAGGCACAACACCGATCCTGCGTTTAACCTCGACCGTGTTTTCCTCCAGATCGAGGCCAAAGATACGGATCTGGCCGCTCGTAGGGCGCAGCAATCCTGTAAGCATTTTGATAGTGGTGGATTTTCCGGCGCCGTTGGGGCCCAGGAATCCATAGAACTGCTGGCGCTCCACGGTGAGGTCGAGGTTGTTCACAGCAACGAGATTTGCAAAAGTGCGCCGCAAACCCCGCGCTTCTAAAACGGTCTCAGACATTGATCCAAGTAGATAACAGGAAGCCCAGGCGAGGCAAGCTCCCGGCCCGAGGTGGAAACGGCAGCAGCTCGCGATTTCCAGGCGACTCTTTTCGCTGGAGCCACGTCCAAGAATAGTGCCAGCCTTACTTCCTTGAACCCCATGATATCTAAATGTGCCAACCCGAACTGTCCTAAGCTGCTGATGCGGCTTGATGGCGGCAGGTTCTTTGGATTTCCGACCTCCAAGAATGTCATTGAGCACTTCTGGCTTTGTATATCGTGCTCAAAGCACTTCACGTTGAAGCACCTTGGGGACAAAGTGGAATTGATCGTGCGTAGCAGGAAGAGCGCCTAGAGGATTGGGTAAGTGGGTGATTTGGTAATTGGGTAATTTTCAAATCAAGTCCCACGAGCTGATTCTCAAATTACCCAATTACCAAATTACCCAATTACCAATTGACTCAATTACCCAATTTTCTCGACCGCCAACCTTGCTGACTTGATGCAATCCGGGATGCCGACCCCATATAGGGAATTGCCGATCAATTGCAGCCCCGGCGTTTGCGCGAGGCGGGATTCGATTTCGCTCGCGCGTTCCAGATGGCCTAACTCGTATTGCGGCAACCCTTGTTGCCAACGAAAGACGCAGGAAAACTGCGGTGAATCATCCAGCCCTAGAATGTCTTTGATCTCTTGCAGAGCGAACGCTCTAAGCTCGTCGTCATGATATTCCAATAGTCCAGGTACTCGCGAACTACTGAAAAAGCAGCGAAGGAGAGCTGTTCCTTCCGGAGCACGGCCAAAAAATTTATTGTGAACAAAAGTGCAAGCCATCAGCTTGCGGCCTTCCGATCGTGGAACCAAAAAGCCGAATCCGGGAGGAAGCTTAGCAGAGGGGTAAGCGAGCGCCACTGCTACCGAAGACGTGTATTGGATTCTCTGCAGGCGCGCAGCTATTTCTGGGTCAATGGTCGAAAGCAATCCTGCGGCGGCGGGAGCAGGAGTCGCGAGGAGCACGGAATCGAAAGCCTGGTTGGTTCCAGGAATCTTCCAGCGATCCGCGCTTCGCTCTAGGGCCGCCACCGAATTTCCCACACGCAGCGATTCTTTAGGGAGACACAGCAATAGCGCATCGACCAACTGCTGCACGCCCTTGCGCAATGATGTGAACAACGGAGCCGGCTTGGCGCCTGAGCTGGCTTTACGCTTTTTGAGGCTGGCTCGTACCAGGCTCCCGTGCTCACGCTCCATGGTCACGAAGCGCAACAGGACGGCTTGAACGCTTAACCTCTCCACGTCTCCGCCAAAAACTCCCGAGAGCAAAGGTTCGGCTACGCGGTCCACCATCTCCTGTCCAAAATGACGCCGAACAAACGCCGCCACCGATTCATCTTGACCTTGATGGTTATGATTGCTGTTGGGACTGCGAAACCATTCTCTCGCCATGCGCAGCTTTGCACCCAGGGAGAATAAAGGCGTGGTAATCATGGGCAACAAGCGCGTTGGAACCATGAACTGCAATCCGTCGGGCATCAAAACCAGGCGATTTTTTACCAAAATGTAGGTTTTACGCTCGGAGTCGTTGGAATGGATCAACTCTGCCCACAACCCCAGATCATGGCAGAGCCGGCTGGCGTCGGGTTTTTCGGTTAAAAAAGAGTCGGGACCGGCTTCGATGATGTATCCGTCGCGATACTCTGTGCGTAGCACACCGCCTAAGCGGCCGGATTTTTCGAATAGCGTCCATTCCAGGCCGGCTCCATTCTGGCGGGCTTTTTCCAGATAATAAGCAGCGCTTAAGCCGGCGATGCCTCCGCCGACGATGGCTACGCGCTTCATGCTCGCGGCCCGGAACTCACAGGTAGTTGGACCGACGCGAGCTGGGCCAGCGCTGAAATAAACGTAGGCGAGACATTCAACGATTCTGTGCGCCAAAAACGAAGGTCCTGCTCTTGGGCAAACTGCTGGAAGGAGACATCGACGTCGTAGAGCACCTCAACGTGATCACAGACGAAACCAATGGGCGCGACGATCACTCCCCGGCTGCCCTTTTTTCTCAGTTCCACAATCACATTTTCCACGGTGGGGCCAAGCCATGGTCCACCGGACATCCCCTGGCTCTGAAAAGCAAAGTACCGCAAGTCGCTGGAGAGTCCGGGGATCTTGCTGCCCACCAGGACGGCAGTCTCCTTGGCTTGCTGGTCATAAGGATCTCCGGCGGCGATGGTGCGGGTCGGCACACTGCGCGCGGTAAAAATGACGGGAGCCGGAGCGCCAATTTCTGCCCTGACGCTCTGCCAGACAGGCTCCAGCTTTTCAGCAAAGGCCTGTATCAAGAGTGGGTGATCGTGCCAAGCTTCAATGAACCGCACCGAAACACCTGGAGGCATCTCCGCAAATAATGCTTTCTTGTACATGCCCACGCTGGTGGAAGAGTTTTGCGGAGCGAGGCAGATGGCCACTATCTGGTCGACGCCAGCACTGAGCATCTGCCGCACTGTCTCGCCGATGAATGGCTTCCAATTCCTCATTCCGACATACACAGGCAGGCCAAGCTCTTGCTCCAGTTTCCTGGCCTGATCCATCGTAATCTCGGTCAGCGGGGACTTTCCGATCAGGGAATACCGGTACCGTATCTCTTCGAGCATTGCGGGGGGGAGGGGCCGTCCTCCGGTGATGTGCCGCACAAATTCCGGAACATCATCGAGAGATTCGGGGCTGCCATGGGCGAGGAGCAGCACCGCAGCCTTGTTTTTCATTGCCGCGCTCCAGCAACAGCATACTTCGCGCTCAATTCTCTTACAAATCCCACCAGGGCCTTGACGTTATCCACCGGTGTTTCGGGGAGAATTCCATGACCCAGATTAAAGATGTGCCCCGGACGCCCCGCAGCCCGGCGCATGATTTCCTCAGTTCGCACATACAATTCTTTCTGGCTGGCAAAGAGCAGGACAGGATCGAGGTTGCCCTGAATTGCGCTCTTGTAATTCAAGGTCTTCCATCCTTGATCGAGAGGAATTCTCCAATCCAAGCCTATGACCTGAGCACCCGTTTCCTGCATGGCAGGCAGCAACGTAGCGGTATCGGTGCCGAAATAGATGATCGGTACTCCAGTGGCTATTAATCGTTGGACCAGGTCGCGACTGTAGGGCAAAGCGTAGCGGCGGTAATCCTCAACGCTCAGGCAGCCAACCCAGCTATCAAAAATCTGCAAAGCGTCCGCGCCAGCCCTGACTTGATCCGCCGAATATGCGGCCAGCACCTCCACCAGCTTTTTCATCAGCAGTTCCCAGGCCTCGGGATCGGTATACATCATCTTCTTGGCATGGATGTAATTGCGCGAGCCTCCCCCTTCAATCATGTAGCTGGCCAGGGTGAAAGGAGCGCCGCAAAAGCCGATCACCGGCAGTCGGTCTCCAAAATGCTTCACTACCTGGCGGATGGATTCCGAAACGTATCCGAGTTCCGAACTGCGGTGGGTTTCAAGAGCCTCAACCGAAGCTTTGCTGCGCAGCGGCTGCTCGACAACTGGTCCCTCACCAGATTCAAAGTGAAACGGCAAGCCCATGACTTCCAGCGGAAGCAGAAGGTCGGCAAAGATAATGGCCGCATCCACATCGAGTCTTTCTGCGGCTGTAATGGTGACCTCAGCGGCAATTTCAGGGGTCTTGCAAATGTCGAGAATGGAATGCTTATTGCGCACGGCGCGGTATTCAGCCATATAACGGCCCGCCTGGCGCATCAGCCAGATCGGAGTGAGATCGACCGGTTCACAGTTGCAGGCCCGGACAAACCTGGAATTAGGAGCAGACATGACCTTTGAAAATGTAGCATTTTTTCGCGCGCTTCGCTCCAAAACAGCACGGGGCACAATCTTTACGGGGCACAATCTTTTAGAATGGATGACCGATGAGGAAGAAGGTCCTACTTTCCTGGAGCAGCGGTAAAGACAGCGCATGGGCACTCCACGTTCTGCGCCAGCAACCGGGTCTCGAAATCGTAGGACTGATCACTACCATCAACTCGGCTTTCGATCGCGTGGCCATGCATAGCACACGACGTTCGCTGGTGGAGATGCAGGCCGCGGCCGCGGGTCTGCCGCTTGTTCCTGTGCCTCTGCCCTGGCCGTGCTCCAATGCAGACTACGAATGCGCCATGAAGGCCGTCTGCGATCAAGCTGTGGCGAATGGAATAAGCGCCGTCGCGTTTGGCGATCTTTTTCTTGCGGACATCCGCGCCTATCGCGAACGCCAACTCGCCGATACCGGCCTGGAGCCGCTCTTTCCACTTTGGCAAATTCCTACGGACGAACTGGCCCGCGAAATGATCGGTTCAGGTCTTAAGGCGCGCCTGGTATGCGTCAATCCCGAGGTGCTGCATTCCAGTTTTGCCGGACGGGAGTTCGACCGGCGGTTGCTGTGCGATCTTCCAGCAGGTGTCGATCCATGTGGCGAAAACGGAGAATTTCATACGTTCGCATATGCGGGACCGATGTTCTCCCACCCGATCCCGATCACTGCAGGGGAGCGCGTGGAGCGGGATGGATTCTGGTTTGCTGATTTGCGTGAAGGTCACTTCCCTGGCTGATAACTCAGATATTTTTCGAGCGAGATATCGAAATAGAAAAGCTCTTTGCCATCCACCTTCATTCCCGACAGATACACGTGCGCGCCGGCCTCGGGGTTATCGATGCCGGAGATATCAAAGAACACGAATCCACTGTGTATCGAATGTGGCTCTACTGGGAACGTGTAAAACTGGGCGGCGTCGATCTCTGCCATAGTCTCATTGCTTACAGCCGGCTTCTGTCCACGCTTGGGAAGGGGGATGGGCAACGGATTAGGCTTGCCCGGCCCCGGAGGCTTGCCGCTACGGGCTAGGCGCCGGTAAAGATCGTCTTTGTCAGCAGGCTCCAGTTTGCGCCGGTTCACCGTAATGAACTCAATGCTCAGGTCACTCAGCATTACCGGCTTATCACCATCGTTGGAGATGATCACACGTATTGGAAGAAGGCCGTTTTCCTTATAGTTCACTCTGAAAATCGCAGCTTTGTCGGCCAGATCGAACGGGTCGATTGCTACGGAAACCTTTTCATCATCGTGAGATTCGTGTGCCGGGTAAGTTTTTGCATGTGTCGCGCGGGGTGGATCAAAAGGCTTCTTATCTGCTGCGAGATTCAGGGCAACCAGGAACACCAGGAGCGTAGCGATAATGCAATGCTTCACAGCCTGATTATGCGACCAATCACCCAATTTCCACAACTCAGCCAGGTGGTTGTAAATGAGCGCTTTCCCACTGTGCCTTTGCGACGAATAGAATGTTGTTTCCTTCATGTTCATTCTTTACAGCCTGTTCATAGCGCTGGCAGTCCTGCTCTCACTGCCTTGGTGGCTTTTCCAGGTTGTGCGCAGCAAGAAGTATCGGGTCGGACTGTCTGAGCGTCTGGGATTTGTGCCGCACAGAATCAGGGCTAGTATCCGTGAGGGCTCGGTGTGGATTCATGCAGTTTCCGTAGGCGAGGTCCTGGCCATCAGCAATCTGGTTCGTGAACTGCGGACTGCTTTTCCGGAAAAACCCGTCTTCGTCTCAACGACGACACTAACAGGGCAAAAGCTGGCACGAGAGCTGTTTGGAAAAGAGTATGTGTTCTATGTGCCTCTTGATTTTGGATTCGGAATTCGTCCCTATCTTAATTTGCTTCGGCCTAGCCTCCTCATACTGGCAGAGACGGAGTTTTGGCCAAATTTGTTACATCTGGCAAAAAAACAGGGAGCCAATATTGCAGTCGTAAATGGACGCATCTCCGACCACTCATTTCCACGCTACCGGCGCTTCCGCCGGCTGTTTGCTCCTGTACTTGCTTGCGTCGACTTGTTCCTGGTCCAGACCAGAGAGGACGCCAGGCGGCTTTGTGCGATCGGTGCCGATGAGCAACGGATCCAGGTCAGCGGGAATCTGAAATTCGACGTTCGCCCGAGCAGCGCGACTGCCATTACAGTAGACCTTCGCCGGGCATTGGCGAAGGATGCGCCAGTCATCGTTTGTGGCAGCACAACGGCGGGCGAAGAGGAGGTCTTGCTGGCGGCCTTCAATGATGTTTTAAAGCACCATCCGAAGGCGGTCTTGATTCTGGCGCCGCGTCATCCTGAGCGCTTCGACAAAGTTGCGGGCTTGATTTCTGCTTCTGGGTTCTCGTTGGCGCGTCGAAGCGTGTGGCCCGCGTCGGGAAGTTTGGCGGGCAAAGTCTTTCTGCTGGACAGTGTTGGGGAACTGGCTTCGGTTTATGCCTTGGCCGATCTGGCGTTCGTGGGCGGGAGTCTGGTCCCGGTTGGTGGACACAATATCCTGGAGCCGGCGCAACACGGTGTTGCTGTCCTGGCTGGCCCTCACACTCACAATTTCCGCGAGATAGCCCGCATCTTTGAACAGGGTGGCGGCCTTAAAGTGGTATCACCCCAGGATCTTTCACGCGAGTGGCTTTCCCTGATCGGCGATCCGCAGGCGCGTGGGGCGCTTGGTAATCGAGCACAACAGCTCTTTGCCGAATATACCGGTGCAACCGCCAAAACGTTGGATGCGCTACGTCCTCTTTTGGCGCCGCGCGGCAGAAAGCCCAAACATGATTGATCCCATTGGAGCAATCTTCGGCCTGGGAGTTGCGCTTCGCAACGGTCTTTATGACCGGCAGGTTCTGAAAAGCCGCAAACTGGCGCTGCCGGTCGTTAGCATCGGAAACATCTCCGTTGGAGGCAGCGGCAAAACGCCGTTTGTCGTAGCGTTGGGAAATCTCCTCAAAGAGCGAGGTATCGAATTCGATGTACTTTCCCGGGGTTATGGGCGAAGCTCGGCGGAAATCGCCATCGTCGACCCTGCTGGAACGCCGGCTGAATTTGGCGATGAACCTTTGCTGATTACGCGCAAACTTGGAGTTCCGGTTGTGGTCGGGGCCGATCGTTATCAAGCCGGATTGCTGGCAGAGGCAAAACTGCCCAGCAAGTTGCACCTTTTGGATGATGGTTTCCAGCACCGGCGTCTGCATCGGGATTTTGATATTGTGATGCTTCCGGGGTCTGACCTCAAAGGCAATCTTCTTCCTTTTGGAAGATTGCGGGAACCGCTTGGCTCGCTGGGCCGTGCCGACGCTGCGGTGATTGGGGCCGATACGCGCCCACCAAGGCAAGCAAAACAGGCAAAGCTGGTATGGCGAGCACGACGGGAGATTCATTTTGCCGATTCAAGGGCCAAAACCGTTGCTTTTTGCGGAATCGCCCGGCCGCGACAGTTTTTTGCCGGCCTGAAACAGTTGGGAATGGAACTTGTGGCTACAGTTGCTTTCAGGGACCATCATCGATATCAGCAGAATGACGTAAACCGGCTGCTCCGAATCAAGAGACAAACCGGCGCTCTCGAGTTCATAACTACAGAAAAAGACGCAATCAATCTGGGACCGCTTTTGGCCGAACTGCGGACCTTCAGGACCGCAACCCTGGATTTGGAGCTACAGGCTCCCGAAACTGTGATCGAAACACTGCTACGGACCGTTGAAGAGCGCATAGGGCGGCCTTTGCGCTAAAACTATTTACTCCTTAGTACGTGGGATGAACAGCTACGGTGCCGTTTTTAGCTCACGGCATGAGACAATTTTGTTTTAACCATGCAAAAGAACTCGAAACCATCTGACCGGCTGGTCAAAATCATCGACCAATTTCCCAAGCTCAGCATTACAGTTTTAGGAGACCTGATTGCCGATGAATTCATCTATGGAGAAATATCGCGCGTATCGCGCGAGGCTCCAGTGCTCATTCTGCGCCATCGAGACCGGGTGATTCTGCCGGGAGGGGCAGGCAACGCCATCTATAACCTGGCCGACTTGGGCGTGAATGTTTTGCCTGTGGGTGTCATAGGCGACGACGAAGCAGGGCGGGCTTTGCTGCGCGCCTTTCGCCAGAAGCACATCTCGATTACGGGCATTCGCCGCGTCCGGGGGCGCGCTACGGTTACAAAAACGCGCATTCTGGCGGGCATGACCCATTCGCCGCGTCAGCAGGTGATTCGGGTTGACCGTGAACCGGACACGCCACTGGACCGGGCCGCCGTTCACGAGCTGATCTATCAAAGCCGGGGATACGTTCGTGCCTCAGATGCGCTCCTGCTTTCCGATTACGGATACGGCGCCGCCACTCCTGAGATATTCAACAGCATTCGCGCGCGTGTGTCCCTGAGCGCCGTTCCCATAACAGTCGACTCGCGCTACCGCCTGTTGTCCTATGATGGCATCACTGCGGCCACGCCCAACGAAGCCGAACTCGAAGAGGCCCTGCGCATCAGGATTGGCGATAATCACGATCGTCTGCTCAATGCCGGCAAGGCCATCTTGCAAAAATTGAAGCTGCAATCGCTGGTGGTGACTCGCGGCCGCGATGGCATGGTGGTCTTCGCCCGAGGCAGCAAGCCAGTAGCAATTCCCATTAGCGGGTCGGACCAGGTCGCTGATGTCACAGGCGCCGGCGATACCGTCATTGCAACTTATACTGCGGCCTTGGCCGCTGGTGCCGATCCCGAGTTGGCGGCCCGGTTGGCGAATTATGCCGGGGGCATCGTGGTTATGAAGCGCGGCACTGCAACGGTAAGCCGGGCAGAACTGCTGCGTGCGGTGACGGAAAATTGAGTGTGGCTTACGAAGCAAAGATCGTGGACCGCTCGCAACTTACCGCGTTGGCGCGGAATTGGCGTTCCACAGGAGAAAAGATCATACTCACCAACGGTTGCTTTGATTTGCTCCATGTAGGCCATGTTCGTTACCTACGCGCAGCCAAGGCGTTGGGTGGCAAGTTGGTTGTGGGTCTGAATTCAGATTCCAGCACACGAGTCCTAAAAGGTGAGGGGAGACCACGAGTTCCTGCGTTAGAGCGAGCGGAGATTCTAGCTGCTTTGCAGGACGTAGACGCAATAACAATTTTTGACGAATTGAATGTTAGAGAACTGATCCAGACGCTGCGGCCTGATATCCATGCCAAAGGCACAGACTACACTGCTGAAAACGTGCCTGAACGAGACACGGTCATTGCCTGCGGAGGGAGAGTTGAAATTGTGGGCGATCCCAAGGACCACTCCACCACAGAGCTGCTGAGACATTCGGAATGGCAAAAATTCTGATTGTGCGCCTGGGAGCCATGGGAGACATTTTGCATGCATTACCTGCAGTCACCACCATCCGCGCAGCGCTTCCTGATGCCCACATTGGCTGGCTTGTAGAGAGCAGATGGACCGAGTTGCTGGCAGCCAAGGATCAAAACTGTGGACCGGTCGTAAATGTGATCCATGCTGTCGATACACGACGCGGGCGAAGGCGCGCGTCTCCCGGTGGCATTCTGACGGGAATTTCCAACACATTGGGCGCGATTCGTAATCTGCATTACGACATCGCTCTGGATTTCCAGGGAAACATCAAATCTGCGATATTTTCTGCCCTAAGCGGCGCCCGAACCAAGACCGGATTCGTAAACCCGCGCGAACCTCTTGCGAGACTCTTCTACAACCAGAGGTTTACCCGAATTGGCAATCACGTTATCGAGCAGAATCATGGCTTGGCTTTGCAGGCACTTAACAAACATCTCCACCAGCCAGAAGCCATGAAGAATCTTATGGCCCCCGAACTTCCCAATGATCCGGCTGATGCAGCGTGGGCCGATGCCGAGATCCAGCGTTTGGGGATTGCCAGCTTTGTCATCATCAATCCTGGGGCGGGCTGGGGGGCAAAACAATGGCCGCCTGAGCGTTATGGCGAGGTAGCACGGGCTCTTTCGCTGCATGGCTTGAAAACTTTGGTAAATGCAGTTGCCGGTGAAGAAACTCTGGCCGCGTCGGTAATACAAGCCAGTGGCGGAAATGCTTGCGAACTGCGTTGCACCGTGAGCCAGCTCATCGCCTTGACTCGCCGAGCCCGACTCTTTGTTGGAGGCGATACCGGCCCGCTACATCTGGCCGCGGCTCTGGGCGTGCCTGTTGTTGGATTGTTTGGCCCTACTGATCCGGTTCGCACTGGCCCTTACGGAACAAAAGCAGTCGCTTTGCGCCATCCGGAAAGCAAAACGACATTTTCTCATCATGCGGAGACCGAAGAAGGTTTGCTGAAGATCAGCACCGAAGAAGTGATTTCCGCGGCCCGATGGCTTTTAGGAAATAGCCGTGCCTAGTTGGTCTCGCATTGCCACTCGTTCACGTGTGCCGCTGGGGTTCCTGTTTGCGGCGGCATACCTATGGCTTGCCCGTCCTACCGGCATGTCCCTGATCGCTGGTAGTGCAGCCATTGCAATTGGTTTGGGTATTCGCACGGTCGCCTCTGGACACATACACAAAAATGCCCAGCTTGCCGTGACCGGTCCTTATGCGCGCACCCGCAATCCGCTGTACCTGGGCTCCATCGTGATGGCCTTGGGATTTATTCTGGCAGCCCGCAGTATCTGGCTTGGTGTTGCTGCGTTGGCCATGTTCCTATTTATTTACGTTCCGGTGATTCAGGCAGAGGAGTCTTATCTCCGCTCAACCTTTCCTGAATACCTCGAATACTCCGCGCAAGTGCCTCGGTTCTTTCCGCGGCTGACTTCCTATCGTGCAGGTACCAACGAGAGCCATCGGGGATTTTCCTGGGAGCTTTACATGAGGCATCGCGAGTACAATGCAGTTGTGGGCTCCGCATTGATATTAGGCGCTCTGATCCTGAAAATGGTGCTGGTGTAGCCTTTGCTTCGACTCCATAACGGACTGTTCCCCTTTCTAGTGTTTTTTCTGGTCGCAGTTCCCACCCAGGTCAAACCGGCGCTGTCGAGCGCGCAGCAGCAAGATGGCAACATCAAGTCTGGGACTCCACCCACTGTCTCAGGGGCCGCCATGCCCAAACCCGAAGCTGGATATCACCTTCCCTTAAACCAAACGCTGGTCTATGGAGCGCAGTGGCGCGTCTTTACCGCCGGCACGGCAACGCTGAGGATGGAGCAGGCCGGACGAGAGGTTCGCGTCCTGGGCAACGCCGATGCCACCGGCTCGGTAGCGCTCCTCTACCACGTACATGACCGGTTTGAATCGTTTGCGAGCCTCACCGATCTTTGCTCCCGCAGCTTAACCAAGAACGCCGAGGAAGGCTATCGCAAGGTGGACACAACCATCACCTTTGACTATCAACACCACAAAGCTGTTCTCGACCAGAAGAACATCAAGAAAAAAGAGAGCAAACACACGGAAAATGACATCCCGGCGTGTGTGAGTGATGTTATTTCGGCAATCTTTTATGTTGGCTCCCTGCCATTGCAACCAGGGAAGACCTTTACTTTCCCCCTTAACGATGGCGGCAAGACCGTATACGTGGACCTTCACGTAGAGGCCCGCGAGCAGGTCAAGACCCCATCGGGAACGTACAATGCATTCCGGGTACGGCCGGACGTCCCAGAGGGCGTAATAAAAAACAAAGGAAAGATATGGGTGTGGTATTCGGATGATCCGGCCCGAATTCCCATCCAGATGCGCGGCCACATGTTCTGGGGCACGCTGACACTTACCCTGCAACGAATTGAGAAGAAATAGAAGTTGATTTCTGCGCTGGATTCCCATTTATCCTGAGGCTTAAACTAAGCGGTAGCGAAAAACGGAGGCGCACCAATGACAACTATGCCGCAGGGCGATCCCGAGTTGGTCACAGTTTTTGATACGATGCAGGAATCGGAAGCGATGGTAATCCAAAGCCTTCTCAGTTCTGCCGAGATCGAATCCATTGTTACTAATCTGCAGGCCCCGCAAGACCTGCTACCGGGAGTGGGTGGCGTAATCGTCCAGGTAAATCCACACCAGGCCGAAGAGGCCCGCAGCGTGATTGACGATTACAAAGCTAATGCAGCGCTCGAACAAGCTAATGCAGCGCCCGAAGAAGACGAAACCGGAGTGGCCTAGGGACAACTGCCGCACTTAGGTTCTACGTTTGTTCCATCCAACAGAAATGTGATCGCGCCTAATCTGTCCGTACGATAGGTTTTCACTTGGGCTCTCTGCAGGCGTTCGAGTACGGCCTGGCGGGGGTGCCCAAAGGAATTGTGGAAACCAACGGAGATCACGGCGAAGAGCGGGTGTACGGCATCCAGCAGTTCCGGCGTGGTCGAGGTTGCGCTGCCATGATGGGCGACTTTCAGCAGCTCCGCCTGTGGCGATTCAGCGGCCACAAACTTTTCCATCTTCTTTTCGAGGTCGCCGGCCAACAGTGCCGTGGTGTGTCCATACGAGATCAGAAAAGAAAGAGAATCGTCGTTCTTAGGCTCAGGCTTAGGATGCCAGTCAGCGGGTGGCGAGAGCACACGGATGTGCGTTCCTGACCAGTCAAAAGCCTCACCGGCTACGTGGCTGCGAATCTGAACGTGGTTGGAAGCGGCAACCCGGTACAGACGTTTCAAAGCCGGGGTCTCCGGGTTGATGCCGACCCACAACTCCTGCGGATGAAAATTTTCGATGATCCGCGCCAGCCCGCCAATATGATCGTCATGAGCATGGCTGAGGGCTACGACGTCCAAGTGATAAAGACGACGGAACCACAGGTAGGGTGAGACTACGTCCTCGCCGAAATCGAATTCTCCACGAAATGGGCCAATGGTTCCGCCGCCATCGATCAGCATCGTCTGGCCTTGGGGTGAAATCACCAACAGCGAATCTCCCTGGCCTACATCAATTGCCGTGACTTCAAGTTTGCTACTCACAATTCGAGGAACAGGACGGTAGAGAGCGGCCAACGCTCCCGACGCAAACAAAACGATAATGCCGGCCCAGGCCAGCACGCGTGTCCGCCGAACTGCAAAAACTGCCAGGACAATTCCAATGACCGAGATGAATCCAATTGCAAAGTTCGCGTCAGGAATTCGCCATTGGGAAATTGTCCAATGGGAAATGGAGGTAATACAAAAAAGAATCAAGTGCAGAGTACTGCTTGCCAGCTTGCCGGCAACCCTGGCCAAAGGAAAAGAAATGTAGCTGAGACCGATGGCGGCGACCGCAGAATTCATCAAGAGGCCAGCCAATGGCAACACCAGAACGTTTGCGGGCAATCCCACCAGCGCCGCCCGATGGAAATACAAACGCATGGGCAGCACCACTACGGCTTGAGTGATGGAAGAGACAATCACGAGTTCGCAAACAGCCAGCACAAGAGCAAACAATCCTGTGGTGAGAATGCGGGCTGGGAATTTGCCGGCAAAGCGCGCCATCCTTCCCGCAATCAGCCGCATGTCCAGGCGAAATTGCGCCAGCCGCGGCGGCAGCGAGAGATCGTAGTTCGTTGAACCCAGATGCCGCAAAGCCTTGCGATACGGTTCGGTGGTTCGTTCCACAATTGGCACACCAATGCCGAATATGGCCAGCAGCGCCAGAAACACCAATTGAAAGGCCGGTTCAAACCAGGCGTCTGGAGACCAAATCATGACGGCCAGAGCAGCAAAGCCAGTTGCGTTCAGAGTGGCTCGCTCCCGGTAAAGCAGACGGGTCACCAGATAGACTGCCAGCATCAGGACCGCCCGCTGAATCGGCACTCCCATGCCTGCGATGTAGGCATAGAAGACAGACAAGACAATCGTGACCACGGAAGCGGCCCAGGCAGGTGCACGCAGCCGGCGGGCGGTCCAAAAGATGGCGAAGGCCAGTATGCCAACGTTCATGCCTGAGACGACCAATAGGTGATAGACGCCGGTTTCCTGAAATTCTTCGCGCACGTGTCGCAACAGCAAAGAATCATCGCCTACGATCATTGCGGCGAACAAGACGGCGTCTTCATGGCTCCATAGGCTCGACGGTCGTTTATGGTCGAGCCCAAAGATGTGATCCAAAATGCTGCGGCGGACACGGCTTCGCCAGCCACCCAGCCATGAGCCGTTATACCCCGGCAAGAGCTCCAATTTATCGCTATGAACCGAAGCAAGAGTGGAAAGTCCGAGGCCGTGAAGATAGCTGACATAATCAAAAGTCCCAGGATTGCCGAAGTTATGCGGCAGTTTCAACTTGGCCGTGAACTTGATGCGTGAGCCATAGACAAGCTGAGGGAACTCCGGCTGATGATCCTCTTCTTCCTCTTGATCTTCCTCAGCTCGTTTGGCAAATAGCGTGGCGCGGATGCCCACCGGCTCTGTGAATTTGCTTTCTCCATTTTGAATAACCTCGGTTTCGAGATCGAATCTCTCCCGTGGCTCCGAACCGGCCCGCAATGATCCGTCATTGATGACATGGCCAATGATTTCAACCTCCTCGCCTTGTAGGAATTCCAGGGGCGGTTGAACAACACGAGGAGATGGACTCAACAGCCGCGCAAAAGCGCCCGAGCAGACCAAGGCCAGCAGCACCGACACATAGCCGAGACGAATATTGACTTTCACCGCGGCCACAATGGCACAAACAGACAATAACGCCGCAGCAACAGCCCACAGACTTGCTGGACGATGCAACTGTCCGGCAAGCCACACACCGATCCCAAACGCCACAGCAGCCACCGCCAACAGAGCTGGGGATTTTGGTTTTGGAATGGCAGATTTCGGCTGCATCGCGCGCTTGGAATCCTGATATGCTGACTGAATAACGATGAGGATCAAAGATAAAGCAAGATTTCCTGGATAGGAACGAGATTCTGCAACAGAGGTGCTCGAGATGATTCGAACTCAGAGAAGCCGAGCAGCAATCTGCGCGATTCTGTTCTTATTGCTGACCGCCGTAGCTCCGAACCAAACGAAACAGAGAAAATCGCCTTCCTCAACCAAGACGGTTACAGGGAGAGGCTGCGTAGGGCCAGGGGTCGAGGAACGCTGCATACTGTTGACGGATACGGCAACCCATACTCTCTACAACCTCTATTTCAAAGGCAAAAGGCCGATCTTGGGCAGCACGATTCAATTTACCGGCAAGAGCCGCAATGGCCCTACTTCCTGCATGCAAGGCCAGCCGGTAGATGTAACCAAGTGGACCAAGCTGGATAACTCTTGTTCTGCGCGATAGGTTGCCTTTCCTCCTGATCGAACCCGACAATCTCCTGCCGCGCCATTTCTAAGCACGGAGGGCAACCCCTGAAATGGTTGCCATATTCTTTGGCTATAGCAAAGATTCATCACAACGATGAGTTCACGCCGGCAAAAGCATTTAGCATCTAATCAGTTAAGGAGGGCTCGAGATGAGGACAAAACAGAGGAACTCCTTTTTTCGTAAATTCCGCGATCTATTGAGTTTGTCCGTCGATTCAGGGGCTGTGTTGAGAGAGCTTTTTTTAAAGGATCAAATTAGTTTTCCGGAAATACTACGCAGAAATTCCAATGCCGGGAGCCCCGCCAACCGTGGTCAAGTCCGTTATGTAAGGGGTTGGATGATTTTGATAAAGCCATAACAGCTCTCGCAATTACAAACTCAGGCCCCATCTTTATTTCGAAGATGGGGCCTGAGTTTTTGGACAATAAATCGCAGTTAGAAAGTACCATCAAAAGCCGCAAATAGTCCTTTGCCGGTAGCTTGCCTGGCAATGGAGCCTATGGCAGTGAAGGAATTGGGCGGAGCAGTCACGCAAAGTCCAACGCAGCCGTCGGCAAAACCAACCAAGACTCGGCCTTGGCGGTCAACTGTGGCATCGATGAAGTCAAGCAGGTTGCGATCCTGGCCGCAGGCCGTACCTTGCAGGCAAATGGAACCCCGTTGCACAGGATCGGTTGGAGTCGCATCAACCAGCGTCCACGAGGAGCCTCGGTTGAAGCTGTGAGCGATGAAGAGATGCCATACACCCCCAAAGTTCACCGGGTCCTGGGCATTGCCACCGGTCGTGGTGCCTAGAAATGCCAGGGCTGCGCGATCTCCATCGCCCGCTACCATCGCGGGAAAGGCAACGTTCTGAATCCCCAGCGAAGTTCCCACATCTTGCGGGGCGCTCCAGGTGGCGCCATGGTCGCGGGACACGGCAACCATCGGATGACCATTTCCGTTGTGCCATCCCAGGAAAACCGTATTGTCCGAACCGATTGCGACGGAAGGATCGCTGTCGGCTGACGTGCTGCTCGGTATGGTATGAACGGACCAGGTCAGTCCATTGTCTCTGGAGACCACCACTGCCTGTGCGCCGCCGCAGTTTTTGTTGGGAACATATGCCGTGCCGTCAGGGCCGACCTTGATGTGGCCATGCAGGCCGCCACATTGTGCCAGGGTGTAGATCGGTACTGCCGGGCCATAGCTCAAGCCACCATCGACGCTCAACGCGCACGATGCATCCACAATCGCCTGCGAGCAATAATAAACGGCGTGCTGGTAGCCCACTGGCGGAGGCAGCACCGGAACCGCGACTGGAGCGAACGGTCCGCCACCGATCGTCTGATGGTCCACTCCTGCAGGGACGCCGCAACCTATCGCGGGTGTAAAGTTGGTCCCATCATCATCAGTGAACGAAGAGAGGCTGCACGCGCCAGCCAGTTCTGAGACAAAGGTTCGGCCTGTTGTGGCGTCGGTGAACAAGATCGGATCAAGAGTGAGCACCGACGATGTTGCCGGACTTACTTTTTCCCAGGTGACAGTCGGTGGATTTGTTGGGTTGATTGTGACTCTGTCGGTCTCCAGAACAGCCTGAAAAAGAATCTTGCCAGTCTTCCAGTCTGCGCCAATGGAAGGTTCGCCCGCGTTGCCGGCGATTCCGCCTGGCGGCGCAAAAACCTGGTAAGTAGGGGTTTGGGCCATAGTCAGGATCGAGGCCATCAGAAATAACAGAATCATCCAGGAAACGTGTCTTAAGATATTCAAAGAGGTGCCTCCTAATTTAACGGATTCATTTCACCAAGATGGACACCACTGGAGAAGAAACTCATCAATGTTTATCGATTCAGCTCCGAAAGCAGAAGCTGCCTATCGATTTCTTTTTATTTTGAACCATTCCTGATTTGAAACTGCTTCAGGTTCTTCAAATAATTTGGCGACCTAGTTTATCAGGACCTCTGCAAAACTGCCGCTACAGCCGCTACGCCGCCACAAACCTCTCAAGATTTTGAGCCTAAGTGGTTGAATTTGAGGAGTTTCCATCAGTAACTCTATCATTTTCTGTGTAGCGGCTTGTAGCGGGTGCAGTGTCCGAGAATCTGGACAAAAGTTAGTTTAACGTTTAACGTTAGTTAAAAGTTAGTAGGGGGGTGGGGTGTATTTAGATCGGGTGATCGGGCCATCGGGTGATCGGGTCATCGGAAAACCGAGATTCCTCCCGGCGAAATTGGGCGTTGCACAGCATAGAATTCTCCGAAAAAGGTGGTTCAAGGGTGGTTAAAAGGTACCTATGGGGGGCTGTGGGGATCGGAGGATCGGAAATCGTCAACGGACTGATCCTTCTGAGACACAAAAAGCCCTCGCAAAAGCAATACATGGTTTCGCAATTTTTGCTTGGATTTTGGGTAGAGCTACGCCAACCTAAAGAAAAAGAGCCACGGAAGTTATAGTCCCCGCGAATGACTCGTGTTGTATTAGACCCTTCGCTTCGCTCAGGGTCAGGATTTCGCCTTGCGGCTCAGGCGCCGCGACAACGGCTCAAGTTTACGTCCCCGGGAATGACCCGGATTGGTTCAGATATCAAAAAAAGCAACCAAGGCGAATAGTATGCGAACATTTGCTACTTGTCAATGCCGTTTTTTGACATGCCGTTTTGACATTCCATGAATCAACCATGGATCAAACCGATCAGCCGGAGTAGTGTTCATCAAGCTTCAGAATCGATCAAAGAACTAGCTATACTTTCTCCTACAGCCCTGTGAATCTTCTCAGCCGTTTTCTGATTCTGGTTTGCGCATTGAATTGGACGGTGCCTGGCGCCGGTCAGTCTTCAATCGCCTCTCGTCTGCAGACGCAGATGTCTGAAACGATGGCCGGCAAACACGGAGCCGTGGTTGCCCTGGACGTCGTTACAGGAAAGCTCCTGGCCGAATGGAATATTGCAGTAGCGGCCCAAAGACTCGAGCAGCCGGGTTCAACGGTCAAGCCCTTTATCTTGATGGAATTGCTTCGCTCAGGCAAGGTGGAGCCGGAGCAGCGATTGGCCTGCCATCGTCCGCTGTACATCGGCGGTCATCGCATGGATTGCACCCACTCTCCCGCGATCTCGAACCTGGATGCCACGGATGCAATTGCCTATTCGTGCAATACATACTTTTCTTCGGTGGCTCTGCGGATGGCCCCAAGCGAATTAGCCGAAATATTTCATCGTGCCGGGTTCACCGCGCCCACCGGATTAGTTTCGGGCGAGGCCGTAGGGCGCATCGCTACGCCTCAAAGCCAATCCAACCTTCAGTTGCAGGCCCTGGGAGATTGGGGAATTGAGGTAACGCCGCTGGAACTTTTGGCTGCGTATCGCCGCCTGGCTCTCGAAAAGCTTGGCGCACAACAAGCGCGCGATAGCGTCCCTGATTTTTCGAAGCCGGTATTCCTGGGTCTGGAACGTTCCGTTTTGGATGGTGCAGCCCACGCCGCTCAACCCTTAGGAACATCGGCGGCGGGTAAGACTGGAACGGCTTCAGGCGTGAATCGGCCTGGATCGCATGGATTTTTTGTGGGTTATGCGCCGGCAGACAAACCAGAAATTGTCCTGTTGGTTTATCTTGAGCATGGGCGCGGCACAGATGCGGCCGCCGTTGCCGCCCCCATCATCACGTCTTATTGGAAGCTCCGGCACGGAGATGCGAAATGAGCCTGTGCCGAGTTTGTCTGTTGTTACTATTGCTCTCCTGCCTTCCCGCATGTTCCCAGACAACCGGCCTTTCTGTTCGTCTCTATAGCCTGCACACTGAGCATCGCATCTTGCTTGAAGCTATCTTGGGACGCATGGATTGGCGCACCTGCGAAAAATGCCGCCCAAACGCTGCTGATAAGCTCTCGATCGAAACCAGCGGACAGGAACTCAAGATAGCCGGGGAGAGCCTTACCGGAATCGAACAGCTTTTTATCGAAGGCAGCTATCGGCTCACGCCTGAACAAGGGCTCAAGCTAACGCTTTCTTTTCCTCTGCAGGTCAAAGCGGATCACGGTTTATTGGTGGTAATGGCCACCGTTCCTCTCGAGGATTACGTGGCGGCAGCGCTGGCTGGTGAAAGTGGGACGTTTGCGTACCCGGAAAGCCTGAAAGCCATGGCGGTTGCGGTTCGCACGTATGCGGCCCGCTTCAAGCCCCGGCACCAGCATGAAGGCTTTGATTTCTGCGACAACACTCATTGCCAGGCGTTGAACTTTAAAGGCATCTCCAGCCAGGTCCGCGCCGCAGTGACAGCCACACACGGTCAACTTCTGTGGTTCCATGGCGTGGCTGCCGCAACCTTCTACCATCAGAACTGTGGAGGCACGCTGGCAGGCGGCAAGGAAGCTTGGCCGGACCTCGATGCGCCCTATCTGCACCAACACAACGATCCTTATTGCCAGCGTGGCCCTCCCCTGCCCTGGAAGGCGCAACTGAATCGCCAGGAAGTGGACAAAGCGCTGCGGGAGCAAGGGCTTACAGTTCCGCGGACATGGAATAAGCTGGAAATCGACTCGCGCACACCCAGCGGCCGCGTGCAGCGATTGGTGTTTCGCAGCTCAACCAGTCTTCCACAGTTTGTGGCTGCATCTTCGATCCGCTTTGCCATTGGCAGGCATTTTGGTTGGAACCAGGTCCGCAGCGATCTCTACAGCCTGGAAACCACCGAAGACTCCATTATTTTTACCGGACGCGGCGCTGGACACGGTGTTGGGCTGTGCCAGGCAGGGGCAGAGCAGATGGCAAAAGAAGGAATGAACTACCGCCAGATTTTGGATTTTTATTATCCCGGCACCACCATAGGTCTCACCGCCCATGAACTTCAATGGGAATCCCATCAGAGCCAACACTTTGAACTACTCACGGCCGGGCATGAGCCTCAACCGGAAACCGTGCTCTCTCTTGCGGAAAGCCAATTGGCAGACCTGGAATCGGAGGTGGGCTGGAAGCTGGATAGCAAGACCCAACTCAAGTTCTATCCTTCGCTCGACGCCTATCGCAACTCTACGGGGCAGCCAGGCTGGATCGCCGCTTTTACCCGGGGCGCTGTGATCAGTCTTCAGCCGATTGCCTCGCTCAAAAGCAGGTCGCTACTTGATTCCACATTACGGCACGAGATCGCACACCGGCTGATTGAATCTCACGCTCATCCAGGAACTCCCTTGTGGTTTCGCGAAGGCCTGGTGCTCTATATGGCTGAGCCCAAGCAAAATTTTGTTCCGGTGATTATGCCGGAAAAGCTTATAGAGGCAGGTCTTGAACATCCGGCCGACAGACAGATGCTGGAAAGAAGTTATGCCGCGGCCAGAACCAAAGTGGCACAAATGATCCAACAAAGCGGTCGAGGCGCGGTTATTGGACAGCTAGTCGGGGGTTTTCCAAATTCGCAGTGATGTCTGGAAAGTCCCGGCAAAACATAACCAAAAGCTAGAACCACAGAGGACGCGGAGGGCGCAGAGGAAATCAGTGGGATATTCGATGCCGGCGTGGTTCAGTCCAGCAGCATCTAAATTCTCAGGAGAGTTGTGCCTTGATATTTTCAGAAAAAAAAGCCCTTATAAAGAAGACTTTGGGACTCGCAGTATTGGCTTTCAGTATTAGTGTATGTGTTGCGCAACAGGACAACAAATCCCAGCAACTCGTCATTACCAACGGCCCCGTGGTCGAGAACGTGACCGATACGACTGCTCAGATTGCTTGGTCCACCAACGTGAGTTCCAGCACGATCGTGCATTACGGCCTCGATCCGGTCAATTTAAACGGCATGGCCAGTATGCCGTGGGGAGCACTGACGCATCGAGTGCAGTTGAAGAACCTGAAGCCTGATACTCTCTACTATTTCAGGGCTGAATCCGGACAAGGACAGGGGACGGGAGGCGACGCTCAGAGTGCCGACTCCGCCTTCCAAACGAAACCCGCGCCTTCACAATCCGACCAGGATCATCAAGCGAAGTGACATGCTCCTCGCTCTATCCTTGCCGGCGATCTTCGTGCGGTGATTCAATCCTGCGCTTGACGGCGAAATGGCTTTGTTTTGATTGAAGTCAAAGAATCTACATCTCTTCTACTTGTTCTTCCGCCTGCCGGCGCAGACGGCGAGTTTCTGCCAAGAGGCCCATGCTGTGCATGAGGTTTTGTAAAGTCACGATGCCCACCAGGTGTTCCTGATCGACGATGGGTATCAGGGTAAGGCCGCGCACGGTCAGCTTGCGGAAAGCACTGGCGAGCGATTCGGTGCGGGCGGCGATTTCAAAAGCTTTGTTCATCGCTCCCTGGATGTAGCCGTTGCCTTCACGCCGCAGCTTGTCCAGGATGGTCTGGCGGTTGATCACACCCACGAGGTCGCTGCCCCGCACCACCGGAAAATCGTCCTGCAGGCTGTGTACCGCTTTGTCGAGAGCATCTTCCAAGGTATCGGCAGGCGAGAGGGTAGAGAACTCAGTGAGCATGATGTCTTCCATACGCACGCTCTCCACGACCGATTGAAAGAGCACGGTTCTCTCTTCCATCTGGGCGGCCACGAAAATAACTAACCCTATGATCATCAACCAGGCTGTACTGATAGCGCCTAACAACATGAATCCGATGGCAAACGCGTGGCCAACCTTCACTGCCCGTTGCGTGGCTTGCTGGAAATCCATTTTTCGAGCCAGCCATGCGCGTAATACTCGTCCTCCATCCATTGGAAACGCGGGCAGCAGGTTAAAGGCAAAAAGAAAGACATTGGTCCAGAAGAAGCTGCGGGCAAGCGCATGGGAGGTGATCAGCGGCTGAACCCAAAGAGGGGCCCTAAACTTGAGTCCTAGAAAGACCACGCCGGAAATGGCCGCGAGCAGAGCATTAACTACTGGACCAGCAATGGCAATTAACGTTTCCCGCCTGGGATTCTTGGCACTCTCGATGTGCTCTTGGGGATCCATGAGGGGCAACCCGCCGATCGGGAGAAGCAAGATCCCCCGGACCCGGACGCCAGTTCGTTTGGCCACCACAGCATGGCCCAACTCGTGCAGCACCACAGAGGCGAAGATGATGGACACCAACGCGATACCCCGGGGAATACCGGCTCCACCTCCACCGGGCCGGTAAGACTCCGTCAGCAGCACAAACAAGAGCAGGAGGAGAAATGTGGTGTGGATCCGAAGCTCCACTCCAAACAGCCTTCCCGCAAAGATGGACCAACCCTTCATAAGGCAGAAAATTCGATGTAGCAGAACCGATTCTATACGCTACATTAGATGTTGGATAGCCGCATACAGTCTCATGCGCGTAATCGCCGGCAAGTATAAGAGCCGCAAACTGGTTGCCCCGGCCGGGCTTGAGACAAGGCCTACTGGCGATCGCCTGCGGGAAACCCTGTTCAACATCGTTGCCGCTTCCGTACCTGGTTCGGTTTGGCTCGATCTGTTTGCGGGCACAGGGGCTATCGGGATCGAAGCCATCAGCCGGGGAGCGCGTATGGCATATTTTGTGGAATCGTCGAAGAAGGCCATGCGGGCCATCCGCGCCAACCTGGATTCTTTGCAAATTGAAGAAGGGACGGAGATTATCGAAAGAGAAGCGGCAACGGCATTGCGAATGCTTGATTCTCAGGCCGTCCAGTGTGATTTCTGCTATCTCGATCCTCCTTACCGAAAGATGGGCGATTACGAGCAAGTGTTGGGTTTTCTTTCACAGTCGCGCCTATTGGGACCCGACGCCCAGGTGATTGCCGAGCACGACAAGCATTTTGACCCAGGAGAGGCTTTTGGCTCGCTTCGCCGCACCCGCAAGGTCAAACAGGGGGATGGCGTCCTGAGTTTCTATGCCCGCGAAATATGGTTTTAAAGGGATAATTTACGCTGAAGTTGGCCTTCTCCGCTGTTGGCGCAGTTTTCCACAGCCCTGCTTCAAAAAACCCGCATAAAATCTGGCAAAATTGCTTGCATGAAGTCGCAAGTCATGTAATATACGAAAGAGTGAGCGAAAGTACTCACAATTCAAGGAGGAAAGCATGGCATCTGGCATGACTAAGACCCAGCTCGTCCGCCATTTAGCTGAGAAGACAGGTACAAATAACAAAACTGCCGCACAGTATCTGGATCATCTGGCGGAAGCAGCGCTCAAAGAGACCAAGAAAAACGGCGTTTTCGTTATTCCGGGCTTGGGCCGTCTCGTAAAGTCAAACCGCAAGGCCCGCATGGGACGCAATCCGCAAACGGGTGAGGCTATCAAGATTCCGGCCAAGACCGTAGTCAAGTTCCGCGTAGCCAAAGCCGCTAAAGAAGCAATCGCTCCAAAAAAATAGCCCTAATCTCGAACAAAGGTGCGGGCCGGCTCCATGCCGGCCTTCATTCGTTTTTAGGAACCTTTTTCTTCCCGCGAGCAACTGTCAGTCAAAAAAGCTAACCAGAGATATTTGAGTTTTTCACAACCCCGCGAAGAAGGGCTTAGCCCTTAGCTCTTAGCTCTCTTTGAACGGGCAACGATGCCCGCTCGACAGTCCCTTTCGGCAAAAAGTGACCCACTACGTCGAAATTGCCTATAATGCGCCTCTACAGATTAAAATAGAAACTTCACAGAAAGTCTCAATAATGTCATCTTTACCGTATCCCTTTGCCGCGTTCCTTGCAGGTCTTGCTTCGTTCCTCTCACCCTGCGTGTTGCCGCTTGTTCCTGGGTATGTCTCAACCATCTCCGGCGCCGGCCTGGACCAGATCAAATCCGGTGATCGGCGGCTTATGAAGACCGTGCTGCTCCATTCGCTCATGTTCATCGCGGGATTTACCGTTGTTTTTGTGGTCCTGGGTGCAGGGGCTACCGAGGTTTCGAAATGGGCCAATCACTACAGGAAGTACCTTACGTGGCTGGCCGGAATCCTCATCATCGTCTTTGGGCTGCATATGACGGGGATTCTCAAAATCAAAGCTCTCTACGGGGACAAACGTTTCCATGCGCTCGGCGATGGGAAGTCTGGCTGGGGAGCTTTTTTGGTGGGCTTTGCCTTCGCTTTTGGCTGGACCCCGTGCATCGGGCCTTTTTTGGCCTTTGTTCTGACTATGGCAGGTTCCACGAATCAGTGGAAAACGGGCGTGTTTTTGCTGTTTGTCTATTCCCTCGGACTCGCAGTCCCGTTTCTCTTGACCTCCCTCTTCGTAGAACGGTTCCTGACGTTTTCGAAAGGGTTCAAGCGTTCCATGCACATTGTGGAACTGGTCGGGGGAGTGGTGATGATCATTGTCGGCGTATTGATTCTCAGCAATCAATTCACTGTGCTTTCCCGATATCTTACTTTCCTGGATCGATTCTCCATATGAGGCCCCGATGAAGCGTAGAGCAGCCATACTGGTCGTAATATTCGCAGCGGCTATTGTCACCATTAATCGCTCGAGAAGTTCTAAGGGTGGAGACGCACACGGCACACCGCTCACCGTTGGAGATGTAGCGGGAGCTGTGGCACCCGAGTTTGAGCTTACGGTGCTCGACTCTAACGGCAAGACCTTGAAGCTTTCTGATCTGAAAGGCAAAGCTGTGTTGTTGAATTTCTGGGCCACCTATTGCGTGCCATGCAAGAGCGAAATGCCCTGGCTGGTGCAAATGCAGAATAAATACGGCCCGCAGGGACTTCAAATCGTGGGCGTAACCAAGGATGGCGACAGCGAAAAAGCTGCTGCTGAGTTTGCCAAGAAAATGGGCATCAACTATCCCATCCTGGTGGGTACGGAGAAAGTGGAAGATCTCTACGGCGGAATCACCGGGTTGCCGACAACGTTTTTCATCGACCGTTCCGGCAAGGTTGTCGTGCGCCGGCTCGGCCAAATGAAAGAAGATCAGATCGCGGACGATATCAAGAAAGCGCTCGGCTGAGGTTGAGTTTTGACAACTCCTTTAGAAAACCAGAATCAGAGCGTTCAGCCCGATGAAAGCCAGGCTGATTGGCGTGGAAAAGGTTCGAGGATGAAACGTAATCTAGCCTTTATCGTATTAGTGGTGGTTGCTGTTTCCGTGTTGTTGTTTACGGGCCAATCGCTGGCCCACCGCTTTGGCTGGCAATCCGGGCAGTTGGGGCCGGGAGACGTAGCAGGAGCCGTTGCTCCCGACTTTGAGTTGAACATCGTCGACGCCAACGGCAAGACCATGAAACTTTCCAACCTGAAAGGCAAGGCGGTCTTGTTGAATTTCTGGGCTACATGGTGCGAGCCTTGCAAAGTTGAGATGCCCTGGTTCGTGGATCTGCAAAAGGAATATGGCCCGCAGGGACTCCAGATTGTGGGCGTCTCCATGGACGATGAAGCAGAAAAAACCGTCTCTGACTTTGCCAAGAAGATGGGCGTGAATTATCCCATCCTGGCAGGCACGGAAAAAGTTGCGGAGCTTTATGGCGGCATCGAGGGATTGCCGACATCATTTTTCATCGATCGCTCCGGTAAAGTCGTGACCCGTGAAGCCGGCCTGATCAGCCAAAGCCGCATCGTCGACAACATCAAGAAATCCCTTGGACTGAGCACGCAGCCTAAAACAGAACCCAAAAAGGAGATCTCTGGCCTGCCAAACCTCAGCGAAGGTGACCCGCTGGGCGCGACAGCCCCGGATTTTCAATTGAAATTGCTCGATGCCCATGGCAAGACAATGAAGCTCTCCGACCTGAGAGGGAAGGCCGTGGTGCTGGATTTCTGGGCTACCTATTGCGTGCCTTGCAAGATTGAGATGCCCTGGTTCGTTGATCTGCAAAAACAGTATGGGCCACAGGGGCTGCAGATCGTGGGCGTTGCCATCGACGATGAGGAAGAAAAAGTCGTCTCTGAATTTTCAAAGAAGATGGGTGTGAACTATCCCATCTTGATTGGCACAGAAAATGTCGCCGAAAGTTACGGCGGCCTGCCTGGCCTCCCGACGACGTTTTTCCTGGACCGCTCCGGAAAAGTTGTCGCCCGTGAAGTCGGTTTAGTCAGCGAGAGCCAGATCGTCGATAACATCAAGAAATCGCTGGGAGAAGCTAGAAGGCAGGAGTCAGAAGTCGGGAATCAGAATGGCCGCTGATTTCGCAGATGAATGCGTGATTTTGAAACTTTAAAACGATACTGCAATGATCAGAATGATGAATTACTTCTCTAAGAAACATCGGATGATCGTTTTTGTCTTGCCGATAATCCTACTGGCCACAGGCTTGCCAGCCCAGAACCAAAGCGCAAGTCAAAACAAAGTAGACTTTGTTCCAGTCAGTCCAGTTGCGATCAAGGCCGGAAAATCGATTCCCATGGTGTTCACTTTCCATATCAAGCCAGGGTTCCACATCAACTCCAGTAAGCCGAGCGCTGAAGAGTTGATTCCCACGCAACTGGGCTTTTCGCCTCCGCAAGACCTGGTCATTGCCAAGGTGGAGTATCCTGCGGGCGAGTTACGTAGCTTCCCTTTCGATCCAACCCAAAAGCTGAGCGTTTATTCTGGAGATCTGGCCATTAAGGCTGTGGTCATTGTGCAGAAAGACGCCGCACCCGGAACCTACACGGTCCACGGCGAATTCAAATATCAGGCGTGTGACAATAACGCCTGCTATCCGCCCAAGAAATTACCAGTAGATTTCAACGTACAAATTCAAAAGGGAACGGGAACGACTCATTCGACTCGCGCGCGGCCTAACAAGCAGAGTCCGCATATTCACTAAACTCTAGAATTCAATCGACCGCACGTCTTGTACTTCCGCCATCCGGCGGATTTCCTGCAAGACGTCCTCTGGGGCGCTGCTATCGACCTGCACCATGGCAATGGCTTCCCACTTGCCCGATTCCTTGCTTCTGCCCAGGGCGAGGTTGGCGATATTGATGCTGTGTTTGCCCAGGATGGTGCCTATCTTGCCGACGACCCCGGGGACATCGTTATTGCGAATGCAGATGAGTTTTCCTTCCAGCGGGATTTCGATGCGAATGTTGTCGACACCAATCAGGCGCAGCGATCCTCCGAGAAGCATGGTGCCTCTTCCCGAGTGTTCGCCAGATGAGGTTCTGAGCTTGACCGCGATAACATTGCCGGCCGCCCCGTCCGAGCCGGGGGCCAACTTGCCCTCATGGATTTGGATGCCCCGCTCGTGGGCGATGGCGGCAGCGTTGACTACGTTAGCCCGCTCAGCAACCAACTGGTTCAATACGCCCTGAATGGCCGCGTTGCGAATCAACTCGGTCTTCCACTCCGTAATCTGGCCGCCATAATGTACGGTGATCTCCTGCACCGGACCATTGATCATGTGGGCCAGAAACGCTCCGAGCTTCTCCGCCAGCGCAATGTAAGGCCGCATCTGCACATATTGTTCGTGTTCAATGGAGGGCATGTTCACGGCGTTCTGGATCACGCCACGCTTCAGATACTCGCGGACCTGGCTGGCAATCTGGACTCCAACGGCATCCTGGGCTTCGTTGGTTGATCCGGCAATGTGCGGAGTGGCAATCACATTTTCAAGAGACAGCAGGGGTGAATTCTTTGGCGGCTCCTCGGTAAATACATCGAGTGCCACTCCGCCCACATGCTTGCTGGAGATCGCGGCGGCCAACGCGGCTTCATCGATCAGTTCGCCTCGCGCGCAGTTGATAATACGGACTCCACGCTTCATCTTCGCCAGGGATTTTTCATTGATCATGCCAGTCGTCTGCGGCGTCAGCCCGACATGGAGGCTGACATAATCCGAAGATGCATAGATCTCTTCCAGGTCAACCAGACGGATCCCGCGCTCGGCTGCCACTTTGGCGGCAACGAAAGGATCATGGGCAATGATCTTCATCTCGAATGCGCTGGCCCGCCGGGCGACCTCCATGCCGATGCGGCCCAGGCCGACGATTCCTAACGTTTTACCGCGAAGCTCGGTACCTTGCAGTGACTTCTTCTCCCACTTGCCGGCCCGAGTGGTGGAGTCGGCACGGCAAATGTAGCGAGCCAGCGCCAGCATGAGCGCCAGGGTATGCTCGGCCACTGCCACGGCATTGGCGCCCGGAGTATTCATGACCGCGATACCGGCCTTGGTGGCAGCTTCGAGATCGATGTTATCGACGCCAACCCCAGCTCTTCCGATGACCCGCAACTTGCTGGCATTACGCAACAGGCCGGCGTTCACATCCACTGCCGAGCGCACAATCAGGGCATCAGCATCGGAGAGCGTGCCCGCCAGGTCGCCATTGAGCTGTTCGTGGGTAAGCACCGCCCAATCAGCTTCCTCGCGCAGCAGTTGAATGGCGTTGGATGCAACTTTTTCCGCAACAATAATCTTCATTTCTGATTTTGTAATTTTCTAATTTTTAAGTCTGCAATTTTGGTTAAGCGTTTACCAATTCTTCGTGCCTGGCAAGCGACTGTGCATAGACTGTTTGGGCAGCGCGAAGCCCTGCGCCAAATTCAACCTTTCTACCCAGTCCTGTCAACACGTGCTCCAATGCGCCGATAATCGAGATGGTATCCAGGTAGTCGTAGAAGCCCAGGTGAGCGATCCGGAAAAGCTGTCCTTTCATCTCGCCCTGGCCGTTGGCGATGACTGCGCCAAACTGGCTGCGAAACGCCTTGGCGATATCTCCAGAATCGATCCCGTCAGGAGAAGTAATAGCAGTCAACGCCGCTCCCGGAGAGTTGGGGGAAAACAACTTCAAGCCCAAAGCATAAGCAGCAGCGCGGGTCATGGCCGCAGCTTTCTCGGCATTGGAAATCAGGAGATCGCGTCCCGCAGCCAGGTCGCCTCCACCCTGTTCACGAAGATAATCCAGGGCCGTAGCCAGGGCGGCGACAAGGGCTGTCGAGGGCGTGTACGACGATTCTCCCTTGGCTCCGTTTTTATTTTCTTTGCGCAGGTCGAAATAGTAGCGAGGGTTTTTCGTTACTTCCATTCGCTGCCAGGCGCGCTGGCTCACAGCACAGTAGGCAAGCCCGGGCGGAATCATCACTGCTTTCTGCGAGCCACCAATGATGATGTCGATGCCCCAGCCATCTACATCGAAGGCTGTCGTGCCCAAGCCGGTGATCCCGTCCACGACCAGCAACGTCGACGTGGTTCTCAACAATTTGGCGATGCCTTCCACGTTGTGACGCGCTCCGGTCGAGCTTTCTGTTCCTTGCATGAAGACGGCCACATGTTCCGGCCTGAGTTGGTTCTTGACCTGCTCCACGGTTACCGTATCGCCGTAGGGGGCGCGGGCCGTATCCACCTGGCAGCCGTAAGCTTTGGCAAGTGATTCCCAACGTTCTCCGAATTTCCCTGCCGAAACCACCAGCACCTTGTCGCCAGGAGAAGTGAGGTTCGACACGGCTGCCTCCATAGCTCCCGTCCCCGAGGCGGTGAAGAGCACAACATCATTCTTGGTGCCGACGAACGTCTTAAGATCGGCCAGCACCTTGGTATAAAGTTTGCGAAATTCCGCAGTGCGGTGATGCATCGTGGCCCCCGCCATAGCTAATTGCGCGGCCGGCAGAAGCTGCGTAGGACCTGGAGTAAAAAGACGATTTTTGAGAATCATGCTGGTATGTATCCTGAGTTGAAATTTGTTGATGAATCGGTAATTAAGTAAGATCGCCGGGTCTTGGGCACGGCGGTCAACAACACCAGAATTGAGGTTGGCTCGTAAACATTCTCACCCAGCCCCTCTGTGCCGGCTGGCTCGCCAGGGCTAAAATCATTGTACCCGTGTCCGCCAATTCTTGGGAATGCTGAGTGACCTGATTTTTGGAGCGGCAACTAGGGTGCCGCCGGTTGATTGAAAGGTTCGTGATTATGACGACATTGGTCATGATGCTGTCGGGAACTGCTTGTAGTCTATTGCTGGTCCTGAGTTCCCTTGCTGGTCTTACCCAGAGCATCCGTCGCAAGCTCGAACGGAGGGACAACTTGTCTTTTGTCGTTCTTATGAGTTTATGAAGAGCATCAGTTTCAGAACAATTCGGCCAGGCATTATCGCAATCATTTTTCTGGTCTTCGCCATTGCTGTCGTCGCTCAGTCCCCGGCTGTGGCGCAGCAGGGTCAGGATTCAAAAGACAACCAGAGCGCGGCGGTTCACATCACGGCGCCCGATGTCGTGCTCACCGACCAGGATGGCCATGCCTTGCACTTCAACACCCTGGTGCTGAATAAGATTGCGGTCATCAATACGGTGTTCACTACATGCACTACGATTTGCCCAGTCATGGGGGCCAACTTCACGCGATTGCAGAAGCTGCTTGGACCTCGGGCGGGCACGGAGGTTCTGCTGATTTCGATCAGCGTTGATCCCGTAAATGACACGCCTGCGCGTCTGCGTGCCTGGAGAGAGAAATTTCATGCAGGTCCGGGCTGGACGCTGCTCACTGGCCCCAAAACCGACGTGGATTCCCTGCTCAAGACGCTGCAATTGTTTGCCGCCAACAAGCAAGACCACTCTCCGATTACGCTCATCGGGAGCGGCAAAACAGGCCAATGGAGACGCGTAAGCGGGCTGACGACGCCCGCTCAACTTGCGGAAATTGTCGACAGCACGACTGTCTCCGCCGCGCAAAAGTATTTTACAGACACTCCTCTCATCGATCAGGACGGGAAACAACTCCGTTTCTACAGCGACCTGCTCAAGGGAAAAGTGGTCGTGATCAACTCTTTCTTTACGACGTGCAAGGACAGTTGCCCGGTCATGGCCGCGACTCTGGCTCGCATTCAAGACAAGATCGGCGACCGGCTCGGCAAATCTGTCCATCTCATCTCGATTACCGTCGATCCACAAGTGGATACACCCGCCAAACTGAAAGAATTCGCCGAGCACATGAAGGCCAAGCCGGGGTGGGAGTTTGTCACCGGATCAAAAGAAAACCTGGACTTCATATTGCGCAAGATCGGACAGTATGCGGAGAATCGGGACAACCACACGAGTCTTTTCATTATTGGTAATGAGAAAAATGGCCTGTGGAAGAAAGCCCTGGGTATGGCAAAGTCAGACGATATCATCTCTATTGTTGAGAGCGTAATGAATGATCCGGGCTAGTCATGGGCTCTCATTTGCCACATTCTGCTTGTGCATTTTATTGGGCGCGCAATTGACGCCGGAGCAGCATCGAGGCAAGCAAATCTTTCTGACCGGAACCAGTGTGCGAGGAGATGAAATCACGGCCCGAATCGGAGCAGATAATTCATCAGTTCCCGCTGCAGTCCTGCCGTGCGCAAGCTGCCACGGACGTGATGGACGCGGGCGTCCTGAAGGCGGAGTGGCTCCCTCCAACATCACCTGGGATGTTCTGACCAAGCCTTACGCGGTTACCAGCGCCGGACGCCAACGCGCACCGTATACCGACGCGCTCCTAAAAAAAACCATCGTGATGGGAATGGATTCTTCCGGCAATCCACTGCAGACGGCAATGCCGCGCTTTCAGTTGAAGATCACGGATCTGAGTGACCTGGTCGCTTATCTGCACGTGCTTGGTACGGACACCGATCCAGGCATTGGTGACTCTGAATTGCGGCTGGGAGTGGTGCTGGCAGCCGGGAATCAATTTACCGGGACACGCGCCGCAGTGCGATCGGTGCTCGAAGCCTGGCAGAGGGATGTCAACGATCGTGGCGGGATATTTGGACGCAAGCTGGCGCTCCGTTTTCTTGAACCTCCAGAGAATGTTGCCGCGCGGACGGCAGCCTTCCTCGAATTCATTGAGCGCGAAGATATCTTCGCGATGCTGGCCAGCAATCTCGCTGGGGCTGAACGTGAAAGCGCCGAGCTTGTGTCGGAACGAGAGATTCCAGTGGTAGGCGCTCTCGCTCTTTATCCGCAAACAGCTTCTCCGCCCAACCGTTATATCTTCTATTTGCAGCCAGGACTGGCCGAACAAGCCCAGACACTGGCGATCTTTGCGAATCAATATCTGGGTCATGCGCCATCGCACGTCACGATCATCGCAGAGAGTGATCCTCAATCTGCCTCGGTAATGACAGCAGCCAAAGCCGAATGCGACAAGCTGGGCTGGAAGTCCGTTGAGATTGTCAATCCTGGGGCCGTCGCCGCAGGCCATTGGCGGCAAACGGAAACCGGCGTGGTCCTGGTGCTGGCTCCCGGCATCCTTTCGAAGGTAGTGGAACTGGATGCTCGCTTACAGCAAAAGACGCAATACCTGGTCCCTGCCTCACTGGTAAATCTTGATTTGTCGGCGCTCCCGGAAGAAGTGCGGTCGCGCATCTCGGTTGCCTATCCGGCTCTGCCTTCTGATGAGACTTCGGACGGAACTGCATATTTTCGAAAGCTGATGGCAGGTAATTCGAATGCCAATCGTCACCTTGCAGCCCAATGGACGGCGCTGGCTTCCGCACGTCTGTTGACCTATGTCCTCGAAAAAGCCGGTCGCGACTTGAGCCGTGAACAATTGATTGAAATTCTGGAAGGAATCTATCAATTTCCGACCGGACTATCGCCAGCCCTGAGTTTCGGTCCCAATCGTCACATTGGTTCAACCGGCGCTCACATCGTTCAGGCAAATCACTTGGACCAGCCGGGGAAATGGATTGAACCTTGAGTTCGAGGCAGTGATCCATTGATGAGTGACATCAACTGCTGTGGCCGTCACAAGAACAGGAGCAGGCCTCGGCGCATCGGAGGGAGGCCCGAACTGGATTTGCAGGGGAGCGCTGGGATTTGTCGCCGGTAGCCACCCGATTCTGGCCAACCTCGACCCGAAAAGGTAGCAAAAAACCTGCCAAAATCTTCGCTAACAGCCCCGCCGGCTGCAACTCTGTCGTCTCAAATTAGTCCTAAGCCAGGCCTTTCTATTTCTTCTTGAAACCGTGTAATCTCAGCTTACGTATTGTCTTGTGTCTCGTCCAAATAATTGGAATGAAAGGTTAATTGGAGGGACAAAATAGATGCCAGCCGGAACAGGCGTGCTACGGGGAACGGTTGGCGCTAACAGGCAAAAGACAATCTCCCATATAGCGGGAGTTATGGTGAGCCAAGTCCTAGGCAGGGTCCACGATAGCGATCTTATTCGCGCCGCCCAGCGTGGTGACCGGGTTGCGTTTGAAAGCCTGGTTCGGCAGTACGATCAGGCTGTGCTTCGCCTCGCGCTGCATCTGACCGGCTCTGAGGCCGACGCCCAGGACATCTACCAGGAAGCTTTCCTTAAAGCGTATCGCCATATCGGGAATTTTCGCTTTGAGTGCTCCTTTTACACCTGGATTTACCGGATCGTAACGAATCTCTGCCTGGACTATCTGCGTAAGCGCCAGACACGCAAGGAAGATGCCCCGGTTACGATTGACTCCTACGGACAGGAAATTGATCTCCTGGATCGCGTCTCCGATGATCGCGCCCTGGCGAATCCTGAGCGCGATTTGATGGCGCGTGAGCTGGGCAAAAAGATTTCGTTGGCGCTCGGCCGGTTGACACCCCGGGAGCGCATGGTTTTTGAATTGAAGCATTACCAGGGATTGCGGCTGCGAACCATTGGGGAGATGCTGAATACAACGGAAGAAACGGCCAAGAACACTCTTTTTCGAGCCACGCAGAAGCTGCGGAGCGCTCTGGCGAAGATGCGATAAAAGACGCGATAAAGACGCGATGAGGTACGAGGTACAAAGACAACCAATGAACTGTGACTGGATAAAAAACAACCTGATGCTCTACATCTACGAAGAGCTTGCCGACGATGCGAAATATGAATTCGAGCACCATGTGCGGCATTGCCTGGCCTGTAAAGAGGAAGTGGAGTCGGCTTTGGCTTTCAAAACCAGCATGTCGGCTCGGCCAACGCAGGAAGTGTCGCCCAACCTGCTGGCCTCCAGCCGCATGAAGCTTCAGGAAAGGCTGGAAGAGACGCAACAGCTCCGGGGATGGAACCGCGTGGCTTTTGATCTCGCCGGATGGATGCAGCAAATCAAGCTGGCTCCAGCGCTTTCAGCCGCGCTCCTGATGATCGGTTTTACCGGAGGCGCATTGGCGTCTTACCGCTTGGCAATTAACAGGAACGTACGCCCCCCGGTGATCCAGGATGCTCCGGTCTCGGAAGCCAGCATTGGTGGAATTGATTCCATTGCGCAAGATGAAACCAGCAAGCGAGTCGTCATTCGATATAACACGCTAGCTCCGCAGACGGTGGAAGGGACAACCGATGACCCCCGTATTCACGACCTGCTGATCATGGGCACACGTACTACCCGTCCGGATGTGCGGCTGCAATCGATCGGAATATTGAATGCTAAATCGGCTGAAGACGATATAAGAGAAGCCTTTGTTGCTTCGTTGCGTCTTGACAAGAATCCAGGAGTGCGGCTGGCAGTTTTGGAGGGCCTGAGAGGTTTTGTCAAGAAAGATGTGCATGTGCGCGATGCCCTGGTCGAAGCTGTCATACACGATGCCAATCCTGGAGTGCGCACCACTGCTCTTGAGCTCTTGAATCCCGTGCGTGCAGATATGAGCGTGCATGAGGCTCTGAAGATGCTGGCTCAGCATGATAAGGACGATTTCATTCGTTCCGAATGCAAACGCATTTTGGCGAGCACGCCAAACATGGATTAGGCGCGTAGCCAAAACATCGACAAAAAATTGTCGATGTTTGTATGTACGAAAAGGCGTGCAGGTGGCTGCCCTGCAGGGGCCTCTTTTTCTCGCGAAGTCCGCGAAAAAAGCCTGGACCGTTATGTTCGTTGAAACGTGAATTATGTTCTAGAGCGTGTTTCAACGCTCTGGTTAACGAGGAGTTTTGCGACTTCTGACTTTTTGGGATTTCAATGCCGTGGAAACGCTTCCAACTCGTCTCTTTTTTGATCACAGCCAGTCTGTGGACGGTGGCACAGGAGTCTCACATCTATCGCTCTAAGGGTGAGTGGGTCGAGGAGATTACCGGCACGCTAGCGGCGCGCAGGGCAGTTAGGGTCAAGACCGACGTCGGCCCCATTTATCTTCAAGGAGCCCAGCAGAACTTCGTTACCTACACCATTCGTAAACACGTTCGCGCCGGATCGGAGCGTGATGCACGACGCGAGTTCGCCCGGTTGCGCCTGATCACCTCGGCTTTCGGAGACACGAGCAGGATCCTTGGCGAAAATAAAGGATCCAAAAATGGGTCCATAGATTTCGATGTTCGCTTGCCTGTCCAGACCTCGTTGGTGAAGCTGGAAACAAGAGGCGGGACCATTAAATTGGACCGGATTGGCGGCTCGGTCTTTGCTTCCAGCGGCGGAGGCGACATCGGAATCGGTAACGTTGGCGGGGATGTCCATGTTGAAACCCGTGGCGGCAACATTGAGATAGGGTCGGCAGGAGGGCGGGTCGTTGCCTCGTCGAAGGGCGGGACGTTGGTGATTGGCGCCGGGTCCAACATGAAACTGGATACTGGCGGAGGCGGTATCCGTGTGAGGAAATGCACCGGAACAGTCGATGCTTCGACCGGCGGTGGCAGTATTGAACTGCATGATGTTACCGGAATGGCCCAGGCGCAGACTGCGGGCGGCGCAATTCATGCCATTTCCGTCAGGGGCGGGGTTCGCGCGGAAACCGGTGGCGGCGCTATTGTGGCGGAACTGTCAGCCGACCACGGTACATTCAGTGATTCCAAGCTCGAGACGCCGACGGGCGACATCATCGTGTATATCCCAGAACGCTTAGGTGTCAAGATACAGGCGGTTGTAGAGGGTGATCGAGATCCGGGCATCGTTACCGACTTCTCTGAATTGCAGATTACTCATAGCAATAGAAAATGGCCGCGCGAGCTCTACGCGCAAGGCAGTCTGAATGGAGGAGGACCGATTCTACTGGTTCATACTACCGACGGGCACATCGAGTTCAGAAAGAAAAGCAACAAGTGAGTAAAAGGGGTAGCCAAAATTCAATCTGGAGTATGCAAATGATTTACAAATTTTGCACTGCGTTACTCTTGCTGGGTCTGTCACTTCCCTTAGCGTCCGCGGGGGAACAGGCGCCTTCCCAGTGGAACAATTCGTCCGAAGGTTTCTTCTTCCCCGGCGCAGGCTCTTACCTGGGAATCGACATTCGTGACATTACGCCGGATCGCGTGAATGCCCTGAAACTGAAAGAGGAGCGCGGGGTGGAAATCATCGCCCTTGACCAGGATGCTCCTGCCGGCAAAGCTGGCTTGAAGGAGCACGACGTCATTTTGGAATACAACGGCGTCAGGGTTGAGGGCCAGGAGCAGCTTCGGCGTTTGATCCGCGAAACACCTCCGGGGAGGACTGTCGTATTGAACATCAGCCGTGACGGCAATCCGGTCAGCATCAATGTCCAGGTGGGCGACCGAAGCAAGCTGGCGGAAGGATGGCAAAAAGCCAATCGCGACCGCAGCATAATGGTCATGCCTTCCATGCGCGTGCCCGATTTTCCTGAAATTGATCTTGGAAATCTTACGTTGGGCAACTCCTATTCCCTAGGCATGCAATTGGAAAATTTGAATGAACAATTGGGAGACTATTTTGGCGTAAAAGGTGGCAGCGGTCTTCTGGTGAGATCGGTTAGCAAGGGAAGCGCCGCTGAAAAAGCGGGCATCAATGCGGGTGATGTGATTGTCCGCATCGACAATGAGAAGATCGCAAATCGCAGTGATCTGCGCCGCTTTCTCAATGCCCATCAAAAAGGCGGCAAGATTACAATCGGAATTATTCGGGACAAGCACGAGCACAATATCCCTTTAGACCTTCCCGAGCGGAAATCGCCGGAATCCGGCGCGATTATCAACCTGCCTGAACTCGACTCTCTCCGCAGTGAACTGGCACAGTTAGACTTCAAAGCATTGATTGACCAGGAAAAAATCAGGCCCGAAATCGAGAAGGCCCTGGAACAATACCGCTCGCAAATCAAAGACATGCGGCAGCTCTATGATTCTGAAAAGATCCGTGACCTGGTCAATGATCAGAAGAAAGAACTGGAAAAGATCAAGCCGGAAATCGATAAGGCAATGCAGGAGTACAAACAGCACATGCAGGATTTCCGCAAGCTGTATGACAATGAAAAGATTCAGGAGCAACTGAAAGAACAGATGAAAGAGTTGGAGAAAGCGCTAAAGCAGCAGTTTGTATAACAAGCTTCTTCATGCATCGCCCCGGGGAAGCGTGCAAGTTGCGCTTCATCGGGGCTTTTTTGCCTTGGAAAAATGACTCAATTTGCGATGCTTCTTCTCTCGTGTCATCCTGAAACCGAGCGCGGGAAGCTTCTCACAAACTGATCGGCGCGCAGCGAGATGACAGTAGGAGTAGGCGTGTTAGTAACAGGAAAAACTCCTGTACCGCGAGGTGTTTTGAGACCGTGTTTTTCTTGCAAATTCTCGATCGGCCTCAACTACCCAAATTCCTCTCTGCGGTTTCTGCGTGCTCTGCGGTGTAATTCGTGTTTATTCGCGTACGCTGTGATCTTCAATTTCCCAATTACCAAATTACCCACTTACCCAATCCCCTTCACTCCGTCCATCGCCTGAAGATCAACGAACCATTGGTTCCACCGAATCCAAATGAATTCGACAAAGCCACATTGAGAGAAGCTTTACGCGCCTGATTCGGCACGTAGTCGAGAGTGCACTCCGGGTCGGGATGATTGAGATTGATAGTAGGCGGGAGTACTTGATCGCGCAGCGCCAGCACTGTGATGCCGGCTTCCAGGCCGCCGGCGCCGCCGAGCAGATGTCCAGTCATGGACTTTGTGGAGCTAATCGCAACCGTGGTGTCTTCGCCAAAAGTCCGCTTGATTGCTTGAGTTTCCAGGACATCGCCTATGGGAGTGGAAGTTCCATGGGCATTGATGTAGTCAATGTCCTGAGGCGTGAGCTTGGCGTCGCGGATGGCATTCGTCATCACGCGATATCCACCTTCGCCTTCCGCGGCGGGCTGTGTAATGTGATACGCATCGGCACTCATACCATAGCCGATGATCTCGGCGAGGATGTGGGCATCGCGGCGCCGGGCGTGCTCCAGTTCTTCCAGGACAAGAATGCCTGCACCCTCTCCGATTACGAAACCATCCCGTTCTGAATCCCATGGACGGCTTGCGTGCTCCGGGTCCTTGTTGCGGGTCGAAAGCGCGCGCATGGCGGCGAAGCCACCGACTCCCATCGGTGTGATGGCGGCTTCTGAGCCGCCGGCGATCATCACGTCCGCATCGCATCGCTGGATGATCCGATAAGCGTCGCCAATTGCGTGGGAACTGGTGGTGCAGGCGGTGCAGGTGGCTTCGTTGGGACCTTTGGCCTTATATCGGATGCTTACGTGACCGGCAGCAAGGTTTACGATGGATGCAGGAATAAAAAATGGCGAGATCTTGCGAGGGCCTCCCGTAAGCAGGGCCTGATGCTCCCGTTCAATCACGTCAAACCCGCCGACGCCGGAACCGATATGAACGCCAACGCGGAACTCGTTTTCCGGAGTCACTTTCAGGCCCGCCATCTTCATGGCCTCTTCTGAGGCTGCGATGGCCAGATGAATAAAGCGGCCCATTTTTTTGATTTCTTTTTTCTCGATAAAGTTGAGCGGGTCAAAATTCTTGACCTCGGCCGCAATCTGGCAGGCAAAGTTGCTGGAATCGAATTGCGTGATCCTGGTGACCCCGCTCTTGCCGGCAACAATGTTGGACCAGACCTCGGCGCTCGTATTACCAATTGCACAGATCAGGCCGATACCTGTGACGACGACTCTTCGGGCCAACTACTTGCCGCCTTTCGCATGCTTGTCGATGTATTCGATTGCGTCCTTGACGGTGCGGATCTTTTCCGCTTCCTCATCGGGAATCTCGATATCAAAGGCCTCCTCAAAAGCCATGACCAGTTCCACGGTATCCAACGAATCAGCTCCAAGATCGTCCACGAAGGAAGCAGTCGGCGTGACTTCGCCTTCATCGACTCCAAGCTGTTCGACAATAATCGTTTTTACTTTTTCTTCAACTGCTGTTGGCATTGGCTTACGCTCCTTGTTTTTTCCAATTGAAATTTTTGCGATGGAATATGTTGCATTCTTTTTTTGTGAGCGGCCCAGACGATTGGTGCTGCTTTTGCGGTGAGCCTTTAATCATTTCTGTACCACGAGGTGCTTTGAAATCGTATTTGTCTCGCAAAATTCATCAGACCAAATCAATTCTTCTTTGTGTTTCTCTGCGCTCGCTGCGGCCTCTGCGGTGAGCTTGTTTTCCTTCGTGTTCCCTCTTTAATTCCCAGTGCCGCAAAATCGTGCTTTTTCTCGTAAATTCGGCTCGCGCCAAAGCCACCTAAAAACTCTCTGCGCAATTCTGCGATCTCTGCGGTTGGTTTGGATTTGACTTCCTCTGTGTTCCTTCGTGTCCTCTGTGGTTAAAGGTCTTGGTTGTGGCTCCGCTATGCTTTTCTCCCGTATCTCTGCAATCTGCTTCTCTGCTGAAGGCAGATGTGTCTCCACGGATGCAGCGCGGTAAACTGCTTAGTGTAATTGCTGGAAAAATGCTGTGTAAAGGGCAGTGGAGATTAATTCCCATTTTCTTTCGAGACCGTGTCAGATTTTACGCATTCGCGAGAAGGACATCGGCAAACCAAGCTGTGTCAAATTTTCCGCGAAACGTTTCAGACGCCTTATTTTTCCGCAACGACTAACGATTGGAATCTCGGTTCGAAGGTAACCAGCCTGGCATTTCGCAATCCTGCTTTGCTGCACATATCGCGAAGCTCTGCGAACGTATACGCATCACCTTTCGCAGTATTGGCCAGCATGACCAGGCTAAACATGGCGGCTGGAGGCGGCGAGATGCGATCATCATTCGGCACAAACTCGAGGATTACAACCTGTCCGCCGGGATTGAGCGAAGCCAACACTTTCTTCAAAAGGGTTTCGTTTGTGGCGGGATCAAAGTGGTGCAGGAAGTTCGTAATGAGCACAACGTCATATCCTGTGCCGAAATCCATTTCAAAGGCGCTGCCTGCAATTTGATGATACCGGTCGAGCACTCCGGCTGCCTGAGCATTCTCATGAGCAACCCGGAGCACGATCCCCCAATCCTGTCCGTAGATCTCCGCAGTTGGGAACTGGCGTGCAATGATGATCCCAAACATGCCGTGCCCGGCCGCAATGTCGAGGATTTTAGGCGAGCGCAGCTTGGTCAAGGTTGGCCGCAAATGTTCAACAATGGCCTGCGCCGATTGAGTGGTCAAAGGCGCCATGCCTCGGGCAAAATCAACCCAAAGGGGGTCTTCCACGGAGAGAGTGGAGCGTCCGTCGTCAGGCCGCGAGCCTTTCTGCACGGTTTCCGTTAGTTGCTCAAAGTTCCGGCGCTGGTCGGGATGCAAGAGAAAATTGAGTGCCTTGCCCATGTATGCAGGTGAACGGCTATCCAGGAACAGAGCACTGTCTGCGCTCAGAGAGTACTTCCCATCTGTTTTGTCGATAAAGCCCATCACAGTAAAGCAATCGCAAAGGGTCCGCACGCCTCGCTCCGAGGCGTGGCAGGCTTCGGCAATCGCCTGGCTTGTGTGATTGCCCTCGGCAATGGCGGTGAACAGGCCAATATCCACGGCCGCCTTCAATGCAAATGCTCGCTGGAATCCCTGGAGGGTTTCAAAGATAAACGCCGGGTTAGGTTGATGTCCGGCAGCAGGTGAATTCGGCAAGGAAGATCTCCTGAAAGCATTCTACGCAATTCTAAACATACGCGAATTGCCAAATGCCAACAGGGTGATCATGCTATTGAATTCCGTGGATTTTCAGTCTTACCAACTGGTCTATGCTCAGGTCCTTCATGCCGTGCGATCGGAGTTCGGCAATGTACTCAGGTGTTACGCCATGGATGCGCATGGCAATCAGCTTGTCCGGGTCGGGATGCACATAGCCCATCTCGTTGAGCTTGGCAATGAACTCGGGGCTCACACCGTGAATGCGGAATGCGATGAGCTTGTGCAGATCGACGTGGTCGTACCCGGCTTTGTTAAGCTGCTCGATCCACTCCGGCGTTGCTCCGTGAATTCGCATCGCCACTAGCATGTCTTCGTCGGGTGTGTACCCGGCCTTGTGCAAAGCTTGCACCATTTCCGGGGAAACGCCATGAATGCGGAATGCGACCAGCTTATCGCTGTCCGAGGCGCTTAGCCCGGCGCTGCGCAGACCCTCGATGAATTCCTTCGAGACACCATGAATGCGGAAGGCAACCAGCTTGTGGGTATCCATCCCGCGAAGATGCTCGTTGTTGATCTCCTGCGCAAACTTGAGGGAGACGTCATGGATCGCCATACTAAGCTGTTTTTCCTGGGTAACGCCCTCGAAACCCAGCGACTGCATCTCCTGTGGATATTTCGGGTCGGGCACAAAGTGGAACAGCCCAACTCCTTCGCCATTGTCGAGAAATCCTTGACACTCGAATTTGCCGGCATCGCGGGAGATGGTGAAGCGCACTTCCTGCCTGCCTGTCTTGGAAAAATCCACACCCTGAAATTCGCTGGCCGGCCAGTCGGAACCAAAGTGGAAGCTATGTTCTTGACTGGAGTCCATCAGAGAGAAGTGGACCTTGCCCGGAGTATCGGAACGGCGGATCGTCCAGTCGCCACTCTGAGTTTCGCTTGCCCAAGGCTTGGCAAGACCAAACAACACGCAGGCTGAAAGCACGATGAGAATCACACGATATTGTGGCTTCATAAGATTTTTCACCTTTCTCTAGCGGACTGTGCGCTTGAATTCACAACTTGCGGAGAGCCAAACTGTCCATCAATCAAAGGCCTTCTCATGCTGCAGAGCGATCAGCTTCTCCAAATCCAGGTTTTGAAATCCATGCTGGCGAGCTTTTTCGATGAACTCCGAAGTAATGCCGTGGATTCTGGCAGTTATGTAATTGCCAGGATCACCCTTGAAATCCGGTACCCCGGACTTCTGCAAGGCTGTTATGTATTCAGGCGAAACCCCGTGGATTTTCATAGCGACGAGTTGTTGTGTCGAAGGCTTCAAGCCGGCAGCGCGCACAGCATGGATGTATTCCGGGGTGACGCCTTGGATCCTCATTCCTATCAATTCATTGGCTTTGGGATTCAGCCCCAGTTCCGCACGTACGCCGCGCACGTACTCCGGCGTGACATGCTGAATTCTCATCCCCACGAACTCGCCCGCGCCCCCATCGAGGCCGAGGGCCCGCATATCACGAATATATTCTGGCGTAACGCCTTGGATTTTCAGACCCACCAGTTCATTGGCATCGGGTTTCAGGCCCAAATCACGCATGCCGCGCACGTACTCCGGCGTAACACCTTGAATTCTCATCCCCACGAACTCGCGCGTACCGACATCGAGGCCGAGGGCCCGCATATCACGAATGTATTCTGGCGTGACGCCCTGAATTTTCAGGCCGACCAGTTCATTGACATCAGTTTTCAGTCCCAAATCATGGATGCCACGCACGTACTCCGGTGTAACACCCTGAGTCTTGAGCATGATGAGTTGGTCCACGGTAAGGTTCTCGAGGCCTGCAGCCTTCATGGCGGCGATGAAAGACTCTTGTTTTCCGGGCTCCGGGGCTTTTTTGTTTTGGTTCTCTTGGGCATTGTCAGTGAAGTCGTTCGTGGGAATCGTCCAGGGCACGCTGTTTGGGTTCTTCTCTCGGTTTCCTACACTCGCGGTCTCAGTGTCTGGCTTGTGCATGGTCGGCGTAGCACGTGGAGGATTTGTGTCCCTGCCGGACGGTGTTGAGTTGCTTAGGTGGGCCGCTGGATTTTGTACCGCATCTGCAGGTAACGCAGGTGCTGTCAATGGCGGATTGGAAGGACCTTGAGTGAGAGCCAGGAGGGAGTTTCCCGCCAGCGCCGCAGCTAGGCAAAGAATTGCGGCGGCGACTCCCGCATTTCGCATTCCGCCCTGCAGATCGCTGACTCCAAGCAACCGGGCTACGCGGGCCAGAAGAGGATGGCGGTTGGCCGCCATGGCCAGCGCTGGCGCTGCCCGCCACTCTTCCATGAGCGCTAAGGCACGGGCATATTCCAGGACGCCGCCGGTCGCCAAAACGGCTGCGTCGTCGCAGCAATTTTCCCGCTCCACACGAATTCGTTTGCTGACCCACCAGACAGCCGGATGGTAGAACAACAAGCTTTCAGCGACGATCTGAAGAAAGTTCACGAAGCAATCGTTGCGCCGGATGTGCGCGAGTTCGTGCGCGATTACCGTTTCAAGTTGTTGCTCGGAGAGACCAGTCAACGCAGTGATCGGCAGCAGGACCACGGGACGAAACCAACCGATGACCGCCGGAGCATCGAGCCGGCGGGATTGGCAGTACTTGATGACTCTATCGAGGCCCAATTGCCGCTGCAGAGCCAGGCATTTTTCCAGCAGCGCGGCGCTCACCGGCGTCGATTCCTTGTGACGCAAATGCTCAACCACCATCAATCCACCGGCGGCCCGCAAACCAAATAAGACGATGCCCGCAAACCATGCTTCCACAAGCCACGGCAACATATCGCCGCGCAGCGTTTGTGTGTGCTGGAGAGCAGGTGCGCCTTGGTCAGCCAGGGCCGGCGCTGCTTCCGGGAGCCCAGCACCCTGCTGCGCCAATGTAGACGATGCTTCCAACGGCAGGCCAGTGCGGCTGCCATACCAGATCATGGTGAAGGTAAGAACCGGGGCTGTCAGCATCAACAACAGGGTCGTCAGCGCGAGCACATAACGTACAGAGGCACTGCGACAGATTGACGCCACGGCGGAAAACAACGCTGCCAGAGCCAGTCCCTGCCAGATGAAATGCACTAATGCCCAGCCCAGTGACCTCAGCACATTCGGTGAAAACCAAGCGGCAAAATCGATCATCTCAGCTTCCTTTCAGCTTCTTCTCGTGCTCATTCAAGAGGCGGCGTAACTGCTCGATCTCTTCCCGCGACATCCGCCGGCCAGCAAGAGCGTGCATCATCAACTGCGAGGCTGAACCTTCAAAGACCCGCTGGAGCACGTCGCCGGCAAACTGCCGCTTGGTATCCGCCGCAGGCAGGTAGGCTTCGTATACATGGGCCCGTTGATCTTCATTGCGGCGCACGCTGCCCTTGGCGGTCATGATCTGAAGCAGTTTGAGCACGCTGGTGTACCCAACGGACTTCCTGCTGCTAAGCGCCTGATATACCTCGCGCACAGTGGAGGGTCCTCGCGTCCATAGGACGCGCAGGATCTCAAGCTCGGACGAGGTCGGCTTCTGCGGCGGTTGCTGCACCATGCCCGCCACGATACTACGAAGGTATTCGTAGTGTCAACGAAAATCTTCGTAGTACAGTTCAAACCAGTTAAAGACAGACCTCGGGGCCTAGAAGTTTCGTTCCGAGAGAGCGAAAACAGGTAGACCTAAGACGGTTTACTTGAGGTTGGAGATCGCCTCGGAGAACGATGAACCCAAGCCCTGGAGGGGCGGCACAGGTTTTGATCACCGTCGTAGAAGAATTCTACTGATCAGTCGTGCCGAAAGTGTGGCTTCAGCCCCGCGGTTTAGAATGAATTGTTGTCCTTCAAACAAAAACTACTGTTGAAATACGGCGCTATCATTGCTGCACTCAAGGCCCTCGGGGCATGGGGCGTGCTGCTGATTGCCATGTTGGATGCCGCAGCCTTTGGCATTCCGATGGATCCGCTTATCGTCGGGTTTGTCTATTCCAGCCCGCCTAAAGCATTCTTCTATTGCCTGGCCGCATCGATTGGCTCGGCTTTAGGGAGTTTAATACCGTACTGGCTGGGACGCGCTGGCGGCGAACTTTTCCTCCTGAAACGTATCAACGAAGCTCGATTGCAGCGGATCCGGGACCGGTTCGAGAGGCAGGAATTCCTGGCGCTGATGATTCCAGCCACCCTCCCGCCGCCAACACCTTTTAAGCTGTTTGTTTTTTCCGCAGGCGTATTCGAGATGAAGACGCTGCATTTCCTTTTGGCAGTGTTCCTGGGCCGCATGATCCGCTTCGGCGTTCTTTCAGTACTTACGATTGTCTATGGTCCGGAAATCGTGTCGGTCATTAAGACTTTGATCCGTCACCATCCATCGGTTGCAGTGGCCCTGGGACTGGTGATTTTGGCTCTCGCCTATCTTCTATTTCGTTTGCTGCGGCAGCCAGTGGTGGAGGTAGTGCACGAGATAGAAGAAGAGAATTAAAATTTACCCGGAGGAGCGACACATTTTTGGCTCATACCCGCCGAACCGTCAACCGCCGAAAACAAAATCAAGTGATTGGCCTTTTGCCCAATGTCATTTGCTTTAGGGTTGAGAAGGTCGGCCGCAGACCGATGAACCAAGCGCCGTAGGCGCGACCAGAAGTTAGCCCAGGGTTGAGCGAAGCGGAACCCTGGGAAACCGTAAGAAAAGTAAGGAGAGCCCCGTAGGGGCGGCACTGGTTTTGATGAGAGTTGCGACAAATGAACGCAAAGTAAGTGATATTGGCCGTTATAGCCCCTGCAGCCTGCTAGAGTGAAAACTATTGAAAGGCACCATTTTCTCGCGGTCAAAACACTAGGTCAGTCTTGAAATTCCATTTCATGCGCTCCCCCGCCATTCTCGATAGCTGCGACTGAAGCGCGAAACTCAAGGTCTCAAAAAATTACAAATTAGAACTTAGAAATCATTTCTCTCCCATATACATATCGATCACATTCAGCTTTGAATCCAGCACTACCGTCCCACTCAGGATCGAGCGTCTACGGCCCCTGGCGTTGGAACTGGAGCGCAGGTTGTTGAACCTCAGGTCGTTAAATCGCAGATCAATGAATCGCACGATGTAACCCTTATCGCCTGGAAGGTGTTCGACCTCCACTATCGGGTATTGCGCCCAGTCGAAAAAGACTTGCCCCAGCCTCGATTTCTTTGCGGCGAGGGTCACAGGAGTTTCCTCGGGTTTGTAGCGCACCATGGAGTTATGCTGCGGATCGATCTCGCCTGCATTGGAATCGACTACTGTGGTTTCAAAAAAATCCTGGGTTTCGACTACACCATTCCAAACAAAAGGATTAATTGAGGTCGGAAAGGCAGAAGCCCGGATAGGATTTTCATTGTGATAAGTGATGGCGTTCAGCGCATTGACGGCTTTGCGATGTTCAAAATCGCGCACAAATAGGACAACGGCAAACGATAGCAAGGCAAAGATAGCGCCGCCGCGTCCGCGGAATGGAGCCTTGCGCGCGCCGACTTCCTCAGAGATAAGGCTGAACAGGCCGGGAAGAACCAGTCCCAAAATGAGCGCTGCCCAGACTACCGGCTCAACTATGAAGTTGACGTCCCAGGAGTACCACTTGAAATTAAACGGCTCAAAAGGACGCACCCCATAATTATTCGTAAAGTCGAGCAGGATATGCGACAGCGATCCGAGCAACGCATATCCGTAGAGCAGTTTCCAGTTCGGAGGAAGCTTGGTCTGCTTGCCGCTCTTCAGGATCAGGCGATAGATTCCATAAACCACCCCGATAGTTATGGCGGCGATAAACGGCGCGCCCACAAAAGAGTGCGTGATCCCACGATGATGTTGCAGTCCGTTAACCGAGCCGCCGAGGTACGAGACGGCATCAATGTCGGGGCCTTCAGCAGCCAATACGAGAGTCAACGTGGCCAGCCCGGTTTTACGGTTGAGCCCAGCCCTGGAAATGCAGGCTCCAGTCAAGAAATGAGTGATAGGTTCCAATTGATCTCCCTTGATGTTATTGGGTAATTTGTTAATTGGATAATTGAAATTGCAATTGGATGTTAGCTGATCCGCCGATCACCCGATGTACCGACGCACCCGATTGGCGATACAGCTTCATGTTCCAGCACTCTTAACCAGCTCTTCCATTTGCGTTTCATCAACAACCTGGACACCTAATTCCCGGGCTTTATCAAGTTTAGAGCCTGGGTCAGCTCCAGCTACAACGTAGTCGGTCTTTTTGCTGACTGAACCTACGACTTTGCCTCCAGCATCTTCAATCATTTTTTTGGCAGCATCGCGCGAATGGTTGGCGAGAGTCCCAGTCAGGACAAACGTCTTGCCGGCGAGAGCCGTTCCACGTTGCTTCTTTTTGCCGGTAAAATTGAGAAAGAGCCGCAGCTTCTCGACGAGCCGCCGATTGCTCGCTTCAGCAAAGAACTGCTGAATGCTCTCTGCAATACGAGGCCCGACTTCGTTCACCTGCTGTAGTTCTTCTATGCTGGCTTCCATGAGCGCATCGATGGAGCCAAAATGTTCGGCCAGAAATTCTGCCGTACGCTCGCCCACGAAGCGGATTCCCAAGCCAAAGATCACACGCTCCAGCGGCAGTTTGCGCGACTGCTCGATTTCTCTGAGCAGATTTTCCGCAGACTTATCGCCAATCCGTTCCAGCGTCAGCAGCTTTTCTTTGGTCAGGTGGTAAATGTCGGCGACATCTTTGACCAAGCCCTTGTCGCAGATCTGGTTAACCAGGGATTCTCCCATGCCTTCGATGTTCATTACCGAGCGCGAAGCGAAGTGCAGGATGCTCTCTCGCAGTTTGGCCGGACAGTTTGTATTGATGCAGCGATGATCGGCCTCGCCTTCTACACGCACCACATGGCTGGAGCAGACCGGGCATCGCTCGGGCATATGAAAGGCTTTGTGCCCGCGTGGATGCTCCTTATCGTCGATGACTTTGACCACCTTGGGAATCACGTCGCCGCCGCGCTCCACCATGGCCCAGTCGCCAATCATCACGCCCAGCCGCTCGATTTCGTCTTGATTGTGCAGGGTGGCGCGCGTGACGGTGGTTCCGCCGATCTGCACTGGCTTGAGCGCGGCCACCGGCGTTAGTTTTCCGGTGCGGCCCACCTGCACCAGGATATCTTGCACTTGGGTGATACCGTTGCGGGCCGCATACTTGTAAGCCAGCGCCCATCGGGGCGCTTTTCCGGTAAAACCGAGCCGCTGCTGCAACCGCAGGGAGTTCACCTTGATCACGATGCCGTCAATTTCGTAAGGGAGCTTTTCCCGCATCTGCTCGCCCTTGGCGATGAATTCCAGCAGTTCTTCCATGCGGGTGGCAATGGTGTGATTGCGATTCACCTTAAATCCAGCAGCCTGCAGCGCTTCCAGGGCCCCGGAGTGTTTTTCGGGATAGTACTTTCCATCGACCAGCAGGAAGTAGGCATAAAAATCCAACTGGCGCTGGGCCACAATATTAGGCTCCAGGATACGGATGGTCCCGGCCGCAGCATTGCGTGGATTGGCAAACTTAGCCAGATTCTGGCGCTCCCGCTCTTCATTCATTCGCTCAAAAGCAGCGAGAGGCATGATCACCTCGCCCCGCACCTCAAAGTTGAGTGGAATGCCCGCTTTTTTGAGGGCTGCTTGCGAAATGGAAAGCGGAACGGTGCGCATGGTACGCACGTTGGGAGTGACATCCTCTCCAATGGAGCCGTCGCCGCGCGTGACACCGCGTTCCAGCCTGCCGTCCTTGTATGACAACGCCAGCGACATTCCATCCAACTTGAACTCGCAGACGTACTCGATGTTGTCGGTCCCTGCCAACTCACGAACCCGCCGCTCCCAGTCGCGCAGCTCCAGTTCGTTGTATGCGTTATCCAGGGAGAGCATCGGCCGGGAGTGTTCAACCTTGATAAAGCCCTCGCGCGGTTTGCCGCCAACACGCTGGGTTGGGGAATCGGGCGAGATTAACGATGGATGCTCGGCTTCCAGGTGCTTGAGGTCCTGCATCAAGCGGTCGAAATCTGCATCGCTGATCTCAGGACGGTCTTCGACGTAGTAAAGGTACTCATGCCGGCGTATCTGGTCGCGCAGATTTTCAATTTTCTTCTCGATGTCTGTAGGCCGGGTAGGCATGTTCAGATTATATTTGTGACACCGCGCAACCCGAATTTGGTAATGGTGCACTGGGTGCAAAATCCAAAAAAGCTAGAAGCCACCAGCTAGAAGCTAGAAGCGAATTCATGCAAAAGGTCTTGGTCATCTACAATCCGGCATCAGGCGCCAAAAAAGAAAAGCGCGCGCAAGCCATCGCCCAGGTGTTGGCTGTGCTTCGGTCGGCCGGAGTGCAGGCCGAAGCAGTAGCCACCACCCATGCCGGAAGCGCCACCGTCCAGACCGAACAGGCCATGGCGTCCGCATTTGACACGGTACTGGCCTGTGGCGGCGATGGCACAGTCAACGAAGTGCTCAACGGTCTGGTGCGCTCTGGCTCTCAAGCCGCTCTTGGAGTCATTCCCCTCGGCAGCGGTAACCTCCTGGCGACCGACCTTCTGCTGCCCCGGCATCCCGAAGCAGCGGCGCGCATGCTTCTTCGGTACAAACCTCGGGCGATTCGTCCGGGAAAGATCAAGTATCAGAGCAAAGACGGCCCCGTGGAGCGCTATCTCATCGTGGCTACAGGCGTCGGATCGGATGCCGAGTTGATGTACCGCACCGCAGTCGAGGAGAAAGAGCGCTATGGTATGTATGCCTACTTCCTGGAGATGTTCCGCATGGCTGTGCGCCGCAAGTTCTCCAACTTTAATGTTGAATGGCTCGACACGGAAGGGAACCGTCATCAGGAATGCGTGACGCTGATCATGGGCATTCGCGCCAAGAAATTTCCAGGCGTGCTCCGGGGCATGCGCCTGGGCTCGGAACTGACCCGCGGTGATTACCGGATCATGTTGTTCAAGACCGACAAGGTGCGCCACTTTCTGCACTACTTTGTCAGTGTGGCAAGTGGCCTCAACTGGAAAGTACCGCACGTCGATCTGGCCTACTCTACAGGGTTTCGGTGTACACCCTTGGATTCGCAACCACCCGAGAGCATTCACTGCGAATGCGATGGAGAGTTGTTGGGAACCCTGCCCGTAGAGGTAAGCATCGAGCAGAAAACGTTCAATCTGCTGATGGCGGGCTAAGTTAAGCACCTTCTATACCAAAAGCAGTACTGGGTGTATCCCCGTAACCGTCGGAGCCAGAAATATTAAAGCATTTTCAGACCGTCCACATCGTCCACCGCGTCCACTTCGTCCACGAAAAAGCTCTGCCGAATCTCGGATGGACGCAGGCCGACACAACCTAACCCCCAAACCGCAGAAGCCACATGTTACTTTCCGGCTCTCGCAAACGCTGTATCATTACGTAGTCTTTCTTTCACTTAGACACTAGGAACGATGTTCGAATCCCTCTCTCCCCTGATAAAAGCCAATCTTCGCTGATTTTGCGCAGAGAATTTGAGGGCGAGGCGATGTTCTGATGCGCCAGACTATTTCGGCGCCGGTCATGGCCCATTGTTTTGAGCGATCGGGGCGGTTCTTGTAGCAGCTTCTCAATAGCGCCCAGCAGCCCCTTTTTCGACGACTACGACACGCTCCACATTTTCCGCAATGGACCAGCGTCCCGGTTCAGTGCGATACAAGAGCTGATCCGGGGGACAGCCCTTCGATCAGCCGCAGCAACCGCCCGCGCGCCTGATCAAGTTGTTTGATGGCAAAGTTGCGCTCAGCCTGAGTGATCATAGGTACAGAGTACTGGAAAAAGCTCGCATGATCGAGTGTCCCATGGACACTGGCGGGTGCCGGGTTAACTCTGATTACCGCGATGCGGTTCGAGCCTATTCTTGAATCACGCAGATGCGCTTAAGGCCTGAGCCATATATGTAGTTGCTCGGCTTGTAACAAGCGCTTGTCCGATGTTCAAGATTCGCTTGCCATGCATCAATCACAACCGCGTCATCGCCCCACTCGGCCATCTTCCTAGATTTTGAGGTGCGCCCGACTACAACAAAATAGTGGTCAAATTTTGTTGACCCGAACACCTCGATCTTCGACCTCGTCTTCCCTGCTATCGTGAACACAACCATGGCAGTAAAGCTGAAGCACCTTCCAGATCCACGCTTCAAGGTTTGCGATCCCTCCGTCATCCAGGTTTGAGGTTGATCCAGTACAGAAGTCATCGCCACGCCAATTCCGCGGGTCGGAGCAGGGGATGAGATGGAAGGAGGTGAAGGCACCGGTTTAGGAGCTTGAAAGGAGGCGAGACGCTCTTTGAAGGGCAGCGTTTCCGGTGCAACAGGCGTCGTGCTGGTGGTAGTTTTTGGCGTGCTCAGCCGCTCATCCAGCGCTTGTGCCGCCTCGGCAGTCTGGCCGCTGATTGATCCCCCGATTTGTCCTGCAGCCGCGGCGCCCAGGCTTAGCGGAGCATGTTTGTCTGCCTCAGTAGATTCATATACGCCATGCCTGCCAGTCGGAAGATCAGTCACCTCAACTTTGGACCAGAGGTCTTTGTGAAACGCATTGAACATCCCTATTTCCAGCGATGCCGCTGGTCTGGACGGCAGACTAGATGAAGTAGGAGTCACGCTCAGAGGACTCGGCGACGACACAGATACGCTGGGCGATCGGCCTGACGACACCAGCGTCGGCGATGGCGTGGGTACCGGCGTTCGCGGAGGAGTCCCACCCGATGGAGAAGTCACGCTCAAAGGACTTGGCGACGACACAGATACGCTGGACGGTCGGCCTGACGACACCGGCGTCGGCGATGCCGTGGGCGCCGGGCTTCGCGCAGGAGTTCCACCTGATGTTGGAAGAGCAGTAACCGGAATTGAGGGCGTAGGGGAAACCGGCTGCGTAGTTATAAATCCGGCCCTTATTCCAACGGTGCGATAGTAGAGACTCTGACAGACGTAACAACGTCTCGGCCCCTTTGATCCATCACAGTTGGCGTTCTGATAGGGGCAGCTCATGGTGAGTTCTAACGACGCGATGACAATTTTAGATCAACCACAGGGAACAAACCTCAATACAGAGTCCAGTCTATATGCCTGGGGGCTTGAAATTCTCGCAGAAATACGATGCGCCCACGGGGAGTCGGAGGAAGCCTGCCAACTCTTGCTCAAGCGGCGCGATCTGCAACTACGGATGTTTGGTTCCAATTCTCCGTGGGTAGCGAACACTTATTTTACGTTAGCAGATGCTTTGGAAGGCTTGGATAATCTTTCCAAAAAGTTCGATAAGCGTCCCACTCTCTCCACCATTCCTTCGTTTTTGCCCCTTCGAAGATCATGTCGAAGGCATCTGGAAGCCTCATTTAAAAGCCGCATCTTCGCGAAAATAGGTGACGGCCAAGCTCAGCGGATTGACCTGGATCAGATTATTCGAAACCGAATCGCGGAACAGGAAATGGGCGGTGTCGCCATTCGATGCCTGGCAAACCCGCCAGCCGCGCAGGCCATCTTACTCACCTGCTGGTCCCCCATAAAGCACGACGAGGTCCAAATGCTGCGCAAAGCGGCTCTCATTCTGGTGACCGGAATATCGCTTGCATTCCTGCAGTGTGGCGGCAGTTCGAATACGAGTTCGACCGCCAATGCTCCCTCCCCGAATCCGGGTTCGACAACCCCGGCGCGTCCCGATTCCTACCTGGCGACAGTCATCTGCTGCGTGATCAGCAGAAGTCCAACAGTGGTCGGACAAACCACGGTCGATGCCTCCGCCAACAATGGCGCCGGAGTGTGGCCATCGGTCGGGACCAGCAACGGTGTCACCATGGTCTTGAAGTTCTGCCCGTACAACTCGCAGAGCGTCAACAACTGCCTGAACGTTGCAACGTATACTAGCGGCGGCGGCAACGTGAACTTCACGTTTCCGGCGAAGGGTGCTTTCGCCGGAAGCTTCCTAGCGTTCGTGAACGGCGACAACACGGACGAGGAGGTGTACACCGCGTCGGGCGCAAGCAGCGGCTTGAATTTCGAGTCCGCGATGTTGCCGGCCGGCACGATCACCGGCGGCATCGGGCAGGCAACCGGTAACGCGCCGGGCAGCGGCGTCTTGACCGCGACCAGCACGACGGCCCACCTGACATTGACGGGTACGCTCGCAAACCACACTTTCCAGGTGTCGATCTGCGGGCTGAACGCGTCGGACTGCCGGTTTCTATCGAACATCACCACGGACACGCAAGGGAGTGCCAGCGCCGACGTCGGAACGCTACGGAACCAGGACAACGACAGCTTCCTGGTCGGCGACAGCTCCGGAGTGGAGTTCATTTCGGCATTTCGGGTGCAATAAACCATCGGAGGAATCGCTTCGCCCGCGCACATCCTGCTGGTTGAAGACAGCCCAGAACTGCGCGAGATCATCGCAGAATTCCTGTCTCGAATGGGATATTAGCTGGTGGACGCGGCCACCGCCGCAGAGGCCCTTGATCTGACCAAGAATGGCGCTCGCTTTGACCTAGTCATTACAGACGCAATCATGCCCCAACGTGAATGGCCATGACTTCGCCGCGTATTTGCGTCAAACACAACCCGAACATGAAGTTTCTGTTATTTCTGGATACCCGACTGATAGGAATTCCTGGAGCTATCTCGCTCGCTCCGAAGGTGGCAAAAGTTCTGAAATCGTCTCGTAATGCCCGCCAGAACATTTTTCTTTCAATACACGGAGCTACTGCCAAACCCTTCTGCTACTTTCAAGGAATCACGTTGTAAGTTCTTTATTTTCTACTGGTCAGAAAGAGTTCGAAAGTTCACTCTGAGGTGCAGCGGGTGCAGAAGGCCGTGTAAAGTAAATACGTGTAAAAAAAGAGAGTAGCTGTCGATTTTCGGTTCTCCCGAACGACTATCTGATACAGGCGCGCAGTCCCGAAGTTAAGGTGCTGCAAGCTTTACGTCAGCCTGCTAAATCACTGGAAATGCGGCGTTTAGCTAGCGGCAGCTATGGTGCTAGTATTGCTATGGATGGAGGTCACCGAACATGAACGGTCGTTCGCGATTTGAGAGTTGCGGTTCATTCTTTGTTTCGGACTCCCGGCCTGGCGGTTGCCGTGGTACTCACCTTGGCGCTGGGCATCGGCGCCAACGCCGCGATCTTCACGCTGGTGCGTGGCATTCTTCTCAAGCCACTGGTCAACCGTGACGAAGCCCGGCTGATCTATGTCCGCCAGAGTGCTCCGGGAATCGACGCCGACAACACGACATTTTCCGTGCCGGAGATCCAGGATCTGAAAGCCAGCGTCAAGAGCGTGGGTGCGTTCGGCGACTTTTCCGCGATGGGCTTCACCATGGTCGGTCTGGGTGAACCTCGTACCATTCAAGGCGGCGTTGTCGACGGAACGTTTTTCGACGTGATGGGTCTGCATCCCGTGCTGGGACGTCTGATCGGCCCAAAAGATGATGGACCGAACGCCGCCGGCGTCGTGGTTCTCACCTATCGTTTCTGGAACAACACTCTCAAGCGCGATCCCAACGTCCTCGGGAAACAAATCCGCCTGGGCAGCATCGGCGACCGGACGGCGACCATCATTGGCGTGCTCGAACCCTGCGTGCCCTATCCGCAAGAGACGGAGATCATCGCCAACATGGTCACCAGCCCGCATCATCTTTCCGCGACTATGGTGACGGGACGTGTGCATCGCATGACCGAGCTGTTTGGCCGGCTGGCTGCGGGAGCCGGCGTCGACCAGGCTCGCGCTGAGCTGCGCACGGCGTACTCGGCGATGATCCAGAAGTATCCCGAAGCCTATTCGAAACAAGCGAACTTCCAGATCGGGGTCAAGCCGTTTCGCGATGAAGTCACTTCCGGCGCGAGGACCGTTCTGCTGGTGCTGATGGCGGCTTCGGGATTGCTGTTCATCATCGCTTGCTGCAACGTGGCCAACCTGATTCTGGCGCGGACCGTCCGGCGGGAAAACGAGCTGGCCATCCGCACGGCGCTGGGCGCAAGCCGGGGCGCTCTGCGCCGGATGCTGCTGACGGAAGGCCTGATCGTCTGCGGGGCGGGCGCCGCTCTGGGCGTGGTCAGCGCGCAGCCACTGGTCACAGTTCTGGCGCGCTATGCCTCGCGCTTCTCGGTGCGCGCATTGGATCTGACCGTCGATTCCAGCATGCTATGGGTGGGGGCGGGCTTGGCGATCGTCGCCTCCGTCGTCCTGGCCTTCGTTCCGCGGCTGCCCTCGGGCGACACCACCCAAGGTCTGAGCCTGGCCACCGGCGGTGCGCGCATTACTGGCAGCACCAGCCGGCGCCAGCGTATCTTCGCGGTCACCCAGATCGCTCTCTCCTTTGTGCTTCTCGCCGGAGCCAGCAGCCTGGTTACGACGCTGATCGAGCTGCGCCGGGCGCAGACCGGCCTGGATACAGAGCGCGTCCTCTCCATCAGTGTTCCGCCGATGTCCTATGGAAGAACGCCGGAACAGGTCATCGAGTTCTACAAGGAATCGATGCGGCGCATCAACGCACTACCCGGCGTGAACTCAACCGCCTTCGGCAATGTCGTTCCCTGGCGCGACGGCCAGAGTTTTGCCTTGCAGTTTTCCGGCGATGGCCACCCCCATCAAGCGGGCGTCGACGATCCGCGCGCGCGGTGGCGCGCGGTCTCCCCAGGATTCTTTGCCGCCCTTGGTGTTCCTATCCTCGCCGGACGTGATTTCGACGCTCGCGATACCAAAACATCGGAACCCGTGGTCATCGTGAGTCAATCGCTCGCCCGAACCATGTTCCCTAACGTGGAGGCCGTCGGCCACCATATTTACTGGAGCGATCCCGTCCTCGAGTTCCTTTCCGGAACCGATGCGGAAAAGGCACGTGTCAAGTCGCCGCACCGCATCATTGGCGTCACCGCCGATATCGATGACGAGCACATCATCCCCCGGCCTACAGTCACGGTCTACAACACGTTTGAAGATGGCCCCCTGTTTGGCGCTGATCTTTTCATTCACACCAGCGCCGATCCTTACGCTCTGATCGCGCCGGCCACGCGCATCATCCGCGACCTCTCAACCGATCAGCCCGTCGAACATCCCGCTACGCTCAAGGACGTCCGCACCCAAGTGCTCACGCCCGACCGCTTGAACTCGATCGTGTTCAGCGTGTTCGCCGCGGTCGCTCTGGCGATTGCTGTGATCGGTGTCGGCGGAGTGCTGGCGTTCTCGGTCAGCGCGCGCACGCGTGAATTCGGCATCCGGCTGGCGCTCGGATCGCAGCCCCGGCAGCTCCTTCAGGGTGTGATCGCACAGGGCGCGGCAATGGCTTTCCTCGGTGTCCTCGCCGGCGCTGCCCTGGGTTTCATCATGGCGCGCGTAGGCGCCAGGTATTTCGAAAACCTGAAGATGCCGGGTGCATTGCCGATCGTCGTCTCGGCCGCGGTACTGATGACCGTTGCCATCGTCGCCTCGATCCTTCCCGCAGCCCGCGCGGCGCGGGTGGATGTGACACAGGCGCTGCGGTCGGAATAGCAGTTCTCTCTCAGCGGCTCGAGAACTCTATACGTGTTTGCCTTACCCTGACAAATTCTTGTCAAAAATATTTTTTTATCTCTTACTGTCTTCATCACTGCAAAACTGTGGACCGCAATTCCCCATTTTCGCTGTTTACAATATTACTAATAGCCATTTTTTGAGCCATAATAATACTATTATTGGATGAGTTTGGCTTCCAAGCCATAACAATATTTTAGAACTATCATAGAAATATTAAAAATTAATTATGTATCTTATTGAAAATAAGGGATTTATTTTGATTTGACAAACTCGTACTCTTTGCCTCATCATGCGTTTTATGGCTACGAATGAAAATCGAAATAACCCGCCCCTCACGCTCGACCGGGCCCTGGACCGCATCGACGCCTTCATCCAAAAGTATCTCGTCTGCTCCATCCATCACCGTACCGCCCTCGCCTTGTGGGTCGTCCATACCTATTGCTATCAGTGCTTTCCCGTGACTCCTTATCTCGATATCTCCTCTCCCGAAGCCCAGTCTGGCAAGTCCATCTGCCTGGGTTTGCTCAAAGTGCTTTCTAACAATGCCTGGATGCCCGGTGGCGTCACCGCCGCCTGTCTCACCACCCGTCTCGCCAGCCACCAGCCCACGCTCCTGCTCGACGATTGGCACACTGTCCTGCGCCCTTCCGGTACCCAGCCTCTCCTGGCTCTGCTCAAAGCTGGCTCCCGCTCCGGCAGCTATTATCCTGAGTATCCCAAGGAAAAGGATTGGGATGGCGTGGTCTTCTGTCCCAAAGCCTTCGCCGGCCAGGGACGCCTCCCTGCCTCGCTGGCCGCCCACTGCATCCCCATCGTCTTGCGCCGTAAGAAAGCCAAAGAACGGGTTACCTGCTTTTGGCGAGACCATGCCGAGTTCGAGGTCTACGACTTCCAGAAGTCTCTTTCCGCCTGGGCTGAGGAAAACGCAGAAACCATCCGTGATTTGGCCACTCAGAATCTGGCCAATACCGACATTGCATCCGTCGCCGGACCGCGCCGCGATGCTCTTATGCCTCTGGCGACCTTGGCCGGAGCTGCGGGCAGCAAATGGTTAAACAAGGCCCTGCTCGCGCTCCTCAGGATATTTACTGCGGAACAGGCTCACACTTCCTCGACGGGATTGCAGTTGCTCTCCGACATCCGTGAATTCTTCACTCTGCAAAATGATCCGCCCAAGATTCACACTGTTCCTCTGCTGGAATATCTCAACGGACTCGAAGAACGCCCCTGGAAGAAGCTGACGCCTAATACTTTGCGGGTCATCCTCCAGGATTACCCCATTCACCGAAGTGGCGCTCAACGTATCGGCGATCAAAGACTCAAAGGCTTCACCTTCCAGCATTTCGTCGCGAGTTGGGAATCCTACCTGCCTCATCTATCTTCGCGGAGGTCGCCTCGCCCGGTTCTAGATGCAAATCAGGTCGTGCCAATCGGCTCGGGAGTGGTGACAAATGGGGATGAAGTGGTGACAAACGGGGGTAGAGTCGTGACAAAAGAGGCCCAGGTCGTCCCAAATTTGTACTCAGAAAAGAGCAACCCCAATGTTTTCAACACTGATCTACACCAACTCTGAAACCGCCATTAGCCGCAGGAGACATGCATGGATAGCGCGCTTCTGATTCACCGGCTCCATTTCGCCTTTACGATTACGTTTCACTATTTATTTCCCCAACTCACCATGGGTCTGGCCCCGCTGATTGTGATGTTAAAGACCCTGGCCATGCGCACGGGAAATGAAAACTACAATCGCGCCGCGCGTTTCTGGGCCAAAATCTTCGGCATCAACTTTCTGATGGGTGTTGTGACCGGAATTCCTATGGAGTTCCAATTCGGCACCAATTGGTCGCAATTCTCCCGTCTCACCGGCGGTGTAATTGGTCAGCCGCTTGTAATGGAAGGGGTATTTGCATTCTTTCTGGAGTCGGCATTTCTTGGCCTGTTTCTTTATGGCGAAAAACGTATCAGCGCCAGGGCGCATTGGTGGTCGGCATTCCTGCTCTTCCTGGGTTCCTGGCTTTCCGGCTACTTCATCATTGTGACCGACGCGTGGATGCAGCACCCGGTCGCCTATCAACGCCTGGCCGATGGCGGATTCCAGGTGAGCAGCTTCTGGGGATTGCTGTTGAATCCCTGGGCGCTTCTGCAATTTGCCCACAACATGAGCGGGGCAGTGATTACCGCAGTCTTTGTGATGTCGGCAGTGGGCGCTTATTACCTGCTGGAAGGAAAGTTCCAGGAGTATGGCCGCATCTTTTTACGGGTAGGCGTTATAGGTGGGGTGATCTTTTGCATCCTGCAGATCTTCCCCACCGGAGACCTTCATGGAAAGTTTACCGCCCGGCATCAACCCGTAACCACCGCAGCCATGGAGGGCCTTTTCAAGTCGGCAACCGGCGCCCCCCTCGTAATTCTTGGCCAGCCGGACGAAGAACACGAAACGATTGACAATCCGCTGGTCGTCAACAAAGTGTTGAGCTACTTGATTTATGGAACGACCGCAGGTGAAGTCAAAGGATTGAACCAGTTTCCCAAAGAAGACTGGCCCACCAACATTCCACTCCTCTATTACAGCTATCACATTATGGCTGGACTGGGCACACTCTTCGTCGCGGTGATGCTCGTGGCTGTGTTTCTGCTCTGGCGTAAAAAGCTTTATCGGAGCCGATGGATGCTGTGGATCCTGATGCTCTGCCTGCCGTTACCTTACATCGCCAATACCGCAGGCTGGATGACCGCGGAAATCGGTCGCCAGCCGTGGCTAGTTTACGGGCTCATGAGAACGGCTCAAGGATATTCGAAAAATGTTCATGCGGGTAATGGCCTGTTTACGCTTTTGGGGTTCATGGGACTCTATGCCCTACTCGCTATCCTTTTCTTATTTCTGGTTCACTGGGAAATCGGTCATGGTCCCGAAGCCGTATCTGGCAATGAGGAAACTCTAACCGCGCCTGCTGTCTAAGGAGGGCACATGCTTTTTATCTGGTTCTGGCTGGTTGCGATCATGATTACGGGTTATGTGGTCCTCGACGGTTTTGATCTGGGCGCGGGAGCGCTCTATCTCTTGGTTGCCAAAAAAGATGAGGAGCGCAGCACAGTGCTCCGCACCATAGGTCCGGTTTGGGACGGCAATGAGGTTTGGTTGGTGGCCGGCGGCGGAACGCTTTTTTTCGCTTTTCCCGGTGTCTATGCCGCTGGCTTCAGTGGTTTTTATCTGCCGTTGATGATGGTCCTTTGGTTGCTGATTCTGCGGGCCATCGGCATTGAGCTTCGCAATCATCTCGCTTCGTATGTATGGCGCGGCTTTTTCGATGGCTGTTTCGCATTCGCCAGCATTCTACTGGCGATCTTCTACGGCGCTGCCCTCGGCAATGTCCTTCGCGGAGTTCCATTGCGCAAAGACGGATATTTCTTTCTCCCACTATGGACCGACTGGCGCGTAGGGCCTGAACCGGGAATCCTCGATTGGTACACCGTAATCGCGGGAGTGGTGGCGCTGGTTGCGCTCACAGTGCATGGCGCAAACTACGTTGCCGTCAAGACCTCCGGCGAACTCAACGCGCGAGCGCGCCGCGTGGCCAAACTGCTATGGCCGGTGCTGCTGCTGGTGACCATGATCAGCTTGTGGGCGACGCTATCGATCCATCCTGAGCTTTTGGAGAATTACAAACGCTATGCCGTCTTGTTCGTTATACCCGCAGGAGTAGCCGCGAGTTTGTTTGCTCTATTCCTGTTTATCCAGAGAGGAAAAGATAAAGCTGCATTTCTCTCGTCATCCGCATATCTGGTCCTCATGCTGGTGGGCGCCGCAGCGGCGGTATATCCAAACCTGCTGATGTCTACCACCGATCCAGCGCTCAACATTACGGTCTACAACGCCGCCACCGGCTCTTATTCGCTCTCTGTGGGTTTGGTCTTCTGGGGAATAGGGATGGCGCTGGCCTTTGGTTATTTTGTATTCATTTATCGAATGTTTCGTGGAAAAGTCGTGGAGGATTGCGCAGAATAACAGCCACTTGGCTCAAGAATGTGATCTGATATACTTCCTATCGCAATTTATTTTTATCAGCCGATTTAAACAGTTGTAAATCAAGAACCAGTGCTACCAAACCCTCCAGAACCTCGGTCAGTGTTCGCGACGCTCGACGCTTCTACAAAATCAGCAGAGATGCGCTTAACGATACGAAGTTGGGCAATACGATCTCCCGGATTAATGGTAATTTGGTTCCGTCCAACATTTGCTAGAATGACCTGAATCTCTCCTCGATAGCCTGGATCAATCACGCCCCCAAGAGTGCACAATCCCTTAGCAGCTAGTCCAGACCTGTCCTCAATGAGCGCGCCATATTCGGGAGGTATCTCTAAGGCAATTCCTATTCCAACTCTTATCACGGTATCCGGATCGATTTCGTGTCGATCTAACGATCTGAGGTCAGCACAGAGATCTCCAAACGGGCCTACGTAGCTATATGTTGGCAGCGAAGCAGCAGGGTCAAGTTTCAGTACCTTAATTTGAAGTTTCACTTTCATTCGCTTTCCGCAAGAAAAGACGCCATTGTCGACGTAATTCAATATTAATGTCTGATGTTTGAATACTGATCGCACGAGTAAGCTGCAAACCTGAGCCTTGTGGGGGAACATCAACTACAAAACCTCTTGAACGTAGTAAATTTGAGATCCTTGCCACTGTTATATATCTAGCACCTGTTCCTCGATAGAGCTTCAAAAGCGAGCTCCAAGAAGCGATCAATTGTTGATATAGCTTTTTCAACTCCTCTTTTTGAGCTTTCAATGCGATTACACAATCTGACAGCGCGAAGACATTTCTCCCCGTGTATAGTACGATTTTCTCCTGTCTTGGTTCCCCAACCCGGACTAAAAGTAGCGCCGGACCTTTAATCGTGAATCTTGCATTACTAGCGCGAAATTGAGCGAAATCTACAGAGCCGTTACGCAAGCACGTAGAGTGTACCAGGGGAACCTCGGTTGCGCCTCCGCCATTTCTCAACTCATGCATCTGCAAACTGCCGCGGTAGAGCACAAGTCGCGGTGCTCCCTCTATGGGTAATTCACGATGTTTTCTCACCACCGTAGGTGCGACACACTGGCGACGAGCCGATATCCGAACAATGACCGTTTGAGGAAAGCAGCCATCAAATGTCTTATGGCCATTTGTTCCCATCACTGCCACATCAAATGTTTCACGCAGCAATTGCCATGCTTGTCGATCCTTCTCACTCGTCAATGATCCCGCCGGAATAATCGCAACTAGTTCTCCATTTAGATTCAAGAAGCGCAAAGATAAAATCACAAAAGCTACGGCGCGACTACATGAAAGAAGTTCATCCCCCACAGGAATCTGGCAGCGAGAACCACCCCGCGATGAGAATGGTGGATTCAATAATATCAAGTCGATTCCATGATCTGCGCAACGCAAAGCGGCGTTCTGCTTCGTCCACTTCTGATTTAGAAAATCCCCTTGTGAGACAATCCAACACGGATGCTGTCTCCGCAGATTTCTTACTATTCGCGCATCAATGTCCAACGCTATGAGCATGGCAGGCCCCCAGCAGTCTAGTGCGGCCTTCAAGAGTTCACCGGAGCCAGCGGCAAAATCCGCTATTGTTCGAGGATTTGGGAGACGAACACAAGCGAGGACTTTCCTGCAAAGATCGGCAGGAGTGTTGATTTGATCTACTCTCATGAGGGTCTCATACCAGTTGAGAGAAGCACCGATAGTTCGTATAGCAATATCCTTGACGTGCCGGCTGTGCGCGTGCTCTTACGAATGGGGTGGTCGTACACAAGCTCAACTGGTCTTGAACTTGCCATTGCAAATAGGACAGCTCCCAACGCGTGTGGCTTAGTCCCGATTGGAGCTATCTTTATGAGGTCGCGCGGGAATGCAGCAACGATGTCTTGCAGTGCGTAAAAAAGACTGAACGGACAATTCGCCTGTGCAAATCGAACATTCCGCCATGCCCGAGTTTCCAGTAATGGCGCTCGATTACCTTGATAAGTGTAAAAAGGGTATTCTGGGCGGAATCCTGGTACACCGATGATGGGGACAATCTTGTTACCTTCTGGCTGTACTGCCTCTAACAGATAGGCCAGCCGTGTACCTTCGAAGCCGAGTAGTGGCACAAAACAGGAGTCTCTGTCAGTAATTCCTACGAGCGACGCGAAGCCCGGAATAGGGGCAATCCCCTCGATCCGTTCACTGAGATCAAATATCTCACTTTCGGTTGGCGTCGAACTAGGACGGTAGTCGCCAGGTTCGACATATACTCCAACAACCCTGCGTTTCGCGACGATGGCTGATCTTAGCAATGGAGCCCAGACATGATGAGATAAACCCGTAATGTCTAGATAAACCAGATCGCATGTGGTGACTCTCCAAAAATTCGCCAGTTGATCGCGACTGCGAAGAAAAAATTTTCGGATTGTCCCGTCCATTTCAGCCGTGAAATCCGATCGGTTTTGGTCAACGATTCTAAGAAACTGCACATCCACAGCCCGCGACTGCCAAGCTTCCGAATGCGCGCTCCGCTCTTCGCCAGAGATTCCAAACACGTATGCGCTCCCTCGTTCGGGAACGAAGTTATCAAGCTCGGCCACGGTTGTAAGAAGAGGTTGCTCACGAATTCCGGCCATAATACCCCTGAAACAGCATCACCTGCTCAGGCAATTCCTCATCCGCTGATCGATTCTGACGCGCAAGAATCTTGGGAATGAACTGCTGAGGTTCACGCACCAAGCCGATCAAATCAGACGCCGAAAGCACCATCTTCCGCTTGCGACGGTGGCTAAAGACGAAGAATGCGCTAAACACGGGGTGAATCATATAGTCATATTCCCGTGTTTCGCCCTCATCTGCTGGCTTGTTAGCAGGGAATCGGATAAGTGCGAGGTGCATCACGGCAGATTTGACCATTCGATCTACATCATCAGGAAGATTGATTGCATCAAATGGCTCATCGTTATTACTGATGTGAAATTGATTCACCTCGGGCGCATGTCCAAATGGTTGTGCAGCCATAACTTGGAATACTCTGCCAAGCCCGAGTACAAGCTTTGTAAGTTGCGCACCATAAACTGATAGCCCTTCAAGTTCCGAAACGTTCTTTCTACCTACGGCTTGAGCGGCTTTTGTCTGCGTTTCCGGCGAAACGGGAGCATCGAGTGAACCGCCGCCTCGCAAGTGTTGTACCAAGCTGTGATCCACCAACTCAATCAGATAACGAATGTTGCTTGCGGCTATTTGCGTAAATACATTCCATCCTGCATAATATTTGCGAATACCGCGCTTACCACGTCGAATCGTAAATAGCAACGCGTGCTTGTAGTTACCGAAGCGTACTTGCCACTCGTGGGGATTATTCGCGAACTCAGTTAATACATCGGCATAACTCAGCTGCTGTGTTTCAGCCCAGGATTTCAAAAGCAAGAGATTAAGAGGGGTCAACGCTTGAGGCAAAGACTGTATTTCGGGATGTGCCGCTATCTTAGACCTAAATTCGTGAATGACTTGATCTATGCCAAGCTTTTCGGCCTCTTCGTCTTCTGAGATTCCAGGGAATATTGTCTCAATATCACTAATAATTGGTTGGTCTTGCAACCGAATGGCAGCTAGTCTACTGTTGCACACTGATTTCGCAAATACCTTGAACGCATCTCCTTCTAGCCGTTCAACGATGTTTATTCGAACATAATCCGCTGGGCTAATTAACTGCTCGTTTTCGTTGAGCGTTGATCGCACCCGCCAGCCCAATTCGCGCACACCTATTTTGAACGTGTACCATTGCCCCGAGTGTTTTATAAGCGTGTTGACGACTTGTTGTTGGTAGTCTTGAAAGTTTTCGTATTCATCAATCAAAAAGAAAAACGTCTTATTCCTGAACGGATACAACTCGGTAATCGCTTCAAACAAGGCATCTACCGGGGCGCCTTGTAAAGACAATGGCGGTGTAGGTGAATCAGCAACATTATTGATAAACGCTTCAAATTTCAAACGCGCTGAGGTCAGATTTTCCGCTAATTCCCGAATTGATGATGTGGGGCCTAGATGAAGGCTTGCTGAGATGTCTGCGGCTCGGTGAGGTTCAAAATCAAATTCAAGGCTTGTATATAGCCGAAACCAAACCAGAAAGCGTACTATCTGGTCACAGAGCAGCAAGTTAAGATAATGGCTGAAGAGCTTAATCCATAACGCATCAGCCACCTCAGGACCGGTAAACGCCATTACGCGATTAGTGTTTACCCTAAGATAAATGCCGTAGTGTGTCCAATTCGGTATGCGTCGGGCATCCCGGCCTGCTAAAGCAAATTGGCCTTCATACGACAGGCCTCGGAGTACAGTCGTCTTGCCTGTTCCGCGGCCGCCTAATAGCACGCAAGGTCTTGGCGTCATCAACTCAGGTAAATAGTCGGGCGCTGTAAAAAAATCGAATATGCGCTCGCGAAGCCACTCCGCTTTGTAGCTTCCAAACACCTCACTAAGCTGTTCTTCGGCGGTAGAAGGTCTAATATCCTGACTGCTTAGATCCTTCGAATAAGCGGTGTCCATCCGTTCTCCTCCCAATAGAAAATCGGCAGAGTAGCATCTGGAACCGAATCACCGATTGCGATTGCTAAGCCTAATTTATGAAAACCACGCCAATCGTCCACATTACCATCATTGTCGGGTATACCAGCCCGCGAGCTAGCAACGCCAAGAAAATCAACAGCCGTCGTTTGGAGGTGTGCAGGCCAGATGAACGACTCGGGTGACAAAGCACTATAACGATCGGTGATTACATGTGCCGGCCGTAAAATTACTGCAGGACACTGATTTTGTAATCGCTCATAACCATACTGTGTGCAAAAGAGGGGGCAGTAATAAAATGTGCTTCCTGATACCGTGGAAATTCTCTCGAAAGAGGTCGTGGATCCAGCAACAGACACTGCTCGCCGCCACGTCTCAAGAAATTGGTTCCCAGACCCCACGAAATCATCTACAAAGAGTATTGGTCCGGGCTGCTGCATTAGCCTTCGTACAGCATCGTCTGGCGTTGTTATTCGATTTTCTGAAACACCCAACAACTGACGCGCCTTCCGGGCAAATCCAAGACCACTATCACTAGGGTTGGGAATTTCTCCTGTAACGTATGTGACAACAATAGTATCGACAAACTGCTGCCAAGTTGATTGAAAAGTGAGAAATGGATCTCCTGGTGAATAAAATTGCGAACTGATCCCGTGTATTGCCGCCACGAACATCTGATCGATGAGCGTCGAGCAGAAGTATAGAAAACCATTCAGTAGATGAATCGAATGCTCTTTTTCACTATCTGTAAAGTTGTTGAGCCATCCTTGGGCGTTCAGCGTCCTACGCAGCGGCCACAACTGCACGTCCACGAAGTAATCGCATTTCATAAAAACATCCGATTCTCCCATTCGCGGTGGCAGAATCGGCCCTGGTAAGCTCATTTATTTCTTGATTATCCTTGAATCGCTGATTCTACCATCGACGCGACTATACATTGCCTATATGCGGCGTTTACGCCTCAACTGCAGCTAATATTATCGCAAATTCAGCACCATCAGCTTTTTCTCCGTCATCTCCTCAATAGAGTAGCGAAGACCCTCGCGGCCGGTTCCCGAGTCTTTGGTTCCGCCGTAGGGCATTTGGTCGGCGCGAAACGTCGGTACGTCGTTGGCCATCAATCCGCCAACTTGGATTTCTTCAAAGGCGCGAAAGAGCAAGCCCACATCGCGGGAGAACACTCCTGCCTGTAAGCCATAGGGTGAGTTGTTCACCTGCCGCAGAGCGTCGTCAAATTCCCTATATGGTTCAATCGTCTTGACTGGGGCGAATATCTCCAGGCAGTTCACCTTCATCTCGGGCCCGGTATTGGTCAGGATCGTCGGTTCCAGAATTGAGCCTGTCCGTTTTCCACCACAATGCAATTTGGCTCCCGCCAATACGGCTTCATCCACCCAGTGCTGCGCGCGAACTGCGTCAGTCTCGCGAATCAGCGGTCCGATATCGGTCTTTTCATCCAGCGGATCGCCCGTCTTCAGGCGCTGCACGCGATCGAGCACCATCTGAAGAAAACGGTCGAACACCGATTCGTGCACCAGGATCCTTTGGGCTGCAATGCAACTCTGTCCTGAATAGCTGAACCCCGCGCTTACACAACGGTCTGCCGCGTATTCGAGATCGGCATCGTGGTGAATGACCACGGCAGCGTTGCCTCCCAATTCCAGGGTCACGCGTTTCTTTCCAGCTCTTTTCTTCAACTCCCATCCGGCAGCGCCGCTGCCGGTAAAGGTAAACATCTTGATGCGATCGTCTTCAATGAGCGGCGCTGCATCTTCGTTGGAAAGTGGCAGCACGCTAAGGGCGCCCGCAGGCCAGCCAGCCTCATCCACCAGGCGAGCCAGCAGCAAAGCGCAAACCGGCGTCTGAGGAGCAGGTTTCAGGACCATGCTACAACCGGCAGCGATGGCCGGGGCAATCTTGTGGGCCACAAGGTTGAGCGGAAAGTTAAAGGGCGTTATCGCGGAGATCGGTCCTAAAGGAAAGCGGCGAACGACGCCCCACCGGCCTTTGGCGGTTTCGCTTGCATCCAGAGGCAGATATTCGCCGTAGATTCTGGTGCTTTCCTCGGCGGCCACCTCAAAACTGAAAACCGATCTTGCCACTTCCAGTCTGGCTGTCTTGATCGGCTTGCCTGATTCGAGGGCCATGATCTGCGCGAACTCTTCGGCCCGCTTGGAAATCTGGGCAGCAACAGTGCGTAACACTCGTTGACGTTCGTAGGAGGGAAGCTTACGCGTAACCTCAAAAGCCTGGACCGCTCCAGAGATAGCTTCCAAGGCGTCGGCACGGCTGGCGGCAACCACATTAGCCACCACTTCCCCGTTGTAAGGGGACCGGACTGAGGAAACTGGGCCTTTTTCAATCCAGAGGCCATTCAGCAGAAATCCATAGGTGGAAACAGCTACTGACAGACTTGGCATAACCCTTTGATTCTTCCATTATTTGGCGCAGGTTTCAAATGGGCAGGCACCACGGTAGCTGCTATTTTCATCCTAATTGCTGCGTACCCTGTCATGGACCGCTACATTTGCATCCACTCACACTTCTATCAGCCCCCACGCGAGAATCCCTGGTTGGAAACCGTGGAGCGTCAGGAATCCGCTTATCCATATCACGACTGGAATGAGCGCATCACCGCAGAGTGTTATGCGCCAAACTGCGCTTCAAGGATTTTAGATGCCAAGGAGCACATCCGTGGGATTGTAAACAACTACTCTAAGATCAGCTTCAATTTTGGCCCAACTTTGCTCTCATGGATGGAAGTGAACGAGCCGGAAATCTATCGCTGCCTGGTCGAGTCCGACCGCCAAAGCCAGCAGCGCTTTTCCGGACACGGGTCGGCTCTTGCCCAGGCCTACAACCACACGATCATGCCACTGGCTAACTCCCGCGATAAATACACCCAGGTGCTCTGGGGGATTCGGGATTTCGAACGCCGCTTTGGCCGTTTTCCTGAAGGGCTGTGGCTGCCGGAAACAGCCGTGAATCTGGAAACGCTTGAGATGCTGGCCGAGCAGGGCATCAAGTTCACGATCCTGGCTCCTCGACAGGCGGGCAGGACGCGCAAGATCGGTGGACGAAGCTGGAGGGACGTGAGTGGAGGCCGCATCGATCCTTCACGCGCCTACCTCGCCAAGCTGCCTTCCGGCCGCAAGATCAATCTTTTTTTCTACGATGGCCCGATCTCGCAGGCAGTGGCTTTTGAAAAGCTGTTGAATAGCGGCGAGCAATTTGCCGCCCGCCTGGAAAGCGGTTTTTCCGACGCCCGTGACTGGCCTCAGCTAGTGCATATTGCCACCGATGGCGAAACCTACGGCCATCATCATCGCTACGGCGAGATGGCGCTTTCGTATGCGCTGCACCATATCGAGTCGCTCAGTTCCGCGAAGCTCACCAACTATGGAGAATTTCTCGAAAAGTTCCCTCCCACCCACGAGGTGCAAATCATTGAAAACACCTCCTGGAGCTGCAGCCATGGCGTGGAACGCTGGCGCAGCGACTGTGGTTGTAACAGTGGGCGTCCGGGCTGGAATCAGCAATGGCGCGGCCCTCTGCGTGCTGCCCTCGATTTTCTGCGCGACGAGGCAGCCCTTCTCTTCGAGCGCCATGTCGGTGAATGGTTGCGCGATCCCTGGACTGCTCGCAATGATTACATCAATGTCATTCTCAACCGGTCGCCAGAGAGCCATTGGATCTTTTTCGAGAAGCATTCCCAGCGCCAACTCAGCCACGAAGAGACGGTTAAGGTATTGAAGCTGCTGGAAATGCAGCGCCACGCGATGCTCATGTACACCAGTTGCGGCTGGTTCTTCGATGAGATCAGCGGAATTGAGACGGTGCAAATTCTGCAATATGCCGGACGCGTGATTCAACTGGCCGCCGTCACCACTGGAACGGATTTGGAATCTTATTTCGTGAACCTGCTGGCCGATGCCTCTAGCAACATTCCCGAAGTTGGCAACGGCGCAAAAGCCTACGAGATGTTCGTCCGTCCGGCGCTGGTGAACCTGCACAAGGTAGCCGCGCATTTTGCGATCAGCTCGATTTTTGAGGGATTCGAGGACCGGCCTACGTTTTGCTACCAGATCAAAACGATTGACTATCAGCGTCTGGATGCAAACTCCGTAAAGTTGGCGATCGGACGCCTTCGCGTGACATCGGAGACTACCCGCGATTCCCGTGAGGTGGTATTCGGTGTGGTCCACATGGACGACCAGATCCTTCACGCGGGAGTGCGCGACTTCGTTGATGAAAACGACTACCAGCAACTCGTCGAGTTGGTCCGCACAGAGTCAGCCCGAGGCGCGTTCGCAGAGTTGCTCAACGCTCTCGATCAACGTTTCGGAGGCATGCAGTACTCGTTGAAATCGCTGTTCAAGGACGAGCAAAAGCGCATTCTCGACCTCATCCTCAGCCACACTCTCAAGGACGCGGAGGCAAGCTTCCACAAGATTTACCGAAAGCACGGTTCCTTGCTGCGTTTCGTGCAGGATATGCAGCAGACCGTTCCAGAAGTCCTCAGAGCTACTGCGGAATTTGTGATCAACACCGACCTGAAACACACCTTCGAACATGACCCGATCGATCCCCTGCGAATTTCCATGCTAATGGAGCTCGCCAAACGTGAAGGTGTGAAGCTCGAACAGGAGGGGCTTGCTTACTCCGCCGGCAATGCTTTGAACCACATCATGCGCCGCCTGCGTGATGATCCCTTGAACATCCAAATCGTCATGGTCGCCGCCATGTTGGTGACGCTTCTCAAACTCTTCCCGTTGAACGTGAACTATTGGGAAGCGCAAAACATCTACTACTCCTTGCTGAAGAACATATTTCCGGGGATCAGCGAGGATCATGATTCTTCCTCTCACGAGTGGCGTCAGCGCTTCCTGGCTTTAGGAGAAAAACTCCATGTGAGCGTCCCTGCTCTTGAACCAATGGCTGAAATGCAGATGGCAGGCTAGAAAGAATGAGGTGTTTCCACGCTAGTCCGCGGCGGTAGGTAAAGTGTGACTCTGCGTTCTCTGCGTTTAAACATCCGATGCGTCCTTCGCGGCAGGTAAAGGGTTTGGCCCCGCTCGCCCACCCTGTGATATGTTCGTAACACCCCATTTTGGAGCTATCGAATGGCCCCGGAGTACTTAGACGTATTGATCATGGGGGCAGGCCTGTCGGGCATCGACGCCGCCCATCATCTGCAGAAATTCTGCCCAGGCAAGAGCTACGTCATCCTTGAGCAGCGGGAGCGCATCGGCGGCACGTGGGATCTGTTCCGTTATCCGGGAATTCGTTCTGACTCCGACATGCTGACCATGGGCTATTCGTTTCGTCCGTGGACCTATCCCAAGACAATCTCTCCGGGCGACGACATTCGCGATTACATTACCGCCACTGCGCGCGAAGGGGGCATCGACCGCAACATTCGCTTCAGCCATGCGATCAAGAGCGCCTCGTGGTCGTCGCAGGAAGCCAAGTGGACCGTCGAAGCAGTGCGCAAATTGCCCGATGGGCACGAAGAACCCCAAACGCTTACCTGCAATTTCCTGTTTTCCTGCGCCGGATATTACCGCTATTCCGCCGGATTTACCCCGGAGCTTCCCAACACCAGCCGTTTTAAGGGACGAATGTTTCACCCGCAAATGTGGCCGGGAGATTTGGACTACACCGGCAAGCGCGTCGTCATCATCGGTAGCGGGGCCACGGCTGTGACGCTGGTGCCGGCAATGGCAAAGACTGCAGCTCATGTCACGATGCTGCAACGCTCGCCGACCTACGTGATTTCGGCCGATGCACGGGACAAGATTGCCAACTTTCTGCGCCGCATACTGCCCGCGACCTGGGCTTATCGTTTGGGACGCTGGAAAAATGTCGCCTTCATGACTGGCTTGTACCAGTTTTCACAGCGCTTCCCGAATTTCATCAAGCGGGGTTTGCTGAAGAAGGTACAGGAGCACCTGGGGCCAGACTTCGATGTCGAAACCCATTTCACGCCGCGCTACAAGCCCTGGGAACAGCGGATGTGCCTCATCCCGGATGCAGACATGTTCGAGGCGATTAAGTCTGGCAATGCGAGTGTCGTCACCGATCACATCGAGACATTCACCGAAAAAGGCATCCTGCTCAAATCGGGAAAAGAGCTGGAGGCCGACATTATCGTCACCGCCACCGGCTTGTTTATGCAGCCTGTTGGTGGAATTGAGCTTTCCGTTGACGGACAACGCATCGATCCCGGCGCGACCCTCGCCTACAAGGGCGCAATGATGTCAGCGGTCCCGAATCTGGCTTCGGTCTTCGGCTACATCAACGCGTCATGGACACTAAAAGCGGACTTGATCTGCAACTACGTCTGTCGCTTGTTAAATTTCATGGACCGCAAGGGTGTGCGTCAGGTGATGCCGAAGAATAATGGCGATCACCCAGTGGCTAATTTCGTAGAAAACTTTACGCCCGGCTACATTCAGCGTGCACTGGCGAGATGGCCAAAACAGGGATCAAAGGCGCCGTGGCGCGTTTACCAGAACTACTTCCACGACACCGTCAGCCTCAAGTGGGCCTCGATCGACGATGGAGTGCTGGAATTCTCGAACCCGTCAGAAGCCTCTTCCAACCCCGCATTTGCCCAAACAGGCCGAACCAACGAGATCGCCCCAGCATCCGCCGGCAGAATAAGCTGACACTAAGCAAATTCCTCTCTGCGGTTTCTGCGTACTGTGGGTGGATTGGCTTGATCTTCTCCGTGTCTCAGCGACTACCGGTCCCGCTTCGAATCTTTCAGCAACCATTGCAGAATCGTCGAGATCACGGTCAAGCAGATTGCTCCTATCAAGGCTGCGGTCCAGGTGCGTACATCGAATCCTGGAGTCACCGAAGCGGCCATCTTGAGCATGATGGCGTTGACCACAATCAGGAAGAACCCAAACGTCATGATCGTGAGTGGAAAGGTCAGAATCTTCAGCAAAAGCCCAAGGGTTGAATTGACGAATCCAAACACCAGTGCCGCCAGCAACGCCGCTCCCACCCCTCTCACATAGAATCCAGGGACCAGCTTGCTAACGATCAAGAGGGTAATGGCATTGATCAGCCACTTAATCAGCAGTTTCATAATTCCAACTATAATCTTCGGCGGGTAACTCATACACCGAAAACCAACGACTGGAGATTCAACATGAGAAACGTGCTATGGCACGCCCGGCAGTTTGCGGCTTTCTTCCTGGCTCTTGTAGGGGGCCTGTTGTTGATCAAGGGCGAGCAGATCAACAAGAATCTTGAGCTGAGTTTTGTGGGTGCTGCCTTGTGCGCACTTGGTTTAACCTTCTTGTGGTCAACCCGAAGTAAGGAGTGAGAGCGACTTTCATCTCCGTGCCTCAGTGAACTCCGTGGTGCGCTCAGCTATCGTTGCTGTGCGCTCTTCTTTTCCGTGATCTGGTTGCGCAACTCCCATAGCTCCCGGAAGGCGAGGTGTTGCATGCGCTGCTGCAATACCTCCACCGGAGTTCCCATGGTTCCGATCACGCCCCCGCCAATGATCCGTTGCGCCAGCTTCAGATGATGAAAGCGAAAGGCTTGCATGCGTTCATCAAAGTCGAGCATCCGCTCTGCTACGTCATGCAATCCAAAGAGTTCTTCGTGGCGGCGATAGATATCGTCGTAGCTCACGCCCTTGTGCGTTAAATGCTCGTGAAAAGCATCGCCGATCCGCGGAGCGATGTGCAGCAACCCAAGAAATCCTGGCGAATCAAGGCCGCTGCCATGTCCCAATCCTGCGCGGATGATGTGATAGTCGTAAGGAGTAATGGTTTCCAGAATATGCAGCAACGAGATTGGATGCTCGAGCATGGCATTGGCGCGGCGCATGAGCCGGCCGGCATTCGCGCAATCGTCTTCCGTGATCTTCACGCGGGCACGCTCCAACTCCCAGGCCGCGCCTTTCATCAGCAATTCCGAGGACTGATGCACGACCTGAAATGTCAATTCATCTGGATGTGAGAGTTGGTCAACAGGTGTTTGTAGAGAGAGCAGATCATCGGTGCGGATGTATCGCTCGTAATCGGTTGCGCCTTTGCCTTCCAGGATAGGCTTTCGGAAATCATCATGAGTAGTCACAAATTGTCGGCTTGTCGGTCCCTTGAACATAGTCTATATCTGTTCTAGAGCATGAAGAAACCCGATCCAATAGAACAAGCACTTGACCGGCTGGGCACGCTGCGAAGCCAGAGCGTCTCATCGGCGGATACTGTCACCGAGCTCAAACGCTTTCTCAATCACAAATCCAATCTGGTGGTGGCGAAGGCCGCAAAGACTGTTGGGCATTTGCGCTCTTCACAATTGATCCCCGATCTGGTTTCCGCCTTTGAACGCCTCATGTCCGATGCTCCGAAGCGAGACAAAGGATGCGCTGCCATCACGGAGATCGCTTCAGCGCTATACGAAATGGACTATCTTGAGCCGGAGCTTTATCTGCAAGGTATCCATCATGTGCAGTTGGAAGGCTCGTTCGGGCCTCCGGTGGATGTAGCTGCAAAGCTGCGCGCACTCAGCGCACTCGGGCTGGTGCGCTCCCGTTATCCGTACGCGCTCGATGAGGTGGTTCCCCTCCTCGTTGATTCGTGGTCCCCGGCGCGGATCGGCGCAGTCCGCGCACTGGCTTCCAATGGAGGAGAAGCAGGCGCAATGCTGCTCAAGCTCAAGGTTCTTGTCGGCGACGACGAGCCGGATGTGATGGCCGAATGCTTCTCCGGCCTGCTGGCCAACCCGTCGGAGAGATCGCTGCACTTCGTCTCCCCATATGTCGATTCTGACGATCCGGAAACCAGTGAAGCCGCGCTTCTGGCCATTGGCTCATCACGGCATCCTGGCGCCTTCGACTTGCTCAAAGAAAAACTGGAAAGAACAGCCCAAGGAGCCGCGAGAAAAACCGTGTTGCTTGCCATAGCCCTGACCAGATCGGAACCGGCGATTGCATTCCTGATCTCACGAGTGGAAAACGAAAGCGCACAAACGGCCAAAGACAGCCTCACTGCGCTGGCCATCTACCGGGACAATGAAAAGGTACGCCACTCGGTCGAGGAAGCCGTCTCCCGGCGCGGGGACAAATCACTTGCCGAATCTTTGCGCCAGGAATTCTGAATCGTCGTGAGTGCTTCAACGGGCTGTCCGTCACGGTTGTAATTTGCCCAGTAATATGAAAGTGAGGTTGTCATTCACAGTATCTCTTTTTCCTCAATTTCCCAATTACCAATTACCCACTTACCCAATTCCAGGAATTGATGTATACAGGATGCGATTTTCCAAAGGAGAGACCATGCTCGAACATCACGACCACGCGGACGAGGGCCAATCCGTTCACCATCATCACAACTGTGGAAACCTCTTCGGCTGTGGTGAGGAGCAGGGCACCGGCATCGTGCGCGAAGACATAAGGGATGCGGCGTTCAACCGGCGAAGCGCCGACCGTCTCCTGCACATGGACGAGCTTCACCAGGAGTCGCTCGACACTTATCTGAGCACTCGCGGGAAATTTCGCCGCAAGTTGCTCCGGGCAAGCAGCTTCATGGGCATGCTGGCCGCGGTAGGCCCGTGGTTCAAAAAAGCCGAGCCGGGGGGTGAAGGACTCACAGGGGAGACGCTCTTCGGCGGCCAGGGATCCGGAGGAAGTGGTGGTACGGGCAAAGTGCATACGGTTGAATCGAACAACGAAACCGTGCATCTTGGCGTTTTCGATACCACGTTGCCGCCCATCATCAAGATTGACTCAGGCGACACGGTAAGCTTCCCCAATACCTGGTCACACTTCTTGAACCAGTTGCAGCCCGGAGTCCCGGTCGACAAGTTGGCGCAGATGCGCGTGAGCAATCCGGGGCGAGGTCCACATTCGATTATCGGACCGATTTATGTGAATGATGCTCAACCGGGTGACGTGCTGGAAATTCGGTATAAACGTCTGCTGCCCTTTACCTGGGGAGCGGTCTTCAACAATCCCGGTACGCTGGGGACAGGGCTTTTGGCCAAAGACTTTCCCCAAGGCCAGGTGAAGTATCTTGATCTCGACCTTAAAGCGATGAAGGCCGAGTTTGTCCCTCGCATCCACATTCCGCTTAGGCCTTTTCAGGGGACATTAGGCGTGGCTCCGCCAGATGGTTACTGGCAACCCGTAAGCCCCGGCGTAACCAGCTCTGTTCCGCCCGGACCTCACGGCGGCAACGTCGATTTGAGCGAAATGTCGGAAGGCTCAACCATGTTCATTCCTGTCTGGAAGCCGGGCGCTTTGATTTTTACGGGTGATTCTCATGCTGTTCAAGGAGATGGTGAGATCAACCTTTCAGCGCTGGAGACCCGCATGCAGGAGATGCGCATCCAGGTCGTCCTCCATAAGCAAAAGAACTTTAGCTGGCCGATTGCCGAAACTGCGACGCATTGGATCGTGCTGGGCCTCGATAAAGACCTCAACGAAGCCATGACTCTTGCGGCGCGCAACACGATTAAGTTCCTCGCCAGCCGAGCCGGCCTTACGGAGCTGGATGCCTATGCCTTGTGCAGTATCGCCGTAAGTTTCCGCGTGACCCAGGTCGTAGATATCGTCCGTGGAGTCCACGCTATGATTCCCAAGAGCCTGTTCGATCCCGATCTTCGGCGGCAGATCGCGGTGGTGTAACATCAACCGGAGGTGAATGACATTTGTCGAGCGAACTGGATGCATTGAACAGCAGGATCTTTGCCGAGCAGTTGCATACGAAATTCAAAATCTTGTTGGCAGGCCAAGCCCCGGTGGAGTTGGAACTGATTGAAGTCAAAGAAAGCGCAACGGCGCCCAAGCTTGAGCTTTTTTCCCTGGGATTCCGTGGGCCGCACTCACCTCGCCTGAACCAGCAGATTCATCATCTCGAACATGAAAAGCTCGGCTCTTTCGATCTTTTCCTGACTGCTGTAGGCGCCGAGCAAGAGGGACTAGTGTACGAGGCTGTCTTCCACCGCTTCCGCAAGCAATCATGATTTCCAGCGAAAGAATCTCTCTTCGTCCAGTTACTGACCAGGATGACAGCTTCCTTCTATCGGTCTATGCAAGCACTCGGGTGGCGGAACTTGCTCAGGTGCCTTGGAGCCCAGAGCAAAAAGAAGCCTTTGTTCGCATGCAGTTCACTGCCCAGAAGCAACATTACGCAGCCGAGCATCCCCAGGCCGATCATGATCTCATCTGCGTGGCCGGAGTTCCGGTGGGACGGATTTATATTGCCCGCGCCGTGGATGTGCTCAACATTCTGGACATCACCGTGCTGCCTGAGCATCGAAATGCGGGAATCGGCTCGTTTCTGCTGGGCCTAGTCATCGACGAAGCTCGCAGCTCGGGAAGGTCAATAACCATCTTTGTCGAGAACTTCAACCCCTCCCTCCGGTTGTTTGAACGGCTCGGCTTCCGTAAAGACAAAGAACATGGCTTTCAGCTCCTGCTGAAGTGGTCACCCTCCAGGTGATTCCGGAATCTTTGGGCATAATTCCAGAGCTGTGCAATTTTGTACATTCTTTTAAAGGCCAATCAGGTTATGGTTTCTTGATCGTGTCGCTCTGGAAACTGCGATTCGATGCCCGGTAATACTTTGGTTGAGAAACCCGCGACGGCCCTTGCCCAGCCCTGGCGATGGTTTGGCCAAAGGGCGATAGTTGTCTTTGAGGAGCGAGGCAACCTCCCGAATGAAATCACACGAGAACCAGAGGGAAATAGAGAAGCTACCCCAGCGGCTGGGTCGAGCGGGCGGACCTTGGGTTCCTGCTCGACGAGCATCCGAGTATCCCGTTTCGGAACGCGTGTTTCAGTCCGGCATGGCAAAAAAAGTCACTTTTCTTGCCGGAAAGTACTTGCAGTAGGCAGAGTTGCTGGTGTTACAATACCCATTCCCCCTAGATGTTTGCCCTGTAACTGCTTGAAAGCAGGAGAATTCGTTCCCGCCGATTTTGTTTGGAATGGGGAAGGGATTGCTCTGCAAGTTGCGTTATAGGTTCGTGTTTTCAGAATTTCCTAATCCAGGCCCCAGGTCGGTACAGAGGAGTCCCAGCGTGAGCAGATGTATGTCTTCCCTTCGTAGAGTCCAGGCAAGAATTTATCCGGCAGTCCTTTTGACCGCAATTTTGCTGAGCAGTTCGATCAGCTCTGCGTCCGGCGCCAGGATCGCTTACGTGAAGTCGGCCCCGCCCAAGCTATCTCCGGCCAGGATCGCATCGATCAAAGTCGCGGCGACCCAAAGTTCGCAAGCGACTGGCTCCCAGGGACAGCGCATCTGGTTGGCCGAGCCTCAGAGTTTGCAGGTCACGCACGTGCCGGCTGCTGGGGTCCAAAATCTGCTAGCCCCCGCTGGTCCTGATTTCACCGCCTCGCAACCCCAGCCGCTCTCCATGATCAATGGCGATTTCGACGGCGACGGTATCGAAGACCTCGCGGTTGGGTATGCCACTCCCGGCGGCGGAGCCATCGTGCTGCATCGCGGCAATTTGGACGCCTTTGCACCCCAAAGCCAGGCTTCATTTGACGCGATTGCTCAATCGAAATTTCCGCAGCCGTTTGTTGCAAACGCCGAAGTCATCAATGTTCCGATTAAACCCGATTTTATTGCTGTCGGAGATTTTACCGGTGGCCCCGGCCATGATTTGGTAACTGCGTCACGT
>DASZFU010000056.1:0-5071 GCA_035939495.1 Candidatus Angelobacter sp. | reverse complement strand
TAGCCGCGCTGATTCTTCAGCGGAGTGGCAATGTCGTCGAGAGCAGATTTCGCGTTCTGGCTCAAGGCGCTCTGGCCAGGCCGGAAGCGGATTTCAGTCTGCGTCGCGGCCTTGTACTGATCGATGTTACCTACTACCTGTTCCACAGTGGAGAGACGGGTGTTGGCCTGAGTGGCGGTCTGTTGGGCCATCTGGGCTTTATTTCCGGCGTCAATGGCGTGCTGGTCGGCTTCGTTGGCCTTAGTAGACGCCAACTGAATCCCCTGTTGCGCACGCGAATCAGTGTCCTTGATCATCTTGCTATTGGCCGATGTAAGGTCGTCCAGTTCGTTTACCCGGTCACGAATAGGGGCAGTTTGCCGCTGCACATACTTCTTGCGCGCGAACGGATTGATCTTGCCCCAGAAGCCTTCATGAGTGTCCGGCTGCAATGCCGGTTTGCCGCTGGCTCCCGCGTTCGTCGAGGAATTGCTCTGGTCCGTCGACGGAGCGGCGGCCGCAGGTTGGTCTTGGGTGGTTGAGCCAGTCTGCTGCGCGAGTGCCGGAAGGGCCAGCACAGCGGTCAGAAGCAGCGCTACGAATATGCGGTTCTTCATTTTCTACGTCCTCCAAGTGGGCGGAAGCATTAGGCCTCCGCTCCAGCACGTCTGTGGCGTGCTCAGTGATTTTCAGAAATCAAGGTATCGGTGGCCAAGATCCGCCACCTGGCATTTCTCATAACAGGTTGAGTGCCAAACCCTTACAGCCCTAACTCATTGTTGTCCAAGGACATTGTAGCGCCAGCCTGGCAGAAATACGGTCGAAAATTGCAGCGCAGAGTAATTTTGGCGAAACTCGATATAAAAACTGCGTGTGTTTATGCGCTTCATGCTTGAATTGGAACCCCGTGCCCCATGCTGGTCATCCAAAAGGGCGGATGCAGATGAATGCTGTGTTGGGCGGTCCCATGCGAGCCTGGTTCTCCATTGTGCTCCCGCTCTTTCTGTTTTCCTGTACCCGCGCCCAGGAGCCTGACATTGCTCGGCTTAAGGTGCCGCCAGGGTTTCACATTGCCGTTTTCGCCCACGCGCCGCATGCCCGCATGATGGCCTTCAGCCCCGGCGGCGTCTTGCTGGCTACCGGCATGAGCGACGGTTCGGTCCTTGCCTTTCCCGATCCCGAGCACTCTGGACATCCCCAGCGCACGGTCGCTGTACTGGACAATCTGGACGGACCAAACAGCATCGCCTTCAACCAGGGGAAGCTCTACGTTGCTGAGAGCGATCAAGTTCGGCGCTTTGACTGGGACGAGTCCGAACTCCGGGCGGCCAACGGCCAGGTAATAGCCACGCTCCCCCGCGGCGGGGACCATTCGACCCGCACCGTGCTGTTTGCCCACGGAAAGATGTATGTCTCGGTAGGCTCAAGCTGCAACGCCTGCGTGGAAAAAGACAAGCGACGTGGCACCGTCCTGGAGTTCAACCCGAACGGCAGCGGTGAGCGAATTTTTGCAGATGGCCTGAGGAACTCCGTCGGGCTCGCGCTAAGTCCTCACACCAACTCCATCTGGGCCACGGAGAATGGCCGGGATTGGCTAGGCGACAACTTGCCTCCGGACGAAATCAATGACTTGGGTACCAATGGCGGTAACTTCGGTTGGCCATATTGCTATGGTAACCGGGTAACCGACGCTTCGCAGGTCAAGCCGGGCGACAATCGTTGCCAGAGAACAATTTCCCCCAAGGTTGAGATCCAGGCACATTCTGCGCCGCTGGGAATTGCGTTTTACAACGGAAGCATGTTTCCGCCCGACTACCAGGGAGATATTTTCGTTGCCCTGCACGGCTCCTGGAATCGAAGCGTGCCCACTGGCTATAAAGTGATTCGCGTCCACTTGAACCCTAAAGGCGAGCCGGAAGGTCCTCCGCAAGATTTCATTACCGGATGGATTCGGCCGGGAGAGACACGCAGAGGCATTTGGATGGGAAGGCCAGTTGGAATTGTGGTGGGACCGGAAGGAGCGATGTATGTGAGTGACGATTCCAGCGGCGTGATTTACCGGGTGACGTGGGAGAAGTAAGAAAGTTCACGTCGGGCCTTGTTGCTTCCTACTCCCGCCCTTTAGATTAACGGTGTTTCAGGAAAGCGGCTTAGTTATTCGTCACTTTGACTCCATTCCGCTGCAAGGCAGAGATTACGTCTGCCCGCGCGGGAACCCGCAATAGCGATACTTCTCTCAGTTTGGGCAGAGAAAGAAGCGGCGATATATCAGCTATCGGCACATCTACCAGGCTCAATTTTCGCAGCGATGGCATCGTTCCAAGTTCCGTCCCCACATTTACCGGCATAGCAGTGAGGGTCAAATCCTCGATTGCGGAATTGCCCTTCAAAAAGCCGAGGGAGTTTATCTGAATCCCCCCCAAAACCAACGTTTTCAATTGGAGTTGGGCAATTACGTCAATGCCGTTTACCATTGTTGGTTGGCGCATCATCATTCCCATTACGTTCAATTGAGTAAGCTTGTTCAACTGCCGTAATGGAGAGAGATCAAGCATCGGCGGTCCCCAAATAAACAAGTTCTCCAAGTTGGAAAGGCTTCCAACTCCAGTCATGTCTACTGGCACCTGCGCGATGATCGTAAGCTTCTTTACCTGAGACACGCGAGTCAAGTACGGTGCCTGTTTGGCATCTATCGACAGCTCTTCCAGTCGGGCGAGACCTTGCAATGGTGACAGGTCCCTAACGGCAGAATCACGAACGTCAACAGACTTCAGCGAATATAACTTTGTGACCGGAGCTAAATCATCTACCAATGTCCCAATAATCATTAGGCTTTTTAGCTTTGTTAAATGACTTACGGGCCCAATGTCTCTTGCTCTCGACATGCTTAGGACCAGTATTTCCAGATTTGTCAGCGAGGGCACTGCATCTATATTGAGATCGGCAATATTGGTAAAGGGAGTTTGCCCTACCGCGAGTTCCCGTAAATTCGTCATTCCATTCAACTCGGACAGGCTGTCGATATTACTTGCTCCAATGTCAATTCGATAGGAACGACTGCCCGCGAGTAAGTGCAAACCAGCGATACTTGGAACCTGTTGGAAAACTAGTCGGCAAGGCTTCTTTAGTGCCCGGAAATACTTCGCAGACTCTTCCATGTCCGGGAGTGCTTTATTGGCAACGCTGAATTCCGTCGCGTCACTCGAATCTTTTATTCCCCATCCTAGTTGCGCCAAGCTACCAAGCGGATTAGCGGCGACCGCATCGGAAGGAGCAGGAGAAATAGAGGTAGTAGAGGTGGACGACTGTGAGGCGGGGGCAGTTGCACTAGAACTCGCCGCCGTCTCATACATTGGAGTTGCCGCGTGATGGGCTTCTCTTCTGGCCATTAGCCTGAGTGCCTCAGACAAGCCAATCGCTATTAAGCCGCACGCAATAAACGTAGCGACCGCACGTGGCGCAAATTTATCCGGCGTCATGACATCCCACCACACGATTTTTCCCCACATCCATAGTGCCGACAACCAGAAGCAAACGCGAGCAGCCTTGAACGCCTTTGCCTCATCACTTATCATAAACAGACCCAAGATGGTGGGAGGTAGAGCTAGCAGAAAGGACGCCCACTCGCCGAGCAGGGAGAGGATGTGCATTTCGGAATTCTAGTGCTCCCCCCGTATGACATGCACAATCCAGTTACTTTATTTGCCCGCAATATCTCTCGTACTGTTCGTAGATGAAGGTATCGGTCATACCTGCAATGTAGTCACATACCACCCGCGGCAGCGGGTCCTGCTTTGCTTTTTCCTGATAACTTGCCGGCAGGTTTTCCGGTCTGAGCATCCAAAACTCAAACAATTCCCGGATGACCTTTTCAGCGTCTTTCTTCTCCGGGTCCAGCGCCGCGCTGTAGTAGAGATTGGCGTACAGAAATTCCTTGGCGCCGCGCCGATCTTGCTCCACCCCGGGGCTTAGCATGACCAAACGGTGCGGGCAGGCACGCACGTCCTGCAGATTACGAATGCCCACGGCCTTGATTTGCTCCTGCGTTTGGTGGATCAGGTCGCTCACCATGCGATCAAGCATTCGCATCAGCGCCTCGTTGAATTTCAGCTTCTCCATCGCCGTGGGATAAGTTTGCTCGGCTTCACGATAGAAGCTCTGGAACATGGGAACGCCGTCGCGGATCTGCGCGAGTGTCAGCAGATGAGCTTCGTATCCGTCGTCCAGATCAGCGGTGTCATATGCAATTTCGTCGGCCAGATCGATGAGCTGGGCTTCCAGCGGCGGGCGCAGATCAAGCAGGTACTCGGCAAGTTCAGGAAATTGTGTGGCACTATAGTCTGTCGAGTGCTTGATGATTCCTTCCCGCACTTCGAAGGTCAGGTTAAGTCCGCGAAATGCCGCGTAGCGCATCTCGAAGTCCTCAACGATGCGCAGCGCATGCAGATTGTGGTCGAAGAAATATCCGTGGGCTCTCATGGCCGCATCAAGCGCTTTCTCACCAGCATGTCCGAAGGGAGGATGGCCGACGTCGTGCGCTAACGAAAGGGCCTCCACCAGATCGACGTTCAATCCAAGCTGAGAAGCGATAGTGCGCGCGATCTGCGCCACTTCAATGGTGTGTGTCAGTCGGTTGCGAAAGTGATCCGAATAGCGTCGGGTAAAGACCTGGGTCTTGGCTTCTAGCCGGCGAAAAGCTCGCGAGTGTATGACGCGGTCGCGGTCCCGTTGAAAATCATTGCGATAAGGATGCTGCGGCTCGGCATAACGGCGTCCGCGGGAATCCTCCACCCGCACCGCGTACTCGGCGAGCATGAAGTGAGTCTAGCATTGTTGATTGAGGGTTGCCGATGGCAGCTGGTTGCTTCACCGCAGCTTTAATCGCATCTCGTTGGTGGGCTCAAACCCCAGCGCTTCGTACAGAGGCTGCCCGTGCTTACTGGCATGTAAGGAAACGGAATCAAAGCCTTCTTTCCGGCACCACTCAATCATGGTTTTCATTAGCTCGCGCGCAATCCCTCTTCGACGATAGTCTGGGTAGGTATAAAGGTTGAGAATGGTGGCTTTGCGGCATGCATGCTCGTACGGATGA
>DASZFU010000055.1:0-2102 GCA_035939495.1 Candidatus Angelobacter sp. | reverse complement strand
CGACGGCATGCGTCGCGTCATCGTCAACAGCGTCGGAAAAGAGATGGGCCGCCTGGAGCAACAGGAAGCGATTCCGGGCAAACAAATCCAGTTGACCATCGACTACGACCTGCAGCAGGTCGCGGAAGCGGGACTAGCGGGCAAGAGGGGCGCGGTGGTGGCGCTAAATCCGCAAACCGGAGAGGTACTGGCGTTCGCGAGCCAGCCGGCGCCGGATCCGAATGACTTTGCGATTCGGGTGTCCAAGGAAGCGTGGCAGAAGTTGAATGAGGACCCGGATCATCCGCTGATGAATCGTGTGACACAGGCGCAACTAGCGCCGGGGTCGGTCTTTAAGATCATCATGGCAACAGCGATGCTGGAATCGAAAACGCCGCCGGAAAGTTTCACGGCATTCTGTCCGGGATATGCGAATTTTTATGGCCGAATGTTTAAGTGCCACATTTACGGTAAGGGCGGGCACGGAGTGGTGAATTTGCACAGCGCCATCATCCATTCCTGCGACGTGTTTTTCTACAATATCGGGATGCGCATGGGGATCGGCACGATCTCCAAATATGCCAAGATGTTCGGACTGGGCTCCAAAACCGGGATTGACCTGCCCTCAGAAGAGGCAGGGTTAGTACCGTCGGAGGAGTGGGTTCAGCGCCTGTTCCACCATAAGTGGTATCCCGGCTCTACCATTTCTGTTGCCATAGGACAGGGAGCAGTTACGACGACGCCCTTGCAGCTTGCCTATTCAATTGGTGGCATCGCGTCAGGCGGAGAGTTTAAACAGCCCCATCTGCTGAAGGACACGCCGCACGTGGGCGAAATGCATGTGGACTTGCGCGAAGACACAGTGGAGCAGGTAACGCAGGGAATGTATGGGGTGGTGAATGAAGGCGGTACCGCGGGCATGGTGAAACTGCAAGGTATTGAGTTTTGCGGGAAGACTGGAAGCGCACAGGTGATGAGTAACACAGAAAGAGGCAAGCTCGGAAAGGCTGCAAGCAAAGGGAAGGACAATGCCTGGTTCGTGGGCTATGCTCCACGACGTGATCCTGAGATTGTGGTGAGTGTGCTGGTCGAAGGCGGCGAGCATGGAAACTTGACCGCCGCCCCGATCGCGCGTGACGTCGTCAAGGCGTACTACGACAAGAAGAACAGGAAGACCCAGGGCCAGGTGACAGCAGAAAATCACCCGCAGCAGTTGCAAAAGAATACCGCAAGCCCGGCGCCGGAAGCTCCCAGAGCGGCATTGAAGCCGGAAGAAACGGCAGCGGTGGTGGCGGCCAGCGAAAAGAAGAAAGCCCGGCCGGAGTGAATATTGTTGGTTTTTATAGGATGAAGTTGTGACGAAAGATACGCTCGGCACTCGCGATTACGATTGGTGGCTGCTAGCCATCGCCGCCGCTATTTGCACCCTCGGCGTCATCGAAATCTACTCGGCCACCCATGGTAGCGCCCTGGTCGGCATGCACACGCGCCAGATTCGCTGGATCATCGTTGGCACGGTATTAATGTTCATTTTCTCTCGCCTGGACTACCACGCCATTCTCGATCAGGCGCCTATTCTGTACATTGTGGGAATCGTGGCCTTAGCAACTGTGCTTCTGTTCGGGCATCGCCGCTTTGGCGCGCAACGCTGGATTCCCATCCTCGGCGAATTCTTTCAGGTGTCAGAATTGGTCAAATTGATTATAATCATAGTGTTGGCACGTTTCTTTGCGGAAGTGCGCACCGATGAGCTTTCCTTACAGGATTTGATTAAAGCAGGACTGCTCGTGGGAGTACCGCTCGTTCTCATTTTGAAGCAGCCCGATCTCGGCACCGCCCTTGTACTTATACCTATGCTGATTGTTGGCGCGTTTCTCGCCGGGCTGCAATGGAAACACGCGGTCGCAATTGTTCTTATCGGCCTCCTGATGCTGCCCGTTGGTTGGCACTTCTTGAAGCCGTACCAGAAGGAGAGGGTCACGTCGTTTTTGCATCCTGAGGAAGACGCCAAGGGTTCCGGCTACCAGGTCTTGCAGTCCAAGATCGCTGTCGGCTCGGGCGGTTTCTGGGGGAAGGGCTTCGGCAACGGCACCCAGAATCAACTGGGATACATTCCGGTCCGG
>DASZFU010000054.1:0-11358 GCA_035939495.1 Candidatus Angelobacter sp. | reverse complement strand
GGCTTCGCTCGCTGGACTGCTGAAGCAGCGCGGATTTAAGGTCACCGGGTCCGATGCGGCGGCTTATCCACCGATGTCGGATTTCCTGGCTTCCATCAATATTCCTGTGGCTCAGCCCTACTCGGAAACCAACCTTAAGCCTCGGCCAGACATGGTCGTAGTCGGCAATGCCATCTCGCGCGGCAATCCCGAGGTCGAGCATGTTCTCGATGAGCGGATTCCATTCCGTTCTTTGCCCGACATTCTTTACGAATACTTTCTCCGTTCGCGCGAGCCGATCGTCGTGGCCGGCACTCACGGCAAGACCACGACGACCTCGATGTTGTCGTGGATATTTCAATCGGCGGGAAAAGATCCATCGTTCTTGATCGGAGGCATCGCGGAAAACTTCAACAGCAGCTTTGCCTTGAAGCAAGGCAAGCATTTCATCATCGAAGGCGATGAATACGATACTGCTTTCTTCGATAAAGGCCCCAAGTTCCTTCATTACTTTCCTCAATCGATTATCCTGACATCGGTTGAGTTTGACCATGCCGACATCTATGCCGACCTGGAAGCCGTCAAAACCGCCTTCCAGCGCTTAGTGAACCTGGTTCCGCGGCGCGGAAAACTCATCGCGTATGACGCAAACGCCAACGTGGATGAATGTATTGCCCGGGCTTTTTGCCCAGTCGAACGTTATGGAATGAAGAGCGGCTCGCACTGGCAGATTGCCGATCTGAATTTTGAATCTGAACGAACCTCGTGGACGGTGTTGAAGCAGGGAACCCGCTGGGCCGAGTTCGAGTTTGCGTTAGCGGGCGAATACAACGTGTTGAATGCCACCGCAGCCGCAGCAATGGCTTCCCATTATGGAATTGAGCCGCAAGCCATTGCGGAAGCTCTCAAGACGTTCAAGAGCGTGAAGCGCCGGCTGGAAGTAAAAGCCCAGGTGGATGGCATTACGATCATCGACGATTTTGCGCATCATCCCACGGCCATTGCCGAGACTTTAAAGGCCATCCGCACGCGCTATCCGAGCACGCGGCTGTGGGCCATTTTTGAACCGCGTTCCAACACGCTTCGCCGCAAGGTTTTCGAGAAAGAACTGGTCAAAAGCCTGGCAGTGGCCGACCATGTGGTGATTGCCAGTATCTTCAAGCCGGAGGCGGTCCCGGAAGAAGAGCGGCTCACGGTCAAATCTGTTGTCTCCGGTCTCACCAGGCTTCGCAAACCGGCGCAGGAGTTCAAAGATGCGGACGCCATTGTGGATGCCATTGCGCCCGATTTGAGTAGCGGCGATGTCGTGGCCATTCTCTCGAACGGCGGCTTTGGCGGAATCTATGAAAAACTGCCGCGCCGGCTGGAGGAACTGCGGGCGGCCAAGCGGTCATGATCGCTTTTCTGCGTACTGCGCTTGCAGGCCTGTTCCTGCTGCTGACTGTTCCACCGGGCGCCTTGATCTTGTTTCCCTGGACTTACCTCTCCGGCAAAATCGATTTGATTTATGCAACGGCCATGGCCATCGCCAGGGCGGCGGTATGGCTCACTGGAACCAGGGTGGAGGTGCGCGGTCTCGAGCAAATTGATCCCAAAGGGACCTACATCTTCATGGCCAACCATGTCTCCAACCTTGATCCGCCCATTCTGATTACGCTGATTCCCCGGAGGACCTCGGTACTCGTCAAAAAAGAACTTTGGCGTATTCCTATTTTGGGAAGAGCATTCACCATAGGAGACTTTGTTCCGATCGACCGGCGCAACCGTGAATCAGCCATCGAGAGCATACGGCGGGCGGGTGAGGTCATGCGCCACGGCATCAACATGATGGTCTATCCCGAGGGAACCCGCTCCGTCGATGGGCGCCTGCTTCCATTCAAGAAAGGCCCATTTCATCTGGCACTGGAAACGGGAGTTGCCATCGTGCCGGTGACGATCCTGGGCACAGCGGAGATCATGCGGAAGGGCAGCGCGATCGTCAAAGGCGGTACAGCCACAGTCATTTTCCACCCGCCAATCGACACGAAATTACTCAGCTCCCGCGATGAATTGATCACGAAAACAGCGAGCGTGATTGAGAGCGCGTTGCCACCAGAGAAGCGGAAAGATGCCTAAACGCTTCCACATGGACGATTTCTAATGCTTTCGAAAAAATTCGCCCCAAAAAACTTAAGACGAAGGCTTTCTATCGTATACGGTGACTCCAGATGCGAAAGGACGTACCTTCTCTGTTTCCACTCTAATGTAAGCTGCCGGGGGCACCAAGGCCGGGGGGCAGGTTTCGGCAGGTAGATTTGTACGGAATGTCCTTCCCGATATAGAGTTGCCATTCATCCAGAGACAAATTACGCCACGCGATGGTGCATAGATAATCGGCGGCTGCTTTGTCCAGCGGCCACACACGGACTGTCCTATCCCAACTCGCCGAGGCCAGATGGTTTCCATCGGGAGAAAAGGCGACGGAGGCGACTGTATCTTCGTGACCAGAGATTACAACCGGAGGGGCGGTGGGATAGCGCAGATCCCATAACCGCACCGTTCTATCGACATGGCCGGATGCCAGATGGTTCCCATCAGGCGAAAAGGCGAGAGAGAAGATTGTATTTAAGCCAGGGAGGACGAGCGAAGGACGATCAGGATGTCGCAGGTCCCACACGCGTATCTTTCCATCGTTGCTGCCTGAAGCCAACCGATTACCGTCAGGGGCAAAGGCTACTGAGAACACAACCTGTTCGTGTCCCGAGAGAACAAGGGGAGTAGGATTGGGCTGGCGCAGGTCCCACACGCGCACTGCGTTATCGAATCCACCCGAAGCCAGATGATACCCATCGTGGGAAAATGCAACTGATAGTACCCAAGCTAATTGCCTGGAAAGTACCAGTGAGGAAGGGTTGGGCTGGCGCAAGTCCCATAGCCGAACCGTCTGATCTGAGCTAGCTGATACCAGGCGATTCCCATCAGGGCTAAACGCAACCGAATTGACCTCGCCTTGATGACCAGAGAGCACGATCGGAGCATTCTTAGGTTCCCGCAGATCCCATATTCGCACTGTTCTATCTGAATTGGCCGACGCCACGCGGCCCCCATCAGGAGAAAAAGCGACTGAGTAGATGCCCCCTAGATGAAAACCCGAGAAGACAGCCGGAAGATGAAAGCCAGAGAACACGACCGGAACGGCATCGGGCTGTCGCAAATCCCATACCCGCACGGTCTCATCCAAACTCGATGAAGCCACATGGTTTCCGTCAGGGGCAAACGCGACCGAATATACCTTGTCTCGATGACCAGACAGCGTGAGCAGAGGAGAGCTCAAACGCAGGTCCCACACGCGCACGGTATTGTCCAGACTGGCTGAAGCTAGGCGGTTTCCGTCGGGAGCGAAGGTAACTGAATAGACCCAATCTTGATGACCGGAGAGTACCAGTGGAGCGCCGGGATTGCCGAGATCCCATATCCGCACCGTTTTATCAATGCTTGCCGAAGCCAGACGGTTCCCATCAGGAGCAAAGGTGACCGAGTAGACCTCATCTTGATGGCCAGAGAGCACAAGTGGACGGACTCTAGGTTTCTGCAAATCCCATATTCGCACTGTCTTATCTCCACTGGCTGATGCGAGCCGGCTTCCGTCAGGAGAGAAGGCGACCGAATGGACCGTACCTTGGTGGCCAGAGAGCACAAGCAGAGGAACCCTAGGTGTCTGCAGATCCCACACCCGCACTTTCCTATCGCTTGCCGAAGCTAGATGGCTCCCATCAGGAGAAAAGACGACTGAGTATACTTTGCCTTCGTGACCCGAGAGCACAAAAACGGGGGCTTCGGGGTGGCGCAGGTCCCATACCCGCACTGTTTTGTCGATGCTTGCCGAAGCTAGATGGTTCCCATCAGGAGCAAAGGCCACCGCACGTAGTTCGTCCTTATGACCGGAAAGCACGAGCGGAGTAGCATCAGGGTGGCGCAGGTCCCATATTTGCACTGTCTTGTCCTGGAAGGCTGCCGCTAAACGGTTCCCGTCAGGGGCATAGGCGACCGAGCGTATCGCGTCGTGACTGGCGAGCACGAGAGGAAGAGTATAAGGATGTTGTAAGTCCCACACCCGCACGGTACCATCGAGACTTCCTGACGCCAGATGATTCCCATCGTGAGCAAAAGCAACGGACCAGACGGCAAGTTGATGACCGGAAAGCACGTGAGCGAAAGGCGTAGTTCTAATGGAAGCCATCAAAGCCTGCTGGACCAAATAAGCACGGGAAGCGGTTGGGGTCGACTGGTAAAGCAACATGGCTTGCCGGGCCAGCAGCGCCGTTCGGTCATCATCAGTGTGATTCGCCGAGTCGTTGATAGCCAGTAGTGAAATGGATTGCCAGATGCTTTCGAATCGCGCTTGCACGGCAAGGTTTCTTTGTCTCCATGCAATGAGCGCCAAAACCAGAGCAATCACTGCGGCAAAGGCTATCGCACCAAGCGTGATTCTTTGGCGTTTGTTTGCGGCTCGCCGGCTGGCGATGACATAATCTCGCTGGAGATCTACGGGCTCGCGTTCCAGTCCAGTACTGTGAGAAAGCCATTGCTCAGCCTCGAGCAGGTCTTTGCCGCGTAACAAGAAACTGCTATCCTTGCCTTTTCGTTCCCATTCTTTGGCACGGACCAACAGGCGAGTGTGTATCCGCTTCCATTCCAAATCGTTGTCGATCGCTTGTATTAGAGAATCGAACATCAATCTGAAGCCATCGGATTCCTCAGGACGAATCCAATTGATCTTGGCCAGAGGCTCGGGGATGGAGTTGTCGGGTACGACGCGAAGAAGAATTGGAATCAGACGCTTTTTGTTTGCAATCGCGTGACTCAATTCATCATGGCATGTCCCCGAGGCCAAAGATGCCGGACTTATGATGAAGAGAAAATTGTCAGCCGCTTCGATGCCTGCATAAACTTCTTCGAGCCATTCGGCGGTTGGAGGAATATCCTCCCAATCTACCCAAGTGTCTCGATTTCGTTCAACAAGGTAATCGTGAAGCTGGCTCACAAAATCCTTGTCAGCGCGGGAATAGGAAATGAAGACCTCTGCCATAAAAGGGTTCCGATTGAATAGTGAGCAGATGGAGGAAACGTTACAGAAGAAGTTACTTAAGTTTCGTTAAGGAGCAGCGACCCCAGCACTAATACTTTGACGGGAGAAAATGTTTTCTGGGTGAAGCAACAGCAGGGCTAAAGGCGGCTAGAAGCTGCGGCATCGGCAGATTTGCAAAATTCACCAAGGGGGATTTTTAGACAAAATCGTTGGATCTTTCCGGCAAACAACGAGCACGAGGTTCTTCCGGTCTATTCGCGCTGCGCGAATAGACCCCAGGATGGCGGTTCGTTCGCTTGCGCATAAGGCCGCCGTCGCCGTTGACGTTAACAATCAGATCAAGCAGTGCCCCCTAAGGCTACTCGGACGATACCGATTTCATTCGGCCGCGTGCTTCCTTAACCAGTTTTGTGAACCGCCGCGCCAGTTCAAGAATATGCTCGGCCAGTCTGTGTTGAAGGGCCTCTCTTGGGATGAGTTGTCCGCCGATGCCGAGCGCGGTTGCTCCCGCCAGAATGAAGTTCAACGCAGTCTGCTGGTTGACTCCTCCCGCAGCAATGAGCGGTATCTGCGGCAACGGAGCTTTCAGCGCGCGGATATAACTATCGCCTCCAACCTGCGCGCACGGAAAAACCTTCACGAAATCTGCGCCCGCTTTCCATGCAGTAATGACCTCTGTTGGGGTCAGCGCGCCAGGCAGAACCGCAATCCCATGCTTCGCAGCGAACTCCACGACTTCTAGAACCAGTCCAGGGTTGGTCAGGAATTTTGCTCCGGCATCGAAGCAACGCTTTGCCGTTTCTATATCTAAAACTGTGCCTGCGCCGACGATCATATCCGGATGGGCACGGTTTAGATCGGAGATGACCTCAATGGCCTCGGGCACGGTCACGGTAATCTCTACAATGGGGATGCCACCACGGTTGACCGTGGCTGCGGCGAAGCGCGCATCCTCGGCAGAGTGGACGCGGACGGCTGGAATAATCCCAATTTGCTCGATGCGGGCGCAAACTTCCTGCTTGGTCATTCTCAGGCGTTCTCCTCGAAGCTTTGTTCGGGCGGGACCAAAGCTCCTCTTTTGCCGTCTCGCTTATTCCTGTAACCGCCGCGCAAGAAGTTACCTATGCCACCAAAACCTGACAGATCGCGAGTGCTGATTTGTGGATGATCACACGCTGTTTCGCGAGAGTGTAACGCGCCTGCTTGAAGACGAGCACGGATGGCAGGTGCGCCATTACGGCACGGTGAAAAGAAGGGCTTTCCATCCTGGCGGAATGGCCGGCCGATGTCGTGTTGCTCGATTTCGATCTTGGCAATGAGACCGGCTCGTCATTCCTGAGCAGAGCCAGGGCGGGGGGCTTCAAAGGCAAAACATTGCTGCTGACGGCCGGTGTCAATGATCTGGAAGCAGCCGATCTGATTCGCGGGGGAATTTCCGGCATCGTCCTGAAACACAGCTCTCCGGAGGAACTCGCCGCCAGTGTTCGCGGGGCGCTCGTAGGCAAAGTATGGTTCGAACAGGGATACCTGGAGCGCGTGATGCAGAAAGCAACACTCGGGCCGAGACCGGCCGCCAATGCTCGGACCTTCACCGAGCGCGAGCGCCAGGTGCTGGCTTTCGTTTTCGAGGGACTAGCAAACAAAGAGATTGCACATCGGTTGAACATTTCGGAAAGCTCAGTCAAGGCATCGCTGCAACAACTCTTCGACAAAACGGGCGTTTCGTACACGAAGTCAGTTGGTCCGTGTGGCATTGGAACAATATAAGGACCAACTCGGATAATCTGTATGGTCTGAAGAAACCTAGCGCAGGGATGGTCATGGAATTGATGCTGATAGACCAACACACCGAACCCGCAAACGTTCTTGAGGGCGTGGCGGGTGAGGATCGGCTCATCGCACATTTACGAATGGACAGTTCTGAACGATCCAAAGGTACCGGTGTAGGTCATTGATAATAGAAGGCCAATTGAACTGGCGCGCCCTAGGCGACGATGTTAGAACTTTTTTTGCTTCTGGGTTTCCAGAAATATCTATAAATATCCCTGCTTCAGTCACTTAGAGAGGGCAGCGGTACGCGGCTGCTCGGCGCTTCAATACCGGCTTCAGGCGGTCGCACTTGTCGCCAGGGACGGCAGCCAAAGCAAATACACACCCTCTGCCGATCTCTCATTTCCTTTGAGTAGGTCTCTGGAGCACGGTGGAAATTCAAGTGTTGCAACGGTTTGAAAAGGGTGTAGAGCCTATCTTCGTTGGCCCGGATATAGGGAGGCTTCCTCGATTTCTTCAATGGGCTCCTCATTCGAAGGATGCTTGAAAACGGCTAACCCGCCAGAGATCGAGAACAGCTTGACTTGAGCCGCGTTGCGCCTGCTGCGGAATTATCTGAAACAGGGGTTCCAATATGCGCAAGCGCAGATCAAATTGCGCGATAAGCCCTCCCGGAATTGAAGCTTGCTACGCGGTGAGACTGCCTCACCGCTGACCTGGCTCCCCGCGTGAACGGCTACTCACCTTGGAACCTCATCATCTGCCTCAGGCTCGGAGGCATCATCGCCGACTGCGCGGAGGAAATGGGAAAGGGCAAACTCGGAAATCCGACGGCCCACCTGTTTGCCCACGATATCCGAGTTCCGGAAGTGGAAGCCAACCCAAACGCGCGCGTTGATCAACTCGTCCATGGCCTGGCCAATGGAGCTGAAGCTGCGCGTAATGGGTGGGTTCGCCTTACTATCGGTCAGCGAGAAAGGATTATAGCCATCTCCGAAGAAGGCGAGGAGAATGCCGGTCTCGGTCCCGGAATGGGTCGCATGACCCGAGCTGTATTCGGGGAACGGCGGCGTCGGCAGCAGCGGCGTCCAATTTGGGTCTGCCGTAAGTAGCGGATTGCCCGCGGTGTTTGCGCCGTGGATAGCTTGTATCGGCCGCCAGAACATATAACTATATTTAGTGTCGAATACTGACACGCCGGCGTCGTGCCCGGCCATATTCAGAAGCGCAAACAGGCGAGCATTCTGGCTGATATCGAAACCATGCGCATGGCTCATGGTGCTCGCCGCGACGTTCCACGTGATAACACTATCGATTTCCTCCCACCAGACGGCAGCATCGGTCTGGTCTTGGGTTCTTACGGTGCTGTTGTTGGATCCGAATGCTTTGACCTCCAGGAAGTCCCGAGTAAAGGTGAGGCTGGTGAGCGCAGGCGGCGGGCCGGGCCGGAATTGCGAGGGCGACTTCATTGTAAAAGGCCGCATTTGCCCGAGGCCGGCGAACACGCCAAAGAACGGCGGATAATCGGGGACCCATACGCCAGGCCCCACGGGAGGCTGAGTGAACGGAAACAGTGGATCGAGGAAGGGCCCATCTCCCGAGCGCAGCGCGAGCAGCCTGGATGCCACAGATTTGCCGACGGTCACGCCGTCTTGTGTATGTTGGTCATTCGGGAGCTGGGCCAATGACGCTTGCAAAGCGCTGTCGAGCTGCGATTTGACCGCAGGCGGCATCACCGCCACGAGCACATCATGGCCTGCCTGCGCCGCCGCCGCCTCGGCGCGTGCACCCGGTCGCGCGCTTACCTTCGCCACATAGGGCTGGTAGTCGCCGATGATGGAGTTGACGGCGTCAAAGATGGCCGCGTGGGCCATTGCCATGCAGTAGCCGGCGATGGGAGGCGGTAACTCCAGTGTTTCGATCGCCTTGAGGGCCGTGTTGTTCCAATCGAGCACCGCGTCGCTTCCATGGTTGGCAGTGATTATTGCCTCGACTGTGTTGGCATTCCCGGGGGCAGCCTTCACAGCGTCCTGCGCTAATAGAAGTGGTGCTATGAGCAGAAAAAGTAAAGATACAGCCGCTTTCCCGCTAACGACTGCAGATAGCTGAATTCGACTCAAGATATTCATAACTTCCAAATGCTCCTTTTCTTTGTGCAAAACATCACGGTAGGAATTTAGGTGGCTAAGCAAGGATTTGAACCTCCCGCCCCCTGGTCCAGAACCAGTCTCAAATTCCTGTTGACCTTACGGCGAGACCTTCACGGGAACCGGCCGGGTCAACAAGTCCACGTAAAGCGCATTGAACCGGGCATTATCAAGGCGGAAAATCACCTTGGATTTCTGCAGCAGGCCGATTGAGGGAAAGGGATCGGAAGTGAACACGATGGACTTGCCGTAATTCTGATCAAAGGTGGTATTAACATCTACCCACAAATCTCTAACGTCCGTGGCAAGTGTAGGGTCTACAAGAAATGCGAGCGCGGTAGTATCGAAGATAAATGGAGTAAATGGCGGCGGGCCGGAACCGAAGAAGGGCGCATAAGCCTGTTGGTACAACTGGGTGATTATGGTTTGTGGTTGATGCTGGGTAATCTGAAGGAAAATGTCCTTCGTGAGAGGGAGAGTATTCGTGCAGTCTAAGGGAATGATGAAATGGGGAACCGCGGCACGCAGAACAATTTGCGTTGCTTCAGGATCAAACCACCAGTTGAATTCCGCGTTGTCGAGATAGGCATTCCCGGCAACGAACATCTGCCCTGCCATGGTTATGATCTGCTTGATCAGGGGAACGATAGTCGGGTCCTTGCGGATCGCGAGCGCCAGGTTCGTCGGCGGTGCAATCTCAAGAATCGTTACCTCGTGGGGATAGCGATGGATAGTTTCAATCATGAAATCTACCGCATCCTCGGTGGCCGGCTTTGTGTGTTGGGCAAACCCATCGGGCGAGGGAACCAAGTCATTGGGGCCCGGCTGCGGGCCCGCGTACGCGCCTACATAATCAATTGGAGGGCCAGACACAACCTGTTCGAAAAGGAACGACTTAAAGTCATGTAGAAGCGGATACTGCGAGCCGACGTATACCGGGACGCTCTTTCCAATTCCCAGGCGTTCTACCGCTTTGAGGCACTCAGCAACTTCCTGATCTCGCCACTCGTTTCCCGAGGCGATGGTGAACCCTAGCAGGTTGATGACACCCTGAGAATGGAGCTGCGCTGCCATTACCGCTGCCTGCCCGTCATCAAATATTGTGTTGAAATCAGTATCAATGATTACCTTGGGAGCATGGGCTTGTTGCGCGCTCACTAGGCAGCCCGAGAGCAATATCGCGAAGGCAACTGCCAGCAGACTATTTACGCGTGGAAACATGGTGTTTCTCCTTTCAGTCCCTAAATGGGAAGAAGTGCTCGCACCGGCAATACCACATTTCTCAACGATCCAACCGAAGGTTTCTCAAGCTATTTACGCGAATCGCTTCGGCAAGAAGCAGCTTTGATAGTTTCTGAATAGATAGAGTCATGGCAATTTCCTTCCTGAACTATGCTATAACAAAAAGGGAGCAATATGGATCGCGAGCTCGGTGGCGGTTGTTCTCGCTCGCCTGTGGTGGTCTTAGCGGACTAGGCGCTCCGCTATGCAGGACAGCGAAACGATTCAGCGAATGATCCGGGAACTGAAGTCCCGCACCGCATTGTCAGCCGACAAGGTTAGCTAGAGACTAAGATTTCCTGAGAACTGGGTTCGGACTGGCTGACGATTTGGCTGAATCTCGGTGTACGCTGTTTCCAGGTTGCTGTTTGTTCGCGCCACACGCACCCCAGCGTGTGGCGGCAGCTTCATTCAAGAAAAATAAAAGATTTTGGGTTTGCCTCTGCTAAAAATACTGTCTTCCTAGTCCAAATTGATGTGATCTTGGAAAGAGCAAAAATCGAAGGAATGGCGCGCCCTAGGCGACGATCTTAGAACTTTTTCGCTCAACCCCGGAGAGACGATTTCAGAACTCCGGCTTTGATCCTGTTTAGATTCAATAACCTAGCAAAATCAATCCGCTATTTGAGTGGACTTGGAAGTGGTGTCCGGCTGTTCGTCTCGCACGGATTCCTACCCCTTTCTATCTCGCTTCTTTAAGTATTACCAATAGGGCATCGTCTACAAAATGAGCCTGGAAGAACAACCCTGCACCGGATTCTGGCGAGCCAGCGTAACCGGAATCGACCATTCCCAGGCTTACGCGTTCGGCCAGAACGCTGGCGCAAAAAATCTTGCAACTTCAGCATTATGTGAAAGAGTCAAAGGTGTTGGCTGCTCTCCCACTCTGCGAGCGACTATCTTACGCTTTACGTACGCTTAGTGGTGAACGAAGAAGACATCATAAATCCAGCGACCGGGATCACCCGATGGGGTTTGGTCACGTTGGTCGCGTCGTTCTCCAGGGTTCACTCGTGCCTTATAACGAAATTGATTCCCAAACTCGTCTTTGCGACGAGATTCGGTGTAGTTTAGTGCCAAGGAGTAGATGCCGAGTTCAAGAAGTCTATGTAA
>DASZFU010000053.1:0-88993 GCA_035939495.1 Candidatus Angelobacter sp. | reverse complement strand
GAGAAAGCACCGCCGGTAAAGAGAATTGCTGCCAAAAAAGGAGAGGCGCGCCGGGTCACCAGAAAAAAGGAAAGCGCAATGATACAAATCGCAATTTCAAGATATGAGAAGAACGCAAATCGAGCCAGGATCGATCTGCCGGTCAGGATATCCGCATGGAAAATGCCGGGGTCCAGGACCACGCAAACGACAGGAGCAATAATTCCAAACAAGGCATCAAACACAATCTGCCGCCAGGTAGTCTGCAGACCGTGTTGCCGCATCCAGAACCCGGCTGTTTGGGTTGGCTGAGCTTCAATCGAATGATTGGTTTCAGGAACTGTGCGCATCCAGCAACTCCACCGACAAGCTCGCGTTATTTCTGATTTAACACGGCGATTACCAATATGACCGCAATGATAAACAGCACCAACGAGATAATCTTAACTGCGCTGTAGGGTCTCTCGCCCTGTACCTCGCCGGTGCGGGCGTTCACCATTACCTGGTAGACCTTGCTCTGGAACTTGTATGCCCCGATCCATACTGGCAAGAGCAGATGCCGGAACATCACATCGGAGTAGTCGGTACTCATGCTGAGGATGCGCTGTTCGTCGCCGCCAATATCCTTCCTTACATCGCCCTGGATCGTCTGCTCCATAACGTGTTTTGCGGTTTCAAACCCTGCTGGAAGTTCGATCTGGTAGCGCTGGGCTTTGAATCCGGCAAGATAAGCAGGTTCATAGACGCAAAGTGCTTTCAGGTCCCAGGGTTGGAGCTTGTTCAACCGGGTTTCGGAGACGGATCGTGTGGCGGGGATAAGCACGTCGTCGAAGTGCCGCGCGACCTCCCCCGAAGCCGGATACCAGCGGGTTTTCTGCACCTGCCGCGATTGCTGCTTGCCGTCGCTGTCGGTGTACCACTCGGTTTCGTAGTAATGTTCGCCACGCTCGCCCGCGTAGCGGGTGTCGGTATCGGAATCGTAACTCCAGAAGGGCAGGTAGACTCCGCCGATGCCTTCCTGGTGCGCCAGCTTCTTAAGCGCGTTGGGCGCAAACCAGCGGGAAGCCAGCCACTGTTGCACTTCTTTTTGCGCCATTGTTTTTGGAATTTTGACCGGTAGCACTCCATCCGGAGCAATGAGCGGATCGGCAGCTTTAGGCTCGGCAACAATTGCGGCCCCGCAGAAAGAACATGATCCAGCCACCTCGGGTGGATGAAAAGCCACCACCGCGCCGCAACCGGTGCAGTGGGCTTCCATGGCCTGGTCGCTGACTGGCTGCAAATGAGCGGTGCCCGTCATCTTGATCGCCTCGGCAAACGGATGCGGTTGCACTCCGCTCTCGGCGGGAGCAGCAACAGCGACCGCCTGCTTATGGCCGCAGTACCGGCATTTCATCTGGCCCGATTCCGGATCAAACTCCATGTCGGCTGAACAACTCGGGCAGGTAAATCGTTCCATCTTTTTTTCTTGCGTCATGTTTTCTTCAGGCATGCAGAACCACTTATCTCCTTTAAGTCAGCGTATCGAGTGAGTTGTTTGTTGCGGCAGGGCCTTACATATGAAACCGGACATTTATTGTGGTCTGCACATCCACGGGCTTGCCCTCCAGTTCATATGGCCGATACCGCCATTGTTGAACCGCGTCCATGGCAGCCTTAGCCAGAATTGGATCGCCTGAGACGACTTTCAGATGCTGAATCTTGCCTTCCTTGTCGATCACCGCAGATAGCACGACATCTCCCATAATATGCTGCAGCTTGGCTTCCTCCGGATAGTGGGGATCGACCCTTTTTTGGAGAAGCCCCTGCATAACTCCCGAGGATGTTTTGTATGGCTCACTTGAACTTCGAGGTTCTTCCTGGTATGGAATGCCGGGAATCCGAAATTTAACGATTACTGGAAACTGTACTGCCACCGGTTCACCGTTCAGCATGTAAGGCCGGTATCGCCACTGATTCACAGCATGCAAAGCTGCGAGCCGCAACATTGGATGCCCCGTCACAACTCTAACCAGGTCGACGTGGCCTCGAACATCAGTATTCACTTCAAGGACAACATCACCCTGAACCTTTTGGACGCGGGCCTCTTCCGGATACTCTGGCTCTTGCGCCTGTAAGACGTTACTCGCCATGACTTCCATCGAAACGCGTATTGGCGGATCGCCTGTGGTTTGACTTTGTTTAGCTGACGCCTGGCATAGCGCCATGAGGATTAATAGTCCAAATATTCTGGTTCTCATAACCGCCATACTCCCCCTGAATATGCGTTTTGGTTTCGAGAGAATTGTCCCTTAGGCTATCCCTGAGACTGTAAATTGCCGAACTAGGGCTTTCAAGACTTAATTTCCAGGCTTAATTTCCAGCATCCAACCGACGGCACGCTTCGAAGCGTACAATACATTTTGGGTAGCACTAGCCTATGAAACGTCTTGTAAAGATTGCTGCAATCATATTAGGCATCCTGTTTCTCCTGGTTCTGGCCATTCCGTTGTTCGTAAACGTAGACAGCTTTCGTCCTGAAATTGAAGAAAAGCTCTCCGCTGCCTTGGGGCGAACTGTGCATATTGGCAAGATCTCGGCATCGATCTTGAGCGGTGGCGCAGAAGCGACGGACGTCTCGATCAGCGACGATCCGGCATTCAATAAAGGGTCATTTGTTAAGGCTTCGTCTTTGGCGATTGGATTGAAATGGATACCTCTTATTTTTTCCCGCCAGATCAAGGTCACTTCACTCACCATTAAAAATCCCGACATCGTACTATTGAAAAACAACGCCGGACGATGGAACTACTCCAGCCTGGGCAACTCTGCCGGCAAAGCTGCTCCGGAAAAGAAGTCGGCTCCCGATGCGCAGGAGCGTTCGAATGACCTGTCGGTTGGAAAATTTCAAATTCAGGACGGAACACTGCGAGTCGGGCGCACCAGCGGCAATTCTGCCGGCAAAGAGCAGGTGTACCAGAAGGTCAATATCCTGGCGCGCGATATCTCGGCAGACTCCATTATCCCGTTTACGCTGAGCGCTGTTACTCCCGGTGGAGGCGCGCTGGAACTTGAAGGGCAAGCTGGCCCGCTCAACCATCAAGATTCTGCCAGGACTCCGTTGGACGCCAAGGTGAATCTGGAACACGCAGATTTGGCGTCCACCGGGTTCCTGGATCCCAACTCGGGAGTGGGCGGCATTGTTGACTACGCAGGCAACATCAAATCCGACGGCCGTCAACTGCATTCGGATGGCAAAGCCAACGCCAGCAACCTGCGCCTGGTAAAGGGAGGGAGTCCGGCCCGCCGCGCAGTCAACCTGGACTATAACTCGGATTATGATCTGAATACCGATGTAGGCACGCTCAAAGCCAATCTCCATACCGGCAACAGCCTCGCCACCGCAGGCGGTTCTTTGAACTCGCGCGGCGATACCACCATCGCCCATCTCAAGGTTCAAGGCGAGAACATGGCAGTGAATGACATTGAAGGCCTGTTACCGGCTTTCGGGGTCGTCATGCCATCGGGCGCGTCATTGCAAGGCGGCACGCTTAACATGAATCTAAATGCCGAGGGGCCCTTGGACCACCTTGTGATTACAGGGCCGGTGAACATCTCCGGAACTCATCTCTCCGGTTTCAACCTGGCTTCCAAACTGGGAGCGATCTCTGCCTTTACGGGGCTCCAGCCAAGCACCGACACGGTGATCCAAAGATTCAGCAGCGGATTGAGGGTTGCGGCCGAAGGCATACGGGCCGACAACCTGGTTTTGGAGGTGCCCTCAATCGGCACGCTGTCAGGTGACGGTGTCATCGGCGCCAACAGTTCTCTCGATTTCAAGATGCTCGCCAAACTGGCAGGCGCGGGTGGCTTACTGGGGAAGTTCACCAATATTTCCGGCTCAGGCCAAGGCAAAGGCGGCATCCCGTTTCTGATCAAAGGAACTACTTCCAACCCTGTATTCATGCCGGCTCTGGGGAATCTGGCAGGCAGCACTCTTCAAAACCTGCAAGGTGGAAGCCAAGGCCAGCAGGGTATCGGCGGCCTGTTGGGTGGCATCCTCAACAAGAAAAAGAAATAGAGTTGGCCGTAGCTACGTCATTTTGAATGAAGCCTGTGTCAAAGAAGGTCTTCCTGAGCCTACGGCCACATAGCATCACAGTCGAACCGGCATGGTCCAGCCCGAAGGGCGAAAGAGAGTAGCCCAGCATAGCTTGCCCTGAGCGAAGCGAATGGGTTAAAGCAGCGTGGGCGCTTGCGTCCACGCTGCTTTATAAATGCTGGGTATGCAAATAACGAACCACTTCCTTGCGCCGCAGAGCCTGCCCTGAACGAAGTGAATGGGCCCGCGCGCAGCGAAGCGGAGCGCTATAAAGAATGATTTTTGACAGAGCTTTCGCCGAAGGAAAGCTCACTCGTGAAAGGGCGATTAACGCATCACCAAGGCGGGCTGGCAGGCACCCCTACTGGGCTGCTAGAATTTAAATCAGATACGACTCCCAAAGAGGTTTCCGAGCTTCTCATGTTTAGAAAACCATCGCTCTTCGCTTTAGCCTTCTTGTTTGCTGTGGTTCTCCATGCCGACAACATTGTGGATGAGATTATCGCGCGAGTGGATAGTGCCATCCTCACCCGCGCCGACCTTGAAAGAGGCAAACAGGCTTCGCAGCAGGAACTCAAGGACCGCTACCAGAGCGGCTGGGAAGCCAAATGGAATGAGCGGCAAAAAGACGTATTGCGCGACCTGATCGATGAGCAATTGCTGCTCGGGAAAGGGAAGCAGCTTGGCATTACCGGCGATACCGACGTGGTAAAACGTCTCGACGACCTTCGTAAGCAAATGGGCCTGGAGACCATGGAAGACCTGGAGAAAGCCGCCCAACAACAAGGCGTTTCTTTTGAAGACTTCAAGGACCGTATCCGCAACCAGATTATTGCCCAGCAAGTGGTATCACGTGAGGTGGGTTCTCGCATCCGCATTAGCAATGAAGATGTCCAGAAGTGGTACGAGGAGCACAAGAATGACATCTCCGCCCCGGAAGCCGTAAGGCTCAGCGAGATATTGGTTTCGACCCAGCCGCCGAAGCCGGCCGTCAGCGATAAAGATAAAAAAGAAGGCACGCAGCCCACGCAGCTTCCTGAAGATCCCAATCAAGTGGCTGAAGCCAAGGCCAAAGCAGAGCAGCTTTTAGAGGAACTTCGCAAAGGCGCTGATTTTGCCGCTGTGGCGAAGAAGAGTTCCGGTGGTCCAACCGCTGCCCAGGGCGGAGAGATTGGCTCTTTCAAGCGCGGGGAAATGGCCAAGGAATTGGAAGACAAAACCTTTGGTTTGAAACCCGGTGAGCTTACCGATGTGATCCGCACCAAACAAGGTTTTATTATTTTCAAGGTTGTCGACCACCAGCAGGCTGGCACTCCTCCTTTGAAGCAAATCGAAGACCGGGTCCGGGAACAGATTTACGGTGAGAAGCTGGAACCGGCAGCGCGTGCGTATCTGACCAAGTTGCGGGAAGAGGCCTACATCGACATCAAATCCGGCTATCTCGATACGGGAGCCAGTCCCAACCAGAGCAAGCCGGTCATCGTTGCGTCAGCAGATGGACCCTCGGCTCCGGCTAAACACACCAAGAAGAAGAAACATTTCTTGTTATTCTGATGCGGCAACTCGCACAGCGTGCCCTTCTATTCCTGACTGTCGCAGGCGTAGTCGCTACTCGTCAATCGTCCAAACAAAGCGAAGACTTTTCTCCGCAAGAGTGGGCGATCATCAAAACTCTTTCGCCATTGCCTGCGCTGCCTGATGATCCAACCAACAAGTACCGTGACTCTCCGGCGGCCGCGCTCTTGGGACAGAAGCTCTTTTTCGATCCCCGGCTCGCTGGTCCCATTCAGACGGGTACCGCCCCGCAAGGCCAGTTGGGCGCTGTCGGCGAAACAGGCAAGATCGCCTGCCGCAATTGCCACATGCCGGAATCGAAATGGCTCTATGACACACGGTCAAACAACGGCGGCGCAATTCCTAACGCCACCGCGCTGGGCTCTCAATGGATGACCCGCAATGTGAGCAGTGTGGTGAATACGGTCTTTTATGTGCATCCCAAGTCGGGCGCGCACTGGCGCGAAAACGATGGCTTCTCCGATTCCGAGTGGTTCGACGCGCAAAGCGAACCGGAGGGGCTGCAGGTCCAAAATGGAAGCCGTTTGCAGCTTGCCCATGTGATCTTTGAACACTACCGGGAGGACTACAACAAAGCCTTCCCTGAATGGCCGCTCGATCCCGCTCTGGCTGACGTAAAGCGATTTCCCGCAACTGGCTCGCCTTATATCGACATAGCGAACTGGAACAGCTTGAACGCCACCGACAAGGAGATTGTCAATCGCATCCTGGTGAACTACGGTAAGGCCATTGAGGCGTACCTTAGAAAGCTCGTCAGCCGCAATGCTCCCTTGGATCGGTTCGTTGCTGGCGACCATCATGCTCTTAGCGGTGAAGCCCGGCAGGGACTTAAGCTATTCATCGGCAAGGCAGGATGCGTACATTGCCACAACACGCCTTTATTTTCTGACGATGATTTTCACGTAATCGGCCTGCATATCGATACGGCGCTCTCTCCGCACGCTGATGCCACGGAAACCGGACGCGCTGCCAATCAGGAACTGATCTGCGGCGCCAAGGTTGCCGGCGGGGATTTCAACGTGAACGGGCATTTCAGTGACGATCCTTCCACCACCCGCAATGGCGATTTCTGCGGCCAGACGATTGCTCCGGGCATGTGGCGCACCAAAGGACTCCGCCAGGTTGCCGAGACTGCTCCCTATTTCCATGATGGCCAGGCAGCGACTCTCGACGACGTAATCGATTTCTACGATCGCGGTGGAGACCCTGAAGGAAGCTTTCTTGGAGGCCCCAAAGAGATTCGTCCTCTACATCTCTCCGCCGCAGAGAAACAGCAGCTCAAGGAATTTCTAAAGACGTTGACCGGCGAACCGGTGCCCACGCAGTTCCTCAGAGATTTGCATAATCGGTAGTGGATCAGCGTCTAGCGATTCGCTTGCGAATGGGGTCCCCGGCGCGCCCGGTTTTGGCGCGTTGGGGTAGGAATCGCGGGCCTTTAGGCAGACGTTCATCGCGCAGCGATGAATCTATGAAGAGATCCGAAGGAAGTTGATAAAATCCAACAGTGGTACAGGTTTCCCAATCTCATCGGCAAGCACCAGGGCCGGGCACGATTCCGTTCTTGTTGAGCCTGCCTCAATTCCGAAGAGACCCGCTCAACGTCTTTTTTCAGTCAGCCCTGCAATATGGCGATGTCGTGCGTTATCGCAGTCTCTGGACTTCTTTCCAGTTGAGCAACCCAGCCGATATCCAGCAGGTGCTGCAAACCAATGTCGCCAATTACCGCAAAGGGCGGGACTACCAGATACTGAAGTCCTCCATCGGCGAGGGACTGCTCATCAGCGAAGGCGCGTTGTGGCAGAGGCAGCGGAAGATGACCCAGCCTTCTTTCCAGAGCCATCGCGTGGGTTCGTTCGTGCGGATCATGGCCGAGCATACGGAGAGGCTTTTCGAGCGATGGGAGAGGCAGGCAACCGGGCAACAAATCTTCGATGTAACTCCCGACCTGATGCATCTTACGCTGAACATCGCCAGCGAGACGCTCTTTACCACCAACCTGGATTCTGAGATTGAAGTGATCCGCACCGCGCTCGAAGTTGGACGGGAGTACTCCGTGGATCGAGCGTGGTCACTCATCCGCCTGCCCGAGGAGATTCCTACGCCTCGTAACCGCAGATATTCAAATGCATTGCGAAAATTTCATCGCATCATTGACCAAATGATCGCCGCTCGCCGCAAGTCCCCGGAACGCATTGCCGACCTGCTTACCATGCTGATGGAAGCCCGCGACGACAATGGCGAGCCCATGTCCGACAGGCAACTACGCGACGAAGTGGCCACGCTCCTGACCGCCGGGCACGAGACCACTTCGTTGGCGCTTTCCTGGGCCTGTTACCTGCTTGCCCGGCATCCTGAAGTCGCGGAGCGTATCTGTGCGGAGATCCAATTCTTGAATGGCCGGGCGCCTGCCTATGAAGATCTCTTCCGGCTCAAATACACGCGCATGGTGATTGAGGAGATCATGCGCCTTTATCCGCCGGTGTGGGTGCTCTCGCGCTCCGCGATCGGAGATGATGAAATCGGCGGATATCACATTCCCGCCGGGTCGGAGATACTGATCTTCCCTTACATCACTCATCGCCATCCAAAGTGGTGGAGTGAGCCGGATAAGTTCTGCCCCGATCGCTTTTCCCCGGACAACTCTTCGGGACGCCCACGCTTTGCCTACCTGCCGTTTGGCGGAGGTCCGCGTACTTGCGTGGGATTGAACTTTGCTATGACGGAAATTCAGGTTGTATTGGCGCTTTTACTGCAACGCTTTCGATTGGAACCAGGCGAGGAAGATGACGAGGTTCATCTCGATCCCTCGGTTACACTGCGCCCTTTGCCGGGAGTAAGAATTAAGTTGAAGTTGACGGAGAAGTAGACAGCTCTTCCTGCGAAAAGGACGAGCTGTCCACCTTGAAGTCTGCTGGATTGAGCATCCAGTTTAGTGCTTGTCCTTATCGTGGTCTTTGTCTTTGTCCTTGTCGTGGTCTTTATCTTTGTGCTTCTTGTGCTTCTTGCCTTTACCTTTGTCCTTATCGTGGTCTTTGTCTTTATCCTTATCTCTGTCCTGCCCCACAAAATTCTGCGACATCGGAGCCGCGTTGCTCTGTGCGAAGAGCGACGCAGACGAGAGCAGCACGCAAAGCGCCATCAACAACAAAATGTTCTTCTTCATTGATCCTCTCTTGTTTTTTAATTGGAGAACTTAAAACGTGCGTATGAGGGTATCAAATTTAACAGGATTTGCCACGCCAAAATGCAAGAATGCAACCGTCAGAACAGACATATACGAAAGAACTGAAGGTTTGGATTTACGCGCGCTTCCGGGCCAGCGCGTCGAGTGGCGGATACGATGATGCAGGCAGGAAAGTGTGTTCGGCTGGTTGCGAGCCCCCTTGGATGCCCCTCACCAACATCTCCAAAGCGATATCTGTAGTAAGTGAAGTAATGATGGCTGCGGCCAGTGTGCCGTTGTCGACCAGAGGTTTTATCTGGCGGGGAACACCGGCTGCCGTACAGGGTACGCCCAGCCACTTGGCGCGCTCTGCCCCGGTCGCGCAATCCTGGAATGCCCTTTTGGCAGCCAGAATGAAATCAATATTCTGGGATGAGATCAAATGCGTATCCTCGGCGCGCACGGTTTGCAAGCGCAACCACGACGACACTGATTTGTAGGCATTCTCCTCGGTCCACTGAATCTTTAACATTTTTGTGTGGATGTTTTTTGGCGTGGTGCTCTCAATACCTTCGGTCCGTTGCGCCGCCAAAAAATTGGAAGCTGGCCCGCGCAGATACAGGATCGAACCGCCTCTGGGCAACAGCGTGCCGAATTGACGTCCCTGCGTGCGTCCAATTTCTGCGTGATCTTGGGATAGCGCAAACACCGGGGCCTTGGCGATTTTTCGCAGCGATGCCAGATAATCTACGTCTGCATTGCTGATGACCCATCCGATGCCGGCGTTTACCGCAGCCTCCGCCACGCGGGGCAAACCGGCGTTGGTTACCGGCTCGGCAATGATCCCATCCGGCCGGGTCGCACGCGACTGAATAATTTCCAGTAACTGCTGGCTCTGCGCTACAGGGTCGCTCAGCGCGTTGATGATCTGCACGTCCACCTTGAGCCGTTCCGCTGCTGCTTTGGCGGCAGCCGCCTGCTCGCTCAAGTAATTGTTTTCGCCTGGAAGGGATATGACAAAATTTAGCTTTTTCTGCATATTTTTTAATGTCACATGCTTGAGTTTCATGTATTGTGACACGTATTATCGCAGGATATTTAAATTTTTTAATTATTGAAGTGCCAAAGGATATCCCTGTGGGGCTTACATTATCGCCCTGAAGCACCCCCCAGTTATGTCAGTCAATCCCGGAAGTCCTGCTAGCAGTGTGGCTTAGCCGGCCAGTTTCTCAAAGAACAAGATGATCGATTCAATACCCCGGTAGAAATTGGGAATATGAAATTTTTCATTCGGAGCATGCAGATTGTCATCCGGCAAGCCGAATCCCATCATTACGCTGGGAATTTTCAGCACGTCCTGGAAATCCGTGACGATAGGAATCGACCCACCCGACCGAATAAAGACAGTTTCTTTCTTGAAAACTTCATGCAAGGCTTCGGTGGCGACCTTAATGAAGCTATTGTCCGTGCCTACGACGCAGGCTGGACCTTTGCTGTGCACTTTGATCTTGGTCTCGATGCCCTTGGGAGTGAGCTTCTTCACGTACTTGGTGTACTTGGCCAGGATGTCGTCGGCATCCTGATTAGGAACCAGGCGCATGGAAATTTTCGCGGCAGCTCTGGCAGGGATCACAGTTTTGGCGCCCGGAGCAACAAAACCACCCGGCATGCCATGCACCTCGAGAGTGGGACGCGCCCACGTGCGATATAGCACTGAGAACCCAGGTTCGCCGGTCAAAACCTTGGAGCCGACCTCGGTTTTGCGATAGTGCTCCTCGTTGAATGGCAAGCGCTTCCAGGCTTTTAGTTCGTCTTTGGTAGGCTCTTTGATTCCTTTGTAAAAACCGGGAATCAGGATGCGGCCTTTGGAGTCCTTCAGCTTGCTGATGATCTCAACCAATGCAAAAAAAGGATTGGGCGCAACGCCGCCGTACATTCCGGAGTGCAGGTCAGTTTTTGGGCCACAGGCCTCAATTTCGGTATAGACGAGGCCGCGCAATCCAACGGTAAGCGTGGGAAGATCGGGCGCAAAAAGTTCGGTGTCGCAGACCAGCGCGAAGTCGGCTTTCAGCTTGGCCTTTTCTTTACGAACGTAGGCAGCAATGGATTTTCCCCCTACTTCCTCCTCGCCTTCCAGAATGAATTTCACGTTCAACGGCAATTGGCCGCCATGCGCTTTCATTAAAGCTTCTATGGCCTTGAGCTCCATCCAGAGCTGTCCTTTGTCGTCAACTGCTCCACGCGCGTAGAGATTTCTGTCGCGCTCTGTCGGTTCAAAAGGAGGTGATTTCCACTCGTCCAGCGGATCAGGCGGCTGCACGTCATAATGGGCGTAACACAACACCGTGGGCTTTCCCGGGGCATGGAGCCAATCGGCATAGATCAATGGATGCCCGCCGGTTGCAATGACTTCGACATTTTCCATGCCGATGCTGCGCAGATTATTGGCAACATATTCGGCGGCTCGCCGCACATCATCCTTGTGTTCGGGTGCGGTGCTGACGCTGGGGATGCGTAAAAGGTCTTTCAGTTCGCCCAAAAATCGTTGCTGGTTTTCTCTTGCATAACTGACTGCTGATGAGGCCATACAAAGTTCTCCGTTTTCAGTAAATCTTCCAGTCAAGCCTGAAGTTGGACTCGATTACGTACCGTGCTCGCCGCCCTCAGGCCCATGGAAAAATACCCAGGTAGAAAAGTTATCGCTAAAATTCACGAAGCGGTGCTCCACGCCCGCAGGCACGAATAAAACATCGCCAATGGCAACCGGTTCCCGCTCGTTCCCGCAAACAAACTCACCGCTTCCAGTGGAAACCACGTAGACCTCATCCCTGGTATGCGGTTTTTGCAGATCCACTTTTTCGGGTTTGTAAATTTCGACTTCCAGCGTTCCATGGCCGAAAAGCTTGATGAAGGTTCCGTGGTGTTGAGCAAGCTTCTCCAGGGAATCCTTGATCGTCAGTTTGGTCATTGCAATCCGCTGCGAGTGTCAAACAGAGAAGTATACAACGCCCAAAGCTGTTCCTTCTGTTAGGGTTTCTTCCCTTCAAGCCAACTTGGCTTGAAGCCGGAATTCGCCAGCCAGCGGACAGGCACCATCATGGATGCCGTCGCCTGCTCGATATGTTGAAAATCGATGTGCGCCAGATCATCGCTCGGCTGATGATAGTCTTTGTGCAAACCGAAGCTGGAAACCGTATGGGCAATGACGCCTCGCAAGGCTAAAGCGTAATTATCCGAGCGTTTAAAGAATTGCTGTGCCGGATGGGGGTCGGCCACCAACCTCGCGCCATGACCGGCGAGTTCCGGGCCTAAATTGCTTCGCTCAAAACCTGTGAGCCATAGCTCATCGGGTTTCACCGCCGGATCGGCGCGGCCAATCATCTCGAATTCGAGGTTAGCGACAATCTTGTCGAGTGCTACAGGAGGATGTGCGAGAAAATATTCGTTCCCCTGGCCGCCAGTTTCTTCGCTTCCGAAGAAAACGAAGATCACGGTTCTCCTGGGACGTTGTCCCCGGACCAGAAAACGCGCCAATTCGAGGACCGCGACGCATCCCGACGCATCGTCATCTGCACCGTTGTAAATGCTGTCGCCATTTACGGCTTTACCAACCCCCACGTGGTCCATGTGAGCGCTCAGCATAATGACCTCGTTCTTGATGGTGGCGCTACGGCCCGGCAGAATACCGATGACATTGCGCGTCTCCCAGTGCTTGGAGCCATCTTCGAATTTGTAATCGCCCGATGCATCTTGGACGTAGCTGCCGTTGGTGCCCCCTGGTTCAATACCCAGTTGGCGAAGTTCAGAGCTGAGATAGATTGCAGTCAGCAACTCATCCTGGGTGCCGCTACCCCGGCCGCGCAGAGCATCGCTCGCCAGAAATTCCAGCTCACCACGGATGTGGTTGGCCAGCGAATCTCGCGTAGCCTTCTGGCCATCAGCCAGGGAACCAACCATGATTGCAAACACTGTTATCGTTACAAAAATTCTCACCCAACCTCCCAAACTTAGCAGTATACGATGAGCCGGGAGGAGGCATGGCCAGCGTCCGTTCTTCGTTAGGCACTCCTGCTATCATTTGTTCAAAAGGCAATGACCAGTTTTCTTCGTATCAAGGATCCGGTTTTCAGCGCTCAGGTTTGGCTGCTTTCCGTAATCATCTTCTTGCTTACTGGATGTGGGGGAGGCGCTTCCGGCAGCAGAGCTGAGTACGCCTATGTTTCTTCCCCGGATGCTGTTTTGCGCGACCGGATCGCCACCATCTCCAGCAAGACCGGCGTACTTCATGTCGGCGAGCGTGTTCAAGTCCTGGAACATTTGGTGAACCGGCGCTTCGCCAGGGTGAGATCGTCTCGCGGCGAGGAGGGTTGGATTCACGAACGTTTTCTGACCAACCAGCAGACCTATGATCAGTTGCAGGGCCTGGCGGAGCAATTCAAGAACGCCCCCGCCCAAGCCATAGCTGTAGCTCGAACTCAGTCCAATCTTCACGCCGTTCCCGGCAGGAAGACCGAGCACCTCTATCAACTGAATGAAAACGATAAGGTCGAAGTCCTCCAGCGTGAGACTGTTGACCGAAATGCGCCTGCAACTCCGTTAAAATCCACGGACAAAAACCAGAAAGACCCCGATGCCGATTCGGGAGGCGAGGAGCCAAACACAGGGAAACCGAACCAAGCTCCTGTTTGGGAAGATTGGTGGCTCATTCGGGATTCGCAAAAGCATGTTGGCTGGGTGCTGGGGCGTTTCCTTTACGTGGATGTTCCCCTCGATATCGCTCAATATGCCGAAGGCCAACGTATCGTGGCATTTTTTATCCTCGATGAACCTCTTGACGGCGATAAAAAAGTTCCTGAGTACCTGGTGCTCATGTCCGAGAGCAAGGACGGGCTGCCTTACGATTTTGATAATATCCGCGTATTTACCTGGAACGTACACCGTCATCGTTACGAAACGGCCTACCGTGAGCACCACCTTGCCGGGTTTCTGCCCGCCAAGGTGGGCAACGAAGATTTTGGCGGGAAGGAGGGCAGTCTTCGCACTTTTACCTTACGGCTAAAGGATCAAGAAGGAAATCTGCACGAGCAAAAATACAAATTCAATCCTCCCATTGTCCGTGTTGTACTCGCGCCCGGTGAGCAGTCTGTCAAAGTACACCATAGGTCCGAATCCCGCCGAGGGAAACGCCGCCATTCCCGATAATGACGGGCATCCGGGCGCAGAGAAGCATCCTCCAATCTGGTATGGCAGAGAAGGTCAAAAAGCTCAACCTGGAACGGGACTATAAGAAGTACTTATATTTCATCGACGCTAACGGGAATGTTTGCCAAAAAGCCAAGTCTGGAGAGGGTGAAACCACAATTCTGGTGCCCAATGCCATTGAGCGCGACAATCAATATCTCTATTTTATTGATAAAGAAGGAGATGTAGCGCGCTCACCTCGTTCGGGGCGCAGGAAGAAACAAGACCCAGAAGCAAAACCCGAGCATCTGGAAGCTGCCTGAGCCAGCGGCTCAATATGGCTGGGTTGAACCTGCTGGTTTTTCGCGAAGGACGCCAAGCTGTCAGTTCGGAAAAGCTGCGATCTGCCCTTTTGGATCAGCTCTCACCAGAGCTTGATGACGAATCAGCTCTCGTCGCGCTCTTGAGGGCAGGTGAGTTGGAGTGTGCTGTTTGTGATCTCGAGGAAGACCTTTGCGCCCAGCGTCAACCGTTTTCGGCGCTAACAGACTCACTAGCTGAATCTCTGCTGAATCCAGGTTGCTCGATCCACAAGTCCAACGCTCTAAGGGTTTCAATTGAACAAGCGGTTCTGCCCGAAAAGCTGATAGTGTCGCCTCCAGAAGGGTTTGCCTACTATGGCTTGCATCCGCTCGCATATTCAACGATCTTGCAAAGGCTTGCGCCGCTCCCATCAAGGATCGTCGTAATCGGCATTCGCACGATTGGCACAACTCTTAGTGCCGTCTGCTCTGCCGCAGCCCGCAAGGCTGGAATTCACGCGCAACGGTTTACCGTTCGCCCCGCTGGACATCCCTACGACCGCCGCACGCAGTTTTCGCGGGAACAAAGCGAACTGGTAAAACAAGAAGCAGCCGGAGGAGCCGCATTCTTGGTGGTGGATGAAGGTCCTGGCCTTAGTGGATCGTCGTTTCTATCCGTGGGCGAGGCATTGGAGCAAGCCCAAGTTCCCCGCGAGAGAATAACATTCGTTTGCAGCCATGAACCCGAAGTGCAGGCTTTGTGTGCGCCCGGCGGTCCTGAGCGGTGGCAGAAGTTTCGCTCGATTGTGGCTGACTCTCCAGCCCGCAAACCGGAAGAAGCTCAGATCTGGATTGGGGGCGGCGAGTGGCGCCAGCATCTGCTGCCCTCGAAAGCATCCTGGCCTGGGTCATGGGTGAGCTTTGAGCGGCCCAAGTATCTGTCGGCCAGCTCTGCGCCAAAGCGGCGCTTCTTTAAATTTCTGGGGCTTGGACATTATGGTGAGAATGTCTTTCATCTGGAATCCCGTGTAGCCGATGCTGGTTTTGGCCCGCCGCTCCGAATGGAATCAGATGGCTATGCTTCGTACCCACTGGTCGCGGGCCGTCCAATGGCTGCGGATGATCTCTCAGAGCGTGTGCTTGCCAGGATCGCCAGCTATTGTGCCTTTCGCCTGCAGAACTTCAGCGTTGAGTGTTGCTCCACGGACGCGTTGCAAAAGATGGCGGAACATAACATGTCGCAACTTGGGCTCGACGTTTCAGTGAAGCTGCAGGTCGAAAAGCCTGTGCTCGTGGATGGTCGCATGGCTCCCCATGAATGGCTCTTCACCGCAGATAACGAAATGCTAAAAACCGACTCCGGCAGTCACGGTGACGACCATTTTTTCCCCGGCATCACCGACATCGCCTGGGACCTCGCCGGCGCTATCGTCGAATGGAAGATGAGTCAGGATCAAGCAGAAGCGTTTGTTGAAATGTACCGCAGAGCCAGCGGAGATAATGCCATGCTGCGCATTACCGAATTCATCAAGGCGTATACAGTTTTTCGCGCCGCCTATTGCATGATGGCCGCAAACGCGATGCGAGGAACGGGAGAAGAAGCCAGATTAGCGCAGGCTGGGGCCTATTACGGAAATCTACTCAATTTGAACACAATGTCAGAGGTACTCCAGATCAATATTCAAATCCCCGCCACTCCGGGCGGAGGCGTCAAGCCACCAGCTTTCATCCAACTCGCGTAACCTTTGCCGTGCAATCCTTACAGGTAAATCGGTGGGAATAATAACGAAAAGCTTAGTTTGGCTGCCTTCCGGGTCGGAAAACAATTCCAGGCGCAATCGAGGATGACCAAAGAATTTGGTGACATTGGAGTAACACTCAATCAGTAGCGGCTCTAAAGAGTGTTTTTTGGAAAGAAACTCGCCAATTTGAACATAATCTGCAATAGCATATTTTTTGTTCAATTCTCGCAATAGCTCGTAAGTCGATGGCGCCATGGCCGAAGCGGCTTCAACGAGTGGCTCAGTCCTGTAGAGCTTTGCCATGTCCAGCAATCCCCAATAGAGAAACTATACATCGGCGATTCCCATTCGCCAACAGCGGCAAGAGCACTGGGGGAACTTGCATTAATTTGATTCGCGTTTATTCGCGCAAATTCGTGGCTTAATTTCTTAGCTGTAGAACTCGGCAATCATCTCCACTACATATTGCTGTTCCTCTTCCCGGAGTTCAGCGAACATCGGCAGCGCGAGGACTTCGGCGGCAGCGGCTTCGGTTTCCGGCAGATCTCCGGCCGCATACCCGACATAGGCAAAACATTCCTGGAGGTGGAGAGGCACGGGATAGTAAATCTGGGTGCCGATTCCACGGTCGGCCAAGAATGCCTTCAACTGGTCCCGCCGTTTTACACGGATTACATACTGGTGGTAGATATGATGGGCTTCTGGCCTGGTCTTCAGCAGAGTTATGGGTGCGGCAGCTGCTCCTGCATTGGTGAATCCGGCATCCGCAAACATTTGGTCGTATGCTGCAGCCCGGTCGCGTCGCTCGGAATTCCATTGCTGCAGATATGGCATCTTGACCCGCAGCACCGCTGCCTGGATGGCACCCAGCCGGCTGTTAGCGCCGATTTCTTCGTGGTGATACCGTCGCCGGCTGCCATGATCGCGAAGTCTCGAAACATGTTCCGCCAGGACAGGATCGTCGGTTGTAAGAGCCCCGGCATCTCCAAATGCGCTCAGGTTCTTGGTGGGATAAAAACTGAAAGTGGCAGCCGATCCCATCGAACCAGCTCGCTTGCCTTCCCAGGACGCTCCCACTGCCTGGGCTGCATCTTCAATAACGGCCAGCTTGTACTCGGCTCCCAGGCGCATGAAAGCGGTCATGTCGGCGCATTGGCCGTACAAGTGTACTGGCAGGATTGCACTGAGGCGTGAAGAACGGCCCTTGAGCTTTTTCTCGACTTTAACCGGATCAAGATTGAGAGTCTCGGGATCAATATCTACAAATACAGGACGCGCACCTGCGCGCGTAATGCAACTAGCCGTGGCAAAGAAACTAAAAGCAGTGGTGATGACCTCATCTCCGGGAGCCACGCTGGCGGCAGCCAGGGCCAGCCAGAGGGCATCGGTGCCGGAAGCGCATCCTACAGCCTTTGTCACGCCACACAAGCGGGCAAACTCACGCTCAAAAGCCGTTACCTCTTCGCCCAGAATGTAGTGTTGGGAATCGCAGACACGGGTGACGGCAGCTAGGACTTCGCGACGAAACAAGGCATACTGCCGCGACAAATCCAGCATCGGAACTTCCATCGCGACTCTTCGACTGGCGCTCTTCACAGTATGAAACTTAAGGAAATTCTAACACTTACGAGCACGATTACTGAGGATGTTTTTTGATTGCGAGCAGTTGAACAGCTACAATGAAAGCCGTGTTTTTTCGAGACCGTAATTCCAGGTTCAGGTATGGAAGTCTTACAGGAGAAAGATCGGCAGATGGAAAACAAGCCGGCACAAAATATACAGGACTCGTTTCTTAATACTGCGCGCAAAGACAAAACGCAGATCACCATATATTTGCTGAGCGGCGTCAAACTGACGGGGCGCATTCGCTCTTTTGATAAATATTCCGTGGTGCTCGAAACCAACAATCAGGAACAGCTTATCTTTAAGCATGCCATCTCTACGGTGGTTATGTCCAAAGGCAGCCACCATGGCGACTACCGTCCCCATGCTCCTGCGCAGTCGGAAAGCGAATCAAGCCCAGCCAAATCGGAGGGTTAGTTTATTCCCCAGCCAAATTCCCGACGCTTGCAGCATGAAACCAGCAACCGGGACAAAGAGCGAGCGTTTCTAGTCGGGGTCGAATTCCGTCACCTGTCGCGCGTCCATCAGGCACACGAATTACCTCCCAACGCGCAGATTGCCCGCGATGCTGCCGCCTTGAATCAACGCCGTAGAATCTCCGCGCCTCCCGAACTGGAAGAATCATTAGCGGAATTTCGAGAACTCGCGCGCTCCGCGGGAGCCGAGATAGCCGGTGAATTCATCCAACGCCGCGATCGACCTGATCCCGCCACACTGATAGGCAAGGGGAAGCTGCGCGAGATCAGTGAGGCCGTGGCCTCTGTTGATGCCGACCTTGTGTTAGTTGATCATGAACTTTCGGCCTCGCAACAGCGCAATATCGAACGCGAAGTCGGTGTCCGGGTCATTGACCGCACGCAGTTGATTCTCGACATATTTGCCCGCCATGCGCGTACCCGTGAAGGGCAGCTTCAGGTAGAGCTCGCGCAGCTCGAATACCTGCTCCCGCGCCTGGCCGGGCGTGGTGTGGAGATGTCCCAACTCGGCGGAGGCATAGGCACTCGTGGTCCTGGAGAAACCCAGCTCGAAACCGATCGCCGAAAGATCTACCGCCGCATTCGACACGTCAAGGAGCAGTTGGAAGAGGTACGCAGGATTCGCGCTCAACAACGGCAGCGGCGCGAATCAGTCCCGTTGCCAACCGTGGCGCTGGTCGGATACACGAATGCCGGCAAATCCACTTTGTTCAATGCGCTAACGCACGCCGGCGTACTCGCATCGGCAAAGATGTTTGCCACCCTGGATCCCACGGTGCGGTCGATTACTCTTCCCAGTAAACGAAAGGTGTTGTTGTCGGATACAGTCGGATTTATCCGCAGCCTGCCCACCACATTGGTCAGCGCCTTTCGCGCCACGCTCGAAGAGGTGCAGCGTGCTGCCTTGCTCTTGCATATTTCCGACGTAACCAGCCCCACGTCCCAGCAACAGCAGCGGCAAGTCGAGCAGGTTCTTGAGGAATTGGGAGTGAGGGACACGCCCCAAATCTGCGTGATGAACAAAACTGATTTGTTGCCTGAAGCGCAAGGAAGATCGTTATCCGATACATCGAGCACAATTCATGTCTCGGCCGTAACCAGGCTGGGGCTGGACGAATTGCTTGCCGCCATCGACAAAAAGATCGAAGTGGATTCACTTCAGTATCTGCGCGTTCAGGTTCCTCAAAGTGAAGGCAGACTCCTGGCCCAGATTGAGGCTCGCGCCCACATCCGCAAGCGCGTCTATAAGGACAGCGCTGTTCGCATGGACCTGGAGGCCCCTGAGTCCCTGGTCCGAATCCTCAAGCCATACGTAGTGAAGAGTACGAAGAAGGATGTGTGAGGCAAGTCTGCGTTTCTTCTTTGGTTTGCTTTTGGCTAGAGCTAATGGCTAATAACTGCCCCAAAACAAAATGGGCCTGAGACCAAGAAGCGGTGACGGTTTCCTTGGCCACAAGCCCATTCGATCCTGAATCGGATCGGAGGTGATGCTTTTATTCTAGGCTTCCTGATACGAATGTCAAGCATTCTTGCAACAGTTTTACTACTTAGTAACTACCTAAAGCAGCCCAGCCAACTGCTCTGAAAGTTATCGCAAAATTAGGAGTTAGATGAGCGATTTTTAAGGTTGCCGGGCCGTTTCTGTTTCACGGCAAGCACGACTACCGTGAATACGCCTTCAATTGCTTCCTTCGCATGATTGCTTCGAATTCGGCCTTGGTCTCCTTGGGCAGATGGTACGATTCCTCGTCGGACGGATAGCTGCCTGATTCAACGTCGCTGATGAACTGGTGAACGGCGTTGGTGATCAGCGAGGCCGCATCTCCATACCTGCGAACAAATTTGGCTGCCGGAGCAAAAGTAAGGTTCAGGATGTCGTGGAAAACCAGCACCTGTCCATCGCATTCCGGCCCGGCGCCGATACCGATCGTAGGCGCCGAAACCTCGTTCGTGATCATAGCTGCCACTTCGCGGGGTACGCCTTCCAGCACCAGGGCAAATATGCCGGCTCGGTCCAGGGCTAGGGCATCCTTTACTAACCGCTCAATGCCGCCCAGGTCCTTTCCTTGAACTTTGTAGCCGCCCATCTTGTGCACAGATTGAGGAGTCAGGCCGATGTGTCCCATGACGGGAATCTCGGAATCCAGCACGCGCTTGATAAGTTCCACGCGCTGCGATCCGCCCTCCAGTTTGACTGCCTCAGCGCCAGCTTCCTTGACAAAACGCACCGCGTTGCGGACACCTTCATCAATGTTGCCATGGTAAGAACCAAACGGCATGTCGGCGATCACCAATGCTGATTTCACTGCCCGGCGCACGGCTCGAGTGTGATGCAGCATCTCCTCCATGGTTACAGGAATAGTATTGTCATAGCCCAGGACTACCTGGGCCAGAGAATCTCCTACCAGGATCATGTCCACGCCAGCTTCATCGACCAGGCGGGAAGTGGCGTAGTCATAAGCAGTTAGACAGGTAATAGGCTCGCGTTTGAGCTTTTTCTCGTGAATTCTGAGGGTTGTAACTTTGGGGCGGTTGAAAGCAGCTTGGCCGATGCCAAAAGAAACCAGACTCATATTGCCTCCAGTGCAGTTCGGGGTACCCGATACCACCTGTTGCCGTATAGGATGCGGCAGCCGGATTATAGTCTCAAAAGAATCCCCTGGGCAAAGAAATTTATTTGGGCAGATTGGACAGGCCATCTTGTCCTTATTCCATCTTTAGCGCAGCCGGGAAAGGCCTATCGTGGCCTTTATTTCGGCGCATCTTTTCCCAGTGCAACTTCATCCAGGAGGCGATTCAACATTTCATGAAAGACCGTCGCGGTCGGCTCCCAATTGCCTTGCATTGCTTCGGCGCTGGCCGCGCCATACCCGCCGTCAGGTCTGGGACGCAACCGAATAAACAGCGGCAGCCCATAGCGCAACGCCATGCAGTTGGCCCAGAGGCGAGCAGTACGGCCATTACCATTGGCAAAAGGATGAATTCTCACCCACTCGGCATGAGACCATTCTCTCGAACTTTGTTTTGGACGGGACCCGCTGTCTTCGTCTGCGGCTCCTCGAGCGGTTCGCCTTCGACCGGATCTTCGAGAGTGGCCTCAGCTTTTATGAAGGCCAGGGCGGCAAGCTGATACTCCGTATCCTGCTTGCGGTAGTCTTCCAGGCGAGCCAGCGTATCTGCCAAACTGCCCTCTCTCTGGCCTTTTTGATGAAGATAGCTCTTGATAGCTTCATTAAGCAGCTTGTTGACAGGGCGCCCTTCGATCCGGCTAAGGTTTTCCAGCGCAGACCGCTCTTTCTCATCAATTCTGAGAGTAAAAGCAACACGAGCCATATATACCAAACAGCCTAAAACATACCTTGTAGTGATGTCAATATTGCATTTTGAGGTCATTTTGGGATTTATCGGAGCTTAATTAACTGGGTTGCAAAATATTCGATCTGATCATATATTTTGCGTGTGTGGATTCCGCGCAGTATCGAGCCACGATTGCAACGTGCTGCGCGAACCAGGCCTGTCGTTGTACTTACGGGCGCTCGCCAGACCGGCAAAACTTCTACTCTGCGAAGGCTTTTCCCGGATCACCAGTTTGTCTCGCTCGACCTGCCAACTGAAGCTGCCAAGCCGAGCAGGAGCCGGAGAGCTTTCTTCGTCGTCATCCGTCACCCGTAATCGTCGACGAGGTGCGATATGCGCCCGGTCTTTTCCAGCACCTTAAGGTTGCGGTCGATGCCAGCCGCTCCCGTAACGGATAGTTTCTGCTTACCGGCTCACAGAAATTTACATCGATGAAGAACATCTCCGATATCTCTAGCCGGACGTGCGGAGATCATGGAACTGGAGGCGCTCTCTCAGACGGCATCAAAGTGCTGCCCGTAACCGAATTGACATAGCAGAAAGATTTGCAATCACCCTAGTAACTTATCAACACGCCGCCAAATGCTGGGACATTACTGACTCGCAGTTCGCGTTAGCGCCTTTTAATCAACTAACATCTTCCAATTTCTAGAAAGAGTTTATGCGGACACAGATTGGATAAAGGGAATCTTCGCCATAGGTCGTTTTATCTGGAAAGGTCAACACATCACCTTGGCAACATGGTGAATGGTTAGTCCAAATCATGAATATAGAAAGGTTAATGCAATGCCAACACAAGAAAAAACAATGCTTCACAAAATATCGTCCAAAGTGGATGCTGGACACAAGCGCCTCTTTGACAAACTCGAAACAGGTGCGGTTAACAATGATTTAGTGAATATCTCCAAGTGGAGCGTCAGTTATGACAAGGAGGGTACCCTTCTAGGGATATGTGTCATTACTCCTGTGAACGCCGAGGATGCGATCCAGCTAATTGCTTTCGGAGAGAGCAACCCTGACGGTAAGACTCTCTATTGCGTCGGCTGGGAATTCTTTCATGTCCCAAATGGCGGCAGCGGATCTCTGAAGCCTGGCGACTCTGCAACTGCATTGAGCTTTACAGAACTTTTCCAGCCGCAACCAGGACCGAATACCGTCGCGAGCGAGATTTTTGGGTTGATCCTCCATAAGAACGGGTTGAATGAGGTCTTCAATTTCCAGAAGAATTTCACTGTAAATGGATGAAATGGTCATAACGGATTGTCAAGCTTCGATCGAACCGGGGCATCTGATTCCCGAACCAGGAAACCACAAAAATGGGCGCGGGCTGAGCGCCCTTCAAACACTTGCAAATGTGGGTGTGTCTTTTTCCCGACCAATGGGGTTATCTAAGTAATGTTCCTGTTGTCCAGATTGCCCTGAGGATAACTTCGCAGACTGTATATTTTTGCCTTTAATTGCACCCGTCGGCACTTCATTTTTGGTTGTCTTGGATTAAATTCGTTGATAATTGGCGAATGATATCTTTCAAGAAACCGTTCGGCACCCTGCTATTGGTGCTCCTGTTGACTTTGTTGGTGACTGCGCAGTCTGGACTAAAACCCGAATCCAAGCCATTGAACTCGCTGGTACCCGGGCTGGGCCCTCTCCACCATGCAGTCACTACCAGCAACCCGGAGGCACAGGCCTTTTTTGATCAAGGTTTGAGCCTGATTTATGGATTCAATCACGACGATGCGGCCCGCTCTTTTCGCCATGCGCTTGAACTCGATCCCAAGTGCGCCATGGCCTGGTGGGGATTTGCCTTGGCCACAGGTCCCAACTATAACGACACCGACATTGGCGGTGAACGGGGCAAGGCTGCTTATGACGCAATTCAAAAGGCGCGGGAGTTGGAGTCTCAAGTGGCGAAGGCGGAGAAGGCCTACATCGAAGCCCTGGCGCAGCGGTTTTCGGCAAACCCTAAGACTGCCCAGCAAAAGCTTTCCGAGAGTTACCGGGATGCCATGGCCCAACTGTACAAACAGTTTCCTGACGATCCTGATGCAGGAACGCTCTATGCCGACTCCATCATGGACCTTCATCCCTGGAGGCTTTGGTCTGCCGATGGCAAGCCTGCTGATGGCACGGACGAATTAGTCCGCGTGCTCCAGTTGGTGTTGGCCCGTTTCCCGGACCACCCCGGCGCCAATCACTTTTACATTCACGCCGTTGAAGCTTCGCCTCATCCTGAGCTTGCGCTGCCCAGCGCCGACCGCCTTGGAGGCCTTACTCCCGCTGCAGGGCACCTGGTTCACATGCCATCGCATATTTACGTTCGTGTAGGAGACTACGCTAACGCAGTCCTGGCCAATCAAAAGGCCTCGGTTGCCGACGAGACTTACATCCGCTCCTATCAGGCGACGGGCGCTTATCCCTCCATGTATTACAGCCACAACCTTCATTTTCTGGCATATGCCGCCGCGATGGAGGGCAACTTGAAAGCTGCGCTCGATGCGGCCAGTAGACTCGAAGACAACATTGCGTCTCATCACGGAATGTCAATGGAACAGTTCAACGTTACACGGACAGTGGTGATGGTTCGTTTGGCCCGATGGCAGGAGATTACAAAGCTTCCTCAGCCTGAATCACGTCTCCGGGCAACGAACATGGCTTGGCGGTTCGCGCGGGGAATGGCGTTCGCGGCTCAAGGCCAGCCCGGTAAGGCCGAGGACGAGCGAAAATTGCTGGCAAAGCTGCTCGGAGCCGTAACACCAGATGAGCCCTTCGGCTTTAATCGAGTGCGCGAGGTCATGGGGATTGCGCTGAACATGCTGAATGCGAAGATTGCATCGGCGCGTCATGACTACCCTGCAGCGACGACCGAACTGGATAAAGCCGTCAAAGCCTACGACGCGCTACGCTATGACGAGCCGCCAGACTGGTACCTGCCACCGCGTGAGCAGTTGGGAGGGGTGTTGCTGGCCTCCGGCAAGGCGGCAGAGGCTGAGGAGGCTTTTCGTGCAGACCTGCGCCAGAATCTAAACAACGGCCGGTCACTCTTTGGACTGGCGGAAGCTTTAAAGGCGCAAGGCAAAACAAACGAAGCCGCAGAGACAACATCGCAGTTCCAGGACGCGTGGAAGAATGCAGATGTGGAGCTAAAGATTGAGGACTTGCATTAGCGTCTCAGACTGGGAAGACAGGAGACAGAAGTCAGCCCCGCCACCGGTTGGCCGGATTGAACAGTCTGTGACTCGGCGGGGATTGGCAAAATTGCCATAAATGCCAAAATTGCCAAAATTGAAAACCAACTGCACAGAGCAGGAGTCAGGAAGGTCGGCATACCGAGACATGCTACGAGAACGGATCCAGGTTTCAAACGCGTTCCTGACTTCTCACTCATCAAACGAAGGAACTTGTTGTGTGCCGCTTTGCGACTTCTGACTTCTGCCCTAATTGAACGAAGGCACTTGTTGCGTGCCGCTCTTGCTTCGCTCCGCCGCCAGAACCTTTTGTTCCGCTGCAACCTTTGCATCGAGAATGCGCGTCTGCTGGTAGGTATAGATAATGCGGTGAATCACCGTAATGGTTGAGAGCACCGCCAGCACCCACAGGACGGGAGCCATAGCTCCCCAACGCGAAAACAAAGCTCCGATAATCACCAGGACAATGCGCTCGGGGCGCTCCATGAAACCGACTTTGCAGGAACCAATCAGCGATTCGGCGCGGGCTCTCGTGTAGCTGACCATGACCGAGCTAACCATGACGAAGGCCACCAGCACCAGGTAAAAGAAGCGGTTGGCGCGGGCGTAATAAACCAGCAGGCCGAAGAACAGCGCTACATCGCTGTAGCGGTCAATCACGGAATCAAAGAATCCGCCAAAGGTTGTGACCTGTCCGGTAGCGCGGGCCACGCGCCCATCCACCATATCGAAGATGCCGGCTCCAATGATGACTAGACCGGCATACAGGAACATACGCGGATAATTATGGGAATTCGCAAAACCAAACAGGATGGCGGCAACGGTGTTAATGACCAAACCCAGAAATGTGAGTACATTGGGAGAGATGCGGGTGAGCGATAATCCACGCACGATCGCGTGCAGAAGAACCCTGCAGGCGCGGCCAAAAGCTCCGGTCCAGGTCATGACGCCTCGTCGTGGATAGTTGTTAGTTGCAAAATCTCCATCTCCCGTTTTCCGTTCGGGGTGACAACTACGGCCGTGTCACCTATTTTTTTCCCCATCAGAGCCTTGCCTATGGGCGACGTAGTGGAGATCAGGCCTTTGGCAACGTCGGACTCTTCACTGGTCACCAGCTTGTATTCCAGCTCTTCTTCTTTAGCATTGTCAAACACCCGGATCGTCGAACCAAAGGCCACGCGGTCTTTTGGAATGTTGCTGAGGTTGACCAGAGCGAGTTCGCCCATACGCTTCTTGAGCTGGCCGAGGCGGGCATTTACAAACTCCTGCCGTTGCTTGGCCATGTGGTATTCGGCATTTTCGCTCAAATCGCCCAAGGCTGCGGCTTTTTTGATCTCTTTGGGAAGCTCGTTGGTTAATTCGTGCTCCAGGGCGCGAATCTCTTCTTCCAATTTTCTCTTGATGTGCTCGGGCATCTAGGGAAGAAAGCTCCTCTGCCGGGTCGAAATGGGCGGGTACCGGACCTGTTCATTATAACGCCAGCCAGCTTCTAATCTACCCTTGTAAGCTTATAAAAAGATTGTGGATATCTCAATTCGGCCCGTGAACATTGCCGAAAATCCACAAGCAGTTTATAATAACGAATGTACTGATCGTTCCCCCGCAGAGTTCCTCTTGGTGCTTCATGAATGGTCAAATCAGCTTCCAAATAGGCGATAAAGTCGTTTATCCCAATCATGGTGTTGGGGTTATTGAGCAGATCAGCAGCCGGACGATCGGCATGTCCGTCCAGAAATTCTACCTCCTTAAGATTAAAGCCAGCAGTCTGAAAGTCGAGGTCCCGTTCCATAACGTGAACAGCGTGGGCCTGCGTCCGGTGGTCAAAAACGGCGAGGTAAACAAGATCCTGAGCTTCCTCACCGATGGACAGTGCGATAGCAACACCGACTGGAAATACCGCTTTAAGGAAAACTCCGACAAAATGCGGACCGGCTCTCTGCTCGAAGTGGCGATTGTGCTGAAGAGCCTCCTGTTGCTGGCCCAAAGCAAACCCCTATCATTCCGCGAAAAGAAGATGCTGGAACGTGCCCGCTACCTCTTAGTGACCGAACTGGCCATGGCCCGGAACTCCGACGAGACCGAGATTGAAGACCTGCTCAACAAAGCCCTGGCCAAGAGCAAACTCAAGTTCCCTGAAGTCACAGCAGACGCATAGAAATTGGGTAAGTGGGTAAGTTAGTAATTGGGTAATTTTCAGAAGTGCGGGCTTTGGGCCCGCCTTTTTGTTTGCAAGGATTCTCTAGCTATTAATAGCTGCTGGTTCTGAAGATATTGGGTTTTGCTTTCAAATTACCCAATTACCAAGTTACTCAATTACCCAATCTCTTTGTGTTCCGTGTTCCCGCTCAGCAGTTCCAACGCATGCGGCAAGATATCGATCACAGCCTGCAGCGATTCCACTGCGGCCTTGGGGCTTCCTGGTAAGTTCAAGATTAAAGCCTGGCCGCGCACGCCACATACTCCACGGCTCAACGCTGCCAAAGGAGTCTTCAATGCGCCCAGGGACCGCATACGTTCGGCAACGCCCGGCACGATCCGGTCGATGACTGCGAGCGTCGCTTCCGGGGTAACATCGCGGGCCGCAATGCCGGTTCCACCAACAGTCACAACCAATTGCGCTTCACGGCTGCGCGCTTTCAGCGCCTCCTGGATTTGGTCTTGCTCATCTGGAATCACAGCGGTATTGGCTATTTGGAACCCAGCCGCCTTAAGCTCGGCCGCAATGGCGGGCCCGGAGAGGTCTTCGCGCTTGCCTTGATGTGCGGAGTCACTGATGGTAAGGATGGAGGCGGTTTTCACGATCAAGCTTCGAGCACGTTCTCTTCTGTATCGCGGTTGGATTCATCTAATAGCCGCAGCCCTTCGAGAAGGAGCCCTTGGGTGGAGCGGGTCACGGTCTGTTCGGCGCTGCTGCCGTTGAAGTTGATCTCGAAGTTTCCGCCTGTCCAGGAAAGTACCTTGAACACGGCGTCGTCGCCCTTCACGTCGCCATAGATGGCGTGATTGATCTGCCCATCGCTGAAGAACATCTGGCAGCGGTCGCCATTGTTGTTCAGCGTAAGGGCACAGGTTTTGTGGCCCATATCGAGCGATTGCAGCAGGTCCATCACGTTCATCTGCGCCAGGCTACCGCGCAAGGTGGCCTCACCGGGGGCCTCGCGGGCCATCTTTTCGAGCGAGATCTTGTCCACGACTTTCTTGATGCGGGCCGCGGCTTCTTTCAGAAAGAAAGGCTTTTCGATGAAATCTTCAACCGTGTCCTGAAGGATCTTGAGCTTTTCTGTGATATCGGTCTTGCTGGCCATAAGGATGACAGGGATATTGGCGGTCGCGCTCCGGCTCTTCAGTTTCTGAACGAGTTGCCGGCCGTCCATGGCCTCCATGGTGTAATCGGCGATGATGAGGTCGGGCTTGTCGTCAATGGCTTTGAGCATGGCATCGGCGCCATCGGTCAGCGTGCTGACGCTGGAGAATTGGGTGACAGCTATCCGCAGCATCTCCAGAACCATGGGATTGTCGTCAACCAGCAGGACCTTGATGTTACTCGGCATGGAACCTATTTCGTGTCATGATTGCTAGCCGGCTTCCGCCGGTAATTTCCGCTTTTGCCGCCCGATTTACGCTCCAGGACAACCTCGCGGATTGCCATGCTTTTATCCAGGGCCTTGCACATGTCGTATATGGTAAGCGCGGCCAGCGCGGCAGCCACCAGCGCCTCCATCTCAACTCCGGTTTGAGCGGTGGTGACGGCTCGAGAGTAAATCTTGACGCCATTCTCGCATACCTCCGTACTCACATCAACGAAAGAGAGGGGCAGCGGATGGCACATAGGTATCAATTCGGCAGTCCGCTTGGCTGCCGTGATGCCCGCAAAGCGGGCCACTTCCAAGGGATTGCCTTTAGGGTTTTTGGGCAATGCTTTCAACACCTTGGAGGACATGGCCACAAACGCCGAAGCCTCGGCTTCCCGCCGGTTCGCGGTCTTAGCCGAGACATCCACCATGGTGGCCCGGCCGCTTGCATCGTAATGCGACAATTTTGTGGGCTTCAGTTTGGGCATGAGTGCATCAGGACCGAGATCATCTCCCCGGCGGCAATCGACTCCCGGTCAGGCGGCACAACAACATAACAATTTGCACGAGCCACAGCTTGAATATCGCCTGATCCTTGCCAAGGCACAACCTCAACCACTGGGTCATGCAGGCCACCGCTTAAGACCGCCGGGAGAAATCGCGTAAGGCCCGTTTTGGTCTTGATCGCTTTCCCAAGCCGGGCCAGGGCCGTATTTAATCTTACAGGATGTTCTCCTGCCAAGGCCCTCACTACCGAGGCAGCAAACAGCTCAAAAGTCACCATGGTGGAGACAGGATTCCCCGGCAGTCCGAAGAAGGGCGTGGCGGAGGTCCTACCCGGAGTCTTGACATGACCGAAGACCACAGGACGCCCGGGCTGAATCGCAGCTCCTGTAAAAAAGAACTCCGCCCCCAATTCGCCGAGGACTTGCTCGACCAGATCGAATTTGCCCATGGAGACCCCACCCGAAAGCAGCAGAAGATCTGATTCAAGCCCGCGCTGAATCAACTTGCGGATTTGGTCAGCATCATCGGGAGCAATGGGTAATTGCAACGGTTCGCCGCCCACCGCAAGCACCTGGGCCGCCAGAGAATAGCTATTGCTATTGCGGATCTGATGTTCGCTTGGCTGTCGTTCCAGTTCGACCAGTTCGTCTCCGGTGGAAAGGATCGCGACTCGTGGCTTTTTGTAGATGTGTAAACGTGCTTTGCCTACAGCAGAAGCCACCGCCATGTGGGCGAAATTCAACCGGGTTCCGCGTGGCAACATCTCCTGCCCGGCCCGGACTTCGCGGCCCGTTGGAACAAGATTCTCTCCAGAGGCACCGGACCGCTGAATCTCGACGGCGTCTCCTTTGCGGACCGTATATTCGACCATCACCACGGCATCGCTACCACCAGGAACCGGAGCGCCAGTCATGATTTCTACTGCCTCACCCTCAGATATTGGACGAGGAAAACTGCTCCCAGCCTTCACCTGTCCAGCCACGCGCAACGCCACAGGAACAGATTTCACATCCGCAGCCCGCACAGCAAAACCGTCCCGCGTAGAGCGCGGAAAGGGAGGAAAGTCGCGATCAGCCAACATCGGTTCGGCTAAGACTCGTCCAACAGCTTGAAGTAAAGCGACCTCTTCTGTTCCAAGGGGCTGAAGGGCTTGGCAATAGCGTTGGACCAGTTCGTAGGCGTCTTGAAATGGGAGAATTTCGGAGGATTTAGACTGATTGCTCATGCGGCGTTGCTATTCTAGTTCCTTGATGGCGCAAAAAATTCATGTCATCCAAAGATTCTTATTCGAAGCCAGGATTTGAAGAATGTGACGATCGATCAGATAGGCGATATCGAATTCTCAGGCTAAGTAAGGACGCAGTTACTTTAGCTTGGAGCTTCGTTGATTCTTCCAGGAAAGGATAAGGAAACCTGTTCCGATTAGGATTAAGAGTATAGCAAGTCCATACCGCTGTAAGATGGCGGCATTTAGCCAACCGGCATCCAGCGCAAGCTTCGTTAGACCGCAGATGACTAGGAGAAACCCTATAGCTCGGACTGCAACATTCACAATGGGCAATATTCCTCTCAAGGTTTGCGGAAGGATTCCCATTTCAATGAATCGATCGGCTAATCCTCGAGAAGTTAGAGCAAAACCGATAACGCCAATCAGTCCTACTATCAGAATATAGGGCAACAGTCCGGTAATATTCACGGTAAGCCAGCATTGATTCGCTTTGCAGACGTGTAGGCATCGAAAAGCGACCATAAATAAGTAATTCCAAATATCCAGAATGTCAGCAATACAATAATTCCTTTGCCAGCATGGCCATTATAGAATTGCCCTCCGCCAGGAAAGATAAAAGATAAGAGAAGCGCAACTCCCGGATTCTTGATCTCACGATAGAGAACAGCATGTGGCGTGGCTTGCTGCTGTACATTTTGAATCACAATCGTAGGTTGAGCTGCAGCCCCATGAACGATTGGCCCTTGTACACCTGCCGGCGACAGGACCGCGTTTCCAGAAGGTGCAGTAAGGATCGTTTGGCAATGCTTGCATTTAATCGCCGCCGCCAAAATTGTTTCACCACAGAAAGGGCACGGCTTTGAGGGGGCTGGCGCAACTGCCGCACCGGTTGTGGTTACACTTTGAGATTGTTGAGTTCCGCAGCTAGAACAAAAAACAGAACCTTCTTGCAGTGTTGCATTGCACTGCCCACAGACCATAAGATTCCACCTGGTTTCCTATATAGAGTAGCGACATCATACACTGGCGATATCAAGAGTCAAGCACATTTTGGGAATTCTCCCGCACTCCATTACTTATGTTCACTATTGGGATCTTATTCTTTCACCGCGATCCCCAGGGTCTTCATCTTCCGGTAAAGGTGGCTTCGCTCCAGGCCCAGCACTTCTGCTGTCCTGGTGACGTTGCCGTGATTTTCGTCGAGCTTTTTCAAAATGTAATCGCGTTCGTAAGCGGCGCGGGCCTGATGCAATGTCGAGAAGCCGGCCGGGGCGCGCCCTGATCCGTCACGGTAAACCAAGGGTGGCAGGTGCTTGCGTTCGATCTTGTGGATTGCGGGATTCATGATGACGATACGCTCGATCACATTGCGTAGCTCGCGCACATTTCCAGGCCATGAATAACGCACCAGGGTATCGACTGCGTCATCGGTCATCTCTTTAGTTCGACGGCTGTATGCTGCCGAAAACTCCTTGAGGAAATGCCGGGTCAATTGCGGGATATCTTCTTTACGCTCCCGCAATGGCGGAACGTAAAAAGGAATCACGTTCAAGCGGTAAAACAAATCCTCCCGAAAATTTCCCTTGGAGATTTCGTCTTCGAGGTTCTTGTTGGTGGCGGCGATCACCCGCACATCAACGCGAATCGCCTCATCGTCGCCTACACGGGTAAAGCGTTGCTCGTCGAGGGTCCGCAAGACCTTGGACTGGGTTTTCAGGCTCATGTCTCCGACTTCATCGAGAAACAGCGTGCCACCATCCGCTTTTTCGAACTTGCCTTCTTTGTCTCCCGCGGCGCCGGGCAGGGCGCCCTTGCGGTGGCCAAACAACTCGCTTTCGATCCAATCTTCGGGAATCGCGGCACAGTTCACTTCGACAAACAGGTTGTCTTTTCTCAGGCTTTGTGTGTGGATGGCAAGCGCTACAAGTTCTTTACCAGTTCCCGACTCTCCATAAATAAGGACGCGTCCATTGGTGGGAGCCATCACGCCCATCTGCTGGCGTAGAGCCTTCATGGGAATGCTATCGCCTACGATGACACTCTTCGATTGGACCTGTTTTTTGAACTCCGCGTTTTCCCGGCGCAGGTGATGAGCCTCAAGCGCATTCTTAATCAGGATGAGGGTCTTATCCAGAGAAAGAGGTTTTTCCAGAAAGTCAAACGCTCCCAACTTGGTGGCGCGCACGGCTGTGTCAATCTTGCCGTGGCCGGAAATCATGATGACTTCGGGGTGGTCATCCATCTGCTTGATTCTCTCGAGAGTCTCCAGTCCGTCCATTCCTGGGAGCCAGACGTCGAGTAGAACCAATTCGCAGTTGCGCTTCTTAAGCTGCTCGATGCAGGCTTCACCGCTCTCGGCCAGCAGCACTTTATAACCTTCATCTTCGAGGACGCCCCGCAGCGATTCGCGAATCTCGCGTTCATCGTCGACCACCAGGATGCTATGCATCTCGCATCACCGTCCCTACAGCTTCAGCCGCCAATGGCAGTTCGACGACAAACCTGGTTCCCACAGGCCGATTCTCCTCTACGCGAATAGAGCCGCGATGGTCTTCAACAATGCGTCGGACAATAGCGAGTCCAAGACCGGTGCCGCGCTTCTTGGTCGAAAAGTAAGGGAGAAAGAGTTTCTCCTTAACTTCACGGGTTACACCATGTCCGGTATCGGCCACGACGATCTCGACTGCGTCTTTGGTTTCCACGAGCGTTGTCGAAATGTGAAGCTCATGCAGTAGCGAGTCTTGCATGGCTTCGATTGCATTATCAATTAAGTTAGCCAGGGCTCTTTTGATGGCTTCCGGGTCGGCCAGGGCCATGGGCAGCGACTCGTCGAGATGCTTCTGCACGGTAATGCCATCCAGTTGACTCGCAAACATGGCGAGAGTGTTTTCGATAATCTCATTTACGTCGGCCGGCCGTGGCTGCGCCGTGGGGAAGCGAGCCAGCGAAGAGAACTCGTCCACCAGCGAACGCACAGTCTCGACTGCGCCAGCGATGGTCTCGGCGCAACCACGAATCACAGCCAAGGAAGCATCATCGGGCGTTGTGCCGCGATCGAGGTGCCGGAGTACCCGGTCGGCCGAGAGCGCGATAGGCGTGAGAGGATTCTTGATTTCATGGGCCACGCGGCGCGCCACTTCGCGCCAGGCCGCTTCTTTCTGGGCCTTGAGCAAGTCGCTGAAATCTTCAAAGACAACTACGTAGCCAAGCTGCTGTTGGCCATGTTGGACGGAAGAAGCGGTTACCGTCACATTCAGCTTGTCGCGAAGCACCGGGATTTCAAGCTGGGCGGCAGTCACTGATTTGCGGGCCGCTCGCTTGAGCAGATATTCGAGATCAGCAGCCACATCTGCCGGGAAAATCGTTTCCAGGCTTGAACCTGGAAGCGGAACGCCTCCATTGGACGAGAACATGCGTCCAAAAGCCGCATTGCTGTGGGAGACCCGTTGTTCGGGATCAAGTGAAAGCACACCCGTTGGAATGCTTTCCAAAATGGTCTCGATATGGCGGCGGCGCTGTTCCAGTTCGGTATTGCTCTCCACCAGGGCGCGCGACGATTGCTCAATCTTGCGGCGACTGGCCTCCAACTCTCCCGCCATAGTGTTGAATGATGAGATCAGCTCTCCCAGTTCGTCCGCAGCGGTAATTTCGACCCGGTGGCCCAGATGGCCACGGGAAATCTCCCGCGTAGCCTCTGCCAGCGCAGCCACTGGACGAGTGACGAGCTTGGCCACAAACAGCGAGAACCAGGTGGCAATGAAGAGGACAAGCACCGTCAGCAAGGTCAGCGACAACATGTACATGCCGCGCAGCCGCTTTTTTTCCTGGCTCAGTCGGGCATAATCATTTTGGTTTTTGGTGATCTGCTCCAGCATAGGCGAAAAATCTTTAGGAAGCGGAATCCCCACTAAGATCTTTCCATTCCCTTGCAGAGGAGCCATGGAAAGAATGTATTCGATGTTTCCTCTGGCCCACTTTTGTGGTGTTTTTTCAAGCGGCTCCAACGCAGGTAATTCGTTCCTCAGTGTGTCCCAGGAGCCCGGCGAATTGAACGCCTTCACCTCTGCGCCGTCGGCAATCGCCAGCGCAAAACCTCCTTGCAGTGTAGGTCGATGGCGTTGAAGTTCGTCCTCGATCCGGGAGTATTCCCGGGTTTTAAATGCACGTTGTATTTCAGGCGATGCAGCAATCTCCACGGCCTCCTGGCGGGAGTTTTCGCCGGCATAGTCCTGCAGCAGTTTGGCTATATGGCCGGAATCCTGCTGAAGCTGCTGGATCGGTACCGAGAACCATTTATCGATGGAACGGTTCATTAATCCATACGAAAACATGAACATCACAATCGATGGAACAAATGACAGGAGCAAAGCTCCAACAACCATGCGCGTTCGAAACCGGGAGCCAAGTACTCCAAGCTGCCGTTCGGCGTAGAGTTTGATCAGGTTGCGCAACAATACGAAGGTGAGTGCTACCAGCAGCAAGAAAATCAGGGCCGAAAGCGCTACCAAGAAAAAGGTCTGCTGGACCGATCCGGGACTCAACTGCTTCAGGTTGAAGGCGGTTTGCGAAAATACCGCCAGGAAAAGAATGAGCACCGCCAACGCCAACGGGATCAGCAAAGCACGGCGCTGGCTAACAGGCAGCGAGCTTTTGTGCTCGTCTTTTTTCGGTGTGGCCACAGGATTCCGGCTCTCGACAGAATGTTACGTATGGAGGAGCTTAGGATATTATATGCATCTTCAAGGCGTCGGTGAGTTCAGAGCTTGCAAAGGGGGCCGCCGTTTGCTTTGAGGACGCAGCTTTTAGCCGCAATCAGATAAAATCATAAGTAGCATGACGAAGCCTTCAAGACGAGATCGATTGCTCGAACTCGTAGCCAATCCGCCACCGGGCAGCAAGATTGAAGCTGCCAAGAAATATGGTGTCGACCTCACGCTTAACATTGAGGCGCTGCTATTGACTCCCACTGAACGCGTGCGGAAGATGGAAGGCGCTTTGCGGTTGATGGATGAGTTGCAGCGGGCCGGTCGGCTAGTTCCACCTAAATAGCCCATGACCAATTTTGAAATCGCCTTGAAGGTTCTTTCGGAGGCTGAGGTCAATTTTGTTATTGCTGGCTCTAATGAACGGCAACGTTGTAGACGTTCTGATCAATCGTGAGAATGTACAGGCTGTTGCCGTCGGTACTGAAGGCGGCCTGGCCTATGAGCGATGGAAGACTGAAATGCGCAAGGGACTGTAATGTCGCAGTGTCATAAAGATCTACATTGCCTTTGCCATTTTCTACCAGCATCCTATCGCCGCGGACTGAGAGGGCCTGGGAACGCCCAAAAACTTTGCCGATCTGCTCACCCGATTTCAAGGAGTACACCAGAGTCCGGTTCTCGGAGTCTGTGACCAGCACTGTGTCTCCGGCGGCAATTGCGCTCTTGACCTTGAAAGACAGCTTGCCTGTATCGACCAGGACCTCTCCCAGAGTTTTGCCGGTAAGCGCCTCGGTCACCTGGACCACGTAACTGGCCTTCTTGTCCTGTCCACCTCCGAGGGCCTTTAGTTTGGCTGCCAGGCCAGGATCGGATTTCGCCTGCTGCTGGATCGCATCGTAATTCGCGATAACGGTTGACATTGTTTTCCCCGCAGGCGAGTAATGAAAAGACGGGCGTTCCTTTTCGAACTTATGCTCCCAGAGGGGCTTGTTGGTGCGCAGATCACGCGCTTCGACCACATAATTGTTAGTAGATTTCTTAGCGTCGTCGGGCTTCACGCTGACCATGAGGTCGCCGAATTGAAAGATTGGGCGGCCCACGAAGCGCGCCAATGCGTCGGGAAGGACATCTTCAGGCTCCGCCGCTATCTCGTACAATTTCTTCGATTGCTTGTTCGAAGGATCAAATTCGAAGACCGTAGACGGATCCTTCTCTCTCTTGGGGAATCTTGCGATGAATTGGTCCTGATCAAAGAAAGCTCCCGCAAGATCGCGTAAATAGAGAGCGCGCTCGCCGGTTTCCAGCTTCCACACCGCGGCACGAGAACGTCCGGAGACCGCCAGCCACTTCCCATTTGCGGAAAATGAGGAGACACGCGCCGCAGAAAGCGGCGAGTCCGGCAGTTGGACTTTAGCCAATTGCTTTCTATCAGCAAGAGTGTAAAGCGATACTTCGCCCCCGAGCTCTTCCCCGGCGAAGACCGTGTCATAGATGGCAAAACCGGGCGCTTTATAGCCCATGCTCGCCTTTTTCCCGGCCAGATCGATTACTCCCACGGCGGCGTTGCCCGCAGGCCGGATCAGGAGGTAGTTGCCTTTTTGCACCCTGGAATAGTTTCCGCCAAAGTTGAAGGGAAATTCATCCACCAGATCGCCTGAAGGGAAGCGCACGATCGTCAGCTTATTTGATTTTGCGCTGTGCCCAATCAACTGGCCGGAGTCAAGAAAAGTAAAAGAAGTGAGTATCTCCTTGACCTTCTTTGGCAGTTTGACTTCACTGCGGGTTTGGAGGTCGTAGGCAAACTGCATCTCTCCCCGGGAGATTACAAAATAGTGTCCATCAGGGGAAAAGCGTGTAGAAAACAGATTGGGAGTTGCATCGGCTTCGTCGAGTATTCGCGCCAGCTCCAGCATGATTAAGTCAGCGAAGGTCGGTTGGTAAAATTTCTGCTTGGAAAAAACCGGCTTGCCGCTGGTTACATCCACCAGTTGCAAATCAAGGTCGGGCGTAACGCAGGCCAGCACTTCACCGGTGGGAGAGAGGTCGGTATCAAAACACTTGGATGTGAGTTGACGGATCGAAGTTCGCTGCTGCGAGGCTATTTCCCATTTTTCAATGCGCAGCTCCTTGTCATAAAACACGATAGCCAGGGAATCGGGCGTGAAGTGAGCGGCCTTGGCGTCGGGAGCGTCGATGCGAAAGAGATTAGCCAGAGGTTCGCGGGTCAGCACGAAGACGCTGCTTTCATCCTGGCCGAAAAGATACTTGCCATCGGGACTGAACTGCAGTTGGTCCAACTCTCCGCGCAAAGGCGGCTTCAACGAGGTCTTCCTGATCAATCCTGGAATTTCTTCTTTTGCTACCGCCCTTTTTGAGGCAATCACGGCCTGCTGCCATTTGGGGAAGTGAACGGCCGCATCGCTGGGCGGAGCCGTGATGCAAACGGGAGCAAGGGGGGCAGAGGTGCGCATCAGTTCTCGCAGACGCTTGGACTCAGGGCTGGTAGCGCCAAAGAAATCCGACCAGAAATTACCGGTATTCTTTTTGGTGCCGGCAAGGCGATCGAAGAAATCGCCGAAAGAAGAAGTCTTGTAACCGGCGCGAGTCATGGCATAGAGGGCCAGACGGTCGGCGATCAACTGCTCCTGCTGTTCGCGCTTTTCATCATGCTTTTGCGGATGCTTAGCGAAAGTATCGAGGAGCTGGTTCCAGCGGTCAACGATATCCTTGCGATCGCCCACTTGGGTCACACCCAGCACGTTGCGGAAATCGCGGGATATATCGATGGCAACCTGGTGGGTAATGATGTGCCCGATCTCATGTCCTAGGAGTCCGGCCAGTTCATCTTCACTCTGGATCAGCGCGATGATCTTGCGGGAAAGGTAGATATGCCCACCGGCCAGCCCGAAGGAATCGCTCTCCGGAGCGTCGATAATGGTAAAGCTGTAATGGATTTTGGTGGGCGGAAGCTGGGCCAGCAGACGCTCGCCAATCTTTTGCAGATAATCGTTTTCCGGATCGTCAATAACGTTGAATTCCTTGCGTATCTGAGGATCAAGAATCTCACCCAGCCACTCTTCCTGCTGCTCACTGAAAATATTTGGATCATGCACCACATTGGAGAAGACAGGCATCGCACATGGGGCGGCGGCCGCCGGCTGCTGGGCAAAGCAATGGTGACAGGTGGCGGCTAGCACGGCCAGCAAAAGGAAAAAGCTGCGAAGGGCAAAGGTCATAGAACTTCCAAAAAAGATTAAAAGATGAGGAGTGGCCGATATTGGTGCAAGTCTAACCAAAGTTGCCGGATGGGTCTAGGAAAATCGGGTGATCCGGTGATCTCTCCGTGCTCGTTCGCTCAATAGTTCCAGCCACAAACGCTCCCGAAGCTAACTAACCAAGGGCTTCGCCCTTAGATATCCCCAAGGAGCCAGGAGTCAGAAGTCAGAATTCGTAAAATCCTTCGCTAACGAGAACAAAATTCACGTTGCAACGGGTATAACGGGATAAGGGCGCCATCTACGTTCCTAAAGGGTGGAGGATTGTATTTGAGCCATTTTCCATCACGCTTCTGAAAGGTATAAGTTGCGCTCAAGCTTGAACTTGGGCTTTGTAGTTGCCAGGCAGTTTGGTTCGCCTTTTTATAGTCTGCAATCGCCGAATCTAGCGATCGATCATGTCGAGACTCCAGAGTCTGATCAAGAGTGCGAGTCAGGCGCGTGGCTGTTTATTCGTGAACATATTATTAGAAGAATTTAATTTATGTCGCTGTTTTTTGGACCAAACAAGGTGGTTAGAAGGTGGTTAAAAGGTACCAGGGGGTGGGGTGTACCAACAATTCAATTTTGAAATCTCTAATTTCACTTTGTGAGCATAGCTCCGCCAACCTGTAAAAAATGAGCCACGGAAGTTATAAGTCCCCGCGAATGACTCGTGTTGTAGAGACCCTTCGAAGACTCAGGGTCACGCCTTGCAATACGGCTCAGGTCAAAGTCCCCCGAGAATGACGCGTACTGATTACGACGACTACCGACTACCGTAGCGAATGATATACGAACATGGAGAGTCTGTCAATTAAATCGGGATTTAAAGGATTTAAACCGGGGGATTACAGGTTTACGGGGGATTCGCGAACGACTTTCGAACTTTTATACTTCTTAGCACAGGAGGCCTGCCACTCGAAATCGCAGCACTCTAAAAAATATTCCCGTTACCTTCCTTTTCCTTCTTTTCCTTCCCTTTCCTTCAATGACGCCTTCGGATACCGGCAGGAAATCTCCATTACGGCTAAACGGCTAGTGTGCATTCATGAGCGGTAGGCAATGGCATTCACTCAGAAAAAATCCAACCGGTGGTTGCCTTTTTGCATTGTCTTTGGCACGTAGCCACATACGATGACCATGCGTCGCCCGAACAGTACGGAAGGCTGATACTGCCGGAGTAAGGCACGGCTCAGCAGAGCAGGAACACTGCGTGCCTTGGTTATTACTCTCTGAAATATTTCCAAACGCATCTTGAACTCCTAACTAAACCGTGGTGAAATGCTGCGGTATGGCAGAGGCAAAAAAAGAAAGTTCCTTTCACTGGAGCCGCAAGCGTGTCAACGAAAATCTTGGCCTGATATTGACTGCCATCGCTGCAATAGCCACGGCTTTGGCCTGGAATGAAGCGCGGCTGACCCGTAAAGCTGCCCATGATGATGCAGAGAAATCTCTAATAGTTCAGCAGCAGTCTGTCGAAAAACAGCGTGACTCAGTGGAGGCACAGATAAAGCAGGGAGAAGAATCTATCCATTTGCAACGCGACGCCCTTCAAGCGCAAATTGACGCGCTGCACTTAGATGACAGGCCATTTGTCACCGCGTCAGTAAAATCAATCGGCATTTACCAACTTGAGGATAGAATAGGTTTTTCCTACGATGTCATCTTGAACCACGTTGGCAAAACAGCTGCTTTTAAGATAGAGATAAAATCCGATTGCAGCTTTACAGGGGGAGGCGCTTTTGAGAAGTCGAAAATCAACGACGTGGAGAAACACGGGGTAGTATTTATAGCAGATGACTTAGGCCTTAACCAAAGTAGACCCGTAGGCATAATTTGCTACGTGCCAGCCAAAACGAGAGAATCATCAGGACAACGGCTCGTAACATTTCGTGGCGTTGTCACTTATATGGACATTTTTCAGCAGAACCATGTGACGACTTTTTGCTATAAATCACCGGTGCGTCAAGATTTAGTGCTCTCTCTGAAACATGAGCCACTTCGCGTTGAAGATTGTAGCAGTAGACCTATTCTTACATAAGGGAAAAGGGGACAGCCCGAACTCTTCCTGAACAGCAGAAAATAAACACCTTACAATCTGATTCCCAGAAAAGCAGCGAGAAGGGTTTGCCGGTAAAGCGCTGAATCGAAGGGCGAATTCTTGCGTGTGGACTCGAAGGGATTCGAACTTTGAATTTGTTCAGTGTATCGATCTTCGCGGAGAACCACCGAAACCATCCCCATCTCGAATTTGACCTCGCACCCGCCAGAAAACGCTTTCTTCCTGGTGAAACCATTGAATGCTAAACTGTTGATAACTCTCACGCGGAGGGATGTGTGAGCGGTTGAAACAGGCGGTCTTGAAAACCGCTGTACCTGAAAGGGTACCGGGGGTTCGAATCCCTCTCCCTCCGCCACCCACTCCCACTTCAGTTCCATTTCCATCACGCGCGTCAAAAATGAGACAGGCCTGTCGCCCGAATGCACAGGTAGGCAATTGGCGGATGCTGCCTATCCTCAAGGTTTGAGTTTTACATTTGGCCGCCTTGTCCTTTTACGATCGTGCAAATATCAGTTGCAGCTTTCTCGATATTTTCAAGATTTCCGGAAAGAGTCCTGGGGTTTAGCGTCCATTGCGAATCAGCCAAAGAAACATCGCCGGTTTCCGCCGAAGGAGTTAGATCCAATGAGAGACGCCAGTTAGAATCCAAGAACTTCTGGCCAGCTTCTTGTGTGGAGTCTTTTGGGCCATAGTAGCCCTGGGAAAAACTGACGCCCTGGCATTGAGGATTGGCAGCAAAAGCACTTAGCAACTGGTTCTCAACCACGCTATTCATCACACGGGGTTCCACTAGACAAGGCATGTAATGTTTATCTGTTAGCGTCATGAGAGTCACGTATTCTTGAGCGCTCATTTTGCGCACTCTCTCGTAATCCCGCTGAAGAACTATACAACCCTGCTTCAAGAACTCTTGGCCGTGCCAGCCATTAAAGGCGACAGTTACAACCTTGGGTTTTTCGGTGTTCTTACAAGCGCAAAGACAGAGAATAGCGAGGAACAAAGCAGCGGCTTTCATGGGGTGCACCTCACGACATAGTCAAGTGGGTCGGGCCACGACCTTAATCGCGCATTTGGAGGCTATTTCCTAGATTGGGACCAAGCGCGTTAAAGCCCAAGCATCATCTCCCTCCAAATATTAAAGGCTCTTTGCTTTGACCAGATGCGCGTCTCGCAGGCCCCCGCCGAATGCGCAGGTGGGCAATTTGTGCACAACAACTCCATTGCTCACTTCACCTGGACGTACCGGGTTAGCCATAGATAGGCAATTCCGAGCGTACATATGTTGTTAAGCAGAAACCGATTGAACGAGGTTCGAGAGACCTTCCAGCCGCCCCAACTTCCTGCGGTTTTTACCAAAAGCCATCCTCCGATGGCAGTTAAGTAACCAGCTTTCAGAAGGACCGGATAGGCGGCCAACTCAGCAACTCCTATGAACGCATTTAACCAAAGATCGGCGTGCGCCTTGTGTTTGCTGAATCCCTTAAAGCACTCCCAGAAAGCTTGCCAGAAGGGCCATCCCTCCCCAGGTTCGGGATTCCCCGTTCCTTCTTTCCGAATATTAGATGCACTGTCGGGAAAGTCTCCCCTCTGAACAGCCCATTACCCTAAAAACGAAGAAAACCGCACGAAGGACAATCGACCCTATCATGCACCAAAGTAAGTAGCACGGCCATGGAATAGACAAATACCAATTTGGTAAAAGCAAACACCGACCCAGAGAGATTAGCAACGCCCATTCTTCTCGCTTCCCATACCTCTTTCAGAAGATTAGTGCTACGAAATTCTAGCATGGCCATACGAGGGACCGGCCTTCAACGGAGCATGTCCGCGATACGGCTCGAAGATCCACAGAACAACACCCAGAAGACCAAAAGACCGATCTCGGGCGTGAATGCTTGTACCGTTCGAGAAGAAGCGCTATGGTAAAGTTGCTCGCTATACGCCCGGATAGGCAATTACTTGGACCCATTTCATGAACCTGATAGAAGACGGACTCAAACAAAAACTCATCCGTTTCGACGATGCCGACAAATACATCGTTTATTTGCCGCAGGAGAAACGTCGCAACTACGAAAATCCTGAAGAGAAGGTCCAGGCCGAAGCTTTCCTCAAACTAGCCCTCATATACAAATATCCAGCGAAGCGCATTCGTCAATTTGTTCCCGTGGTAATGGGTTCCGATACCAAGGAAGCCGACATCATTGTCTATGGCGATGATGCGCTCAAATCGCCGCTGATCATCGTCGAGTGTAAGAAGCCCGATATCAGCGAACTCGAATTCGCGCGCGCCGCTGACCAAGCGGTCAGCTACGCTGTCGCTGAGGGAGGAAGATACGTTTGGGTCACCACCAAACTTAAGAATGAATATTTCGAGATTCCGGCAAAAAAGCCAAAGGCTCGCATCGCCATCCCGGACGTTCCGCAATTCGGCGTTACAGAACTTTCAAGGTTCAAGTTCGCTTTCGGTGGCGGCACGACGAAGAGCGGTCAAAAGCTCTTTCCGCTCGAAATTGTCAGCCAGGACGAACTAACCCGCCGATTTCAGCAGGCCCATCAAGCACTTTGGGGCGGTGGCGAGCTAAACCCTTCCGAAGCCTTCGACGAACTCGACAAGCTCATCTTCTGCAAGCTCTGGGACGAGCGCAAGCCACGCAAACCCGGCGAACCTTATGACTTCCAGATCTTCACCGAAGATACCCGTGAGAAGACGGAAAAGGATCTGCTCGACCGGTTAAAGAAACTTTACGAAGAGGGCCGCAAGAAAGACCCTGAAGTCTTTAAAGACGACATACGCCTCAGCGCGGCGAAAGCGCGTATGGTCGTCAGCTACCTGGAAAGCATCAACCTTTCCGACACCGACCTCGATAGCAAGGGCCGTGCATTTGAGACCTTTATGGGGTCTTTCTTTCGAGGTGATTTCGGTCAATACTTCACGCCACGTGTCATCGTGAAGTTCGTCGTGGACGTGCTGCCTATCACTAATGAGTCCCTAGTTCTTGATACTGCTTGCGGCAGCGGCGGGTTTCTCCTCCACGCACTTGACAAGGTTCGTCGCGAAGCCAATGCCTATTATCCGGAGCAGATTGGCCCGCTGGAGGGCGCGCAGCACTACCGGCACTGGCATGAGTTTGCTATGGGCAATCTGTATGGCGTCGAAATCAACGAGCAGATTGCGCGAACGGCGAAGATGAATATGATCATCCACGACGACGGCCACACCAACGTCGTTGCGGCGGATGGGCTCATTCCTGACGACGAGCTGCGGCAGAAGACCAAAAACCAGGGTTTCAAGTACGGCCGTTTTGATTTCATCATCACCAATCCGCCCTTCGGGTCAACGGTGAAGCAGACCGAGAAGGCTTATCTCCACCAATACCGCCTCGCCACTCGCGACGTGGACTGGTTGAACCCCAAGAGTAAAGCCGCCGAACGTCCCGGTCAGGACACGGAAATCCTCTTCATCGAGCAGTGCTGGCATTACCTGACTGACGGCGGCTACCTCGCCATCGTCATCCCTGACGGCATCCTCACCAACTCCAGCCTCCAATACGTCCGCGACGAGATTGAAGACATCTTTCGCATTGTCGCGGTCGTCTCCCTGCCGCAAACCGCGTTCACCGCTACTGGAGCCGGGGTCAAGAGCTCGGTTCTCTTCCTCAAGAAGCATACTGAAAGGGAAACGAAGCGGATGCGCGACTCTAAGCAGGCGCTCAAAGATAGCATCCGCGAACAGGAGAAGTTTGAAAGTAAGCTCGACGACATCGAGCGGAAGAAGAAGGAAGCAATTGACGAACTCAATAAGCGCTCCGAATTCACCACCTTAAGCGCTAGGGAGCGCAAGAAGAATCCAAACTACGTCGCTGCAGCCAAAGAGATATCCGGCCGTTTCGCTAAGCAATTAGACAATTTTCGCTACCACCTTGCAGAGAGTTTCGAGGAACGGCGACGCGAAGACTTGCCTGATTACGACCTTTTCATGGCCATTGCCGGGGACATCGGCTACGATGCCACCGGTCGAAACACCAATAGCAACGAGCTTGACCCAATTGGGGAGGAATTGAGCCGCTTTATCGAAGCCATTGAGGATGGACAAGACATGAGCTTTGAGCTTTCCAAAGCAGGCGATTCGGCAAACGTGTTTCTCACGCGGAAGTCTGAGATGATTGGCCGTTGGGACCCTTTCTACTTCCGCCCCGAATTGGTCGCGTTGGAAAAGCGTCTTCGCGAATTGACCCAGCATTGTCTCCGCGATTTTGTATTGAGCATGGCCGGAGGCGCCACGCCCTCTACAACGGAAGCAGATACACACTACACCGAAAGCTCCGACGGTGTGCCGTTCATTCGTGTGCAAAACCTTTCCCCAACCGGGCGATTGAACCTGGCCGATTGCAAACGTATTACCCGCAGCACACACGAGGGGATCCTTAATCGAAGCAAGCTTTCTGGTGGTGAACTTCTGGTCAAGATCACCGGCGTGGGTCGAATGGCTGTTGCTTCGGTGGTGCCGAAAAATTTTGAAGGAAACATCAATCAGCACATCGTCGCCATTCGTACCAAGGATCTCAAGACCAGCGAAACCTTAGCCGCTTACTTGAACTTGGATATCGCCGAAAAGCTGGCGTCGAGGCGCTCTACCGGGGGTACACGTCCCGCACTCGACTACGCCGCGCTGCTGTCAATCCCGGTCATCTTTGATGAGCGCATACCGAGGCTCGTCGATGCTGCCGTAAACAGATATGAAGGAAGGCTAACGGAAGCAATAAAAGACCTCGAAGACGCCAGGGAATCGATCGAGAACCTCATCCTTGGCAAGGAGGCAGGCGCGTGAAACTCAAGGGTATTCTCGATTTTTCCCTCGGCAACTTCCTTTGCTTGCGCGGTTTTGCGCCAATGGGCGTGCTCTTCGACATCTCGGAGGCGGCCCCTAGCATCCAGCGAGATCTCCTGAAAGACCACCGCGCCGAAATGATCGCCTTCCTCAGCCAAGGCGAGTTCCTGTTTTTCCCTGAAGTCATTCTGTGTGCGACGCTCAACCATGACGGAGAGACAAACGAGGCGATTAGCGCCCTTTTTGAGCACGTCCAGCGCGGAGAGCGTTTCTCAGGTCTCAAGTTCGACGATCTGAAAATATCTTGTTCTGTTAGCAAATTGCAGGGCATCGACGACACACGGTCTGTCAGTTACTTCAACACCGCCACTGTACTGCTGAACAAGAGCCGCAAGTACAAATTGTGGCGAATCGATGGCAACCATCGATTAAGCGCAACTCCCGAAGATCCGAAGTTTCGGAAGCACAACACGCCATTCTGTTTCATTCTTTTCAGGGATACCAAAGAGGCTGATCGCCTCAGCCGAGCACTGTTCCACAATATCAACTACAAACAAATCCCGCTAACAATGGAGCAGAACCTCAAACTAATCCTCGATGACAACGTCCTATTCTCCGACGACAAACTCAAGACAGGGTCCTCTTTTGGTTGGCCTTACTACCTTGCCCGACAGCTTAACGATAAGCTCGACTTTGATCTGCTCCCGAACCTGAAACCCATCATCGAAAAAGAACCTCGCACTTTTCTTATCCAGCAGTTTACTTTTCTAACCGAGAAGCATGTGCTTGGCGATAATGAGAACGCTCTGAAACGGTTCAAGACGGCCCTCGTCCAAGTGAATGGGTTGTTCGATGAAAGACCGTCGCTGAGAGAATCCACGAACCGCGGATTGCTCGCGGCCTTGGTGTACTACGAACTTCATTCACCGCCTGCAGCCGCATCGTTTGTGCGTTGGGTACTAGAGAATCATCTTTACGCCATCGCTGATTCGACTCCTGCCGACCTCATCCAAATCTTCGACAAGGTTCTGGAGAGCCGAAAGAGGACCATCTTTGTCTCAATGCCCTTCGGCAAAACAAAGACTGACGATCATTACGCCATCATCCAGCGGGTCTGTAAAGAAGTAAGCGACGCGCACAATCTCAAGCCTGAACTTAGAGTGGAGCGCGTGGATTGGTTCCACGATGGAACGTCCTATGCAATCACCGACAAGATCATCAAGATGATGAGCGATTGCGGCCTACTCATCGGCAATCTGACACACTGCAACCCCAATGTGTACCACGAAATTGGTTTCGTCATGGGCAAAGCGAAAGCTGAAGGGAAAGATGTCACCGACAAATTGCTTCTATTTCTCGATGTCTCCGTCGCTGCCAAGATGGACAAAGACGTCGCCTTCAATTTAAAAGGGCATAAGCAGCTTCGTTTTACCAAGGCAGAAGCTGAATTTGCTCCGGCATTACGAGAAAACATCGAGAGGTTTTTCAGGCTCAAGTGAGTTGGCCAAGCCGTTCACTGACCTTACTTCCTCGCCGGAGCACAAAGCGGAGCACAGTAGATGCCGACTGAGAGCCTGTAAGCCCGATTTGGAATCAAAGACAAGCGTAAGTGATTGAATCCGAATGAGGACTGAGGGTAAGGGTACATCTTGAAAACCGCTGTACCTTGACGAGTATCGGGGGTTCGAATCCCTCTCCCTCCGCCAGATGCTATATCTTCTTGCATTCGAGGCATCGTGTCTGGAAACAGCAGCTAACTGGAAGACCTTGGAAGCAACTGATGGATGCAATGGTAGTTCATCCGTTCATCCGTTCATCCGTACTATCCAGGCGTCACTGCGGCCTAGCAACAACAATGGTTGTAGGAGTTGATACCGTGGAAATTCGGTGACCCGGCCAATGGGGTCAGCCTTCCCGAAGAAGAGATACTAAGTCCTGCATATTATCATCTTCTCCTAAGAAGCAGCCTTTTGGCAGGTTTTTAGCCAACCTTTTAGGGTCGAGGTGGCTGAAAAGCAGTCACTTCGTTGCCTTTGCATCAGGAGCAGCCTTGGCGCTCGCCGCATGGGTTCCTCCTCCGATGGGAATCATGGCATGAGCGTACGGAGATCCCGGCCACATCAGGTAGGGCCTGGTGGGATCGGCTTCGGCGGAATCGGGCAAGCCCAAGTCTTTCACGCCTGCCCCAACGATCATGAGGTGCGGACCGGTTACGACCCAATGATTGTCTGCGGTCTTCCTAGTCGCAGTGGGATCGGTGTTGCTGGCTCCCTGATCGCCACGAAGCATGTAGGTGATGCCGAGTTTATCCGGCGGAGGCTGGTTTTTCATGGTGGCGGCGAAAAAGGCCATGCTATTGGCGTCGGCGCACATGATGTCGTTGACCATGATCATGCAGGTGAATCCATTCTTGCTCTCGCGCAGCGTTTGCAGATTGCCATCTTTGTCGAAGCGCGCTACGCCGGCGTCTTTGGCAACGCCTGCCGGAGCGGCCGTAAGGGATTTGGCGATGTACTGGGCATCGGAAAGCGGAGCCTTTTTCGCGGCGATTTTGTGCGGCATCTTCTCCTTGGAGCTCTGGTCTTTTGACGCTTGATCCTGGGCGGCAGCAAAACCCACAATCACGAACAGACAGGCTGCGGTTACGAAATATGTGCTCAGCGTACGCATGTCGCCTCCTCATTAACGTTGTTTGATTTCGACTGGATTCGGGCCAGGGGTATTGTAGCGCGGACAAATCGTTATAGGTGCATCGATGAGGAGGTGGGCGATATGAAGTGACGATTGGAGGAAATTCCAACACTGATGCATATTTCTTTGTGTAGCTGTGCGCAGAAGCCAAACCATTCGACTTAGCGAGGACGTGTACGCTGGTTCTCACCATAATGACCTAAGTTGGTACGGAGTGAAGGCAAGATCTCAGCAACCAACGTGGAAAATCATTTTTATTATGCGCTCCGCTTCGCTGCGCGCTGGCCTGCGGCGCAAGGAAATGATTCGTTGTTTCGGTACCCAGCATTTATGAGCCAGCGTAGTCGCAAGCGCCCACGCTGGCTCAACATGCTGGGCTACTTTCTTCCGCCCTTTCAGGGCTGTGCTTCCTTGGTTTGACTACTTCGGCTCCAATTTTTCATTTCCTCTGGGCGATATCTAGCGAGTAATCGTTACTGGGTTTCACTTTTATGTCGCATACCCGATTGAGGATTGAAGTTGTTACTTTGTAAGTGGAGCTCCGTGGTGGGTTTGGTATTTTGCTGCTATCCTTCCAAAAACCATGACCAAACTCATGCGCGTGTTGTGTTTCATTTTTATCTGCTCCGTTTTCTCTTTTGCTTCCGGCATTGCCGATAAGACTGCCGGAATGGAAAAAGCAGCCGGCTACTTCACCTACTATTGGGACGCCAAGGCAGGCAAGGTGTGGCTGGAGATCGACCGGTGGGACATCGAATTCCTTTATGTGAACTCCCTGCCGGCCGGCGTGGGCTCGAACGACATTGGTCTCGACCGCGGTCAACTGGGCGGCGAGCGCATCGTGAAGTTCACGCGCAGCGGACCCAAGGTGTTGCTGGTACAGCCAAATTACGCTTTTCGCGCTTCGAGCGCGGACGCCGACGAACGCCGGGCGGTGGAGCAATCGTTTGCGCAATCCGTGCTCTGGGGATTCGATGTAGCCGCTGAGGAGGGCACGCGGGCGCTCGTCGATGCCTCCGGGTTCTTTCTTCGAGATGCCCATAACGTCGTGCCGGCCATGAAACGCGCTGGAGCGAACGGCGGAACATTCAAGCTTGATGCGGCACGCTCAGCTTTCTTCCTGCCGCGCACTCGCAACTTTCCCAAAAACACCGAGGTGGAAGTCACACTGACCTTTCAAAGCGACGAGCCAGGCATGTGGGTGCGCCGCGTGACGCCCACGCCCGAGGCGGTCACGGTACGCGAACATCACTCGTTCGTCGAGTTGCCGGGACCAGGATTCCATCAGCGGGCGCTCGATCCGCGCTCCGGCTTCTTTGGCATCAACTATATGGATTACGCCACACCCATTGGCGAACCGATTATCCATCGCTTTGCGGAGCGCCACCGCCTGCAGAAGAAAGATCCTTCCGCGGCGCTGAGCGAGCCGGTCCAGCCGATTGTCTATTACCTGGACCGCGGAACACCCGAGCCCATTCGCTCAGCTTTGCTCGAAGGCGCGCGCTGGTGGAACCAGGCATTCACCGCGGCTGGATACAAGGACGCGTTCCGCGTCGAGATGATGCCCGAAGGCGCCGATCCGATGGACATCCGCTACAACGTGATTCAATGGATTCACCGGTCAACGCGCGGCTGGTCCTACGGCAGCACAGTCACCGATCCACGCACCGGCGAGATCATCAAGGGCCAGGTGTCGTTAGGATCATTGAGGGTCCGCCAGGATTACCTTATCGCTGAGGGGCTGGTTGCAGACTACGAGGCGGGCAAGCCGGTATCGAAGGCAATGCTGGAGATGTCCCTGGCCCGCTTGCGGCAGCTCGCCGCACATGAGGTCGGCCACACCCTCGGCCTGCTGCATAACTTTCTCGCCAGCACCCAAAACCGGTCTTCGGTGATGGATTACCCTCACCCGCTGGTTAAGCTGGGAGCGAACGGTGAGATCGATTTGTCCGACGCTTATGCCGTTGGAATCGGCGAGTGGGACAAAGTTGCCATCACCTGGGGATACTCCGATTTCCCCGCCGGAACCGACGAGCAAAATGCCCTGAATGACATTCTCGCCCAGGCGCGCCAGCGAGGCTTGCTGTTCCTTACCGACCAGGATGCTCGTCCACTGGGCAGCGCACACCCCTTCACACACCTCTGGGACAACGGAAGCAACCCCATCGATGAACTCAATAACGTGATCAAAGTCCGCGCCAAAGCTCTGGCTCGTTTCGGCGAAAAGAACATCGCAGCAGGTCAACCGATGGCGACGCTCGAAGAAGTTCTGGTGCCTGTGTATCTTTTCCACCGGTATCAGGCCGAAGCGGTGTCGAAAGTTTTGGGAGGCCTCAACTATACCTATGCCTTGCACGGCGACGGTCAAAGGCCGACAGAGATTGTCGCGCCTGCCGAGCAACGCCGGGCCCTCGATGCCCTGCTGCGCACTCTCCGGCCAGATTTCCTGCGGCTGCCGGAGAGCGTCATCCGCCTGATTCCGCCGCATCCGGCCGGATATGAAAGAACCCGCGAGCTTTTCCGGCTGCATACCGGAATGACTTTCGATCCTCTGGCTGCTGCGGAAACGGCGGCGCATCAGACCATCGGCGCAATGCTCCATCCGGAACGGGCCGCGCGTTTAACCGAGTATCACGCGCGTGACCCTAAATACCCGGGCCTTGACGAGGTGCTGAATCGCTTGCTCGCCGCAACCTGGGAGGTGCCACGAGAACCTAACGCCTACGATGCGGCCATTCAAGAGGTAGTCAACGAGGTTGCTCTCTACCACATCATGGCGCTGGCAGCCAACGACAAAGCTGCTGCCGGCGCACGCGCCGCAGCCTGGAGCGCTCTGGAAAAACTGAAGCTCAGTTTGCGAACCCGTAGAGACGGTCAATCTTTGGAAGCCTTCGCTCGCATCCACAAATTCCAGGAAGACCCGCGCCCAACCAATGTTCCAGTCCCATTAGAACCGCCGGAGGGGCAACCGATCGGCTCGGACGAGGAGATGGATTGCGGGTTTGATCCGGACGGGATTCATTGAAAGAGCGTTGCTGAAACTCCGCTAGTATTTTGCGTGGGCTTTCAGTAGCTGGCAAAACCCTGGCGCACAGACTTTCAGATTCGTGATCACGAAAGCTCGATCCTTCAACATGCTGGCACCCTGTTCGTCGAGTTTATCCAGTACCACCTGTGGAGAGAGATGATACTGGTCTATCAGGAACTCATCTGACGTTTGACACTGCACCCCAAATTTGGCTAAGCAGGCTGCGGGAAAATGCCTTACATTTTGCGTGACAATCACGTTTGCATGAGCGCTAATGGCCGCAGCTAAAACATGACGGTCGTCTTTATCGGGAATGCACTCCGTTGCGCGAAGCAGTTCAATGGGAAAAATCGCTGTGGCGTCTGGAAATGCCTGTCGCATTGCTTCCAGTCTCCAGGATATCTGTTCCTTCGACTTATGGAATTGTGACTTAAGAACCCGGGCCACCTCGGCGAGAATCTGCTCGCTCCACAAAGGTCGATACAGTGCCGGTTGTTCCGCGAGCCGCAGCAGTGTATCGCAGAGCACCATCGGCACAAGAACGCAGGCATCCAACACAGCCGAACATTCATTTTCCCGCGTGAAAAGCATCAGGAACCTTGCCGTAGTCTCCTTGTTCAAACTCCCGCTTCGATAGATTGTTTAAAATTTTGTGACGTTCAGCATCGCGCTTGGATTTGTAAGCAATCACGTGACGAACATAAATCCGTCGATGCGTCCCGGTCATGTGAAAGGGAAGCTCGCCTCTTTCGAGAAGTTGAATCAAATACTGCCGTGAGACACCAAGGAATTTTCCGGCCTCCGCGGTCGTAAGTTCGTGTTTGTTTTGCAAGATGGTAACCACCCGTCCTTCCCTTAGGTCAGCGAGCAATCGCAAAAGAAACGAATACAGGTTGTTGGGCAAGATTTCGGTCTTGCCATCGGGACCGATCAGTTTTGCTTCTGCCTCAAGTAGCTTTTCATAGATTTCCACGATCTCTGTTTGCTCTTTGCTGCTAGTCTGGACTAGCGGTGTTTCAGCAAGTTGCGTCATGGAATCTCCCCCTACGAAGTCTGCCTAGCCCTGTGAAAGTTGCGCTTCCTTGAAGTTACGATAATCCCTATTCGCTATAAATGCAACAATTTGCTTGCGTTTAGTTTTGATTTCATAAAGCTCGCAATGACCAGATACAGACCCCTAGTAACTCTCGCTTTTCAACCTCCGATGCTACCATCGTTGCGAGGAATGCCCATGAAGAAAGCAATCATCGTGTCGATGGCCCTAGTACTCACCGCATTTGCCTACGCACAGACACCGGGCACCAAGGCAGCCGCCAAGGGTGGAGCGAAGTCCAATGGATACCAATGGGCCGTGTCGAGTGGCGGCTCGTGGAAATGGGTGAACGCTCCCCTCTCAGCCGAAGAGCAGGCATCGTTAGACCAGGCGCTCCAACAGGCCGGAGGCGCTGGCGCCAACAACTATGTGCTCATGATCGCCAACGGCGAGAAGCTGAGCTTCCAGACGGATACCGAGAAGAAGGAATCGGCAGATCGAGTCGCGAAGCAAGCTCTTTTTAAAACCGGCGATCAGCGCTTCCGTGTCGTGCCGAAGGGAAACTCGTACATGATTTTGAAAGCTCGTCTGGAGAAAACGGCGGCGTAGCCTGCTGTGGTCGCGGAACCGCGATCGACCCGGCGCCACCGGCGCTAAAGCGCACGGTTTAACTTGCTCTTTAACGCGGCCCTAAAGGGCCGCTCTTCCACCGCTAAAAGGAATACCTCAATCTCGTTTGAGTTCCGAGGAGAGCTTTTTGAATCGTCCTCGGCTATCTTTTGAACCTGGCTCTTTCGCAGGCAATCCAGGGATCCGGATTGCCTGAAGCGTCCCATCCTGGGTTCCAACGTAGAGCATCTCGGAATCCGCACCAATCGTTGTGATGGGTGCTTTCAAATCTTTGAAGACTGTGCTCCACTGGGGCGCGCCATCTTCCAGCCGCCAGGCTGCTATCTTGCCGGTTGCATCGGCAACGATGACCTGGTTCTGCAACACAAGAGGTTGGTGGGTTGTCAATTCTCCGCCGGCTTTTACGGTCCAAAGTATTCCATTTATGCCGATGCGTCTTAGCGTGTGATCCGACAACTGGATAACGAACGAATCCGCTGCCTCGGACGGAGTGAAGGAGAGTGATGCGGGCAACTTATCTCTCTTGGTGATCTGGCCGCTGCTGCGGCTTAGCCGGAACAAATATTTGTCGCTGTAGACGACATTGCCACTGTTCATGACATATAGTCCGCTGTTGATGGAGGCCAATTGCAGGTCGCGACATGGCCCAAGTTGCGTGCGCCACAACGATGCGCCATCTCGAGACTGGACAGCCACGACAGAACCGCCCGGAGTTGCCGCAAAGACCGTATGATCAATCAAGACTGGTGATGGCATGTAGTTGTCAGAACCAGGATCGTCGATTTTCTTTGTCCATAGCGGCTTGCCCGACCGTAAATCCAATGCGAAAAGCTCGCCATTCGCCCCGTAGGCGATCAAGCGAAAGCCGTCAAGCAACAAGTCCGTGCTGACGCCCGTGCCCATAGGGCTTTTCCATACAACTTGGCCAGTCGCAGCCTCAAAGGCATAGATGTGTCCGTCGGCTGCCGGGTCGGTGCCACGATCCGTTCCCACCAAGACCAGGCTGCCGCTCATCAGGATCCTTCCATGAAAGCTGGATTGATTCCCGTCCTGTTTGATGTTGTATGTCCAGAGGGCCTGGCCAGTCCGCTTATCCAACGCGTAAAAGGCTCCGGCGCACGATCCAATGAAAACCGTATTGCCTGCGACCGCAGGCGGCTGCGAAAGTCAGCCGTGCGTCTCAGCCTGCCAAACGACTGAGGCTTCCTGAGATATGGATGATTGTGCTGCAACGACAAAAGGAGTCCAGAGCAATAAAAAGACGAACACAGTTGAAGCACGCATTTGTCTTCTTATTGTAGGTCTGGAATAGCAGGAGAAAAACTGGAAAAGAAGAGCTTGGTTGGTGCCGGGAGGGGGAGTTGAACCCCCAAGGTACCAAGTACCGGCGGATTTTGAGTCCGCTGCGTCTGCCAGTTCCGCCATCCCGGCTCGGGATTTTATTGTAACAACATTCAACCCTTCCAGCCACTCGTTCAACCAGCACTGATCTGCGCGGATACGCCCTGATCGTGAATGAACAATCTGCGGCAATTCGCGGTTGAAAGGACTTTGCCTTCGATCCGTGCCTTCAGTGGAAATCAGTGGTGTACTAAAGATAGCTACTCCGAACCGCTCTATGTCATGCACATCTTAGGCGCCATCGAATACGCCGCTGGCTTGGCGACCTCAGATTGCCACTGAATCGAGGCATCGCGGCGTGTCACGGTCCCAACAATGCGTATGCATTGACACAAACTCCCCCTAATGCCTGATGCTTCAAAGAGCTTTCAAAATCAACAACTTGCAATCCTTACAGATTTTGGTGTCCGGCTTGCGTCTTATCCAGAGTAGCCGATAAATAAAGGGCGAGGAGGCAGGTCATGTGGCTGGTTTACCTGTTGATGCTTTCAGTGGTTGGTTTGCTCTTGATGAGCCTTTTGCCCAGTCCACCGGCGAGAGGCAGATGATGAATTTGGTAATTGAGTAACTTGGTAATTGGGTAATTTTGGAAAGGCTAAAATTCTTCGAAATGCGGTTCTTTGCCGATGATCCTGCGCCAGATCGCTACGAAACTTTCCAGCGGGCCAGAGCCGGCAAATTCACATTCCAGGTTGATGTGGCGAAACGCCACGTGTCCAAGTTGTCCGGCATATTCAAGGGCGTAGTGCCACTTGATCTTCATTCCGGGAAGGCCATGCGTCTCCCAGGTGCAGTAGACAGGGAGATCGCTGGTTTCCGTGCAAGTCACCACTTTGATCTCCGCGCCCACTTCCTGGCTGCCACGCCAACCGATCTGAATCTGGTGAATGTCTTCTGTTTCATCGGAGACGACTTTTGCTTCAGGCAGGGTGAATCCCGCAACTTCGTGAAAAAGATGTGAGAAAAAAGTATCAGGGCCGGGCGTGGAGCAAATGGCGTCCCAGTCGCTGGTATCGGGCGCATCGGGCGCGCCATCTTTCAGGCGTAATCGCATTGGGGTGATAGTACAACGGGATTTGGTAATTGGGTAAATTGGTAAGTGGGTAATTGAAAGCAAAGCTTCTCGCTGCTGGCTTCTAGCTGCTAGTTCTTAGCCGCAATACTGTTCACTGACGGCGATTAGAACCTTCGTAGCCAACAACAAAACGCAAGGTCCCTCCAGTCTACCCGCGCTAGCGCGAGTAGACTTTCGGGATGACGGTCAGTTTTTCCAAAACTTTCCTTAAGTGAACAATATTGCTCTTAGCCATTAGTATTTAGCCGCTGGCAAATTTTGGCAATTCGGTTTCCAGTTTTATCGATCTTCAGTTAACTTCTTATTTTCCAGATGCAACAGACGTTCGACGCAATCATTCTCGGTGGAGGGGCTGCTGGCCTGATGTGCGCCCTGGAAGCAGGAAAGCGCGGACGTCGGGTTGTCGTCCTCGAACAGGCGGAGCGCATCGGGAAGAAGATCCTGATTTCCGGCGGAGGCCGCTGCAATTTCACTAACCTGCATTGCCGCCCGGAAAACTTTCTCTCTGCCAACCCGCATTTCTGCAAATCGGCCCTGGCCCGCTACACGCCTGCCGACTTGATCGCTCTGGTTGAGAAGCACCGCATTCCATATCACGAGAAGACCCTGGGACAGCTCTTCTGCGACGGCTCGGCCCGTGAGATTGTGGCCATGCTGGAAACCGAATGCCGCACGGCCGGCGTGACGATCCAGGTAAAGACCGCTGTTCACGAAGTGCAACACAATCAGGGTTTCAATGTACGCACAGCCGGAGCGGAGTTTCGTGCTCCTGCACTGGTGGTCGCGACCGGCGGATTATCGATTCCCAAAATGGGAGCAACGAGCTTTGGCTATGACCTGGCGCAGCAGTTCGGGCTGCGCATACAGGAATGCCGTCCAGGGTTGGTTCCTTTTATTTTGAATGCCGGCGAGCGGCAACGCTATTGCGATCTCGCCGGTTTATCCACCGAAGTGATTGCCTCGGTCGACGGCAACTCAGAAAGCTTTCGTGAAAAGATGCTGTTCACGCACCGGGGGCTCAGCGGTCCGGCAATGCTGCAAATCTCTTCCTATTGGAGAGAATCGATGCCGCTCAGCATCGATCTTGCTCCCGAACGTGAACTTACAGCGCCTTTGCGGCTTTCCAGTTCGCAGCGAAACATGGCCACGGCCAAAGCTGCTTTGCGCGGCGCGTTGCCCCAAAGACTGGCGGATCGCTGGCTTGATCTTCATCCGCCTTCGGCATGGACCAATCATGGCCTCGCCGAATTCGAACGGGAGATTCATCATTGGAAGCCAGTCCCAGCAGACACCGAGGGATATGAGAAGGCCGAAGTAACGGTAGGAGGCATCGACACAAATGAGCTTTCCGCGAAAACCATGGAGAGCCGCAAGGTTCCTGGCCTCTATTTCATCGGAGAGGTAGTCGATGTCACCGGGCATCTGGGGGGATTCAATTTTCAATGGGCATGGGCGTCGGGGTTCTGCGCGGGAAGGTCGCTGTAGTAGGCAGCATTCAGCAGTCAGCACTCAGCAGTCGGCCCGCAAACATGTTTGGTTAAAGGAATACATTTTCGTGGGCATGGTTAGGGTTCGAACCCATTTAGGCGCGAATCGGAAAATTCGCAACGATAAAATCAAAATGTTGGTTTTTTGGAATCTGTGCGATGGCGACTATTTACACCATTGGCCACTCGACCCGTGAGCTTGCGGATTTTTCCCGTGTTTTGCAGGAGCACGACATTGGCTTGCTGGAAGACATACGGGCATTCCCGATGTCGCGCCGCTATCCTCATTTCAACCGCGAAAACTTGGAGATGTGGCTGCCTGAGATTGGCAGCGAATATGTATGGGAAAGAGACCTGGGGGGCAGGCGCAACCAGCAGATGCCCACAGATCAGTCGCCGAATGTGGCCTTGAGAAATCCTGCCTTTCGCAACTACGCGGACTACATGTTGTCAGCGAGATTTCGCGAGGCCATCCGGCGTCTCGTGGATCGCGCAGAGAAAGGAAACACGGCAATCATGTGCGCCGAGTATGTTTACTTTCGCTGCCACAGGATGCTGGTCTCCGACTATCTTCTAAGCCAGGGCCACACGGTTTACCACATTCTCGACGAAAAGCCTGCAACGCTTCACCAATTGACCACAGACGCAAGAATCATTGACGACCAGTTGATCTATCGCGGCGATTATTTGTTGTGACATGCAGCCCTTCCCAAGCCTCTTTTTTCCGCAAGCTGTGAAAGTCGTGCCCTGACACAAATCTTCATATTGCAAAGTTCCTTTAGCGAGCCGCGGACGCAGAAGAGGCGCGAAGCACCGTCAGTTCATCGTCATTCGCCCTTACAAAGTCATAGAAATCGTGCAGCCTTGGATATTGCGGCACGGTGAAGTAGTAGCCATCCAAGACAACCTGGCGTTTCATCTTCAAGTTCGAGCCTTGCAGCTCGGCCGAAAATTGATAAGAGCCAAACTTTTCTTTCAGGCCCTGGGGAGCCGGGGCCCGCTCTACCGTCACGTTTCCGGGAAGCTCCAAGGTCACTTCGTCGGATTCCTGGTAGCCATAGTCGAGATAGATAGGATGTTCACGTTTCGAAGAGGTGAACGACTTCTCCCAGCCGGTGTGGAAGAGAATCGCTGGAACCAGCATTCTCCCACCCGCTTGAGACGCGAAGTTAGGCACTTCGATATCAAAAGCAGCTTGCAGCGGCGTCTCCGAACCCTCCCAATCACTCACGGTTGAGAGCTTGATCACTGCGTTCTGCGGCAGCCATTTTTTTACTTCGTCTTCCAGTTCTTTGCGGCGGCCAGCCTCATCTTTAGGAACGGCTACCAGCCTGCGGCTCAAGGCCTCCTGTCCGCGGAAAGTAACATCCAGTTTGCCTTGCAGGTTGCCATCGTTATCCATCTTGAGAGTGGAGTGGCGCTCGAGTACGGCATCCGCGCTTTTGGCGCCAGGTATGGCAATTAGGCGGCTATTCAATTCGTCCAACCGTACTCCCATTGTGTCCCCCTCTTCCCAGGGGAGCAGGCCAAACGGGCAATGCTTCGTAGCCGGATCAAGATAGTAAGTCTTTGTTCCGGCTTGCACCTCGACCAGCATGGCGGTGAGCTGCCGGTAGTTGAATATATTTTCCAAAAAGAAACGGCGGTCACGATTGGCCGCCTTCACCGGATAGGCAGTGAATCCAGCCTCGCGGGCCAAAGCCACAAACACAAGATCGGCTTCGTTGCTAAAGGCATATCCCCTCGTCAGAACGTCTTCCGCGGTCTTGTTGGGCTTGAGATTTTCCATTTCCCTCTCTTTTTCGGTTCTGGCCCGCTCCAATCCGATGAAGCGCAACTGTTGCACGCGGTCGTAGAGCTTGCGCAGCTTTGCCTCGGACGAATCGATTCCGGCCACCAACCTGGCCGCTTCTTCTTGAACTATCTTGGATTTAGAAAAGAACTTCTGGTAGCCCTGGCCCTCGCGCCTGCCATACGTGGTCCAGTAACTTTCGTTGGACATCATCGGGCCGACTACATAGAAGACTTCCACCCTGCTCTTCAGCATCTCTTCAGGGGGCGCATGGTCCTCATGATGAAAGGCGGGAACATTCTCGATATCCCACAGGACTGTGCCGTCTTGCTGAGTTTGTGGCTTTCCTAAATTGGCGGTGAGTCCCACCGATTGAATCTCCAGCCGCGTGCCGTTTGAATAGGCATGCAACACAAAGTGCATCCGCCGCGCAAAAAGGTCCTGTTGTACGCTCCACTCAGAGGCAGGCCAGGCATAAGCGCCATCGATGCGGTACTTGAACGGATTCTTAAACACATCGGGCACGCTCTGATGTATGTGGAGATTGTAGGCATATTCGATAATGCTTCCGACCTCGACATTGGGAAGCGTAAAAGATTTGGCTGTAACCGTGAAGCGCCTGGTCTTCGCGATAACCTTGTCGTAAACGGCTCCGATAAACTCCGTGGGCTTTCCGTCGGGTGCTATCGTGCGGGCCTGGATCTGCTCTACTTCGATCTCCTTTTCCACATAAGGAATCTCCACAGTGCCATATTTCTTTCCACTCTCCTTGAAAATCTTGATTCGCGTGTAGTGCGCCTCATAGCCCTTGGGCGAATCGGTTTGCACTTCCCGATACAGAATCATGGCTGGTTCGCCTGGGGCAAGTGGATTGTCCTTGAGTTCGAGATCTTCCTTGCCGACAGGCTGCCATTGTACGGCGGTTTGACCAACCGCCTGCGGCACTGCCAAAAACGCTGCACTTATAAAAGACAACGATGCCAGGCGGAACCATATCCAAACGATGTTCCTACTGGGGTTGAATTTCTTTTGTGCCATGGGAATGACCTCTCGTTGATTACCAGCCAAATATGAGAGGACTTCCGGGGGGAGCCGGGCGAAGTCCTGTTCCAGCACGTATTAATGTAGTGCAGAAACTCCCGTTTTCGTTACAAAAATCGTGTCTAATGCGTCATCCGGCTACCGGTAACTGATTCCAGAACGCGGATCGGGGCCACCTCTGCTGTAACCAGGGCATCAGTCGGGACGATGTAGGTTTGCTCCAAGGCGTAGCGCCCGGAAAGAACCGCATGGGGAACTCCATCGGTATAAACCAGCCAGGTACAACCGGGAGGGAACACCAGTTCCTGTTTGAACGAGTCCCGCTGAAAACTCGAATTCTCTTTGAGCCAGTCGTGCAGATAGAGCATGAACTCATCGTAGCGGGAGCGGTCGGCAACCGGCAGACCGATCTTGCTGGCAATTCTGGCCATGTTGCGCGTCACCACACCACGAAACGGAGGAGCGAGCTTATGGCTTTGGGCAAGTTTCGGTACTGAGGCATCGAAAGGCTCTCCCACGTTCCAGACGCGTCCGAGCAAAGGATTGATGTTTACAAAGACCCGCAGAATGCGGCCGCCGTGAGTTGGGCGTGTGGGGAAAGCGTCCACGTGCAAAAGATCGTTGCGCTTGTGCAACGGCAGATCGCGCCCTTCTTCTTCGAGCGGACGAAAACTGGCAAAATCCAGCTTCAGCTTTCCCGAATACGGCGACAAAAACGACGAGACGAAATTGGTCACCTGCCGGGAAAAGTTCCGCATCACTCCCTGGAGTCGCTCGCGGTCCGGCGAATCCGGCGAGACTCCCTTCAGGATGTCTGCGCCCGGACGATAAGAAATATTCTTGTGAAAGCGCGATTCGCTCTGCTTCTGCGAAAGCAGAAACTCACGGTCCGCATCCGGAAAATCGAAAGGGACTCCCTCGAAAAACAACACCTTACCTCGCTCCAACCGATCGCAGTACCAGGAGCCGGATTGCTTGGGATTGTCAGAAACCAGCAGCAGGGGTGAAGAGGGCGTATTCATCGTCACTACAAATCCTAACACTGATACCACTGATTCGCTGATGAACACTGATCGAGCTGGTTGGCTAGTGCTAATAACGCAAACTAGTCATGAATAGTTTTTGCTTGAAAAATTGAAAATTAGAAATTAAGAATCAGAAATTCTGTAATCGTCCACACCGATGTTCCGCCGGTGGCTCGATCCTTTGTGGCAAAACGGTCTCCGGTCCAAGCTCGCGCACGAATTCAATGTGCAATACCGGATGCAGTTCGATGCAATTCTCGGCTACGCCGATCTGGTTGTGATAGATGTCGAAGAAACCGACTCCCTGTACCTGCACCAGCCACGCAGGTTTGAGGCGGCGAAAATGGGCCTGTGGAGCCGAAAGCCGGTTCTCCAACTCCCAGCGCGTCTCCAGGAATTGCTGCACATGCGATGAACTGCACGCGCCAGCGCAATCACTTGAGGGAACTTCGGCAATGAGCGTTCGTTGGAGTTCTGACGGATCAGCCAGGACCAAGTGATAGTCCCGGTCACCATGTGTTCCCGACTCCACTTTCCAGCCGATCAGGATTGCTTCCACCGAATAGACACGGGTTTCCGCTTGCGCCCGCGAGTCATCAAGAACCCTGGGCGCTTCGAGGCTCACGAGATCTGAAATGCTGCTCGATCGCGGGTTCCAATCAATCCTGCGACTCTCCGAATCAACAAGGGTCTTGATCAACCAGCGCTCAGTTCCACAGTGCTCGCCACAATTGATCTGCGGGTTAGTGCGATGAAAATAGCGAAATAGCACCAGCGCTAGGAACAGACATATCAAGAGAACTGCGGCAAGGGAGGGAGTGGATCGTTTAGGCATAGAGAGGGATTTGATAAAGGACGGTTTCTATGGTTGTCATTTGTGTTTACTAATTAAGAAACTTCCATCGCACAACTTCAGCAGGCGGAAACGATCAGCCTCCATCTCGACATGGGTGATACCAGCGGCCATTTCGATTTGTAAAGACACGTACCTCCTTATCTTCTTCCTTCCCTGTCAAGTGCTCAGCGTACACTAGAACCAAATACGTTGTCCCCCAAACGACGCCCAACAACTTGGAGGTTCGTTTATGAATCAGCAGACCGGCCCTCAAGAATCTCTCGTACTTTCCTATCTCAGCCTGCGAAAAGCCGTTGGGATTATTGGAGTGACGCTTCCTTTCGTCCTCGCTTGCGGAAACATGATCCGGAAGGGTCCCGGAATACAATGCTCAATCAGCGACTACTATTACACCGATCTGGGAAATGTGTTCGTAGGCAGCCTGTGCGCCATCGGAGTTTTCCTGTTATCGACGAGGGGATATGATCGGAGAGACAGAATTGCCGGCTACCTTGCCTGCATCTTCGCCGCCGGCGTGGCACTTTTTCCCACCACCCCTGGATGCAACCCAACCGGAAAACACAATGTCGTTGGCATCCTGCACTACATCGCAGCGGCTCTGCTCTTTCTCACGCTTGCTTTCTTTTGCTTCGCACTCTTCACGCAGAGCAACAAGAAAATTCCTACGCGCCGGAAGCTGCAACGAAATCGCATTTATCGCATCGCCGGATGTATCATTCTTGCCTGTATCTTGCTCATCGTTGTCGTGGGGCTGCCAGCAGTCAATGTGTCCGTTGAGCGGCTTAAACCAGTATTTTGGCTTGAATCCCTCGCGGTGGTCGCTTTTGGTGTGGCGTGGCTTACGAAAGGTGAAATGATTCTGAAGGATGAGGAATCCTCAAAGCCAGCCAAACCCGCAGTTGCCGGATATTAAGTCAAACGTTAGTCCCGGACAGCCTCGGGTACGAAAAATGTGTCCAGTTTTTGGTTTGCCTGATTACCAACTACTAACTACTGAAGGCTGGTTCTGGATTTACCCTATTGCAATGGCCAGTTCCGACTCTCACTCTCGCCGGCTGCTTCGCACGATCGCGTTCTTCAAATTCATCAAAGCAACGTTGCTGGCCGCTGCCGGAATTGGCGCCCTTCACGCTGTAAACCGCGATATCTTTGAAGATGCCAAGGATCTGGTGATCAAATTTCACCTCAATCCCGGCAATCACTTCATCGCGCACGCGCTGGAACGAACAACGAGCATCACGCCCAGGCGTCTGCATGAGCTCGGAATCGTAGCATTTTTATACTCGGCGCTCTTTTTGGCCGAAGGCATCGGTCTTTGGAGCTTAAAACGCTGGGGAGAATGGATGGCTGTGGTGATCACCAGCTCTCTGCTGCCCTTCGAGATCTATGAGGCCTGGCACAAGTTCACTCTGGCCAAGGCCGCGGTGCTGGTGCTCAATGTCGCTATCGTTTGGTACCTGGCGATTCGCCTCAAACATGGCGAATCGGCAAAAAAACAACAGGTTTAACCCCTCGAATGCAGGCTCACATGGAATTCAAGGATCGCGGGTAGTTGGGTTCTCTTGCGTTCAGGCGACTACCAACACCGCCCCGTGGTGCACCATTGCCAGCCAGTGAGGACCAGCCAGCGTCCGAATTTGGAAGAGAAAAAATGAAAAAGCGCAAACTTGGAAAAAGCAATTTAGAAGTCTCTGCCATCGGGCTTGGCTGCATGGGATTGAGCTTTGGCTATGGCCCAGCCGTGGACAAGCAGATGGGAATCACGTTGATTCAGAAGGCAGTCGAACTCGGCGTCACCTTCTTTGATACGGCTGAAGTGTACGGACCTTTCACCAATGAAGAGCTGGTTGGCGAAGCGCTTGCTCCCTTTCGCAAGCAAGTCGTGATCGCCACCAAGTTCGGGTTCAAAATCGACCCGAATACCGGCAAGCAGGTGGGGTTGGACAGTCGCCCGGAGCACATCAAGGAGGTTGCCGATGCATCGCTCAAGCGCCTCAGGACCGATGTGATCGACCTGTTCTACCAGCACCGCGTCGATCCCAACGTGCCGATCGAAGAGGTCGCGGGAGCCGTAAAGGAACTGATTCAACAAGGCAAGGTCAGGCATTTCGGACTCTCGGAAGCAGGCGTGGGAACAATTCGTCGCGCCCACAAAGCGCAGCCTGTAACGGCGCTCCAGAGCGAGTACTCGCTTTGGTGGAGAGAGCCTGAAGCCGAGGTGATACCGACCCTCGAAGAATTGGGCATTGGTTTCGTCCCGTTCAGTCCGCTCGGCAAGGGATTCCTCACCGGCAACATCGGCGAAGACACGCAGTTCGACAAGGGCGACTTCCGCAACATCGTTCCTCGTTTTTCGCAAGAGAACCGGAGAGCCAATCAGGCGTTGGTTGACCTGATCGCCGAGTTCGCGCAACAGAAGAAAACCACGCCTGCCCAGATCGCGCTCGCCTGGATTCTCGCGCAAAAACCCTGGATGGTTCCTATTCCCGGTACTACAAAGCTGCATCGCCTTGAAGAGAACGTCGGAGCCGTCGACGTCGATCTCGCACCCGACGATCTTCGCCAGATCGCTGAGGCCACTTCCAAGATACCGGTGCAAGGCGCACGGTACCCCGAAGAGCTGCAGAAGTTGGTTGGCCGTTGATCAGCGGAGTTTAGTCTGTGTGTTTAAGGAACCAGTTCCGCAGTGGTGGAGATGGCGCCACGCCCCACGGTTTCGACTGTGTAAGTTTTTACCAGCGTGCGCGAGTCTTTGGTGATCCAGACGGTTTCTTTGTAGGAGGGGCCATCGGCTGAGGTCAACTCGACCTTGTAGGAATCGAACGTTCCTGCCGGCACAGTTACACGTTCCATGCCTACAACCTTTAACTGCAGCAGCCTTTCCTTGAGTTGGTAGAGGTGCTCGAAGTCCCAGGTCCAGAAGGTCGTAGAATATCCTTCGGCCAGCGGCAGCGAGCCTATCCAGCCGGGGGCATCGGCAAAGAGCGGCCCACTCACATCGACCGCAACCGGCTTCGCCTGGCCACTTACATACTTCATGGCGCCGGTGACTTTGTTGCCGTTTAAATCAAGATTGATCTCCACCGGTTTCCACGGTTGGCTCTGTTTTTCGAAATGCTTGAACGACTCTTTGCGCAGAATTAGCGTGCCTTTTTCGAGGGTCGAGATGTCCGTGACTGGTCCCGCGGAAGTTTCCCAATGACTCGTGACGGTCCACACACCGCCGTCATCTTTGATCGTCATGGAAAAAGCCGAATGGTCCGTGCCGCTCGGCATACCGTAAGTTTCCTTGTATTTCCAGGTGCCCGCTGTCAGCTCCACAGCCGGCTTGGGCGTCACCGTCTTGGGTTCGTGCGATTGGCTTGCAGGCAGCACAGTCTGGCATAGGATCAGCACAAGAGAGATGACGCTGCTAGGCATGGTTGTCTCCTGGGTTCTTATTCTGTGGTGTGTGTGATCTTTTCTATGTGCCGCCGGAATTGAAAACGGTTCTCAAGCAGCGATAACCCTGTTACATATCCCTTCGGGCCGGTAGCCTCCACTTTTGCTACGATGCAAGTCAGCTCATTGCCATCCATCGCCTGGGCAAAACTTTCTGTGAACTCTTCTGGAGTACGAACCGTTATTGCTTGGGGAACTCCTGCCGCCAGTGCAATCGCCGCAAGATCGCTGCCAGTGGATGTTGCCGTAGGAAACCCGCCGACGGAAAGCAGGCTCTCATTGTCAAAAATTACATGCACAAGCTTTTTCGGACGATAACGCGCCAGGGTCGTAAACCCGCCGAGATTCATCAGGATTGAACCATCTCCATCAAAAACCACGACTCTCTGTTCCGGCAGACACAATGCCAACCCCAGGCCGGTGGAAGATGCCAATCCCATGGCATGTTGGAGATAAAAGAAGTTGGAACGATGTCCCAGAGATTGAAGTTCAGTGGGAAGCGCGCCCATGATAGTCACAACCAGGCAATCTTGCAGGCGATGATAGATGGCGCGCAGGCACTCGATTCGCTGCACGGTTATTCCTCCCACATCAAGTCGCGCGTCAGGAGCACGGCTGCCGGATGAAGACTGCTCGCTGCCCATGTCTGAACAGCCGCAAGTCGTTTTTCAACAGTTTTTGGATCATCGAGAAATGCATAAGGAATGCTAAGAGCGCGCAATAGTGGCTCAGTGGCGCTTCCGCCCTGGGTTTGCCAGGGGTCGAGCTCGCCGAAGTGTCCCCTGTAGCTGATCACCATCAACAACGGAATCCGGTAAAGCTGGGCAAAGGAGACAATGCCATTGATACTGGCCAGAAAACCATGGTTCTGCATCAGCAGTGCAGACTTGGTTCCGGCAAAATGTGCGCCTGCTGAGATGCCTATCGCTTCCTCTTCCTTGGCCAACCGCACCAGGATCATCTCGGGATCGTCTTCAGCCATGCGAATCAGGTGGACGAGCCAGGTTTCAGGCAACGCTGAGACCAGGCCGATGCCACACTTCTTCAACGCGTCATAGACAATCTGCGAATTCGCCCACGAAACCGGCATTTCTCTCCGAAAACGGCAACCTGAAGTTTTACCGCAAAGGACGCAAAGGACGCAAAGGGAAACCCAAAAAGAACCGAGGAAGTCACAAAAGTACACAGCGCAGCGGAGCCACAACCAAAACCACATTACTCTGGTGCCTTGCGTCTTGAAGTTTGCCCAACCGATCCGATGATTCAGGTGTAAGCTGTTGCCATCGGCCGTTACTCTTGCGATCCTCAGTTCGAAAGGAGCCGGCAATGCCCGACAACGCACCTGATAAACCGGAACTCGCCTCCCGCCTGCAAAAAACTGACAAAGACCTTAAGGATTTGCAGCATTCGGTGAAAACCGGCATGATCGATGTGCGCGTCCTAATGGAGTTTCGCCAGTCTATCGAACGCGCGCGCCAGGCCTCTTCAGCAGTTCAGCACTGGCTGGAGGAGACACAGAAAGGCGGCGATCCTTTCGCATTGCTTCCCCGCGTAATCACCGAACGAATGAAAATTGCCACCGATTTGCTGCGTGATGTCACCAAGGACATTGAGGGTGGCGACGTAGACTTTGATACGCCCGGCCTGGTGGAATTCCATCAGGCACTCGTAATACTGCAAGAGCGGATGACCAAGTTCTTCCCAAAATGAACAATAAAGATTTGGTAAGTGGTTAATTTGGTAATTGGGTAATTTTAGGAATAACGACGCAATTAAGATACGGGAAGGTTTTGTTTTCAATTACCCAATTACCAAATTACCCACTTACCAAATCCCTTAAAGCCCGCTTGCCCAGTCAATACACGGCTTTTTGCAAGGGGAGCAGAGTATCAATAACGGCAAACAATTCCTTTGCCTGTAGCGGTTTGGCTACATAGTCATCCATTCCGGCCCCAAGACAGGATTCTTTGTCGCCCACCATCGCGTGAGCAGTCATGGCGATGATCGGAACGTGACGGCCGGTCTTTTCTTCCAACCGCCGGATTTCTTTTGTAACTTCCAAACCATCGATCTCCGGCATCTGGACATCCATCAGGACGAGGTCGAACGATTGTTCAGACAAAATCGCAAGCGCAGACTTGCCGGTTTCCGCTACCTTGACTGTGTGTCCGCGTTTTTCAAGCAGGCGCACAGCCAATAGCTGATTTACGGCATTATCTTCGGCCACCAATATCTTCAATCGCCCGGGAATCTCGTGAGGCAAGTCGGGCGTGAAGATCGGGGATTCTACAAACCGCTCGTGCGATCCCATGACCACCTTAATCAGGTTGAGTAGATTGGAACGTTTAACCGGCTTGGGAAGATAACCTCTGATGCCCAATTCGCGGCAACGAGCCGCATCTCCCACAAAATCCGCCGAAGTGAGCATGATGACATCCGGCGGAGTGAACTTCGTCTGGCGTTGGATCTGCTCTGCTACATCGAAGCCGTCGATCCCGGGCATCCACGAATCCACCAACACCAGTGAAAAGGGACGGCCTATCGTCATCGCTTCTTCCAACATGGTCAACGCCTGCGCCCCACCCTCAGCTATCGCCGGCTTCATGAGCCAGCCCTCAAGCATCTCGGAGAGGATGCGCCGGTTCGTGGAATTGTCATCAACGACCAGCGCAGAGACCCCGCGCAGCATTTCCGAGTCGATAGGCTGGGGCGATTTGAAGAGAACGTCTTGTAAACGAAAATGTGCGGTGAAATGAAAAGTGCTTCCAGTTCCCGGCTTGCTGTCTACCCACATCCGGCCATTCATCATGGCGACCAGCCGGGAAGAAATTGCCAGTCCCAGGCCGGTGCCGCCATACTTTCGCGTCATCGAGTTATCGGCTTGCGTAAAGGCTTCGAAGATGGTGCGATGCTTTTCTTCGGGAATTCCAATGCCTGTATCGGTCACGGCAAAATGCAGGATGACCTCGTCGGCACTCTCCTCCTCTGCGCTGACACGCACCACCACCTCACCGTGTGAAGTAAACTTAATGGCGTTGCCTACCAGGTTGACGACGATCTGGCGCAAACGGTTGGGATCGCCTTGCAGTGCGTCTGGAACGCCAGGCAGGACATGGCAGGCAAGTTCCAGCCCCTTTTGATGCGCCCGCAGGCTGATGCCTCGCATCGTATCGTCGAGCGTGTCGCGCAACTGGAAGTTGATTGTCTCAACATCCAGCTTGCCTGCCTCTATCTTGGAGAAATCAAGAATATCGTTAATGATGGAGAGCAATGAGTCCGCCGACGATTTTACTGCGGTCAGATACTCATGCTGTTCTCGCGTCAGCTTGGTTTCCAGCGCCAGCTCAGTCATGCCGATGACACCGTTCATCGGAGTACGGATCTCGTGGCTCATGTTGGCCAGGAACTCGCTCTTGGCCTGGCTGGCTGCCTCCGCTTCACGCTCTGCCCGGGTGCGGTCCGCAATTTCCACTTGCAAAGCCTCATTTGCTTTGGCCAGGTCGGCGGTTCGAGTCTTGACTCGTATCTCTAAATCATCTTGCGCCCGCCGCAGTTGTTCTTCGATCACGTGGCGCTCTGAGATCTCTTTCGCCAGCGACCGATTCACGCGCGATAAGCGTGTTGCATGCTGAGCCTCGCTGCGAAAGATGGAAAACATACTGATGAAAAGTCCGGTCAGTACGAATCCGTATTGCACGATCTTGAGCACGTGGGCCGTCATATAAGGCGCATCAAAAATCCGTGCACAGAACATGAAAACCAGATGGTCCACTACGCCCAAGATGAGCGTAAGCACCAGCCAATGATCGAAATCGTCAGTCTTCCAGGTTCCCTTGGCCAGATATCCAAATGTAGCCACCCCCCAAATCAGGACCGGCAGCAAGTCCAGCGGCCGGCGAAAAATAAAGTTTGGATAATAGGCGGGAGGAAGAGCGACAAAGGTAAAGCAGAGGATGCAAGCCGTAATACAAATTCCAATAAAGGAATACACCACCCCTTCCCTGACCTTGGGAGGAGTTGGGTTTTGCTGTTCCCTTTTCCAGACGACTAGACTGGCGCACATGACGAATGCGAGGAAGATGCGCGCAACTACGCCCGTCCAGGCACTGAGATCAGCAGGCAGGGAAGGAGGATGGCCTGTAAAAAACGATGAGGTTACAAGGGTGTGGTATCCGTCCAGGATCGCTGTCCCAAGAAAACCGCCACCCAGAATCAGGAAGGTGTTGCTCTTTTTTGCATAGTAACGCACCAGCGCCATAGCGCCCGTAATGAGCGCCAACACTGTTGCCATGGCCTCCAACAAGGTGTGGCATTCGGCGCCGCTTTGCCATTTGCCTCGGTAAATGGGCAGACCGCCGATGAGCAGAACCACCGTGATGAGCACATAGGCTAAGACCCTTTTGGGAACTATGCCTTGCCGCAAATCATTCATGTACACGTAAGGTTATCGGCAACTGAGGATACAGACCAGAGCTTCTTTCCGCAAGCAGTTTTCATTAGTTTTTTCTAATTTAAGAATCAGATCGGAATGATTCCTTTTCGAATTCCCAAGCTGACAGCCTCAGTGCGACTGTTTACGTTAAGCTTGCCTAATATGCTGCTGATGTGAAACTTCACCGTGTGCTCAGAGATCTTTAACTGTCCGGCAATCCCTTTATTCCCCTTCCCAGCGCTCATCAGGCGCAGAACTTCGTGTTCACGCGGCGTGAGTGGTTCAACCATGCCGGGCCAACGCAGAGGTTGTTGGAGAACCTGCGGAACTAACCCGAAAGCGGATGTCGGATGCAGTAGGATCAGGCCGGCATCAGCAGCCATGATCGCCAGGTGCAGATCGTCGGCAGTAATTTCACGTGAGAGAACGGCATTGATGCCCGCCCTCAACGCTTGCACGACCCAGCCGGCATCTGGATGATCTGCCAGGACGACTGCTCCCGTGCCGGCTGGTACGCTCTGCATGACGCGGATCACCAAGGCAGCGACTTCGGGTGAGCCTACATCCACCAGGATGATATCGGCTTCCGCCTGAAAAACAGCTTCTTCCGAAATGACTGGCGTCGTTGTGACGAGGGCTTTTGACGCTTTGCCGGCTTTGTGTGTCAGCTCGGCGCGACGGGCAGACGAATCAGCTACCACCAGGATCCTTAACTGCCTCATCTTTGTACCCATGCTTGCTCTTTACTGTGGCAACCGTCACTTGCGACTTCCAGGCTCGATATCGACTGCAACCACCGATCCAGCGCGAATGAACTTGGCTGTAAGCACCTTTCCGGCATGTGCACCACCTAAAACGTCCTGCACGCCATCGGTGTCGGATACGGACTTGCTATCAACTTCAAATAGAACATCGCCCAACAACACGCCAGCCTTATCCGCCGGCCCTTCCGGCTCTACATACAAGACAACCAAGCCCTCGCTGGCCATTAGATTCAGCTTAGACCGCAACGATTCTGGCAGGGGAGCAGCCTGCATGGATAATCCAAGATAGGGCCGCGTGACACTGCCCTTCTCCAAAAGCTCTGCAACAACCCGCGTGACGGTCGCAGAGGGCACGGTGATACCAGATCGGTGAAGACCGGCAGTATTTAAGCCCAGCACCGAGCCTTGAGAGCTTATGAGAGGGCCGCCGGAGAATCCGGGATACATGACGAGATCAGGACGAACGAACTGATCGAGTTGGCCGCCTCTCCAGGTGCGCCAGCGTCCCATCAACCCGGAAATCACCCCGGAGCTGGCCACGACGTTGCCGCGCCACGTGCGTCCCAAAGCCAGCACCAACTCGCCAACCTGTAAAGTAGATGTGTCTCCCCAGCGAAGGGAGGGAGCGTCGACTTGCTCCTGCAATCGCACCAACGCCAGATCGGTTCCTGGGTCTCGGCCCGCGACGCGTCCCAGGGCCTTGGCTCCTGGAGAGAAAATCACTGTGATTTCGTCATCGCGCCGCAATGCGTGGCTGGCGGTGACTATCGAATCCTTGTTCCAAAGAATGCCGCTGGCCGCATGTCCGCGACCGTGTAACGCAACCGCCGACTTGCCCAGATTCGATGCAGTTTCTGTAAATTCGTTCGACAACGCTGTCCAAATACTCTCTGCCATGATTCTGACTCCTATGTATTTTTTTTTCCGAACTGTCCTAACTATGAAGGAATCAGAAATCGTGCACATCAGCCATTTGGGTAGCTGAATGCTTTCTTATCTAATAAGAATATTTGTTAGAATGAAGACTCGGGGGTTCTTTCATGACAACGGTTACCATCTCCTTGCCCGAAACTCTTAAAGAATTCATTGATCGTGAAGTCCAAACCAAAGGGTATGGCAATGTTAGCGAATATGTGCGCAGCCTTCTTCGCGAAGCGCAAGCAAAAGCATCTGGCTCCCGGCTTGAGAGTCTGCTGCTCGAGGGATTGGAATCCGGTCACAATATTCCTCTGTCGCAAAGCTTCTGGCGTGAGTTGAAGGCAGAAGCACGGAAAAGCCTGGTTAAGAAAAAAGCTACACGCAAAACTCGCTCAATGCGATGAAAGCCCAGATACGCAGCATCGCGCAAGACGATATTATCCGGCAGTACAGATACTATCTCATGCAAGAAGACGCTCCTGCCACTGCCGAGCGGTTCCTAGCGCAAGTGCACAATGCCATTAAGCAGGTTTGCAAGAGACCGAGAATCGGGAAACCGAAACTGCTCAACAATCCGAAGCTTCTTGGCTTGCGATCCTGGGCTATTAATGGTTTCCCCGCAATTCGCGTTTACTATACCGTCCAGGATCGTGGATTGCTGGTAATACGTGTATTGCACGACAAAAGGGACATCAATCCGTTGCTCGAAGGTGACGACGTTGAAGGTCTGTGAGATCAGGCACTGTCGTTCTAAATTCTGTATGACGATGAATACCCTGATTGCCAGCGCGCGCGCCGGCAACCAGGAATCGCAAACGATTGTCGATCTAGCAAACGTCCTTGCCTGGCACAAAACCAGTAGGACATACGGGCAGAGTAGTGTTCATGCTTGTTGATGGGTCTTCCACAAGACTTCTGAGCGTTTCCTGGCTCAGGATCAGTCTTTGCTTTGTGCTATTCATAATATTTCTTCTCCTTGTAGGTACATCTGTACTGTACGGTATGCTATGAACTGCCTGAGGGATGTGATCTAAATCACACGTAAACGACTGTTTTTTGGAAACAGTTTTTTGATTGACGTTGCTGAGAACCTGGACAAGAATCGAAACCACCATGCCCACGACGCTTTATTTCTTTAGCCTGAAATGTTCGCGGGCTGAGTGCTGAAGGCTGAGTGCTTCTTATGAATCGATTCCTCATTCTTCCGTTTTGTTTTGCTGTCGCCCTGCCAATGTCAGCGCAAGCTCGGAATCCACTGCGCGTTGATGGCGCCCGCATCATGCAGCACTTGCAGGCGCTATCGGAATTCGGCAAAAATCCTCAGGGTGGAGTAAGCCGCGTGGCCTACACCGAGGCCGACCTCCAGGGACGCGAATATGCTATGCGCTTAATGCGCGAGGCCCAGCTTGATGTGCACCTTGATGCTGCTGGAAATATTGTGGGTTCGCGCGCGGGCAGCGATCCTTCGCTCAAACCTCTGTTGATCGGTTCCCACATTGATTCCGTCCCTGAAGGCGGCAACTACGATGGCGATGTCGGCTCGCTTTCGGCTATCGAAGTGGCCCAGACTCTCAAACAGAACAATGTGACTCTGCGGCATCCGTTGCAGGTCATCATCTTTCAGAATGAAGAGGGTGGCACAATCGGCAGCCAGACGATTGGCTTGGGGTTGGAGGAGAAGCTCCTCAACCAGGTCTCCCAGAGCGGTAAGACCATACGCGATGGCACCAGGTTCATTGGAGGCATTCCCAGCCAGCTCGCAGGAGTCCGGCGGCCGCCGGGCAGCATTGCCGGATATTTCGAACTGCACATCGAGCAAGGCGGCATTTTGGAGCAGCAAAAGATCGACATCGGTGTGGTGGAAGGTATCGTCGGAATCCTTCATTCGGAAGTGAGCATAGAAGGCTTCGCCAACCATGCCGGAACTACGCCCATGGACCAGCGCCACGATGCCCTGCTGGCCGCAGCCAAGTTCATCGAAAAAGTGAATCAGGCCGTTATCGGAATCCCTGGACGACAGGTGGGCACCGTCGGCTGGATCAAAGTACAACCGGGGGCCTACAACGTCATCCCTGGCAAGGTAACGCTGGGCCTGGAACTGCGTGACTTGGACGAGCAGAAAATCCTTGCCCTGTTTGCCCAGCTTCGCACTGAAGCAACCAAGGTCGGCGAACTGCAGGGAACGAGATTCAGCTTTACCGAGCCGACACTGTCGCATCCGGCTTTGACGGATCAAGGATTTCAAAAGCGTATCGACGAAGCGGCCAGGCAACTTGGATTGACCACCAAAGTCATGCCCAGTGGAGCGGGCCACGATGCCCAGGAGATTGCCAATATCGGTCCGGTTGGAATGATCTTTGTTCCCAGCATCGGCGGCATCAGCCATGCACCCAAAGAGTTTTCCCGTCCGCAAGATATCGAAAACGGAGCCAACGTGTTGCTGCAAACCGTGCTGAGTTTTGACGCCGGCAATTTATGATTAAATGTTTCAATGCTCACTCAAGACCAAGCTCAAGCCATTTTCGGCCGCATCAGGAAGTTCTCGACTGCTGGGGAAATTGAAGTCATCTTTTCATCCCATAACTTTTCTCTGACTCGTTTTGCCAACAATACCATCCACCAGAATGTGGCAGAGCTGAACGAAACGGCTTCGATAAGAGTGGCATTTGACGGCAAAACCGCCCGTGCGACCACCAACCGTTTCGATGATGAGAGCCTGAAGCGTGCCGTACAGTCGGCAGAGAGCATTGCCAGAGTACAGGAACCCAATGCCGATCTGTTGCCCGTTCCATCTCCTGAGGAATCCATGCCTGAGCAACCTGCTCCCCAGCGTTGGTTCGAGCAAACCGCAGCCATTACCCCCGCAGATCGCGCTGAGGCCGTCGGCAAAATTGTCTCTGTGGCCAAGAAATCCGGTTTGACTACGGCCGGCATCTATTCGAGTTCTCAGCAGGCCGAAGCTGTGATCAACTCAAAAGGACACGCCACTTTTCATCGCCAGACCTCGGCAGAAGTTTCCATTACCATGCTGGCCGACGATTCTTCCGGATGGCAAAAATCAAACTCTCCCGACGTAAAGAATCTTGATCCGGTTGAATTAGCCGGGATCGCCGCGCGCAAGGCAAAAGACTCCCATCATCCTCAAGAACTGCCGCCGGGCCGGTACACCGTGATCCTTGAACCCGCCGCGGTGCTGGACCTAGTTGGCTTCCTGTTTTGGGACTTCGGCGGCATGGCCATTCTGGACCAGCGCTCTTTTCTCAACAATAGAATCGGAACCAAACTCTTTGGAGAGAACATCAACATCATGGATGACGTCTATCATCCGCTCCAGTCCGGACCAGCCCATGACGGCGAAGGAGTAAGCCGTAAAAAAGTATCCCTGGTGGAGCGGGGCGTGGTTAAAAGGGTTGTCCATGCCCGCAGCACCGCCGTTAAGATGCTCAGCTCCGAGTTCGCTGGAAAGGTCGGGGAGATCGCTCCCACCGGACATGGTTTGCCTTTACCTAATGAGCTTGGTGAAATCCCACTGAACATCGTTTTCCTTACTCCGGGGCAGGAACAATCAGTAGATCAGATGATCGCCGCAACCGAACGCGGAATTCTGGTGACCCGGCTATGGTACATCCGTGAAGTCGATCCCTACGAGAAGATGCTCACCGGCATGACCCGCGATGGAACGTTCCTGGTCGAAGGTGGCCAGGTGAAGTATGGAATCCGGAATTTCCGGTTCAATCAGAGCATGATCGAAATGCTGAACAGCGTGGATGCCATGAGTCCTGCGGTGCGGGCCAGCGGAGAGGAGTCCTTCGATATGGTGGTGCCGGCGATGAAAGTCCAGAATTTTAACTTTACCGAGGTTACAAAATTTTAATTCATTTTTGAGGCATGTCCTTCAGTTTGTCCCAGGATACCAAAGTAACTTTGGCTGGAAATGATCTCGATGTATAACACCAGTCATGAGCAAAAATGCAGTGCTGACCGACCAGCGAAATGCGATACGGTTCCCGCTCAAGCTTCCCATTACCATCCGTACGGGCGATGCTCACGAGCATTTCGCAGAGACTGCCGACATTTCTGCAGGTGGCGTCTTGTTCCACATGAATACCGAGTTGGCCATCGGCACGATCATCAAATTCCGCATTGTCCTTCCAGCCACAGTCCTGGGCACGGATACCGATGTGCTTGTGAACTGCACCGGACGCGTCGTCCGCTGCCTGGGCGAAGGGGCCAAAAAAGCCGTGGCCGCAGTGATCGACGAATATTCGTTTGAACGCGTCTTCTCGCACGCGGGGTGAGCAGCAATTAGCAATTAGCAATTAGCATTCGGATCGCAGACATTTCGGGCTCAAGAAATGCTGCGCCTTGGGCATGGTTGGTGCTTTTGTTTCATTCGCGTTTGTTCGAGTTTAAATCTTAGCCATGCCTACGAGACATGCATTCCTCAACCCAAAATGCTCGCGGGCTGAGTGCTGAGAACGTGAGCAGAAATCAAATCGGATTCAACCCAGCCATACTCGTGTTTGACGCCTTCTGATTCGTGTGTATTCGCGGCTAAATGGGTTCGAACCCTAACCATGCCCACGAAACTGTACTCCTTTAGCCGAACATGTTTGCGGGCTGAGTGCTGACTGCTGAGTGCTTCTAAAGCTACTGATTGCTGACTGCTCCATACTTCTTCAAAATATCCACTGTCTCCCTGAGCGGCAATGCTTTCGCTATATGCCCCCGGCCCGAGACATCATGAGCGCGTAGCATCGAGTTATAGATCGACTCCTCGGTTGCTTCGATCACGGCTTCAAACAATGGCGACATGCCTTCATTGCTCAACAGCGTTCGAGGTTGATCTTGTTTGCGATCAGCATGGATGCGAACCTCGGACGCCGTAGAAAAAGCAATCACAAAATCACCACTGCCGTTACTGCCGCTGGAGCCGGTGCGCGCCAGTCCCATCATGGCCCGCGCAGCCAGGCGGCTCAGGTTTCGGTGGTCGATGGGCGCATCGGTGGCCACAACGATCATGATGGAGCCATTTGCCTGCTTGTCGCCTTCGACGTAATCCTTCAAATAGTATCGGCCTAACTCGCGGCCAACCGGCGCGCCTGTGATGGTCAGGATACCGCCGAAGTTTGTCTGTACCAAGACGCCCACCGTGTATCCGCCCAATGCTGCCGGCAGATGGCGAGACGAAGTCCCAATTCCTCCCTTGAATCCAAAAGCTATCGTTCCTGTTCCTGCACCAACACTGCCTTCTTCCACAGCGCCAGACTTAGCGTTTCGTAGTGCAGAGAAGACATCTTCAGGGGTGACCGGACGAGAGCGGATGTCATTCAAATAACCATCATTGGTCTCGCCCACCAAAGGATTCACCGATTGCACATCCTCATTGCCCGGCAGGCCTAACATATAGGTAATCACCGCATCTGCGACTTTGGCGGTGGAGAGCGTTGAGGTGAGCAGAATAGGCGTCTCAATTTCGCCCAGTTCATTGACCTGCGTAGAGCCGATAAGTTTTCCAAAAGCATTGCCGACAAAAACCGCGCCTGGAACTTTTTCCTGAAAGAGATTGCTTCCGTGCGGCAGGATGGCGGTAACTCCGGTGCGAATGTTATCTCCCTTGATCAAGGTAGCGTGCCCCACTCGCACGCCGGCCACGTCGGTAATTGCATTCAATGGACCGGGCGACAATACTCCAACGCGAATTCCGAGATCGCGCGCTCTAGGGCGAGCCTCCGGTTGGCCAAGGGCAAACTGGCACAGGAACAAAATAAGAATGACAGCATGAGAAATCTTGGTCTTCATGAGAGTTTGTTCGACTCGTTTAAAAAGCCCGGGGTAGATGCTATTTCGCTATAATAAGTTAATCAAGTTGCGCCGGAGAGATGGCCGAGTGGCTGAAGGCGCACGCTTGGAAAGCGTGTATACCTTAACGGGTATCGTGGGTTCGAATCCCTCTCTCTCCGCCATTCTTTTGCTTTTGCCCTTTGGAAGATCATGTCGAAGGGCTTTCTATATGTAGGGTAAAGACTTACGCCAAGTCCTTGGTGATCAAAGGAACTAGTGCGGTGTACCCCCCAGCAGATGACGGACGAGAAAGTCCTCGGACCTCCGCAGAACATGATTGGGAACGTATCCGGAGACATGGTTAGAGCCAGGCATGTAAACCAGCTCAAAATCTTTGTCTGCTTTTTCCAGCGCGTTCACAAACTGAAGTACGCTGCCGGGCAGAACGTTCTCATCGAGTTCGCCCATGATGATCATTAAATCCCCTTTTAGCCGTGAGGCTTGTGCAACTGTGTCCAATGCTTTCCAGTTTTGGGGCACCTCATTAGGAGTGGGACGCCACTGGCTGCCGTCGCTATAAACAGGCGGGCCTTGAAACGCATACCAATCCATGGCAGGCGGCTGGCCATGCATAATAATGCCGGGCGCATTGGCGACAGCAACTTTGAAGAAGTCTGGAAACTCCAGAAGTGCGCGGATAGCGCTCCAGCCGCCTTCCGAGGTTCCCGATATGCCTACGCGATTGGTATCAATATAAGGAAAGCGTTCGCTCAACTGCTGAATTGCCGCCACATGGTCATCCAGGCCGCCAACATTCCGTTTGCCATAGCCGGCATAAGAGAACTCACGTGACCTGTACGCCGTGCCCCGAGCATCGACCGACACCACGGCAAATCCGAGTTCGGTAAGGATCGCAGCGGTAGGGGCTGAAGCGCCAAGGATTGCCGTCGGGAAATTGCGCGGAACCACCGCGGTCAACGGACTCGCATAGTTCAGGTCCACAACCGGGTAATGCTTGTTAGAGTCGAGCGTGCCGGGCTTGTAGAACAGGCACCAAAGATCGGTCTTACCGTCGGCGGCTTTGGCCACAAACTCTACGGGCGGGTGATAGCCCGCGGCAAATAGGTCGGTTGCATCGGCTTTCTCAAATGTTGCGATAAGCCGTCCATCGTCCGTGGCCCGAATGACTGTTTGGGTGGGCTGATCAGGAGTGGAAAAGTTGTAAACCGCATACTTACCGCTAGGGGAGATAACATCATAGCCCCTGCTAAGGTCGAAGCTGTAAACGCCGTCCGGGTTGAGCAGCATGTGGTCAGCATGCTCGGGCGACAATAACTTCAAGTCCGTCCCATCAAAATTGACGCGATAGAGGTAGCGATAATAAGGGTTGCCGCCTTCTCTGTCTAGCCCGGTCAGGTAAATTTGGCGGCGCTTCTCATCAATCTTAATGATGTCGCGTACCAGCCAGTCGCCGCGTGTGATCTGGTTCCTCAGCTTTCCCGTCCGGCCATCGTAAAGATAAAGATGTCCCCATCCGTCCCGCTGGGAAAACCAGATCATGTCCGCGCCGCTGCTGCTCACCCACACATTCGGCGCATCCAGCGCTGCGGAGCTAAGCTGTACGCGAGGTTGCTTGGCCTCTTCGATTACGGTGCGCACTGAGCCGGTGGCGATATCCGCATCGAACAGATACGCTGCCTGCATGTTTGCACCGTAGGCTGCTGCATATAGGTGGTGGCCATCCGCAGACCACCATTTTCTGTATATTCCCAACTGGTCGGGTTCCGGAAATAGCAATTTCTCATAGGGGAAGCTGATTCGCCGGGACGTGCCGCTGGGAACATCGAAGGCATACCACTCGATTAAGGAAGGCTTTTCGCCCACCAGAGGAAGACGCACCATATACAATTTTGGCCGCAAACTTCCATCCGGGGGCGCGCTCTCCACGAAGGGATAGTCGGCAATATGGCGCTCATCCACGCGCGGAACAATCACGGTCCGGGAGTCGGGTGACCAGGACGAAGCCATGGGAGGCAAATGATGACCCGCTTCCACGGCTTTTTGCCGCTGAATCTCTGCGGACTGCCATTCGCCCATGTATGTTCCATAGCCAAAATGAGGTTCACCGTCACGAGAAAGCTGACGGTCGCGATTCGTTGCCATATCGCGCATCCACAGATTATTGTCGCGAGTAAAAATCCCCCAATGATTGTCAGGAGATATCAGTACTCCTTCATTGGGGTGGTGCGTATCCGGCGGAACCCGGTCAAAGATCGTGATTTCAAACGGAGCACGATGCGAGGCGGTCGATGCCGCTGCGGTACAAACCGCAGCATTTAGCTTGCAGTCATATCCTTTTTCCCTTTTTGGATCAGCGACGATGATATGAATGGAGCTGCCATCCGCGGTAAATTCAAAGCTGTCAAACGGTAATTTGTCTGGGCTGACCTGATTACCAGTGTACCGGGCGAGGGCCTGCGCCAGTTTCTCATGATTGAAAGCAAGTTGCGCATGACCGTCGGCGGCATTGACCCGGACAAACTCGTACCCCTTCGCAGTGTCGCGCTTGTACCAGAACTCATCGAGCTGTCCGATCCAGTGCGGAACCACGAATCCGTTCTTCAACTTTGATAAAAGGATGCCGGCGCGCATCTGATTGGCCCGGTCGTAGTCTTCCTTCGTAAGTTGTACGCTCGCGGTTGTCGTCCGGGCCGGTGTGATCTGGGAACTGATACGTACAGGCGTCGTGAACCCCATCGCTGCAAGCATTAAAATGAGGACGAGATTGCTTGTTCTATTCGTTTTCATTTGGCATCTCTTGGAAGACCATACAATTGCACAACAACGCATGTCCCCTGCTTCCCGGTACGCAGCAAACAGGAAATCAGCGTCTAATCGTTGCCGGGCGTCAGGGCTATGCGGGAATATTCGCTGGATGCATGACGTTAATGCTTGCGTATCGCGTGAAATCCGGCTGATTCAAGGTAAGGATATGAGAGACGCCATGAACTTGCATGGCAGCTGCGAGCCTTAACTCGGCTCAACCGCCATCAATCATGGTCCTGGTAAAAGCTCTCGCGCTGGAAAGCCTCATCCGGCAACTGGGGGATCTTCGCGGAGTTTGCTGCCATCGCTTGGAAAAAAACGCGCATTTCTTCGCTGGTGGGCTGGCGGCTCGCGCGAGTACTTGCGGAAACGGCTTGTTCGATCAGGTTCTCGACGTAAGTCCGAACTTCGACACCCCGAGCCTGGGCCTCTGCGGCCAGTCGGGCCTCGATCTCTGGACGTAATTCGATTTGAATCATTGCCTGTTTCTCCTATGCCATATGATACCGCGAATGGCCACCAATCGCTGAGCGTTCACACCTGCTATCAGTAGCCATACGGGTTCTAAAGTATGCGGGCCCCACCGTTCACGTTCTTTGTGAAGAGTGCGTTGTCACCCTGAGATACAGGGACTGTGGGAAGAGAGTTCCACTTTGTTTAGACTTGGCAGACGGGACTGACTAACCTCATCTCTGGTCACGATCTTTGCGGCAGACTTTGTTCTACCTGGAAAGCCAAAATGGGGGAAAATTCCATAAAACGAATTCAATTATCGGATTCTTTGAGTGTTTCGAGCAACTTTTCGGCCAGCGCAACGTTGGAACGAAACTGATCTCGATCTGGCGCGGCAAAACCCTGATAAATCTTGATTGCCTCCTCGAGGGCTTGGCAAGCTTCCGTGATGCGGTGTTGCTTTCGATGGAGAATAGCCAGATTGATTAGTGTCTCAGCGACGGAAGGCAAGTAAGCCTTGGGATTATTGGTCGCTAGCTCGCGATCAAGCGCAAGCGCCTCCTGAAAAGCCGCATGGGACTCAGGCATGTGGTTTTGTTCGGCATACAGAATCCCCAGGTTGTTTAAGAGACCGGCCAAATCCTGCAGATTGGTCGCCCGATTCTTGGCCGCCAAATCACGGCGAATCTTCAACGACTCCTCGTAGGCTTGCCTGGCTTCCTCCATACGGTCTTGGTCGCTAAGCAAATTCCCCAGGCTATTCAGCGTGTCGGCCAGGTCAGAAAGGTAGGTCTTGGGATTTTTTGCAGACAGTTCACGGCGAATCTTCAGCGACTCCTCGAGGACCTTGCCAGCCTCCGCTATGTGCTTCTCGGCCCGGTAGAGCATTCCCAGGTTGGTGAGCGCGGTAGCCACGTAGGACCGGTACGGCTCAGGATTCTTGACGGCCAACTCCCGGTAGATCTTGAGCGCCTCTTCGTAGGCATTGCGGGCTTCTGCCATCTGGTTTTGGCCGGCGTACAAAGCTCCCAGGTTGTTCAATGTGTCGGCCAAGGAGAGCAGATAGGTTTCGGGATTCCTGCGTGCTAACTCACGTTGAATCTTGACCGCGTCTTGGTAGGCTTTTAGGGACTCCTCCATCTGGTTTTGATCACGGTGCAGAACTCCCAGATTGTTCAGTGTGGTGGCTAGGTAGGGCAGGTAGGCGTCGGGATTCTTTGCGGCCAACTCGCGGTAAATTGTGAGCGCTTCTTGGTAGGCTTTTAGGGAGTCCTCCATCCGGTTTTGATCGTGGTGCAGAATACCCAAGTTATTCAGCGTGGCAGCCACATCGGGCCTATAGGCTTCGGGGTTCTTGCTTGCCAACTCGCGGCGAATCTTTAATGCTTCCTCGTAGGCTTGGCGGGCGTCCTCCATTTGATTTTGGTCGTGGTTGAGAGCTCCCAAGTTGCTCAGGATGGTGGCTACTTCTGGCAGATTACGTTCGGGGTTCTTGACTGTCAGTTCACGGTGAATCCTCAGAGCCTCCTGATAAGCTCGAAGGGCGTCGTCTATCCGATTCTGCAAGCGATGGAGGTCGCCCAGGTTATTCAGCGTGGCGGCTACCTCGGGCAGGTAGGCTTCCGGGATTTTGGCTGCTAGGCCACGGCGAATCTTGAGCGCCTCCTCGTAGTTTTCAGCGGCCTCGGTCATGAGATTCTGCTCGCGGTTCAGAACCCCCAAATTGTTCAGCATGGAGCCCACATATGGCATAAACGTCTCAGGGTTTTTGTCTGCCAATTCGCGGTACGCCTTGAGTGCATCCTGGACCGCCTGGGTGGCTTCCGCCCGGCGGTTTTGCTTGCGGAGTAGAACTCCCAGATTATTTAGTGTCATGGCGACGTCGGGCAGGTAGACCTCGCGGTTCTTGCCCGCCAGTCCTTGGTAGATCTTACGCGCCTCCTCTGAGGCTTGGCGGGCCTCTGCCATGCGGTTCTGCTCACTGCGCAGTACTCCCAGGTTGTTCAGCATCTCTGCCAAAACGGGCTGATAGTCGGAAGAGTTGCCCTTGGAGCGTTCGCGGACGATTCCAACGGCCACCTCAAGCACGGGCCCTGCGTCGGCATATTGTTTTTGCTGCAACAAAAGGTTTCCGTAGGCAAAGGCATAGAGATAACTGTCTTTCCGGAACCGGTAAGCTTCTTCAAGGAATGGCATGGCTTTGACCGGATCGAATTTTAATTCGTAGGCCAAGCCAAGTTCGTAGTCATGTTTGGCAGCCAAATCTACACTCTTTTTATCTCTGGTATTGTGAAGTTCCTGAAGAATGGCTATGGTCTTCTCAAACTCACCCTGGTGGAGGTACTCTTCGGCCCTCTTGGAGAGTTCACTCGTGTTCGCTTCCTCCGCCACTTCCTTCTCAAGTAGGTGATATTTAGCTGCCCATTCGTCCGCCTCTCGGACCTTCTCGTTCAGTTGAAGTTTCTTCGATTGGAGCTCACGGTTGAGACGTTTAAGGGCTCTAGGGTCGATACCGATGCATGTGATTGTTACGTCGCCGGTCGTAACAATGTTTGGACTGCACCAGCCAGAACTAACCTGCTGAAGTTGCGTGCGCTCCTGAGCTGATGAGACCAGCACCATCGAGAATAAAAGCGCGATCATCTTTGGGGTTGCTCCGATCATTTGTTAGCTGAGGGGCGTGTTTTGAACCGCGGGTCTGTCTCGGAGCAGTTAACAGTGACATTGCCGTGAGTCACGATGTTTGGGCTGCAAGGCTGATTGCTGATTTGTTTTATGGTCATCACTACGGTTATCTGGTTTGAATCCGGCGTTACCGTGTACATTTCGGAGACACAACCGGTGGAAACTGCTTGAAGCTTTAGGTCGTCTTGCAATCGCTCTCCGGGTACGGTGAGCTCAAAACTGCCGGAAACTGGATCGACGGGCGCTGAAAGCTCACCAACGCGGACTTGGGCTGCTGCCAGGCAACTCCGATCTGCGCTTTGCACCAGGCCATACAGGCGGCCCGCTTTTCTGTGCACGGCCAGGTAGAGACTGCTCGCATTCAACTTCACCTTCGATTGTGTCGATTCGAATTGCCCGGAATTCACGGAGACCGGCACCTCCTGATTGCGGAAACTGGCGGGAATTGCAGGGAAATAGGCCTGGCCGGCGTCGCCGATCTGGACGCGTTTGCGGTCTCCGGCGAGGTCCATCCATACTTCACCTGCGTTTTTCAGAACAACATCATGAAGTCCTGCCGGCCCATGGACATAAACCGTCACCGGAAAAGTCGCGGGGTCAGGCGCCAGAACGAAACCCAGGATGATGGTCGTCAACAGGAGAACCAGGGAAATTAAACCAAAGGGAACGATCTTAGGCAATGGCTTTGACTTGCCGCCAGGAATAACGGTCCTCAAGGGAGAATGTGCCGTTGTTGAACTACGCTCGAAGCTTGTATTCGCTCCGGCCTTACTGCTATGGCGAATCTCCAAAGCTCGCTTCAGCTTCTCGTATCCAGCTTGCTCAAAGTAGTCTACATATTGCCATTTGCTGAGATGATCGGGAACATCGCATGGCTCCAGCCGCAGCGGGATCAAGAAGATGCTTCCCAGAGGTTGCTCATCGGCAAGGTCGAGCGCCCGCTTGATTTCCTTTTGAGCATATCCAGGTTTGGTCACGGAATGTCGGGACAAACAGACAATGACTGCATCGCTGTTGCGCAAAGCCTTTAACGTTTCGTGGTCCCAATCCTGCCCAGGGAGGATCTCTCTTTCGTCGAGCCATGGATGAAAGCCGTCGTCCAGCAGACGTTGACAGAGGTCACGAACGGCAGCTTTGTCATCCCAGGAATGGCACAGGAATACCGTGCCTGTTTCTGAAACTGTTTTCGTGGTGTCCAGGTCTGTCATCATTGGCGGAATTCAGATCAGCTACACCGGCATTTTAATTATCGGATACTTTCAGTTCCCTCAACATCTTTTCAACAAGTGTAACTTTCGAGCGAAACTGTTCCGGGTTAGTGGCTGCAAAACGCTGATAGATCGTGAGAGCTTCCTGGAAGGCTTGGCGGGCCTCTTCTATGTGATTTTGGTTGCTTTCCAGAATTCCGAGACTAACTAGCGTATCCGCTAAGTCAGGGAGGTAGGTGTCGGGATTCTTCTGCGCCAGTTCCCGGCGAATCTTGAGCGCTTCGTTGTAAGCTTGGCGCGCCTCCTCCATCCGGTTTTGGGTACGGTCCAGCCCCCCCAGATTGTTCAGGGTGACAGCCATATCAGGCAGGTAGCTTTCGGGGTTCTTGCGCGCCAGCTCCCGGCGGATCGTGAGCGCTTCGTCGTAAGCTTGGCGCGCCTCCTCCATCCGGTCTCGGTCGAGGAGTAGAATCCCCAGGTTGTTCAGCGTCAGGGCCATATCAGGCAAGTAGGTGTCGGGATTTTTCTGCGCCAGTCCCCGGCTAATCTTGAGTGCTTCGTTGTAAGCTTGGAGCGCCTCCTCCGTCCGGTTTTGGTCACGGTCGAGCCCCCCCAGATTGTTCAGGGTGGCAGCCATATCAGGCAGGTAGCTTTCGGGGTTCTTGCGTGCCAGTTCCCGGTAGGTTTTGAGTGCTTCGTCGTAAGCTCGCCGCGCCTCCACCAGCCGGTTTTGGTCCCTACGCAGATTCCCTAGGTTGTTCAGCGTGCTGGCCACATAGGACGGATAAGTGTCGGGATTCTTCCGCGCCAGTTCCCGGTAGACCTTGAGCACTTCGTCATAGGCTTGGCCGGCTTCCTCCATCCGGTTTTGGGTGTGGTGCAGAATCCCCAGGTTGCCCAGAGTGGCGGCCAGATAGGGCATATAGACCTCGGGGTCCTTCCGCGCCAGTCCCCGGCTAATCTTGAGTGCTTCGTCTAAAGCTTGCCGGGCCTCATCCAACCGGTGGTGGTCGTTGTACAACTTCCCCAGGTTGTTCAGCGCTTTGGCCACACTCGCTTCGTTGTGGTCTCCTTTAGCGATTTCCAGGCATCGCTCGTAAGCCTGCCTTGCAGCGAAATACCGATTCAGCTCTTGATTAAAGTACGCGTAATCAAAATTGACGTCGAAACTACGGGGCGCCGCATGGACCGCTTTCCGATAGGCTTGGTCGGCTTCTTCGAACCGAAATTCAAGTGTGAGCAGACGCCCCTTCAATACCCACGATTGGGCAGTCTGTTCGATAGCGCTCTCTGCTTCCACTTTTCTCTGTTGTGCGGCGACCAGATCGCTATCCAACTGATCTTCATTCAAAATCTTGAGGGCCTGATCGATCTCACCATCTAAAAAGAGCCGCATGGCCCGGTTGTACAATTCAGATGTTTGGCGAGGCTTGGTTTTGGCCAATTCCTCCGCTGTCTGCTCGGCTGCCTTGATCGCTTGATCGCGCTCCTGTTGTAGTTGCACCATCTTCAAGGCATTGGATTGGTTCTCCTTGAGCAGTGCCTTGTATTTGGCTTCGATGGCTTCCAGGCTCTTAAGGCGGTAGTATCGCCGTGCCATTTCTTCACGACTGGTTGGCTTGCTGATGAGAATCCTCATCAGCTTTTCGTCAGGGTTAGCTGCTAGTGTTTGCTCCAATTGAATGTCGTTAACCACCACGTAACCAGTCTTCTCAACCACGATCTGGACTGTGTTGCCAGGCTTCTTATTCGGGAAAATGAGTTTGAATTGGCCCCCCGTATCGGTTGTGGCCGGATTCGCTCCCGGTGAGGTGATCGCAACTCCTGACACAGGACGCCCCCCAACCTCGTTTTCGAACACGATGCCCTTAAGCTCGCCAGCGCCAGCAGGCAAGGTTACGATGAAAACCAAGAATGTAACGACAGCGGCCAGCCGCATATTGACTTACCTTCTTCGCGAACGTTATCGGAGGGAGGTTACGGATACGGAGCCTTCCCCTTGGCTCCTGTCAAAACAACAAGGGAAACCGGGGGATCAAGAAATTTGATTCCTTGCTAAGAGGTAAGTGACGCGGACTGGCAAAATGTTACAAAGATTTTTGGTAAGCTTCCTATGATCCAGAGGTTGACGAATTGTGGGCAAACGGAAAAGAAAACTCTCAGCGCGCGAGAGGGCGGCCAAAAAAGAACGCAACCGCGAGTTCATGACGATCTTTATCAATGGGAAGCAAAAACGAGTCCGGCGCGAGCCAACGATCGACGGAATCTCGGTTGATGAATTCATAAGGCAGAATGCAGACCCGATTTGGCTGCATCAGCATGAAATGTGGGAGTACATGGAAGAGCAGCCAAACGAGAGCCAGCAAACTTTTCTTCACGAGCCGTGGGACGAGGAGAACGAAATCCCCTTCTAACGTTGAACTTCCTCATTCTTGACAATTTCTTTACAAATGAATCACTCGACAAAGCCAGCAACTCGCAGGAGAATGGATACTTCCCATTAGGGTGTTTGGATTCACCTCCCTCTCAGTGGATTCACTCGTAGAAGCACTGAAAGGACCATCAGATATGTTCAAGGTTGCCGCGTCTACGTTTTTGCTGCTCTCATTATTGCTGATCGTCTCAATTGCAAGTTCGGCGCAGGCTCCCGGCTCTGCACCCGATCAGGTGCAGCAACCGGTGGACGTGGACGATAATTTCCTGCAAAACCTTGGGGCCGCGCCTCAGTTTGGCATTGAAGCTGAAAAAACTGCGATGACGCTGTCAGACGCAGCCAAGCTGGCCCAGCAGCAAAATCGAATCGTCTCCGTGCCTACCTTCAACAAGTCATTCACCTTCCAGGGAAAGACCTTTCCATTCACCATGGTCGGAAGGCCGCCGGAGCGGGGTGAAACCACCAGCGTCGAAACTCAGCTTATTCCGATTTCCATGTTTTTTGAGGGATTTGTCGACAAGCAGGGGAATTCAATCATTCTCGATGCTGCTCCCCTGATTGATTCACTCCGGAATTCCCCCAACTTTCGCCGGGCTGTTTACCGGTCAGGCTTCACCCAGTTTGGCGATGCGATCCAGCGCGCTGAATTTTTCAATACCATGCAACTTGACTGGCACACGCTGATGAAAGAACCTCGGCAACTTCCTGCGGTCACCCTCGACGTTCCCAAGGGCGCGGCGAACCTTTTCAGGAGCCGTTCCACGGGCCAGGTCTTCGCGGTGGTCGACACCGGATTCTTCATTTCGCAACTCAACACCATCATTCAGTTGGAGCACCTGGAAATCGACGCGTTGCCAATCGCTCTAACCAACAATGTTTTTCTGTCTCCTGGAGCCAATGTCAAGAAATGCTGCATTCTGGGTTTCCATACGGCATTTGACGCGGGCGCGCGGGGCAATACCCAGCTCGTGCAAACTTTTGCCTGGGCGAGTTGGATTGGAACCGGTATTTTTGGCGGTAACATTGGCGATGTCACGGCCTTGAGCCATGAAATCGTCGAATGGCTCAACGATCCTTTCGGTAACAACTCGGTTCCACCTTGGCAATTTCCCAACGGAGCAGGCGGGTGCGACGACACTCTGGAAACCGGCGATCCGCTCGAGGTCTTCGCCAATTCCGCATTCCCGGTGACCATTGATGGCGTCACCTTCCATCCGCAGACCGAGGCCCTGTGGCAGTGGTTCGCGCGTCCAGCCACCTCCGATGCTATCGATGGAACCTTCAGTTTCCCCGACGAAGCCCTGCTCTCTGGACCTTCTCAGGCTTGCGCGCCGCAACCTTGAGCCGTTTTGCGGGCGTGAGCGGAGCGGGAGCCCGCAGGCGAAATCCTGAGCGAAGCGAAGGATCAGGTCAACATTTCGACGTCATCCGCGAGGACGGTAACTTGAGCCGTTTTGCGGGCGTGAGCGGAGCACTTGTCACCCTGAGGTGAAGCCGAAGGGCCGCAGGCGAAATCCTGAGCGCACGCGAAGAGCTTGCCCTGAGCTCAGGCGAAGGGATCACAAATCGTAGTCATTCGCAGGGACATTACTTTAGCCGGTACAATCTTCGCTAGACTACATTCTCTAAAAGGAACCAACATGCACGGAAAAGTTGTGGTGATTACGGGCGCCACTTCTGGAATCGGCCAGGTTGCATCGGAGAAATTGGCTGGCATGGGTGCTCGCATGGTCCTGGTGGCACGCAACAAGACACGCGGCGAAGCAGCCTTGGCCCGGCTACGTCAAATCTCGCCCGCCGTTTCCCACACGATTTACTATGGCGACCTTTCGCGCCTGTCTGAGATGAAGCGAGTTGCCGGCGAAATCTCCGCGGCCGAACCGCGCGTCGACCTGCTCATCAACAACGCCGGAGCCATGTTCGGTTTCCGCCAGGTCACCGGGGATGGATTGGAGCTTACCTTTGCGACCAATCACATGAGCTATTTTGTTCTCACCCATGGCCTTCGCAAGTCGTTGCAGGCAGCGGCGCCTGCGCGGGTGGTCAATACCTCCTCCGACGCTCACAAACACAGAAAGCTCGACTTCAACGATCTGCAATCGGAGAAAAACTACCGGGGCTTCCCCGTCTACGGACGTTCCAAGCTCGCCAACATTTTATTTACGAGTGAACTGGCCAGGCGTCTGTCTGGTACTGGCGTTACCGCCAACTGCTTGCATCCAGGATTCGTTGCAACTGCTTTCGGCAACCACAGCGGGGGGTTCTTTTCCCACGTGATCCGCGCGGCCAAAGTCTTTGCGATCTCGCCGGAAAAAGGCGCGGAAACAATCATTTACCTGGCATCATCCGGCGAGGTTGCCAACGTCACTGGCAAGTACTTCTACAAATGCCGCCCGGCAACTCCCACCAAAGAAGCCCGGGACGATGAATCAGCCAAGCGCCTTTGGCTGGAGACCACCAAACTCGCCGGCATGGAAGATTGAGGAACTCAATTCCCAACCAATTCTGCAAGGCCTGTGTAAAATAGAAGGACCGCAGAAACTGCCCGCAACCAAAAAGCCAGGCCGCAAGAACTATTTTGGAGTGGTTTGCGTATTCAATATTGTTCACCCAGGAGGCGGCATGACGCTAACCCGCTTTGCCACTAAGAATGCATTCCGAAACCGCCGCAGGAGTATCCTCACGGCGGTCAGCATCAGCTTTTCACTGCTGTTGTTGACTCTTCTCATCAGCATCTATGGGAAGTTTTTTTTGGACAAGGGTTCAGTCCAATCCCAGTTGCGCGTGATCAGCAGGCATAAGGTTTCGCTCGTATTCCCTCTGCCATCCTCTTACCGGGACAAAATTCGAACGGTTCCCGGAGTCATGCACATAAGCCCCTGGAACTGGTTCGGCGGAATCTATAAGGATGAAAAGCCTCAGAACGGTTTTTTTCAGTTTGCCGTAGATCCCAAGGAGATCTTTGAAGTCTTACCGGACTTCAAGATACCTCCCGATCAGATCGAGGCGTTCAAGCATGATCGTGCCGGAGCAGCCGTGGCCAAGCACTTGGCCGAGAAGTACGGATGGAAGCTGGGTGATCGCGTTGTACTTAAAGGGACCATCTACCCGATTAATCCGGAATTCACGATAAGGGCGATGTTCGAGACCGCCGATCCATTTGAT
>DASZFU010000052.1:0-30818 GCA_035939495.1 Candidatus Angelobacter sp. | reverse complement strand
GCGGGATATTTGCGTTCGGGCAGCTTCCCGAACGAGAACTCCCGGAACGGATACCACAGAAAGAGAGCATCTTGAAATGAAAACAAAGTCCCTTGTATTTGGAAGCCTCGGAGCCATGCTTTTGAGCGTGATGCTTCTGCTCGCTCCCGCCAAGGCGAGCGTGACCTCACGCTGTACAAGTTGTACAGCTATGACTGCCACCGGTAAGGTTACAGCAAAATGCCAGGTTCGGCCGATTGATTCCTGTGTTTGCCCTCTATCTGGGCAAATCATTTCTAACAACTGTTCTTTTATTTGGTGAACAGCAAAGCCCCCAGTAAAGGAGCCTGCCCTGAGGTACTCGCCGAAGGGTTCATCCAATCACCGTGCCTCAATCGACAAGAAAAGAGAGGAATATTCTCGTGGAAAAGAAAATGCTTGTGCTGGGAAGTTTTGGCGCAATGTTGTTCAGCGCGGCTCTGCTCTTCACGCCGCCGAGTGCCAAGGCAATTATCCACCGTTGTACAAACTGTACGAAGTCTGTAAACGGCGGAACAGCCGTAGAAGTGTCAGCCTGCCGGCCACTGACAGCCGATAGCTGCTTCTGTCCGCTGCCCCCGCCACTTCTTTCCAACAACTGCTTCTAAGCCGGTCGCAGAAGTAGGTCATGCGCATCTATCTTCATTTTTGCGATTCTAGGTCGCATGATCGCCGAGGCGACGTTTGGTTCCGCGGTCGATCAGGGACTTTAGAGCCATGCAAAGGATGCGCGCTGAGACAAAGTCAAACGAAGGTCTCCCCTTAGCGATCGGCCCTTTCGCCGGATACGACGCGGAGGGTAGACCTTTGACACTCGATCTTTTCGGAGTTTCATAGAGCAGCGCAAGAATTCCCGATCTCCACGTTCTGTGTTCAATGAAACTTCGATCGCAAGATAAAATCAAAGCAAAGTGGGCTGTTGGCCTTTTCTCAGTGGCCCTGCTCCTGACCCTCTACAATTTTCTGCCTTCTCAAAAACCAGGTTCGTCCACGCCACCCGTTCATGAGCAGAGAGCAACAACCAAAACCATGGCCGCGAAAGATATTCGCGATTTTGCGTTGCGCGCAGATCTTATTGAGCGAGGGCAATTCGTTCCCTTCAACAGCAGCCGGAACATCTTCAGGATGACGGAAGAAATAACCAAGAGTAATCCTTCAGGCGACAGGCACAATATCGAAACACACAATGACGGCAATCCCCCATCGATCATCACCGCAGCGCCTACGATTGATCTGACATTCTTCGGATATTCCCGCAAGAGCGGAGAACCTAAGAAGATATTTCGGCTTTTGCCTAATGTCGCTTACTTTGCAAGAAATCTCTCCTCTCTACGGCCCCATCCCCCAATGTCATCCTGAACGTAGCGCAGCAAGGCACATCACAACTACAACTATGATTGGCGCGGAGTGAAGGACCCCGAGAATGTTTGGGGCTTAATTGCAGATACGAGGTATTCTACCCGTGTTTTTCACAAGCAGGGTTGAAGGGGTCGAGTGCAATGCTGGGTCAAATATCTCGGATCAGCGATTTAGACTGACACATTCTCGGGGTCCTTCACTCCGCGCCCATCTTTGAATTTAGAGGCTCAACTTTTCGCCCGCGCTCCGTTCAGGATGACAGGGGAATAAGGCATCGCACAAAAAAGCCCATTTTCTAAAAGTAAGTGACATTAGGCCTAGCCCCTACCGCTGTTTTCTTCTTACAAAATATGGCCACACTAATTCCGGAACGGTATATCCTGGGCCTGTGAAACAAACTGCTAGCCACCGTTGGGTGCGGAAGATATCTCATGCGCCTCCGCTTCCGTCCGCTGCAACAATATCTTCTCCTTCTTTCCAAACTTTGCCCCAAGGATGCCGTGGTACACGCCGATCAAACAATATAAGTACCCGGAAAGGCCCGAGTATTGGGCAGGCAGCAGCAGCGCAGTTGCTCCAACGACCAGTCCCAGGATGGCCGTCCCCGTGTGAGAGAGGATCGCGTGCCGGGTGAGCAATGATTCGTAGTCGTTCAGCTCCAATTCTTTGCGCTTGGCATAGGCATAGCGGTAGAGCAACGCAAACACTCCAAAAACCGCGGTGAAGCCCAGACTGTAGATCACCATCAGGAGAGGAACTTGAGACCCGTGGATCATTTCCTGGAAGTGTTCCTGCGTCTCGATTCTAAAGATCGAACCAATGAAGATGGAAAACACGAATTTGAGCGGATAAACATAGAAGAGCACCACAAACAGAAGAACAGAGTTCAGGAAGACTATATAGGCAGTCTGCAAGCCGTAGCGGCGCGAATAGATGTAATGGTGATACCAGCTCCAAATCAATATGGCGAAACAAGCGGCAAAGGCTGGGAAGCCCTTCATCGCTGTTATCAGATCGTTGAAAGTCTTCGGAACTTCCAGGGAGACGACCAACAGAGTAACGGCAAAAGCAAAGACCGCGTCGGTAAATCCTTCCAGCCGGGAAATCTCGCCTGCTCGCCAACGGAAATGCTTCTCTCCAGGAACGGCTTTGGCGGCGATCATCGATAAGCTCATTGTGCCATAGCATCCATTACCGCCGGCGAGGGAGCCTCGGCGCCGAACTCGCCCTCCCAGCGGGCAATCACAGCGGTGGCCAGGCAGTTGCCAACTACGTTGATGCTGGTTCGGGCCATGTCCATAAGCTGATCTACTCCCCAGATGATATAGACCGGCCACTCCGGCAGATTAAAAAACTGAACAGTAGCAAACAGAATCACGATGGCGGCACGTGGGACTCCTGCCGCTCCCTTGCTGCTGAGCATGAGAGTAAAGACCATCAGAAACTGCTGGCCAAGAGTGAGAGGAATCCCAGCCGCCTGGGCCACAAAAACGGCGGCCAACGAGACATAAAGAGTTGTTCCATCGAGATTGAAGCTGTAACCCGTAGGCATGACAAAGGCAACGATCTGCCGGGGCACGCCAAAAGCCTCCATGGCCTCCATGGCCCGGGGAAGCGCAGCCTCGGAACTCGCAGTGGCAAATGCAATCGACGCCGGCTCAGCCACTGCTTTCAGAAAACACTTCACAGGCAAGCGGGCCAGGAGCGCTACCGGAAGCAAGACACAGAGGATAAAGACTGCAAGCGCGGCGTAGAGCGTGGCTACCAGGGTAAGCAGATTCACGACTACGCCAAAACCCATCTTGCCGACCGTGGCGGCAATGGCTCCAGCCACGCCAATCGGCGCGAAAAGCATGACGATGTTTGTGAACTTAAACATCGTCTCGGAAAGGCTTTGGCAGAAGTTCAGTACAGGCACCCGCTTTGCCTCCCCGACCATGGCAAGGGCAATGCCGAAGATGACGCTGAAGACGACGACCTGGAGCACGTGGCCCTCTGCAACTGATTTGGCGATATTTTCCGGAAATATATCCTGAATCACTTCAGTCGCTGTTTTTTTAGCTGGCGGGGCCTGCTGCGTGGCCACCGAGGCTTGCTTTGTCACGCCCACACCGGCTTTGGACAAGTTGATGGCGGCCAAACCAATAAACAGAGCAAGGGTGGTGACGACTTCGAAATAAATCAGGGCTTTGATGCCCATTCTGCCGACTTGCCTGAGATTGGAATGCCCGGCAATCCCCACGACCAGTGTGGAAAAGATCAGGGGTGCGATGATGGTCTTGATCAGCCGGAGGAAGATCGTGCTCAGGATTTGCAGATTTTCCGCAGTCTTGGGCCAGTCATGACCCACTTCCGCTCCTACAAGAATGCCGGCCAGAATCCACACAGTCAACGAGCGGCGGCTGTAAGCAAATGAGCAAAAGGCCAGCAGCGCCACCCAGCGGAAAGTACGAAGCAAGAGAGGTGAAAGCGGCGCTCCGGCGTAATGCGCTGCTGCCCACAGCACCGAGGCTAGCCCGGCAAGTGACAGGAAGGCCAGTAGAAGGCGCAATTGCATCGAGGAACGTTTCACCGCAGCCAGTCCTCCAACTCGATTGAGCTTTGCGTTTTTTCGTCACGGTACTTCACGATGAGCGGCGTATAGAGGGAGAGGCCCCATTCTGCGGCCTTGCCCTTCTGAATGGCACGGGCCCCCGGTACCACGACAGCATCTTCTGGAATGACGAGCGGCTGATCGGCCGTAGCGCGATAGATCTGCTCGCGCACGATATCGTAAACCGGAGTGGCGCGCGTCAGGACCACGCCGGACCCCAGCACGGCCCGCGCGCGGACTTGAGTGCCCTCATAGATGCCGCAATTGCCGCCTACCAGGACGTCGTCTTCGATCACTACAGGTGAGGCATTGATCGGCTCCAGAACTCCGCCGATCTGGGCCGCGGCGCTCAAGTGGACGCGTTTGCCGACTTGCGCGCATGAGCCGACCAGGGCGTGGGAATCGATCATCGTGCCTTCGTCCACGTAGGCGCCCACATTCACATACATAGGCGGCATGCAGATCACCCCCGGAGCGATGTACGCGCCCCTGCGAATCGAAGAGCCGCCAGGAACCACTCGTACCCGGTCGTCAACTTTGAAGTGCCGCGCCGGATAGGTGTCCTTATCAACAAAAGAAAGAGGACCATCTCCGCCGCTTTCCACGAGTTCACCCAATCTAAAGCCCAGCAGGATGCCTTTTTTCACCCAGGCATTGGCCTGCCACTGTCCATTGATTTTTTCCGCAGATCGCAGCTCGCCACGAGTCAGGGCTTCTTGAAATTCCTGGAAAACAGCTTTAGCCCGGGCGAGCGCCTCTCCCGCGAGAGGGGCCGAGGCATAGTATTGTTCGATGGCTGTTTGCAGTTTTTGCATCGTTGCGGAGTATACCTTCCAGGAACTTTTGCCAGCAAACCCGCGATTTGCATCTGCTATGGCAATGGAAGATGACAGGAGAATAAGGTGGCCGCGCAATTTGCATCATATTTAGGGACGAATGGTCCGCGAACGTAAGTGAAGTGACGAAGGCCGGAGAGCACCACGAAATAAGAAATTGGTAATTGAGAAACTGTTGCCGAAAGAAAATTACCCAATTACCAAATTACCCAATTACCCACTTTTATGTTCCGCATCCTCTACATTGCCTATCCCTTGCTCACGGTCTCAGAAGAGAGCGCCGGAGGGGCCGAGCAGGTGCTGTGGACTCTGGAACAGGAAATGGCTGCGCAGGGCATCACCACGGCAGTAGCCGCATCGGCCGGATCACGTGTTAGCGGCGCGCTTTGTTCGACTGGCGCGGCATGTACTCAACCGGATGATTTCGAACGCCGCAACCACGAGCATCAGGAAAGGGCCATTGAATTTGCAAGGGCGGGTCAATTCGATCTGGTGCATGACCAATCCGGCAGCTTCTGGCCCCGCGCTCGAGAAATTGACATGCTCGTCCTGGCCACTTTGCATTTGCCTCGTCACTTCTATCCGGCCAACTGTTTTGTAGATCTGCCTGCAAACGTGAGTTTCAATTGCGTCTCTGCATCACAGGCGAGGGAATTCTCCGATTTGAAATCCAGTCCGGCGGTTGTCCCCAATGGGATTCTGCTCGAGCGTTTCCAGCCCAGTTTTGAAGTAAGAAATGGCTGGTTGTGGCTGGGACGAATCTGCGAAGAGAAAGGACCTCACCTGGCGTTGGACATCGCCGCGCACTCGGGACTCCCTATCACCCTCGCGGGACAGATTTATCCCTTTACCTATCACCAGCAATATTTCGAACGCGAAATCGCTCCCCGGCTCGCAAAAATGCCAAGCGCAACCTGGATTCCTTCTCCTTCGTCCAGCCAGAAGCGCCGTTTGTTGCGCGAAGCCCGAGCGGTATTGATCACGAGCCTTGTCGACGAAACCAGCTCCCTGGTGGCTATGGAAGCCGCTGCCTCTGGCACTCCAGTCATTGCCTTCCGTCGTGGCGCGCTTGCCGGGATTATTCAAGATGGAGTAACAGGTTTCGTGGTGGAAGGGGTTGATGAGGCGATTCAAGCGATGAGCAAGATTGAACACATCAAACCGGAAGCATGTGTTCGCTATGCACAAGAGCATTTCAGTAGCCGGGCGATGGCCCAAGAGTATGCAACGATCTATGACCGGCTCTTACAACTTGATCATTCTCCCTCATCACCACACCGCCGCCCCTTGTCATGCTGAAGCCGTTCTTTGGCCGAAGAATCCAGTTCTTTTATGCACTTCGAGGCCGGGCAACACTTCCCTTTCGACAAATGGAGTTTCCAGACCGCGCCTTGACTCGCCACTTCTAATCACACCCACATGTCAAAACGATATGTCAAAACGATATTGACAAGCAGCGAATATTCGTATACTATTCGCCTTGGTTGTTTTTTTGATATCTGAACAAATCGGAGTCATTCGCGGGGACTTAAACTTAAGCCGTTCTCGCGGCGTCTTGTCACCCTCGAGGTGAGTCCGCCAACGGACGAACTGAAGGGCGCGAGGCGAAAACCCTGAGCGCCAGCGAAGGATCGAGGTATCTACCAATCCGAGTCATTCGCGGGGACTTAAACTTCCGTGGCTCTTTTTCTTCAGGTTGGCGTAGCTTTACCCAAAATCCAAGCAAAAAACCGCGACCATGATATTGCTTTGCGAGGCTTTTCTGTGTCTCAGAAAAGATCAGCCCGTTGACGATTTCCGATCGCCCGATCCACACAGGCCCCCATAGGTACCTTTTAACCACCCTTGAACCACCTTTTTCGGAGAATTCTATGCTGTGCAACGCCCCAATTTCGCCGGGATGGCCTCGGTCTCCGGTCACCCAATGGCCCGATCACCCGATGACCCGATCACACCCCCCACCCCCTTTTTTAACTTTAAACCAACATTAAACCAACCTGGACTGCGTTCGGCCAGGCGCCCAATGGCTCGGAAGTCAAAGTCTCATGGAAGGAAGGCACGTTCACCGAGACTATTCCTGCTGCAGGAATCACATTTCGATAATCTATTGTCAGCTCCTCTTCGAAATGACGACGAAGCTGAAGCTACAACGACACCAGAACCAATCGATCGCCTGTTTGAGATTGCCAGAAGCCTGGCTCCCGATGGCGGGCTCCCCGGGAAGGACGCAGACGATCGCGCTCTCCAAACCGCCATTGCCCTGCTGCTCTTCCTCGAACAAGGCCACACTCCCCGCCAAGGCGTGTTTCGTGCCCACGTCGAGCGAATGGTCCGGTTCCTGGAGCGTGCGAAGGTAGCGAATCGCAAGGTGATTGAGAGCGTGATCGCCTTCGCTCGTGCTGGAAAGAAACCTGCTGCGACGGAGCTGCAATCCTGGAAGGAGGTGGAGCAAGCGATTGCGTGAACTAAACCGCGATAAGGCGTTGCTGGCAGAGGATCTGGAGTCCTGCCAAACATGCCATCTCTGACGGGACGCCTGGAACTTCTATCTTACGTTCATGGAATTCCGTTGCAATCTCGTTCACGGTCAGAGTGCCTTGACAGAGGTCAAGCAATTCCGCCGAGAGCGGACTAAGCTGGCGTATTTCCGGAGAACCCGGAGAAGTCTTGCGGATTGCTAATTTCACCGGATGATGAGGCAAATCATGCAATGAGGACCTCCGGCGAAGCCGCCGAATAATCTCCTGGTAGTCAGCCGGTACTTTAATGATCTGGAGCCCAGGAAAAAGTTGTGGACGGCTTTCAAAAGAAATTAGATCTTCAGTTTCGCCGGGGGGCTGGTCTGAGCTGTTGCGGATCGCGCCTGATTCACGATTGCCATCCATTAAGGCCGCTTCGCATTCCGCGAGCGTGGTGATCGCCAAAGGCGCTTGGCTCGAGTTTGGAATGTAGTGCAGGCGCACAAACTGAAGAAAATCTGCCGGAAAATCGCCTTGCACATAGTAGGCGATGCGGTCTCCATTGGAATGCTGTATTCCGTGGCTGCTTTGCCATTGCTGCCATTGCCGAAACACATCCACTACATTGCCGTTATCCTGGTGTAATCCCAGAAGAAGCCGTCGAAATGCCCTCATGCCGCACAGGAGAAAGTCCCGCAGCTCTTTCAGGAATTCCCGGTCCAGGAACGGCATGGGAACCGAGTAAAAACTGGAAAAAATTTCCTGATGCTGAACGATCATGGCATGATCTTGAGGTTCTTGCGGCCACCCGCGATACGACATATCGGCCACATCGTCGTTCAGAACCAGCGAGTCTTTATGCTGTCTCTGGATAGGAGTATCCGCCAGCGGCGCCAGTATGCTGAGCTGGGGATCGGCGTGATCATAGCGCAGCGAATCCACGAAAAACGCTGCTGTGCCCCGCAGGTCGTCCATGGTTTCTTCCGGAAAGCCAGCCATCAACGAGACCGCAGTGTTGATCTTGAACTTGTCGCAGGAACGGACCCTCTCCGCCGAATCGTTCAATTCGAGGCCTTTGTCGATGATCTTCTGCATTCGTGGCGAGCCGGTCTCGATGCCGAAGAAAATGCCACGGCAGCCGGCTTTGGCCATCAGCGCGATCAATTCTTCGTCAACACAGTCGGTGCGCGCGCTGCAGCCCCAGGTGAACTCTTCCTGGCATTGCAGCAGGGCTTCGCAGAATTCCACCACCCGTTTGCGGTCCACCGTAAACATGTCGTGCACCAGCTCAAAGGAGTTGATTCCATAGGTCTGTTTGACCCTGCGCATCTCGGCAATCATGTGGGCCGGACTCTTCAACCGGAAACGGCGCCGGAAAAAGTCATTGGTCGAACAGAACGTGCACGCAAAAGGACAGCCTCGGCCCAGCTCCAGCGGAAAATGGCGGCAGAAACGCACGTCGGGAAACAGATGAAACGCTGGAAATGGCAAGGCATCGAGGTCGAGAACCAGAGGCGCATCCGGAGTGCGCACAGCTACTCCCTCCTGGCGAAACGTGATGCCCGGGATGGCTGCGAATGCGATGTCCTTTGTCAGCGCATCGACTAAAGTGGAAAGAGTCTGCTCCGCTTCGCCGCGCACGATCAGGTCAATTGCAGGAAAAGCATCCATGGTGGCCGTATCTACGACGGAGGCCTGCGGCCCACCCAACACAATGATCGAATCGCGATGCGCTCGTTTGACCTCGGTGGCGATGCGGAGCGTCAGGGGGTAGCTGCTGCAAACCGTGCTGAAACCGAAAAAATCAAAATCGCGGCTGGCGAGGTAAGCTCCGGCAAAACCGCAAAAATCCGTTTTATTTGAACTCGAGTCTTTCGACCAACTGTAGTAAAGGCGATTCAGGTCGACGACTTCCGGCTGCAAGCCCTTTGCTTCCAGCACGGACGCAAGACTAAGAATGCCAACGGGAGCAAGCTCGCCCATGATGCGAGCCGCTTCCGTGTCGTCTGCGATCCGCTGACCGAACTGGCTGGCCGTAGGCGCACTGATCAGACAAAGCTTCATTTTGAAAACACGCCCGGATTACTCCGGCCCGATCTCGGATGGGAGTGAGCTATCGTTCTTCTCGTTCGTTAGGCACCTCGCAGCCCATATTGTGGACCAGCGTGTTCTCAAATGCCTTGCGTAGCTCATCAATCTGCTCGCGGCTCAACTGCAGGTCGCGAACCTCGTGGATCGCCTGTGGTAGTTGGTTGGCTATGTGCCTTGCCAGGACCCTAGCCCATTCTCGTTCTGCGGTGATGACTGCTTGAGGCATAAGTGGCTCCTTCAAGTTTCACGGAAGTATTACATTTGTTACCAATGGTTTACAAGATTTAGATCGTTGGTCATCCTTGGTTCTTCATAAGTATGCGAAACACATGGTGCGTACCTTATAACTACATGGTGACATAGGGAAGAAACTTAACAATCTCGGATTTGACCACTGAACAGCGCGCGTTGGCCAGTCAACAGCGGGGAGAGAGCCCTGCATTACGAGCAACCAGCCCCGAAGGGGCGGCCCGAAAGTAGCCCAGCATGTCGAGTCAGCGTGGGCGCGGTTTTGCGCGCACGCTGGCTCGTAAATGCTGGGTATAGAAAGGAAAACCCTTCTCCTTGCGCCGCAGGCTTGCGCGCAGCGAAGCGGAGCGCAATAAGAAATGGTTCTTAATGACGGTATTACTAAATACGCTCACCCTCCAGAGTCAAAAATGTTATGCACATGGACTCTCACTTTTAATTACACCCCTTTCATCCCAAGCTGTTGTTGAAAGCCCTGCTTTTTGTCAGACTGTTCTGACCGAAATGGTCATGGCAACGAAGCAAAAACTTCTCGAGCTACAGCAGAACGGCTACTGCGTTCTCAGAGCACATCTGCCAAAGGGTGTGATCGAGGCTTGTAGAGACGCATTCTGGCCGGTCCTCCTTGCCTACCTGAAACAACACGGAGACGAGCCGAACCGTGGGCCGCATCGTCATTTTCTGCCCATGCCATTCGATCCGCCATGCTTCGCGCCTGAGTTCTTTTTTGACGCGGAGGTTCTCGGCATTGTTCGCGGCGCAATGGACCAGCGAGTCGTGGCCGATCAATGGGGTTGCGATGTGCCTGTACGAGGCTCGGAGTACCAGCGTGTTCACATTGACTATCAGCGGCCGCTATTTGAGGAGACCGCTGATCTTTTCCTGCCTCCTTACATGCTGGTGGTTAATTTTGGCCTGGACCCGGTCACGCCTGCGCATGGCCCTATTGAGATTGCGCCGGGCACTCATCGCATGTCCCGTGAGGCGGCGATGCGATCTGTTGAATGCGGCCAAATCAAGTTGTGCGCTGTGCCGCTGGAGATCGGCGATGTGTTGATCCGTCATCCCTGGACCCTGCATCGCGGCACACCCAACACTACGGATCTGCCCCGGGCTATGATCACCGTGCGTTATGTGCGCCGATGGTACGCCGATGGCAGCCGGGAAGTAAATGCGATCCCAAACGCTGTTTGGCAATCTCTGACGCCGGAACAGCAACACGTCATGCGTTTTCCGGTCAAAGACTGATCTTATGTTTGCTTTGGTACTCTGTTGGCGCCGGGACGGCTTTTCATGCGGAATAACTCGTTAGGAGGCTTTGAACAGCAGTGCAGACGACAACTTTCAGAGGCGTGGTCTATCCCTGGCAATGCGACCATATGGGTCACATGAATGTAATGTGGTATACAGGCAGGTTCGATGAAGCCACATGGACGCTGTTTGCCGAATTGGGAATTAACCCCTCGTACTTGAGAAATCATCTTGGCGGAATGGCTGCCGTTCAGCAAAATACATCGTATCGCCAGGAACTCCTGGCGGGTGATGTAATTGAAATTCGCTCGCGCGTTTTGGAAGTTCGCGAGAAGGTCATAAGGTTTCAACACGAAATGAGGAACGTCGAAACCAATATCGTGGTCGCAACTACTGAATTGACCGCTGTTCACCTGGACCGGCAAACCCGTAAATCACTTGCCTTGCCGGCGGAAATTCGCGCGACAGCCGAAGCCCGGATCAAACGCGGTTAGAAACATGGCGGCACAACTACACCGGCGGAACGTTCGCCTCATGCGGGGCGTCCTTCAAGGAGGTCCTGCACGAAGTCTGCGAGTTCGGCGACTTTGCCACGCTGCAGCAGTTCAACGGGAGCGTGCCCATCGAGCGCCGGATTGGCGGCCTGAAGCCACATGCGAACGCGCGTCTCGCTGCCCAGGAGGCGCAGGAGTCCCGACGCGATTACCTCCAGCGGACGCAAAGCATCCTGCAAAGCTGGGGCATTGGCGGTCTTGCTGACGGTGCCGACTCGTTTTTCCAGCATGCGAGCAAGTTCGGCAACCTTGAAGCCGAAGAACTGCGCGATGCGCTGCGCGTCGAGGCGTCCAGTCTTTGGATCATGCAGCTTCTCGACCAAATGGGCCAGCGGCTCATCCAACTGCCGAGTCTGGTTGTGCGGCTGCAAACGTGCTGCGATCCGGGTACGCAAATCCTCGCTCGTGAAGGGCTTCACGACATAATCGAGGGCTCCCATGCGCAGGGCATTTCCTGCTTCACTCATTTGATTTTCCGAGGAGATTACAAAGACCGGGCATTTCACGTCTCTCAGTAGCTGTATCACATTGTTGGCGGCGATGCCTGGCATACTGAGGTCTACAATAATGATCTCGCTTTTCGCAGACTCGGCCGCTTGCAAAACCGAAGAAGCGCGATGAGTCACCTCGGCGGTGGAAAAGAGGCCTTTGGTAAGTTGTTCCGTCTTAGGATCGGCGGTAGCGATCAGGGCCGGTAAATCGATGGCACGTGGCACAGGCATGAGCACACCCTTCATGGAACGAATATATACCGATTATATACCGAATTGCTACCTCACTTTGGACCTTTCTCTTGAGCATTTTTGGTGGACAGTTGGCCACGACAACTCACCAGAGATATGGCACTCTCAGGGTTTTAGGCCGCCGCGCTAGATTGGGTTGCTCATCTATTTAACTGGCCGTGAACCCGTGATAAGGATATCGACCAGTCTCCTGGCGCTTTGCTGCCAGTCGGGGCTGGAGGCCACATTGGAAACGCCGATGAGCGCACGCAGCAGATCGAATGGATCGAGGTCTTTACGTATGTCGCCGCTCTTGATGGCGTGTCTCACCAACGCCTCAATCGCTCCCTGAATCTGACTGCGCGAACCCTCATATAGCTTCGAGGGGCCTCCGACCAGCGTATTCAATGCAGGGGCGATAATCTGCTTGGCCGCGATATAGTCAACGAACAACAGCATCCAGGCTCGTAGCGCTTCAATCGGGGCCATGGTCTCGGCAAACTTCCGCTCTGCTGCGGCCAGCTTTTCTACTTCAGTCCGATACACCGCCTCGATCAATGCATCGCGTGTAGGAAAGTGACGATACAGAGTTCCAGCTCCGACACCTGCTTCTTTGGCAACGTCGTCCAGGCTGGCGTTCGCACCTGAGCGGGTGAACGCCTCCTTCGCGACTTTCAGAATGCGCTCGCGATTCCGCTGCGCATCGGTGCGCGGCTTTCGGCCGGTGGGTTGTGAACGTTTTTTAGCCATCCTCAAAAAAATATTTGCAACCGGAGGCAGTCTCTGATTATCTCATGATTCGGAGGCACTCTCCGCTTTATAATTATGGCAGCCGTCAACACCAAGTCAGGAGGAAAAGCATGGCTAATGTATCTGGGGCAACTTCAACATCAACCGTATTCGGGGCAACTTCAACAACAGAAGATGTTTTGGCTGGGATCGATCTGCGCGGCCAACGAATTCTTGTCACCGGCGTTTCGGCCGGCCTCGGAATCGAGACTGCACGATCTCTTGCAGCGCATGGGGCACACGTTGTAGGAGCAGCGCGGGATTTGGCCAAAGCCGAAGCGGCCACCGCGCAGGTGCGAAAGGACGCTGCGGCCAATGGCGGCAGTTTCGAGCTGATTGGGCTCGACCTTGCCAATCTTAAGAGCGTGCGTGCCTGCGCCGATGCACTGCTGGCAAAAGGCGAGCTTTTCGACGTGATCATTGCCAATGCCGGAGTGATGGCCACGCCCTTTGGCCATACCGCAGACGGCTTTGAGACGCAGTTCGGTACCAATCACCTGGGCCACTTTGTCCTGGTCAACCGCATTGCGCGGCTTATCCGTGCAGGCGGACGATTGGTCAATCTCTCCTCTGCGGGTCACCGGTTTTCCAATGTCGACGTCAATGATCCCAACTTTGAACGAACTCCCTATGAGCCCTTCGTTTCGTATGGGAGATCCAAAACGGCAAATATCCTCTTCGCCGTTGCTTTCGACAAACGGCACCGGGACCGTGGTGTGCGTGCTGCGGCTGTGCATCCTGGAGGCATTCGGACCGAGTTGGCTCGCCACATGGATGCCAGCCAGATACAACAGCTTCTCGACCGGATCAATCAGCAACTTGCGGCAGAGGGTAAGACGTTCGAGTGGAAGACCATTCCTCAAGGAGCCGCAACTTCCGTGTGGGCCGCTGTGGTTGCTTCAGCGGAAGAGATAGGCGGCCGATATTGCGAGAACTGTCACGTTGGCAAAGTTGTTGCGGACGACGTTACTCTTAATGTTGGAACCGAAGGAGTACGAGGGTACGCGCTGGATTCAAACAATGCTGAGGCACTCTGGAAGAAGAGTGAAGAACTCGTCGGAGAGTCGTTTTAGTTATTCCTACGCTTATTATTTTTTTAAATCGGTAAGGAACATTCATGACAAACGAAAATGCTGGAACTGTGAAGAACAAGATCGCCATCATCACCGGTGGAAGCCGAGGTCTTGGACGCAACACTGCTATCAATCTTGCCCGGCGCGGTGTCGACCTGATCTTCACCTATCACTCGAATAAAACGGAAGCTGACGCTCTCATCCGCGCAGCCGAAGCCCTAGGAGGGAAAGCTGCGGGATTTCGCCTCGACACCGGTGACATTCGTTCCTTTGACGGATTCGTGGCCGACGTCCGCAAGACGCTGCAAAGTTGGGGACGAGATTGCTTTGACTACCTCGTGAACAACGCTGGCAATTCTCTGCATGCTGGTTTTGCGGAAACAACGGAAGCCCAATTTGATGGGATCGTCAATGTTCACTTCAAAGGCGTTTTCTTCCTGACACAGAAGCTGCTTCCCCTGATCAGCGACGGCGGCCGCATCGTGAACATTTCATCGGGACTCGCCCGATTTACCATCCCCGGAATCTCCGCATACGCAGCGGCCAAGGGAGCGGTTGAGGTTCTAACCCGCTACATGGCCAAGGAGCTCGGGCCTCGCCGAATCACTGTCAACACGGTCGCGCCGGGCGCTATCGCAACCGACTTCGGCGGTGGAACAGTGCGGGACAATCCCGAGCTGAATAAGCGAGTCGCGGATATGAGCGCCCTGGGGCGGGTCGGAGTCCCGGATGATATCGGACCAATGATCGCCGCATTTCTCTCCGACGAAAACCGTTGGGTGAACGGCCAGAGAATCGAAGTCTCGGGTGGGGCGGCGCTTTGAGTTGAATGATGTAAGACACTCGAACGGGGTCGTCCTTACACCGGGCGGCCTCACCCCGGATTGGCAGACGTAACCTCCCGCAATGCTAAAGCGCTGCCCTTAACAAGATAGCTCTTTCTTTGGAACCAGTCTTCCATCGCTTGTTTTAATTGCTGCAACGGGACTCGCGTGCCGATCTCCATCAATCCATCGGCCACCGGCAGGGTGTCGTCAAAAATTGAATCATTGGTGAAATTGCGCATGGAAAAGTTGTCGAGCCATTTGATCGGACAAGGAAGCAAATCGCTTCCATGCTGATATTGAATGGAGATTTTTCGGAAATACATTTGCATAGCTCCGAGGAAGTTTTTGTTGACGAAACGTCCACATCCACTTCGGGACGTTTGAAAAGCAGTTTTACAGAAACGGTAAACCACGCACTGGTGAGACTGTTCTAAGGTTTTGCCGAAGGACGCGCCTCCGGCACTTGTTGCCTATCTCGCAACCCCACAAAGTTTCCCAACAAATGGATCGCGGACGTAGATGAAAAAAAACTCATGTACGACAATCTAAGGTTTTTCCTTGAAGAGCGCTGATTTTTGTTGCAGGTTAACGAGGCAAGATTACACTATGAGCTGCTCTAAGGGACCGCGCTGCGGTACATGACCTTTGGTATGGCAACCATCAGCATTAGCTGCGATCTAATGAAGTGGGGAAGGCAGGTCAAAATGTCGAGTGGTAGCTCCCGGTGTGGTACAGGTTTGTTAGCGAATCGGATCCAATCCATTACAGATGAGCTTATAGCATTGCATAGTGAGCTTTATTGGCTGGCCTTGGAGGCCTCTGCGCATCCTGAGGCCGAACAATTTGAAAATCTGGACATTGATCTGGTCACAGATTTCAAATCCGCTTTGGACAATTTGCGGGATCTGCTCTGGAAATACCTCGATATTGCCGCCAAGATGGAACCTGAGCGAGTGCAGGAAGCTGCGGAAGCTCATCGCGTACGCAGGGTGACCAAGCTGTTGGATTTGCTGCGGGAACGCCTTGGTCAATACTCCGATGGCCAACCCACCTCATTCATTGAGAAGATCAGCGCCACAATCAACGAAAAGCTGCCGGATAAGGCAGCTTGAAGTCCGGACTGATTCCTTCCAATTGTCAAAGAGCGCAGCCTTTCTGGGCCGCCTGGGCGGCTGCTGTGTTCAGGTTGAACTCAATTTTCTGGCTTGAAAAAACCGAAGCCACAACAGTATGACTCGGTCAAGTTGATCCGCCTGGAATTGCTTGTCGATTGCGAAATCTCATTCGTCCTGGATCGGGTCTAGGGCTATCTTGCCTTCGGACCGGCGGCACGGACATTATCTGGAACCTGAAATTTCTCGAAGTTTTTGGCGAAGCGCGCTGCGAGATCGGCTGCGGCTTTGTCGTAGGCAGCTTTGTCTTTCCAGGCGCCACGGGCGTCAAGAAATTCCGGCGGAACCCCAGGGCAGGATTTAGGAATCGTGAATCCAAAAGCCGGTTCGACGGTAAACGGCACGTTGTTGAGTTGCCCTTCAATGGCAGCGCGCACCATAGAACGGGTGTAACCGAGCTTCATGCGTTCACCTGTGCCATAGGGTCCGCCAAACCAACCCGTATTCACCAGCCAGCATTGCGCGTTATGTTCCTCGATGCGCCTCCCGAGCATTTCGGCATAAACCTTGGGGCGCAAGGGGAGGAAAGGAGCGCCAAAGCAGGTAGAAAAATTCGGTTGCGGTTCCTTGATCCCGGCTTCAGTACCGGCAACTTTGGCAGTATAACCGGAGAGGAAGTGGTACATGGCCTGGTCACGATTGAGTCTTGAGATAGGAGGAAGAACGCCAAAAGCATCTGCGGTGAGGAAGATTACGGTTTTCGGATGTGTTCCAATTCCGGGAATCACCGCCCCGTCGATGTAATCCACCGGATACGCACAGCGGGTATTTTCGGTGCGGCTATCGTCGTTGTAATCGGGCGTATGGGTCACCGGATCGAGGGTGACGTTTTCAAGGACCGAGCCGAACCGGATTGCATTCCATATCTGGGGTTCGTTTTCCCTGGAGAGCTTGATGCACTTGGCATAGCAGCCGCCCTCGAAATTAAAAATGCCATTCGGGCTCCACCCATGCTCGTCGTCGCCGATCAATAGGCGTTCCTGATCGGCAGAAAGAGTGGTCTTGCCGGTCCCGGAAAGACCAAAGAAGAGAGCTGTGTCGCCATGCTTGCCCACGTTAGCGGAGCAGTGCATGGGAAAGACGTTGCGATCGGGAAGCAGGAAATTCATCACGCCGAAAATCGACTTCTTCATCTCGCCCGCATATTTTGTTCCGCCAATGAGGATGATTTTGTCGGTGAAGTTAACAATGATGAAGGCCTCAGAGCGGGTGCCGTCCCGTTGCGGGTCTGCCTGGAAATCAGGGGCCGAGAGGATAGTAAATTCCGGAATGTAGCTCTTCATCTCTTCGGCATTAGGACGCACGAAGAGGGCGCGCACGAACAGGTTGTGCCAAGCGTACTGATTGATGACCCGCACCGGCAGGCGGAATCGCGGATCGGCGCCGGCGTAAAGGTCCTGGATGAACAGATCACGGCCCCGCAGAAATTTGACGACTTGATCGAACAATCGGTCGAATTTGTCGGGGTCGAAGGCAAAGTTCGAGTCACCCCAGTTCACTTTCTCAGCGGTGATGGAGTCCTTTAGAGTGAATTTGTCTTTGGGGGACCGGCCAGTATATTTCCCGGTATAGGCGACGAGAGCGCCGTTGTCCGCCAATTGGCCCTCATCACGACGGATGGCATGCTCGACCAGCGGGCCAGAACGCAAATTACCGTAAATCTTACCGCTCTGGATCAAGGATTCCAATACAGCCGTTTTATCCAATACGGAGGTTGCTGCCATGATCTAAGGATCTCCTGTTGCTCAAAAGCCCGGAGCACCGGCTAGGGGATGGCGCATCCAACAGGGCTTTTAGCCTGATTTGGTGTTGCTAAGCCGTCGTTACCGCCGCGTCTTTTACCAACGCATCGGGCGGCGCGCCAACCTCATGAAGCACTGCATTCAAATGCGCAAGGGTCTCATCCACCGTAAGGGTGTACATCTCGCGCCCATGCTCATAACTACCAGACTCAATGGCAGATTTCAGGTAATGTCCTGCAATCTGAATCGCCAGCGGATCTGTGATGACCCGCCCCGTCCGCTTGTTGTACTCCCCCCAGGTTGGATGCGGCAGGGCAATCCACACAGGCTGGCTATTCACATCATATTTGATGTCGACAGCGTCCGCATGGCGGGTAGCTATGGCCACGATGAGAGCCTGGTAAAGGCAATGAAGTTTCTGGCTGGTCCAACGGTCGATTGCGTGAAAGTCTTCGTACATTTGCTCTAAAAAATGATATCGGAGACTGGCCAGAGCAGCAAGTACCCAGGGAAATGCGCCCTGTTTGGGTTAAAGGACTACAGCTTGGCTTTGGCCTTTGAGGGTGGTAGGGCATTGCCTGTCCTGAGGCTATCCGAAAGGAAATTTACTCAGTGCCGCAAGCCCCCTGCCGATCCATCGTCCGCCATTCCTGCGATATGATAGAGAGCGCTCCCGAAAAATATTTCTCTAGGAGAACAACATGACGAAGTGGCTGGCACTATTCTTGATGGCGATCTTGACGGCAACAATGGCAGACTCCGGGCAAACGCTCACCAAGGTCGATCGCGAAAAAGGCGTGGCTGAATTGGAAGGCTCGCGGCAGGCATTTCTGGATGCTACGAAAGGGCTCTCCCCTGCACAATGGAATTTCAAATCGGCGCCGGACCGGTGGTCGATTGCCGAATGCGCCGAGCACATTGCTCTGGCCGAAGATTTTATTTTTGGAGTCGTCACCAAACAGGTGATGAGCACTCCTGTGACGCCCGAGAAGCGCGATGCGGTCAAAGGAAAAGACGAGGTTCTCGTAAAGATGCTTCAGGACCGAAGCCATAAGGCCACAGCTCCAGAGCCAATCGATCCGGCAAAACATAATAAGATGTCGGGAGAAGAGTCGATCAAGCAGTTTCTGGCCAGCCGTGCTCAGACCATCAACTACATCAAAACCACCCAGGATGATTTGCGCGATCACTTTTTCGATCATCCTGTGCCAGCCATCGGCACCCTCGATGCTTACCAGTGGATCCTGCTGATCTCCGGCCACTCGCGCCGTCACACTCTTCAGATCCTGGAGGTCAAGGCTGATCCCAACTTCCCCAAGAGCTGAGGCTCTCGCCAAGAGTTTCATAATTGAGTAAGTTGGCAATTTGGTAATTAATTTGAAAATCAAACCTAAATATCCAGACCTCCTTTGGGGACAGGAATAGCAAGGAGGCGTGAGTCTTGGATCTGGCTGGCAAGGTCGCCATCGTAACTGGCTCGGGCGGAGAGGGGTCGGGCCGCGCCGAAGCCCGCCGCCTTGCCGCGGAAGGCTGCCGGGTTGTCGTCTCCGATGTCAACGAAGACGGCGGCCAGGAAACCAGGAGACTCATCCTGGCCGATGGCGGGCAGGCCGATTTCTTTCGCTGTGATGTCTCGGTGGAGACAGAAGTAGAGGCACTCGTTGCTTTCGCAGAGCGCCAGTACGGCGGCCTGGATGTTCTGATCAATAATGCTTCAGGGCCGGGATATCGTCCGGGCGCGCCCATTGAAGAGTGCTACCCGACCATTCGCACCGATCTTCTGGGAACGATGTACGGATTGCAGTATGGCGTCGCCGCCATGAGAAGACGCGGCGGAGGCGCCATCCTCAATGTGAGCTCCACGTCAGCGCTCAGCCACGGCTCTGCGCATTCCAACATGCCTTCCTACGACATCGCAAAGATCGGAGTCATTCGCCTTACGACCACTCACGCCAAGCTGCGTGAAACCGACAGTATCCGCGTCAATTGTCTGGTGCCCGATTGGGTGGCAACACCTGAAGTGAAGAGCTATTATGACGCCCTGACACCGGAGGAGCGCAGAAATCCGCGCCTCCCTCCAACACTTACCACCCTGGACGAGATTGCTCAAATAGCCCTGAATTTGATCTGTGATACCTCTCTAGCGGGCCGAGTGCTTGTATGGTGGAGCGGACGGGAGCCTGGACTCATTCCCGCAGACGATCCTGGATACACCATGCTGGAGCCGTATCGCCGGGTAAGCCAGCGGTGAATCCCGACATTTACGGCAAAGAGGAGCGGTGTATTTGTTCTGTAAGCAGGCCCAATTGGTCTACGCCTGCGGAGCGAACATCGTCTACCACGGCGACCAGGAACTTATACCTGGTGCGTGCGTCTGCACGAACATAAACAGTGCGATTGGCGCGATTGGTCATTTGATCTTTGACTCTTTGCGTCAATGCGTCATTGGTGACTATCTCGTTGTCGAGAAAGATCTTGCCATCATGCGCTAACGCTATCATCAGGACATCGGGCCGTGTGGCGTCAGGCATTTCAATCGGGTTCAAGGTCTTTGCCAAATCCACAGGTGTGCCTGGCTGCAACATGGGCGTGATAACCATGAAAATGATAAGCAGGACCAGCATCACGTCCACCATAGGAGTCACGTTGATGTTGGAGTTGACCTTGGATGCTTTGCTGCGTGGCGCTGCCATGATGTGCTCCCCCTTCCAAATACCGCTGAGTGTGTCGCGCTATAACATGTTGGACACCAGGTGCACACATTTTGCTCCCAGTTCAAATTGCTTTGCAGGACCACCAGGAATAGGTCGTGAGCGTCATTCCAGCAGCATGTATGGAACCGATGTCCCGTCGCGCATCCGGCACGAATTCGAGGTGCATACCTGCGGGGAATGAGCAGCTTCATTTACCGGCTAATGTGGCCGCAGTCTTTGCGCTTATCGCAGTCTTTGAGATTCCGATGCGGAAGGTTTTCAGCAATCTGGTCGATCAGAGACTCTTCCCAGACGTCTACCTCATGGTAAGAACAGGTCCAATCGTCAGGCATGAATGCGGCCAACGTCAGCAGACCAAGCGCAGGCAACTCCGCCACAGCGTCGCGGCGTTTCCCTAAACCCGGCAGGGTGATGCCCAACGCGAGAAGTTCCTGCTCGCGCACCCACAATCCGACAAACGAGACAAAGGCAACATGCCGGTTTTGGGTTGACGTCAACTTCTCTGGTGTCAGCTTCCCGGGGAATGTCCCTTTTGGGAATAGTCCAGATCGGGTTATAGTTTTCTCCTCACATCACCCTCAGGAGAAACTATGGCCACTCAGTACGATCCCAGCATCCTGCAACAGTTCGCCGATCAGCTTTATAAGCAGGCTAAGTCCATCGTGGTTTCAACAGCCTTACGTTATGGGTTCACGACTTTTCTCTTCACCATGACGTTGTCTGGTTCCGTATCGTTCTTGGGCGACAAGCTAAGCCCAGCTGAGTCTGACAGGCTAGCGATCTACTCACTCATCTTGTGGTTGGCGGCACTTTGCTTGCCATCGCACAAGGCTGGGCTGTCGGTAAAACAAAAGCATTTGCCTTGAAGCTCCAGGCCCAACAGGTCCTTTGCCAGAGGCAGATCGAGCAAAACACCAGACGAGAAGTTCCGTTAATAGCGACAACGGGGATTTGAAATCATGGGATTTGTATATACAAGACGACAGGCTTCCATTTAGCCGGCGTACATGCGAATGATGCGTTCGATAGCCCGCCGGCAAACCGCGCAGAAAGCATTGTGCCGGGTGAACATGATGCAGTTCACTTCCGGCCGGTAATAGCCTTTCGCTTCATAGTTCGCGCCTTCGAATGCTCCTACTTTCCCGGCATACTTCGAGGAAGCAAGCAGGGCGTCGGCATGTTGCTTTTCCTCCTGGAAGAGCTTGTTCATCTCTTCCTCAGAACGATTCTCGGCGCGAATCTTGCGGCGGCGGGCCTGAATGTCGCGCTCAAAAGCTTCAAACTGCTCTTTGGTCCACTCCGTGGGGATGGGGGTATCGGGCGTAACCAAGTCCTTCCACTTGGGTTCTTTTCCTTCAAGCATCGCGGTGACGTTAGGCTCCCAGGGTTCGCTGCGCGTCGCGGGCGGATTGTAGGCAACGGCTGAGGTGTAATACTCGTCGGCGAGGCCGGCAAAGTGATGTCCAAACTCATGCACAAAGACGTAAGGCGCCCAGAAGCTATCGGAAGCCACAGTGGCGTATAGGTTGAAGATGCCGCCGCCTCCATAGGTTTTGCCATTCACCAGGATTTCAATGAATTCATACGGTGCATAAGAAGCCGCTTCACGGAGCGCGCGGTTATCGTAGGTAAGGATGTAGCGCTCTGAGCCGAAGGCATCGTAACTTGCGCCCAGTGGTGTTCGATGGTGAACGCCTGTGGAAGGGCGAGAAATGCCCGATTCCTGCGATGCCGGACACAGTCCCCAAACATTGAAATCGCTCCGATGTTCCTTATAGGGCGAAGTGGAGAAGAGAATTTCACTCAACCTTCGCGCATCTTTAAGGAACTTGGGCCGCTCTGCTGCCGTGTAGCCGTCCCCAATGATCAGTAAATCTACCTTCTTCGCGGGCTCGCCCATCTTTTGTATTGTGATAAGCGGACCGGGAGAAGGTGGACGCGAGGTGTCGATGAACATGTCTTTAGGATCGACGTTATAGTTCCATACTTCCTGAAAGACACCTTCTTTGCGCGCTTTGAGTACGATTTGCACAGGCCCGCTGGGAACAGGAAAGCGCAACGACTCGGCAAAAGTACGCTTGATCTGCTTGGCTTCATCGGTTGTCTTCCACTCGGCAAAGATCGAACTGAAGCCGCGTGAATAGAGCAGCCTTCCGCTCTCTTTCTCCCGGACCTCGAAGAGGTAATTTCCAAGATTGCTGTCGTCAATCGCTTTCGCAGGATCGCCGGGCCAGGGTAGCGGCTCAATCGAAATACGATCGAGGCTGAAGATTTCATGGTCAGCATCGCCAGTGTGAAAGTAATCGAGCCGAATGGTGGCCGGAGCAGCCCATGCAGAACAAACCAGCCCTAGTAGCAAGACGAGGGACAGCAGGAATTTTGATTTCATAAGGAAGATTGTAAACGGCGAGGCAAAGCGAGTTTCTTAATTTGGGTAGGTGGTGGTATCAGTTGCTCTGCAAACTCATCGGTTAAAAAGCAATAGTTCCCGTGGGCAGTTCCCGTGAGGCAGCCTGTAAAGCCATTTCATCCTGGACACTTTGTTTCGCATACGGCCTAATACTTCATCGCATCGGCGGTTCGATGATGTTGTTGGCTTTGATCTCTTCGTAGCAATCTCCACACACGAGCCTTATATCGAGTGCAGCTTCACTAGCATCGCTCCATTGGCCGCCGTCTTCTTGCCGCCTTCGTTCACATGCTCCGCACCATGCATCAGGATGAGGATTGCTACGGTCGTTCACGTCAAAGAAAAATCCCAGGTTTTTCCTGCGCAAAAGATGCCCGCATAGAAATGCTTGCCGGCGGTCCCCATGTCTTTCGCAGTGAACAGTTTTTTCCTGATGCATGGTTTCGCGATCTTGAGGTTCCACCACCTCGTCTCAAGTGTACTTCATATCGAGCTCTCACTCTTCCTGGTCCGGCGGTTTCTGATTCATTCGAGGGAGTTCCCATTTTGTGCCTTTTGGTTGAGTATCAGACTTTTCTCTGTTGCAGGTCCGGCATGAATTAACAGCATTGTCTTCGGTGTCTGCTCCATTTTTCGCCCTTGGATCATAGTGATCGGTTTGACGCTCATTCGGAGGCGGTTTTACACCTTTCTGTGATTTTTCCGGTTTTACGGTTGCGACGCCGCAATACTCACATTTTCCACCCGCCTTTTCCTCTACTCTATCTTTTACTTCCGGTTTAAACCGCAAGGGGCTGTTGTCAACAGCAGGAGCAGTCTTGGGCTGCGGCTTGATGAAGAGTGATCGGATGCCGTCTGCGGCTTTATTAATGAGCAGTCCAGTGCCCTCAATCGCAGCTCGCGCGGAGTCTTTTCCTTGGGGCGTCTGCAGGTAAGCTATGAAATCGGCTGTAACTTTGAATGCGGCAGCAACAGCAATTCCCTCACCAATGCACAGGTCCTCAATACAATGTCCGTTCGGGTCTGTATAGCGTGTCGGATTATTTCGGACATAAGCGTATTTATTGAACGTCTGAGGGTCGCCTAGATCGGCATAGGCGAGGGGACCGGGCGTGAAGGCGTTCTGGCCTGTGACTGGGTCTACAAATCCGCCATCCTTAAAATCATCAGGTGAGGTAAACCGCCCTTGGATCGATGCGTAATATCGGGCCTCGAAGAAATCAAGTCCAGTTTCCGCATCGCGCTCTTTGCCAGTGAGCAATTGCCGCGTGCTCCCGAGCGGGCCATAACCAGGAATCGAAGACCGGGACGCGAATCCTGCCGGCACCAGTTCGCCAAACGGCATCAGATCGTAGCGCGCTACTACGCTGGCGTCGCTCGCTGTAATCAGCCTGGTGCTGCCGAGGGCGTCTTTAGCCAGGTATTGTGTGCCTGCTGCCCCAGTTGCAGGGCCATATTCTGCGACCAGTGCATTGCTATCATAGACATAGACAGTCGTTTGACCTGAGACGATCTTTTCAACTCTCCGGCCATCGCCGTCATAGCGGAAGCTCGCTGAAGATACTCCGTTTTGCGTGGACTCGATGAGCCGACTCTCCGCGTCGTAGGTATATGAATTTTGCGTGTTTGCATCGATGGATTCCTGGATCAAGTTGCCGGCTAAGTCGTAGTTAAAACCGCTTCCGGTGACAAAACGATTGGTCGTGGAATCGACGGACGCCACAGGAACGAAAGTCGGCAGTCCCGGTGTTACGCTTACACCTGTCCGATTGCCGTATCGATCGTAGGTCAGGTCCTGTTCCCAAATCGCAGAAGGCTGCCAAGTGCTAACGTCTCCATTTGACTCTTGTGCGCCATTCAGGCGGTTGAAAGCATCGTATTTATAAAGTTGCGTCACAGTCATGCCGGGCGCTGTGATCACTTGACGTAGCGGGTTTCCGTTGTTGTTGGTTGTGCCGTAGTCGTACTTGATCTGAAGAAGGTCGGATGCGGCTTGCGTCGTACCCACATCAACTTCGGTCGTCTGAAGCCGATTGGCATCGTAGGCAAAATGCTGCCATAGGTCATTCCCCATGCGCAGGTCAATGACTTCTCCATGCGGAGAGTACTTAATAGAGTCGGTGTAAGAGACCGGAGTACCGGTGGTGCCCAGTTGGCCGGTGATGCTGGTACTACGTCCGGCCACATCGAATCCTGTACTAACAGTCCGACCAGAGGGATAAGTCTCTGAAGTTACATGGCCTGCCAAGTCATATCCATACTGGACAGGATAGGGTTGCGCATTGAGGGTCTGAGTTGTTTGTAAAACCCAACCCATTGGGTTGTAGTTGTCATAAGTGCGGCCGGCAACAGAGGAACTTACTGCCGTGATTCGTCCTAATGCATTCGATACCAGCGCCGTGGTTCCTTTGCCATCCCAAAATCGGTCAACCTGAGGAGTATTGGTGGGGTCGTTCTGGTAGCTTCTCGTGATTTCACGGTTCAGGGCATCATAGAGGATGTTTGTGGTAATGCCGCGAGCGTCGGTCCGGCTGATGAGATTGTTGTTGGCGTCGTAACTGTATCCAATCGACCACTGAGAGTTGTTTGTGACCGGATCGGTCATTGACAGACTTGCGTTGATTCCATCTTCAGGGTTGTTTTCCCGCACCAAGCGATCGAGTGAATCATGCAAATAGAATCGCTGTTGCGCACCCTGGTTAACCGATGCAAGATTGTCGAGCGCGTCATAGCCGAACGTGGTGGTTTGTGAACTTTCACCGTTGACCTGAGTTGGGTTCTCAACCACCTGAGTCAATCTACCCAATGAATCATGGGTACTCTGCCGCGTCTTAAGAGCCTGATCTGTGACGGTGGTTACATTGCCGGTGTAGCCGCTCGAAACCTGGGCGCCGTCAGATGTTGCTTGGGCTGTGATTCTGCCAATCGCATCATAGGTCGTGGTCATGCAAGTGCCGCACGAGGCCCGAACCGCACTGGGGCTGTCAATACGATACGGTAGAGAGACGTTGCCTATTCGCCCGAGTGAATCGTAGAAGGTATCTGTGGCGATCCAGGGAGCATTCGCTGTGCCATCGAACTGCACAAGGCGGACCGGCCGATCAAAGCCGTCAAAGAATTTATAGGACTGAAGGCTGTTCGTTCCGTCGAGGTCGGTGAGAGTTTGGTGATACGTATTCCTAACATCGTCCCCATAGAAAACGGAAGTGGACCCTCCTCCGGGTGGCCTGGTGACTTTTGTAAGGCGGTAAAGTGGATCGTTATAGGTATAGGTTGTTATCTGGCTATTCGCGTCGCTAAAGGAAGTAAGTAAGCCGGTATTGAAGTCATAGAGTGCAGACGTGGACTGTGACGAACTGCCTGCGTGCACTCCTGTAACATCGGGTACTTCAGTCGTTGTTTGGGTTACATAAGCGCCTGCAAAGACAGGATCGTAGGCATATGTGGTAGTGTGCCGGAGGCCGTCGATGTCCTGATATTTTTCACCGGTGTCGTACCAGTTGGAATAACTGACTGGGGTTGCGCCGGTGTTGAGCCATCTGGTGATAGAAGTCTGATTGCCGCGCACGGTGCCGGGAGCAGAGGTGTGCTGTGTACTGATTCCCGAACTGAAGAGACGGGCAGGATCGTCGTAACTATAATCGGTTTCCGCGGCCCGTTTTCCATTGTTATCGAGAGTACTGCGCGAGAAGATGAGGTCAATAAGATTACCGGCGCCATAATCACTGCGGGAGTGGTGCCAAAAATAATCAGTAACAACGCTACGCAAGAGTTTGCCGCGCACACCCTGGCCATAGTCATAATCATCGACCCGGGTCGGAGTACTGAACACCAGCGGTCCATAGACTGGAAATTGTCCTGGATTCCTCAATGCGTCCGGGGTCGGCGACGAGAAGGTGTCACCAGGATCACCTGTGTCGTAGATATAATCGACTTCCGAAATTTGCCCATTGGGAAGGATCTTGCGTCGAGCTTTGGGCACGGTATTGTATGTGCTAATGTCGCCTGCGAAGGTATTGAGTCCACCGACCGAGTAATCCGTTTCATCCGTTTCCAGAAGCGTACCGGTGGCAACGGCGCCTTGATAATGTTTTTGTTGAACTACTTCCAGAGTGCACGATGCCGTTCCATCCGGCGCAGGCAGCCTTTGAACAATCGACTGGGTCTGATTCCCGTCAGGATCAGTAACGACTTGAGTTGACGTTGTAGGATCAAAACCGCTGCCTAAGGAATAACCATAGGTCCATTTTTTGGTTCCTGATCCGTCCCCGGCATCAAGGTCTCTTTCGACAATAAACCTGGAGCTCTGCGTCCCGCAAAGTACATTGCCGGTCTGCCATTGATAGTTGACTGTTCCACCATGAGGAGTGGTAATCGATGCAAGATCGCCATAAGAATTGTAGGAAAATATCCAACTCTTCTGATTTGGCAAAACAATCCCGGAGATCATGGCGAGGCGGTGATGAAATTCAGTGATCCCGGTTGTCCCGAAATTGGTATCGAGCTGAAACGAAGATCTGCATATTTTGATCGGAAACGTTGTTCCGTTAATCCCCGGCATGGAGTAGACATCCGTTTGTGACGCTCCGGCAGGGCATCCGGCTAAGTCGATAGTTCGGGATTGGGTCGTCGAATCCCGCATCAAGGGAATTACGCGACCCATGGTATCGGTTAAGCTAATTCGGCCGTCTGTGACTAGTTGGTTGCCATTGGGGTCTGTGATTACTGCCGGTAACGACTCCGGCGCTTGCTGTGGAGGAGCTTGATTGGGATCCCGTGTGAATGCGGCTCGTACGCCGTCGGGAGTGATCACTGTAGTTGTGAAGGGCGGATTTGTCGTAAATGCTCCGACAACCTTGATGCCGCTCGTATCCACCGTTGTCAGTTCATTCGGTATAGGAGATGAGGCGCTTGTAACGGCCAGAAGCTTGGCCGCACCGTCCATGAACTGAAGGCGGTTGTAATACAGGACACTCTGAGATGGATCGAATGCTGCTAAAGGCAACATCCCATAGTTGTTGATAATGGCGACCCCTAGCCCGGTAGGCGTCTGAGCCACGTCCCAAAAGCAAGTTGTTGGGGGAGCACCGCAATTGACAAACCACGTCTTGCCAGAGTAATAGATTGTCAGATCAACATGGAGGATCCCGCCCCGTTGCGGATAACTGACGAGAGGAATACGGACATCGAGATTGCCATTGGTCAGCTCAACCTTGTCAAAGTCGTATGCCACATAGGAGGCAAAAGGACGCGAACCGCGGGCCTGGTCCGGGCGCGACTGGCCTGCTGAAGAGAGCACCAATCCTAGTGTCACAAGAAAAACTATTGCTGTGAGTTTCCGCATAGTGAATCCCCGTTTTCCACGAATACGAGATCTTGAAAATTCTGCTGGCAATGAATTGTTGTGTCTCATTTTTCCCGTTGCTAGTTGCTGACCGCGATCGAGACGGAAACGCTGGTCGTGTTTGAAGAATTATTGACATCAGTGCAAACGATGGTCTGCGTATCGCTGAAGCCGTTGAAGAGTGGTGATCGCGTTACAAAATGGCCGGTCGTTCCCCCGTTGGCATTAGCTGTGAATCCGCCATAAGTACAGTTGGCGTTGACATTCGTGTCCCAAACCACATTGATAGCTGTGGTTCCAGCGGGCGCCGGCATGGATACTGAAAAACCATTCTGGTTCGTAAATCTAATCCCGCTGATGCTGATCGGCGGAGGGTTCTGCACCGAGACCGTGACCTGCAAGCTGGTGCTATTGGAAGAATTGCTCACGTCACTGCACACGATCGTCTGCGTGTCGCTGAAGCCATTAAACAACGATGACCGCGTTACGAAGTGGCCGTTGGTGCCGCCGTTAGCATTGGCGGTGAAGCCGCCATAGGTGCAGTTCGCATTGATGTTGGTATTCCAGACTACATTGATGGCTGTTGTACCGGCTGGGGCGGGCATGGAGATGGCTGCACCGTTCTGGTTGGTAAAGCTCAACCCACTAATGAAGATGGGCGAATTCTGCACCGAGACTGTGACTTGCAGGCTAGTGCTGTTGGAAGTGTTGCTCACATCACTGCATACGATGGTTTGTGTGTCGCTGAAACCATTGAACAGGGATGATCTGGTGACGAAATGGCCGCTGGCGCCGCCGTTGGCATTCGCCGTGAAGCCACCATAGGTGCAGTTGGCATTGATGTTCGTATTCCACACCACATTGATGGCGGTGGTGCCGGCGGGAGCAGGCATGTTAATAGCTGCGCCGTTCTGATTAGTGAAATGCAATCCGCTGATCGCAATCGGTGAGTTCTGCACCGACACTGTGACCTGGATGCTAGTGCTGTTGGAAGCATTGCTGACATCGCTGCATACGATGGTCTGGGTATCGCTGAAGCCATTGAACAACGATGATCGAGTAACGAAGTGGCCGGTTGTGCCGCCGTTGGCGTTGGCCGTAATTCCACCGTAGGTGCAGTTAGCATTGATGTTGGTGTTCCACACTACATTGATAGCTGTGGTCCCAGCCGCCGCAGGCATGGAGATGGCCGTGCCGTTCTGGTTGGTGAAGCTCAACCCGCTGATCGTGATCGCCGGATTCTGCACGGCCACGGTGACCTGGAGACTGGCGCTATTGGAAGAGCTGGCCACGTCGGTGCAGACGATGGTCTGGGTATCGTTGAAGCCATTGAACAACGATGAGCGAGTAACGAAGTGGCCAGTTGTGCCGCCGTTGGCGTTGGCTGTAATTCCACCGTAGGTGCAGTTAGCGTTGATGTTGGTATTCCACACGACGTTGATCGCTGTGGTCCCAGGCGCCGCAGGCATGGAGATGGCCGTGCCGTTCTGGTTGGTGAAGCTCAAGCCGCTGATCGTGATCGCTGGATTTTGCACGGCCACCGTGACCTGGAGGCTGGCGCTGTTGGAAGAGCTGGCCAGATCGGTGCATACGATGGTCTGGGTATCTCTGAAGCCGTTGAACAACGATGATCGGGTGACGAAGTGGCCGGTCGTCCCGCCATTGGCATTAGCAGTGACGCCACCGTAGGTGCAGTTGGCGTTGATGTTGGTGTTCCACACTACGTTAATCGCCGTCGTTCCCACCGGTGCAGGCATGGTGATGGCCGTGCCGTTCTGGTTGGTGAAGCTCAACCCGCTGATCGTGATCGGTGGATTCTGCACGGCCACGGTGACCTGAAGACTGGCGGTGTTGGAAGAACTGGCTACGTCGCTGCAAACGATGGTCTGGGTATCGCTGAAGCCGTTGAACAACGACGAGCGGGTGACGAAGTGGCCGGTGGTCCCGCCGTTGGCATTGGCCGTGACTCCGCTGTAGGTGCAGTTGGCATTGATGTTGGTGTTCCACACCACGTTGATGGCGGTCGTTCCCACCGGGGCGGGAATGGTGATGGCCGTGCCGTTCTGGTTGGTGAAACTCAGTCCACTGATGGCAATCTGCGGATTCTGTACGGAGACGGTGACCTGGAGGCTGGCGCTGTTGGAAGAGCTGGCTACATCGCTGCAAACGATGGTCTGGGTATCACTGAAGCCGTTGAACAACGACGAGCGCGTGACGAAGTGGCCAGTCGTCCCGCCATTGGCATTGGCCGTGACGCCACCATAGGTGCAGTTGGCATTGATGTTGGTGTTCCACACTACGTTGATGGCGGTCGTTCCGACCGGGGCGGGCATGGTGATCGCCGTGCCGTTCTGGTTGGTGAAGCTCAGCCCACTGATGGTGATGGCAGGATTCTGCACCGAGACCGTGACCTGGAGGCTGGCGCTGTTGGAAGAACTAGCCACATCGCTACAAACGATGGTCTGGGTATCACTGAAGCCGTTGAACAACGATGAGCGGGTGACGAAGTGGCCGGTCGTTCCGCCGTTGGCGTTCGCCGTAACCCCACCGTAGGTGCAGTTGGCGTTGATGTTGGTGTTCCAGACCACATTGATGGCTGTCGTTCCCACCGGCGC
>DASZFU010000051.1:0-39287 GCA_035939495.1 Candidatus Angelobacter sp. | reverse complement strand
CAGGGTTGCATGCGAAAGCATCGGCCATCGCTGTCTGAAAAACCTGTGGAAGCTGCGTGGAAATCCAGTGGAAAATGCTCAAAAACATTGTTGAAAAAATTACGATAGCCTCTTGACAGACCACCTCAGAAATCTCCGTGGCGGGTTTTGGTTTTTAAATCTCCAAGCGGGAATTCATTCATAGCTATAATGTCTTCAGAAATTCATGCCCACTGCGCCCACAACTCCTGTTGCTCCCGGCGAGGTTGAAATCCTGGTGGAAGCTGCCGGACGCGTTCAGAAGGTCCCTGTTTCCAAGTTGCCCTTTACGATCGGACGGCTCACCGAATGCGACCTGGTAATTCCCGATGCCAGAGTATCGCGCGTCCATGCCAACCTGGTGAGTGAAAAAGGCGATTATTTCATTGTTGATGGAGGCAGCCTCCACGGCACCTTTGTCAATGGATCACGTTGCACGCGAACACGGCTGAAAGATGGAGACCAAATCACTCTCGGCGCGGCTGATCTCAAGCTTGTTTTTTTAGCGAGCGGTCCGGCCAACAAATCCAACGTACTGCTGAGCCAGATGCTGGCAGAGTCCGACAGTTCGGACCTGGAAAAGCTAAGGCTCTTTTTGGAAGCGGCACGAAGCTTGAGCAGCGGACTGGTCGTCAACGATGTGCTCCGCAACATGCTGGCTTACGCGTTGCGGCTGACCTTGGCCGAACGCGGGTTTGTTTATCTCCGGGAGAAAGATGGGGCCACGACCTTGGCTTGTGGTCTCGACAGCAAAGGGAATTCCATCTCTGCCGGCGCCAGCGTGTCAAGGTCCGTGGTGAAAGAAGCCATGTCGTCGGCCTCGGAATTCATCATTGGCGATACCAGCCAGCAGAGCGCGCTTGCAGGGCGCGAAAGCATTGTTCTCAACGAACTGCGGATGATCATTGCGATTCCGCTGCGAGGCAAACGTCTTTCGTCGCCGGCTGACGCGCCCGCGGAAGCCGACGGCGTCCTTTATTTAGATAGCCGTTTTGCCTCACGTAACCTCTCCGGCGTAAGCCACGAAGTCTTGCGCGCTCTGGCCAATGAGTGCGCCGCGGTGCTGGAGAGCGCCAAACTGGTCGAGGCCGAACAGGCCGCCCGCCAGTATCACCAGGAGATGGCCATCGCCGCATCGATCCAGCGCAGCCTTATCTCTGAACATCAGGTCCAGTGCGATTTCGCCCAAGTCAATGGCCGCAGCATTCCATGCAAGGAAGTCGGCGGCGATTTTTTCGATGTCTACGTTTCGCCTGAGGCAGTCACCGCGATCGTCGCCGATGTTTCCGGTAAGGGAATCTCCGCAGCATTGCTAGCCTCGGTAATTCATGGCATGTTCTATTCGCAGCTTTCCAGTGGGGCTGCCCTGGTAGATACGGCGGGATCTGTCAATCAGTTTCTTTGTTCGCGTGTTGCCGGCCAGAAATATGCAACGCTTCTGGCCGTGCAACTACAGCGAAATGGAAAACTGGGAATCCTGAATTGCGGCCATGTTCCCGCCATTGTGGCCGCCAATGGAAAAGTTTCTCAAATCACAGATGGCGATCTACCCTTGGGCCTGCTTGCCGATGCACAGTTTCATCTCATCGAGCAGCAACTCTCACCGGGTTCCCGTGTATGCATGATCACCGATGGCATCACTGAATCCGAAGATACCGAAGGATCGGAGTTCGGAATGCTCAAGGTAGAAGAACACGTTGGCGGAGCCGATCCGGTAGGCGAGATATTGGCGGCAGTCCAGAGCTTCTGCAACAACCATGAAGCCCAGGACGATCGGACGGTGCTGGTGCTTGAACGGACGGGGTGAAGCTTGGGTTCACTCTGCGCCTCATCGGTAGTAGCCCTTTTTCGTCCGCACCTTCATTTGGCCTTCGCGCTTTTCGGCTTCTTTTGTCATCTGGATTTTTATTTCGCAGAACTTGCCTTTTGGCTGTTTGGACGAAGGATAGTAGCCAAGGGTGTATCGGGTGCGAATCTCATCGATCAGTCGTGCCAATTTGGCGCTAACCTCGTCTTTGCCGGACTTCATCACATCGCCGCCGGTCCGTTCAGCATATTTATAAACATCGCCGGGAGGATGGTGTTTCCGTGAAGGCGCAAAGATCGGATTCCTGCTGAAAGCCACCATGGCAACGTCGGAAAAGGCGCTACGTTCCAGCAACGCAGAGACCACGGTTCCCGTCTCAAAGACCTCGTGAAACGCGTCGCTCTCGGAGTGGACGCCATCATTAGGAATATTGGGCACATTGTCGGTAAGCCATATGATGGTTCGCCTGCTCCTGGGGTTCTTCGCTTTGCTCAACAGGTTAGATGCCTGGAAGACTGCTTCGTTGAAGAAAGCCGCTTCGGAACTCTCCATATCGCCGGCCCTTCTTATGGCTGCAACCACCTGCCCGCGATTGGTGGTGAAGTCCTGCAAGAGTTCCGTTTTAGCTGCATAGACCATCACCGCAACTTCATCTTCGGGCTTGAGATGCTTTAAAGCATCCAGTGCGCCAGCCGCCAAAGGCTTCAAGACTGGACGGACGCTGTCGGTCAGGTCAAAGAGCAATACTACCGAAAGTGGGAGTTGGTCTCGACTCATCTCAGCGACCGATTGTTGCACGCCGTCCTCGAAGAGCCGGAAATCCTCTTTGTTCAATAAACCCACAGGGCGCCCAGTCTTCTTCTGCAAAACTTGGGCATCGACCTGCACCATCTCGACCGTGACGCGAATCACCTGGTCACTGGTGGGGATTTGTTGCTCCTGGGCATTGCTAAAAGGGACAGCAAAAAGAAATGCAGCAATCGAAACAACGCATAAGGTTTTAAATCTCATGTCATCAGTGATTTTACGAATTTCATGCTTCCTCCAATGGGCCATCGAAGAAAAAGACGGACGCAATGATCTGAAATTAATTCAGTGTTGTTTTGATTACGTAAGGAAGGGTTATGAAAGATGAGTTAAGATTACACCCATGTTGCGATGGGCTAAATCGTCGATCTTAATGGCCGTGATGTTCGCAGCCAGTGCCTGTCTTGATGCGCAGAGTTCGGCGGCCAGCGCCTGTTCTCTGAGGCCGGAAAGCTTTGCCCTCAAAAACCAGGATCTGCCCGTTGGCGAACTCAATGGCGGCGTTTTTTTTACCGCCGGAATGACAATCGATGCTGATGGCGCTCCGAATGCCTATGGCCCAAAGAACAGAGGACTCGACTACACCGCGAATGCCCGTGGCGGGCATGGCTGGGTAGCATTGGTTACCAACAAGCGCGGCTCTCCCATGCGGCAACGAAGTGGGCCTTATCGTGGCTTCTATATCTCCACAACATCGTTGCAGCAGACGCACGTCAAGGACATCGCCAACCCGAACCGGTATATTGACGCGAGGACCATCCCCTACATCGCTTTGCCCAAAGATTTTGCCGGGCGATTCGGTATTGGCCTGGGTGATTTAGCGCTGGTCATCAACGAGGCCAACGGCCTGTCTGCCTACGCGATCTTTGCCGATGTAGGTCCCCGAGGGAGAATCGGTGAAGGATCCATAGCATTGGCAAGGGAACTCGGCATCACTCCTGATCCTCGCCACAGCCAGGTTTTTGGACAGATCACCTACTTGATATTTCCAGGCTCGGGCGCAGACCGATGGAAGCGGATCACACCTTCACGGGTGCGAACTCTGGCAGAAGAGACCCTGGCACAATGGACGCAGGAAACAGCAAGTTGCTATAACCATCTTGAGCAGCACATAGCCCAATAGATTTTTACAACACATGACTTTCCGACTCTCTCGTTTTCTGCTATGCGCACTCTTATTCACCTTGCTGCTCGCTCAGGCTCACACTATTGGCCAAGCTGTGCAGCAGGAGCCGGCGCCTGTCGAGTTAGACATCGCCAAAGTACTAGAGCAAACAATCAAAGAACACCATTTGGCCGGAATGGCAGCGGTGGTAGTTCGATCTGATAGCGTTGCCGGTATCGGTGCTGCAGGCATAAAGCATGAAGGCCAGAGCACTCCAATCAATGTCCACGATCTTTTTCATCTCGGATCGAACACCAAGGCCATGACAGCAACCATGATTGCCCGTCTGATAGAAGCGGGCAAATTGTCATGGACGACAACTCCACTCGATGTTTTTCCCGAAATGAAAAACGAAATTCATCCTGCGTTCAAGTCAATCACGATTGAGCAGTTGTTTTCGCACTATGCTGGAATTCCGCCCTATACGGATACGGATTCCAGGGAATTCAAACAGCTACCAAAACTGGACGGGAGCGCGGCGGAGCAGCGCCTTAAGTTTGCTCAATGGGTGCTCAAGCATGAACCAGTGGTCACTCCTGGCACAAAAGCCGTCTATTCCAATGCCGGCTACGCTCTTGTGGCGGCTATAGCAGAGCGGGTCACCGGATCTACCTGGGAAGCGCTGATGGTTTCGCAGGTATTCGATCCTCTGGGCATACATGCCATCTTCGAGTGGCCGGCTACATGGAACAAAGACCAACCCTGGGGCCACGTCGAAACGAAAAAGGGCCTTCGGCCCCAAGATCCCAATGACAAGGGCGAACAACTCCCTCTGTTCCTGCTCCCTGCAGGTGGCGTTGCCATGTCCATGGACGATTATGGAAAATTCCTCCAGGAACATTTGAAAGGACTGGAAGGCAAGCCAGGGAAACTGCTTTCGCCGGAAACCATCAAGCGGTTGCATACCGCGCCCATGCATGACAAGTATGCACTGGGATGGGGAGTGCAGCAGATCAACGATGTACCTTCCAGTGTTCACGCCGGCAGCGATGGAACATTTTATGCAGTCGTGGCCGTTCAGCCCAGCCGCGATACTGCGGTCGCCGTAGTTGCAAACTCAGGTGGCGAGCGCAGCAGCGCTGGTTGTTCTGCGGCGCTAAAGGCGCTGTTAGGGCAATTCGCTAAGGACAGGTAACATCTCAACTGCCGATTGCAGGATGGTTACGGAGAACCAGAATAATACATGGGTAGTTGTGAAGACTCTAAAAATGCTTGAGTGATAAGAGATGGAGCAACTACTCTTCAGTCGACACCTGTTTCATGAGATTGCGGCTACGATATCGGTGCGTGAGAAGTCATCGCCCTTGAACAACATCGGTTCGTTTTTTGTTTTTGCCAGCGCGTATGCGAAGCAATCCCCAAAATTTAGCTTGGCGGGATGTCCACTGCCCTTACCGAAATCACGGTACGCCTGACGCGCAAGTTGTGCTTGAGCTTCGGTAACTGGTTCGATGATGATTTGCGCCTCCCGAAACATCTCATCCAATCGCCGACTTGCAACAGGGTCACGACTACCATCGATGACTGCGCCTGCCTCGACATAATTCACTGCAGAGATGCGCCGATCATCAGCTTTTTCGATCATCTCCACGAATACCTCTGCCTCGGGTTCGTCGCGAAGTATTGCAACAACTGCGGAGGTGTCGAGAATCATCGAGGAAGTCCCTTTTCGTCGTACAACAACGCATCATGATCAATAGAGCGAAATGGTTCTTTCAAGCGCAGAGCGCAATCTTTCCCAATTCGCAGTAGCCGGTCAGACAATGAGCCCTTTCGTTTTCCGCGCACCCTTTGGAGGCGTTCACGAACTGCCTCAGTAACCGCCTCGGTCAGAGATTCGCCTGTAATTTTGGCTAATTGCTGGACCAGCTTGTATGTTTCTTCGTTCTTGATGTTTAAACTCATTATGGAACCATTCTACCATAGCCATACAGCATTCTACCATCCTAGGCTTTCCAGCTTCTCGCCGGAAAGTGCAGGCGTTCAGAAATATCAATTAAAACGGAATATCTTCGTCCGTGATCTCTGCGGGCTGAGCATGATCGTCCGTTTGCGGTCCGCGCTGATCGAAGGAAGCTGAGGGAGCGGCTGCGCTCCTGGAGGAGCGGCCTTCAAAATCACCCCCTCCGCCACCTTCACCACGGCCGCTCAGCAGTAAAAGGTCATTGGCGACGATTTCGGTACGGTATTTCTTTTCCCCGCTTTGCTTGTCTTCCCAACTCGAGGTCTGAATCCGCCCCTCAATGTAGACTTTGGAGCCCTTCTTAACATATTCGCCAACGATCTCCGCGAGCCGTTGCCAAGCCACGATGTTGTGCCACTCAGTTCTGTCTTGCCATTCTCCTGCCTTGTCTTTAAATCGTTCGTTAGTGGCCAGGCTGAACTTGGCGACCGCCATACCGCTAGGGGTGAATTTGACCTCGGGGTCTTTTCCCAGGTTTCCGATGAGCATGACTTTGTTAAGGCTTTTTGCCATGAGAGACTCTTCCTTCTTTGTTGTTTCCGCCGCCGGTTCCTTCGGCCCGCCTCAGGACAGACTGTGCATTAAGCCCGTCGAACGTTCCTCGCAAAAAGGCAGGTAATGGTGCCCAATATATCAGTGCGTACCTTTTTCTGAAAGCCCGATCATACGTGTGCTCCATAAATTTTATACAGCATCACGTAAACCACCACTCCGGTTACCGACACGTAAAGCCACACCGGAAATGTCCAACGTGAAATCCTGCGGTGGCGGTCGAATTTCTCGCGCAGTCCGAGCGTCAAAGAAGTTATGACCAGGGGCACAACCGCTGCCGCAAGAAACGTATGTGAGATCAAGATCGTGAAATACAGCGTTCTGGCCCAACCTTGCCCAGGAAAATGAACCGACCGAACGTGCAGATGATAGTAAACATAGGAGACCAGAAACAGGCTGGAGGCAATCACAGCCGCAATCATGCAGGCACGGTGCAGGCGGATTCTTTTCCGATGGACTAGGATTCTCGCCGCAACAATAAGGACCGCGCTGGCCCCGTTGAGCGCCGCGTTAATTCCCGGAAAGATGTTGTAATCCACTGCCATCAAGCTGCTGGAACGGTGCTCCTGCGGTTAGCAATCACAAATCCCGCTATGAAAACCAGAATGGTAAAGGCCGCCAGCACTGCAATCGAAGGCCACAGAGGCAAAATCGTAGAGCCAAGCTTTTCAGGGAATAAGGTAAGTTGCAGGGCATCGGAGCCGTAGGTTAGAGGATTGATGACCATCAGCAATTTGATCCCCTTCCAAGCATTACTGAAGGGGAAGAGAGCTCCCGAGAGCATCCACATGGGCAGCAGAAAAAGATTGATGATGGCATGAAAGCCTTGCGCAGACTCCATCTTCCAGGCAATCGCAAAACCCAGAGCGGTCAGCGAGAATGCCACCAGCAAGGTAATCAGCACCACCAACAAGAATTGCTCCAGGCCCATGCGGATCCCAATCAGCGGGGCGAAAACCAGGAAGAGCAATCCCTGGATCGCTGAGAGAGTTGTGCCACCGAGCACCTTCCCCAACACAATGCTGGAGCGATGCACCGGGGCTGTCATTACCGAGAGCAGGAAGCCCTCATTGCGGTCTTGAATCACCGACATCATGGTGAAGATTGAGGTGAACAGGACAATCATCATCAAAGCGCCGGGAAAGAAATACAGCAGGAAATTCTGCGGCTGGCCACCGGCACTCGGCTTCAACGATGATCCGAAACCCGCTCCGATCACCACCCAGAAGAGCAGAGGGGAAACGATCACTCCTACCACACGCGCAGGCTGCCGATAGAAGCGTACGAGCTCTCGCCACCATAACGTAAAAGCCGGTAAGAGCGGGTTCACCCTTGGCAAGGCCATGCTGGCTGGAGTAACTGCTGCTTGCGCCATCACTTTTTCTCCTCTGGCTGTCCCTGTGTCCAAAAACGATGCCCGGTGCGATGAATGAATACATCCTCCAGCGTGGGCTTGCTGATGGAAATTGACTCGATCTCACCTGGGAATGCTTCCACAAGATCAGTCGCAAACCTGTGGCCTTCGCGGCGTTCAATACGAATTTTGCCATCGAGCACGGTGGCCTGGATCCTGAACCTTTGCTCGATACGCAGGGCCAGGGATTCAGGATCGGATGTCTCCAGAATGATCACATCGCCGCCAATCTCGCTCCGCAATTCCGCCGGAGTGCCCATGGCGACTACCTCGCCGTTATTGAGGATGGCCAGGCGATCGCAGCGCTCCGCTTCTTCCATGAGATGAGTGGTCACAATCACCGAGACCCGCTCCTGATTGCGCAATTCATGCAGGTATTGCCACAGGTCACGGCGCGCGCCCGGATCGAGTCCGGTGGTAGGTTCGTCGAGCAATAGGACACTGGGCCGATGCATCAATCCTTTGGCTAGCTCGACCCTGCGCTTCATGCCCCCGGAAAAGGTTTCAACCTTTTCTTGGGCGCGATCGGCAAGTCCAACACGCTGGAGCATCTCCGCAATCCGCTCTTGCAGCATGGCGCCGCGCATTCCGTAAAGGTGGCCCTGATGCCATAAGTTCTCTGCGGCGGTCAATTTGATATCCACACTTTGGGCCTGAAAGACGACTCCAATCCGGCGGCGTACCTCGTCCGGTTGCTGGGCAGGATCGAAGCCCGCAATCAGCGATCTCCCGCCAACCGGCAGCATCAACGTAGAAAGGATCCTGAAGAGCGTAGTCTTTCCACTGCCGTTAGGACCAAGCAGGGCAAAAATTTCTCCAGGCCGCACGTCGAATGAAACGCCGTTGAGCGCCGTGCGGCTGCCATAGCTGTGCCGCAGGCCTTCAATCCGGATCACTGGGGTATATTGAGCCCCGGTTTCTGCACGAACCGTGTTTTGCAATGTTGTAACCATTTTTAAGAACGTTCTAAGAACGCACTACGTTAATCATCATCAGCGCAAAAAGCAATGGCAGGTAGATGACCGACGCCTGCAAGAGCTGGCGGGCAAATTTCTTGGAGGCAGGAGCTGTGGGTGGCAGCTTGATCAATGCCAGCCTGAAGTTGAACCAGAGAAAAACCAGTCCAAGAGCTAATGCCCCTCCGAGATATACCTTTCCAGCCATGTGCAAGCCGTTGGGCAGCAGGCTCACCGGCAGCAAGACCGATGAATAAGCCAGGATCTGACGGATCACCCTGGCCCCTCCGCTATCAACCACGGGAAGCATCTTGACTCCGGCCGCTTCGTAGTCTTCACGATACAACCAGGCAATTGCCTGAAAATGGGGGAATTGCCAGACAAAGACGATCAAAAATAATACCAGTGATTCGATTTCCAGGGTGCCACGAATCGCGGTCCAGCCCAACACTGGAGGCATGGCGCCCGGAAAAGCGCCGATAAAAGTGGAGATAGGCGAGCGCTGTTTCAAGGGAGTATACAGGCCCAGATAGCAAGCCGCCGTCAGGAAAGCCAAAACTCCGGTGAGCAGATTCGTAGCCAACGCCAGGTATGTGACGCCCGCAAGCGTAGTCAAAATACCTGCGGCCATTCCCGTCGAGAGTTCCAGACGTTTGGCCGGAATAGGACGATTGCGGGTGCGAGCCATGAGCGCATCCAAGCGATGCTCCATGGCCTCATTCAGTGCTGCGGCTCCGGCAGAGGTCAGGCCGATGCCGATCATTGCCTGAAGCAGTGTCCACGACAATGACGAGATACCGGATTTGGCTGCACCCATGTAGAAGCCGGCCCAGGCCGTCATCATCACGAGCGACGTAACGCGCAGCTTGAATAGTTGGGCACAGTCGCTGAACAGGGAATGTTTCTTCAGAACCAGCGGCGAAACCGCGGAGGCCCGCTCAGCGATGCTGTGGGAAGTGCTGCTCATATGGTGGCCACCTGTTGTCTGCTTTCGAAAGGTATCACCTCTGCCAGTTCCCTGCTGTGGCGATGGCCTTGAATGATCAGAACCAGAGTAACAGCCAGAATCAGAGCCCCAACCGCCACATGGGCTACTGTCGTTCCGACGAGCCCGGCCGTGGGTTGTACCTCGCTTACTCCTTGCACAACCCGCGTTATGTAAGCGGCAAAGCCCAGCAGAAGCTGCGCAACCAGCAACACTATCAACAGCAACGCCGGACGCTTGAGCTGAGGAATTCCAGCATGGCGGGTTAGGGCGCGCAATGCTACGTAGAGGATCAAGCCGGCCACGAATAATGCATTGAGCATGTGCGGATACAAGAATGCGTGGATAATCTTATTCGCCGGCCATCGGTCCGCGCCCCCAGGCCCCCATTTGGTCCATACATGCCGGAAGGCTGCTCCCAGAATCAGTTGCAGGTAGAGAAACCCCAACAGCATCCAGGCATGTCTCAATAATGGCCGCGCGTCCTTTTTGTCGATTCTCTCGGCCGGTTCGTTCATCCAGCTTCGGCTGGTAAAAACTGCAATCGCAGCCAGCACGCAAAACATCGTCTGCCCGAGCACAGCATGACCAGTAGAGATGGCAGGAGGCAGAAGGTTGAGAACGGTAAGGCCTCCGAGCACTCCTTGCAGGATCACCCCGGCAACTGCTCCAATCGTCAAAGCTCGCATCCAGCGACGCTTGTCGATGAGCCATGTCCAGAGGGCGGCAACGATCGTTAGTAATCCGATGAATTCCGCAATCATGCGATGGCCATGCTCAAACTTCACCCCACCCACCATGCGCGGCATCTTGAGGAAAGATCCGAAACTGGTAGGCCAATCTGGCACCGCCAGGCCAGCATTGTTGCTGGTAACAAGTCCTCCCGCAATCACTAATATGAAGGCTAAACAGGCAACGAAAACCGTAAAACGATGATGAGCTGCGTTATAACCGGAAGAAATCAGAGTTACTCCTCGAGGCCTGGGTGCGATGTCCCGAATAAACTATTTTAGCACTGGGCCTTGAAGATCACTGCGCCGTAAACGTAAACCCAGCCTTGACCGTCTCCTTCGCTCCCACTTTGACTCTCACATCCTGTTCGCCAAGCTTTTCATGAACTGCTGCCAGCGTATATTCGCCCGGTGGCAGGTCCTTAATCTGGAAGGTGCCATCTTGCGCGCTGACCGCAAAGTACGGATGCGGCAGTACGTTAACATAGGCCTTCATCCACGGATGCTGATTGCATTGCACCGGCATCATGATTTCAGGATGTGGAAAGTTCTTCACCAGCGGCGCACCGCGCGCCATTTGCGATTCGTTCCAGTCCGCATTGTTCTTGGGCATGGGATGGACGTTGTGCTCTGTGAGGTCGCTGTTCAGTATCTTTAGAGGCTGATTGGCCATCACCGCGAGTACGTGCGGAGCATAGCGGCAGCCCTTCTGGTCAAGCACAGCAAGCTCGCTGGGAGCCGGAAACGCGAACTGTCCTAACCCATCCTTTATATATACGAACACATTCGCCAGCTTGCCATTGTTAACCACCATGATGTCTGGAGTTTGGGGATCGGTTGGACAGGCTGGGTCCTGGGTCATGTCAATGGTCTTGAACTTTCCTACCGGTCCCCTGAAAACCACAGCGCCAGTAATCGTCCCCGCTGTACTCTTGTCCACGGGAGGGGCCGCGGGAAAGACGGGAGTTGATGCAGCGGATGGAGGTTCTCTAGAAGGCTTTTCAGATTTGCTGCAGCCCGCCCAAAAGAGAATTAGCAGGAAAATAAAAGCCAATGGCGCCATCGTTTTGCGAATTTTCATATTCCTCAAAGTATGTCCGTACCCCATTAGAGATATTAACTTAAGTACTAAAGTCCGCCGCGCACCCTGCCGATAGTAATCAGCAAGACCGGAGGAATACATAGCCGCAATGAATCAGATCAACCACGATCCCGGGGTGTCGCTAATCCACAGTTCAGGTCACGCTACCAAGCCATTTCGTGTAATCGTGGCCGATGATGACGAGAAAGACCGTTTGATGCTTCAGTACGTGCTAGGGAAGTGGGGATTCGAAGTCAGCACGGCTTCGGATGGACTGGAGGCGTGGGAGTTGCTGCAATCAGAAGATGTCCCTACGATCGCCATTCTAGACAGGATGATGCCCAGGCTGGACGGAATGGAGCTTTGTCGAAAGATCAGGAGCGTCCCTCGTCGCCACTACACTTATGTCATGTTTGTGACCGGTATGAGCGAGAAACGCCACATGATCGCCGGCTTGCGTGCCGGAGCTGACGACTATCTGGCCAAACCGTTTGATGCTGATGAATTGCAAGGACGTCTGCTGGTTGCAGAGCGAATTTTAACCACCCAGGAACAACTGGTAGCGGCCCACGAACATGCTAAATTCCAGGCAATTCAGATCGTGCAAGATTGCCTGACACAATTGCTGAACCGCGCCGGCATCATGGAGGCCTTGAACCACGAATTAAGCCGCAGCCACCGCAGCCGTGAGCCGTTCGCCGTAATCATCGCAGACGTAGACCACTTTAAATCGATTAACGACACTTACGGCCACCCGGCTGGCGATGATGTTCTATGCGAAGTCGCCACCAGGATCAAAACCTCGATGCGAGCTTACGATTCTGTAGGCCGGTTAGGTGGAGAAGAATTTTTGGGCGTAGTTCCCGGGTGCAACGAATCGACTGCTTTTCAAGTTGCCGAAAAAATCCGCCACGCAGTTGGAGGTATTCCAGTCAAGATCATGGGCGAAGAGAAGACAGTCACGATCAGCCTGGGAGTCAACGCCACAACGGGTGAAACATCCGCTCAATCAATACTGAACGCCGCCGATGCCGCGCTCTATGAAGCCAAAGCCAGCGGACGCAATTGCACCCGGTTGGCTCCATTATCAGATTAAGCGCCACTTGAACGGCTTTTCACCAACTAACTCGATGGATTCCGGAAACCACATCGAAGTGGTGATCACGACTCAGGAGAGGAAGACTGTATTGCCGGCAGAGCGCAGCTATCCAGAGATCATTCGTGTACTTTCAAACGCCTCTTCTATAATTCGATTAATCCGCTCTGTTTCTTTGCGCAGGTGCTTGAGCTTCCCTATATGTTTCATCCACGGCTTTTGTTCAGCAGAGTGAGTCGCCTTTAACTTGTCTTCGACCGCTTCCGTCACAAACTGCCGCAGCGATATACCTTGCTGTGCCGCTACGGATTTTGCGCGGCGGAAAACACTGTCTGGAATTTCCAGCGTAGTCTTCATGATGGCATGGTCCCATTTTGATGGGAGCCAGTCAATTGACTTTGATTCGATTAGGCCACACGCTTGAACAACGCATTGATGCCTGTCGTAAGCGCTCACTTAAGTGGCAAAGCTTTCAGTTCAATTGTAGTTCCTTGCAGAGTTGCTGCCTTTCTTCGCTGAAACTTTCATAGCTCAAGGATATAAAGAAAGAACACTATTTTCCTCTTGACACAGGATATGAATCTAACGATACTGAGGGACGAATAAAAGGAGAATAGCTTCGCGTGATGCGGAGCCACGTCTTTACGATCCAATCGACCTTGGTAACAGCAGGTCATGGCTTTCGATTCTCAATCAGAATTGGTCTCGCTCGCATTGGAAGCCTCTCTAACGGATCGTGGTCGATTAGAAATCCTCAATAAAGACGTTGGTTGTAACACATGTAACGGATTCTGCCGACCATCGAATCGAGGCGCAACGTCATAATGAAACCGCTTGATTTCGACAGAGACACAGTGTAAAAACTCCTAATGCGTAAATATAAGAGCTACCCAGCATCCAAATGACGCCTAACTCGCGCAGACAATGGGAACAATACTGGCAGGAAATGATTGAACTCAAGTTTGCTGCTTGCTATATTTCTCTCTATAGAGGCTATCTATCGAACTGGGTAACTTACCTCGGCGTTCTCAAGGCGGTTGCATCCAGCGTTGGCATAGCAGGTTGGGCCATATGGAGACAATATGCATTTGCCTGGGCTGTCATCATCGCCGCAGCACAAGTTGCGGATGCACTGAAAGAGGTTTTCCCGTTTATTAAGAGGCATAAGGCGGCGAGTGAACTAACTGCGACCTACGACAACCTGTTTATTGATACCCAACTTGAATGGGAAAACATAATTTCTGGCCGTTTTACCGACGACCAGATAACCAATCGCTTGCACAAACTTCGTAAACTACAACGCGAGGCCGAACGGCGTAATTTCCCAGAGGGTTTAGCGAAAAAACCAGAGCTTGCTAAGCAGGCAAAAGAACATACTGAGGAATATTTTTTAAAGACTTATCGTTCGGCTCAAAGTGCAGTGGATTCTGAAAATTTATGAAATTAGCCAACTTAGAAGGAGCCGTCAGAATCTTAACTTGACAGGTGTTCGTAAGTGCTTTGTTTTTATAATAGTAGCTATTTATTCTCGATGGTCTGACCTTCAGTTTGAGATATAATCAAATTATGGCAAAGCCTACTCAATCCGGATTCATAAACGACAGCTCGGTTATTCCAAAAGTAGAGCTTTCAATCCCGATGCCAGGAGATGCCTTCCCGTCTTCCGTGGATCGCGCTGATGCGCAGGGAATCCAGGTTGTCCGGGTTGAGTACGACGAAACAAATGACAGCGTCACAGTAACCCCTCAAGCTATAGAAAAAGGTACGACTGTTCGCTTCAAGAATCCAAGTGGCGGACTGCGAATCGCGTTTCTTTCCCCTAGCGGAGAGGAGATGGAGCCGTTGTCAGATACGGAGTTATTTAAGTTAGCGATTGGAGGCACCTACCACTTCAGATGCTTCTTTACGCCTGTAGGAAAGAATGGTGAGATCAGCCCCGAGAATGGGGGCGTCATTGATGTTCTCCCTCTCCGACCATGATGTAAGGGTCGCTGTATTTCGCGGGGTCTCCGATCAATTTTGGCCGTACGGTCTTACGCCGAAATCTAGGAAAATTCCAAGATGATCCACATTCTCGTTGTCGATGACCACTTCATGGTCCGAATGGGTCTTTGTGCTTCCCTGAATGTAGAACCGGATATGAAGGTTGTGGCGGAAGCCGGCACCGGCGAGGAGGCACTCCGGGTCTATCGTCAGCACGAGCCGGCATTGGTATTGATGGACGTTCGGTTACCTTCCATGAGCGGCATCGAGACCGCCACGGCGATTCTCGGCGAGTTCCCCAAGGCGCGCATTCTTATGCTCTCCACGCACGCAGGGGAGGAAGAGATCTACCGGTCGCTGCAAGCGGGGGCGTCTGGATACATTTTAAAAAACGCAGTACGGGAACAACTTCTTCAGGCCATTCGCCAGGTGCATCGCGGCGAGCGGTACATCGATCCCAGCGTGACCTCGATTCTGGCAGCCCGATTGTCGCACCGTTCGCTGACCACCCGGGAACTGGAAGTCCTGCGCATGATCGTAAAAGGTTTGAGCAACAAAGAGATTGCTTCAGCCTTGAACATTGCCGAAGTCACCGTAAAGTTGCACGTCAGTCATGTGCTGGATAAGCTAAACGTGAAAGACCGTACCCACGCGGCCACTGAAGCGTTGAAGCGTGGCATCGTCTACTCTTAGCCTGTCCTTGCCAGCCTTCAATAGGTTGTGATAAAAGTTGCTCCGGTTTGCGGGGCGCGTTCATGTCGCATCATAGGTTGCGCATCGTTCTGTTATTGTTGGGACCCATTGGAATGGCAGGATGGGCGGCGGCGCAATCGTCACGGCTTCCCTTGCTCACCAGCGTAGATCAAGTGCGCCGGCTCAGTCCCGACAAGGCTCAACTCGGCTATCCGGTACGGATTCGCGGTGTGATCACCGACGATATACCCAAGCCTGATTTCTTCGTGCAAGACGAAACCGCCGGCATCTACGTCGAAGGCAACCGCGCCTTATGGGGTTCCCACGTTTTCGGTGACTTCGTCGAAGTCGAGGGGATTACCGGACCCGGACGCTTTGCACCGGTAATCCGCGAACAGCGTCTGCGTGTCCTCGGCAGAAAACCATTGCCGAAAACCCATCTCTATGCGTTTCACGAACTGGCTGACGGCCAAAAGGATAGCCAGTGGGTCCGGGTGAGCGGCATTGTTCGTTCCGTTTCCGTTGACCGCACTTCCTGGCTTGAACCCGTGCTGGCGATGAACGTGTCCTCCGAGGGAAGCCAGTTCAGCGTTCGAACTCCTTTGCCCGTTTCGCAGGATATTTCTACCTGGGTAGGGCGGGAAGTGCTGATCCAAGGCGTCTGCGGGACTTTGTTCAATGCTGAGCGCCAACTGATTGGCATATTGTTTTACGTCCCGAAGATCGAATTGATCCGTACCGAAGCGCCTTCGAACCAGGTGTCGTTTGTGGCATTGATGCGTTTTTCACCGGAGCAGCAGGCAGGCCACAAAGTACGAGTGCGCGGGACGGTCGCGTACCAGCAGCGGGGAAACATGTTGTTCCTGGAGAGCGACACCAAAGGCTTGCGAGTGCTTGCGCAGCAAGATACGCCAGTGCAGGCTGGCGACATCGTGGACGCGGTGGGCTTTCCTACAGTGGGCGAGTCGCAGCCGGTTCTGGCGGATGCGGTGTTCCGAGTGGTTGGCCACGGGCCAAAGCCGCAGCCGGTGCGTCTGGACCTCAGCGCTCCCTGGGGACGCTACGACGGAGCCTTGGTAACTATTGACGCTCGCTTGGTCCATCTCGAGCAACAGCCTTACGGTGCGAGCCTGCTCTTGCAACACGGAGCAAGGCTCTTTGAGGCACGCCTGCAATCAGCCAACCCTGGCGATCTTCGGAAATTCATTCCACCCGATAGCGATCTTCATGTCACCGGAATATGCCTGGTCCGCGCCGGTGGCATCTGGCATTCCCCAGAATCGTTTCGACTACTGCTGCGATCACGGGACGACATAAGCGTTTTGCGAACACCCTCTTGGTGGAATCTGCGCCACACCGTATGGTTGTTGGCCGCTACCGGAACAATTTTGCTCCTGGTGATCGCATGGGTGGTGGTACTAAGGCGGCGCCTGCGTGAGCAAATGAACCTGATTCGCCAAAAGTTGCGCGGTAATGCAGTGTTGGAAGAGCGGAACCGCATTGCGCGCGAACTGCACGACACACTGGAACAGGAACTGGCAGGTATCACCATGCAATTGGATCTGGCCGCCGATTGTTTTCAGCGAAGTCCCGGCCTTGCGCGAAGCGCCATCGACATGGCCCGCAACATGAGCCGCCATAGCATGATGGAGGCCCACCGCTCGGTATGGGATTTGCGCTGTCATTTGCTGGAGAATGGAGACTTGGTTTCTGCCCTGACCCAGGCGATCCAACCCATGGTCGCTCTGGACCAGGCTAAGGTTCAGGTGCGAATCCAAGGCGAACCCTGTCGTCTATCGCCCGAAGTTGAGATGAATCTGCTTCGCATCGGACAAGAAGCAGTTGCCAATGCGCTCAAGCACGCCAACGCCCGGAACATCCTAGTCGAATTGAGGCACGAGCCTGGCAGGTTTTGCCTCAACGTGATTGATGATGGCCGCGGCTTCACGCCCGGTGATCCCGCATTCATTGTAAGAGGCCATTTCGGCCTGCTCGACATGCACGAACGCGCACAATCCATCGGCTGCCATTTGCAAATCAAGAGCGAGCCGGGCAGGGGAACGTCTCTCCATGTAGAAGTTTCGACGGTGGTAAAGCAGTTATTGCGGGCGTGATTGTTGATTCTTCTACTCGTCTTTTGGCTAAACCAAGAATGCGTCTGAAAAAAAACGGCCCTAAAAAGGGCCGTTCTTCCACCGGTTTCGACTATCCGTTCTACGGCTCTTGTCTGAGCGTCCACGCCTGTGCGCCGGTCCCATTGCAATCGAAGAGTTGCAACTGCACGCCATTGGAAGTGGAAGCGCCGGGCACATCCAGGCATCGGCCGCTCGCGCGTCCTACGAACTTGAATTGTCCGTTGCCAAGAGAGACAGGCTGCCATTGCTGGTTGGTGCCGCCGCCAAACTGCCAGAGCTGAATCAGGGTGCCGTTCGCCGTTCCAACGTTGGTGGCGTCCCATCCCTCGGCCGGCGCGCCCCGAGTAACAACTTTGAAGAAGCCGCTGTCGGTGGGCTGGAACTGCCATTCCTGATTGGATTGTTGGTTGCCGCAGGCCCACTGTTGCACAACCGTGCCGTTGGTCGTGCCGAATCCCGTGGCATCAACGCACGCGCCACTATTGGCGTTAACGACGTTGTACCAGGCGTTCGGGTTAATGCTACCGCTGTTGTCGGCTCTGAACACGCGTACATAATCGACCAGCATGGTTGCCGGATTGGGCGTTGAAGAACTGGTAAAGCCTGGAAAACCTCCGCCACCGATGGCGAGATCCATAAGAATGAAGAACGGTGCGTTGAAAACCCATTGACCGTTCACTCCGGGAGTGGAAGGAGTCACGGTGAAGAAAGGCTGCGTGAAATCGTCGCGATAGAACTGCATCTGGTTCGGTGACCAGATCACACCATAGACATGGTAGCCGGCATCGTCCGTCCTGCCGCCGTTTGCAAAGGCGGTGGTACGCCCTACTCCGTTGCCACCTGAATACCCTGGGCCATGAATGGTAGAGGACGTAACGTTGGGACCGTAACCCTGGACCCATTCCATGATGTCCTGTTCGCCACTCTGCGGCCATCCGACACTGGCGATGTCGACGCCCAGCATCCAGAAGGCCGGCCATAAGCCCGCACCTACGGGAAGCTTCATGCGGGCTTCAATGCGTCCGTATTGAAATTGCGCCAGACCTTGCGTCTTCATGCGGCCGGAGGTCCAGGTTCCATTGTTAAGTCGCGCCTGAATCACCAGGTTGCCACTGCCATCTTGAAAGATATTGGGATTGCTGGAACTGCACGGAGATGCATTGGAGGTCGGTGCGCAGTACGTCTCGAGTTCGCCATTTCCAAAACCGCCACCACCTGTATCGTAGGTCCATTTCGAGGGATCGGGAACCGCTCCTCGTGCACCATTGAATTCATCATTCCAGACAAGTGTCCAGGTGGTCTGAGCGCTTGCGCTAGTGGCAAAGAGCATAGCCATTAACACCGAGAAAGCTAGGATTCTTAAACCTTTGCGGCGGGGAACAAAAGCATGTTCTCGCTCGTGAGAACGATGCCATTGAATGTAATCAGATACCATCGATGTGTCTCCTTAAAGGTCTATTTCCACCCGACTGTATGAAGTAAACAATCAAAATGGCCGTTACCGGATACGCCGTATTGCCCTCATGCCGGCCATGAAAACTGAAGCAGTGAGATGTAGTGAGTTATGGCAACTGTTGCATAAGAGCCAGCCGTTCCGGAAGATTGCCCGGCGAATCCTATAGGAAGAGAAGAGATAAAACTACTGCGCAATGGGATAGGAAATATATACAGCATTCGTATAGATAAGATTCACTAAGATGAGGCAGTTCTCATCTACAGTGCTTTTATCAACGACATATTCCGATAAAGACTTGTATCAGGACACAACCTTAGTCCAACATGGTTCGGCGCGTTGTTTGCGTCGAACCATGCCTTCCCCTAAGGCTGCTGCATAAGTGTCCAAGCCTGAGCGCTGGTTCCGTTGCAGTCGAAGAGCTGCAACTGCACGCCGTTGGCGGTGGAAGCGCCCGGAACATCCAGGCATCGGCCACTGCCGCGTCCGACGAGTTTGAAAGCGCCATTACCAAGGGGAATAGGTTGCCATTGCTCATTGGCGCCACCGCCAAACTGCCATAGTTGAATTGGCGTATTGTTTCCCGTGCCGAAGTTAGTAGCATTCCATGATTCCGTGGATGCGCCACGCGAGACCACCTTGTAGAACCCGCTGTCAGTGGGCTGGAATTGCCACTCCTGGTTGGACTGCTGATTGCCACACGCCCACTGTTGCACGATCGTCCCGTTGGCAGTGCCAAACCCGGCTGCATCCACGCAGGCTCCGCTGTTTTGGTTGACGACGTTGTACCAGGCGTTGCTGTTAACAGAACCGTTGACGCCGCCGAAAAGCGCAGGAGCAAGTGTTGGGTTAAGAAAGAAGGCATTGGCGGTAGTCCACTGCGACCAGGCATTTGCAATGGCCGTTGCGGAGTCCGTTTGGATATTGGGGACAGGCGGCCGGTTGCTATTGGTCTCATACAGGCCCCAGTTTCCCTGGGTGGACTTATAGGACCATACCGTCCAATTTATGTTGTTATTGTTGTATTGGTTAGATGTGAATTGCCATATGTCTGTACCGTTGGCGAAATCGTTGAATTCGCCAACGTAGTCGGGAACATTCCAGGAGGCGTGACTCTTGAATTGGCTGACTTGATTGACAGCTCCATTCTCTACCGCGCTGGCTGTGCCGCTCCACTGGTATTCATGCATTTCGTAGACAACATTGGTCCAGCCAAAGGTAGTTGGCGGAGGAAGCATATCCCAGTTCCAGCTACCAAAGGTCCCTTCGAGAATGCAAATATGAGTTGGGTCCTGGCTGCGCACGGCGTTGTAGATGTTGTTTTGCGCATTCACGGCAGCCTGGTTGCTGGGCGCATTCATGGGCTCGTTCATCAGGTCATAGGCGGCAACGTTGGGATTTCCATTGTAGTGCGCTGCAATCTTCATCATGATCTGATTGGTTGCTGTCTGGTCTGCGCTGCTGGTCCAATAGGCGTTCAGGTTCTGCTGTCCGGTATCCTGGCTAGTGGACTGCGCTCCGACTACCCCGTGCATGTCGATGATGGTATAGATGCCTCGCGCCCCCGCTTGACTGACCACCCAGTCAAGCATGGTGAAAGCATCGGATCGCCATTGACCATTGAGCGTTTCGAAATTCGCCCACCATACCGGCACCCGTATAACATTCATGCCTTCGGCCCTGATGTTGTCGAGATCAGCGGTGGTTATCCAGCTCTGTTGGTAGGTCTTGATGAGGCTCTGCTCGGTTGCTACTCCAAACCGGTTATCAAGAGTCTGGATAATGCTGAAGTTGTCGGGCAAGCCAGAGGTATCCGCCGGGGTCATCCAGGTTTCGATGAGGAGCCATCCGCCGAGGTTCACGCCACGCAACGATATTCTATTACCGTTGGCGTCCACGATGCTGGTTCCGCTCGTGTGGAGCATGCTCAATTGTGCCTGAGCGAACATAGCGCTGCAATTGAAGAGAATCAACAAGCTTGCTGCTGCCACAACATAGTGGCATAGTGTTTTGGAAAACCGGCATGGATTGAAAGAATTTGGTTTCACGGCTTGCTCCTTGGGTGAGTTTCAAGTGTGATGGCACTATGTTGCTATGGAGGCCCGGAGCTCCAGAAAATGCCGCATCAATCTTAGGTTGGAAATAAGAGCAAAACTACTGTACAGACGATGGGGAGGTATGTATTGCGTTCGTATAGCTACTTGATCATCCATTCCAAACAAGACTAACAACAGAATCCGAAGGCAGCGATATCTCTACAGCACTCTTCCCTTGTTTGATCCAAATTGTCCGCTGCGTCGTTCCGGTATTGGTTAAGACTGCAACGCGCGAGCCATCAGGGTTTTCGCCGGCAACATGATAAACATCTTTGATTTCGCCGTCGGATTGAATGACTGTGCTTCCCCGTCGAAATGCCCGCGAGTAATGGGTATAGGCCCAATACTGTCCGCTTCGCGTGATCTCTTTGGTTTGAGAATGAATCGTGATCAGGCCGCCACACGGGAAAGGACCTATGTTCGGTTTGCCGTTTTCATCCAAGGCCAGGTTCCATCCGATGACGCAACGTATTCCATTCCTCAGGATTTCACAGAAGGTCCGGCTCCACTTGGTCCAATCCAGCGCATATTTTGGATCGGTAATGTCGGGTCCTCCTTCGGTCCAATACATCTCAGCATCCGGATGCGCGGCAAACACTCGTTGTACCAAGCCTGGCTCGCCTAGATAGCCGTGCCAGGCAATCGCCTTGGTATATTTGCGGACTTTTTCGTCGTCGAGTTCGCAGATAGCTCTGCCCCACAGATTGTAGTTGTGATCGATCAGCCAGATCTTCGTCTTGAGTCCAGCTTCTTCAATGGCGCGGCCCAGGTGTTTTCCTACGTACTCGACTTCGATCTCCTGGGGAAGAAGACAGGCGGGCATGCGGCTGTCTTGATCTGTATCAACTTCGTTCTGAGGAGTGATGGCATCGACTGTAACGCCCTCGGCCTCATATGCCTGCAAAAACTTCACGATGTAGTTCGCATAAGAATTGAGATACCGGCGCCGGAGAGTACCGCCCAACATCGAATTATTGTCCTTCATCCAACCTGGAGGACTCCAGGGAGACGCCAGAAGAAAAAGCTTGTCGTTGATCTGGCGTGCGCGCCGCATGATCGGAAGAATATATTCACGATCATGGGAAACTGAGAATCGTGACAGTTCAGGATCGGGAGCGCCTTCGTCATAACTGTATAGCTCTCTGGCGTAGTCGCTCGATCCGACGCACGAGCGGCACACGCTGAGCCCCATCTGATCCGGGTGAAACAGCTCCTGCAGCAATTGCTCTCGGGGGGTCTCCGGCAACTGATGGATCGTGTAACACGCCGCGTCAGTAAAAGCGGCACCAAACCCGAGAATGGGATGTTTGCTACGAGCTGCCTGAAGCACGATCGTGTCTCCGGACACTGCCCGGTCGGTACTCTGCCAAGCCAATGAGCGCGATTGTGAATACCGTTGGTCACCGGCGGTGAGATACACGGCAATCGCCCCGGTTGGCGTCCGCTCTTGAGAAGGCAGCATTGCGGAAGAAAGTGTTTTGGTAAAAGGAAGACAGGCAGCCGATGCCGTTGTCATCTTCAAAAAGTTGCGGCGTGTTTGTTTCGACATGGTGATCTATTATCTCGCGAGCACTCTCAATTGCGCCTTTTGAGTCTTAGCCGAGCTTGTTCCCACCAGAATGTCGAACACACCCGGCTCGACGACACGCTGCATCGCATCATTCCAAACGGCCAGATTTGCTGGCGTGAGCGTAAAGGTCACTGTCGTATGTTCGCCCGGACGAAGATGGACCCTTTGGAATCCCCGCAACTCCAGGACCGGACGCGTCACAGAGCTGACTCTTTGGTGAATATAGAGCTGCGGCACCTCATCGCCTTCTCGATTTCCAGTGTTTGTCACTTCCACCATTACCTTTGCGCTGATATTCGGCGTTATCTCGGGAGGCAACACGCGCAGGTTTTCCAATTTGAAACTCGTGTAGCTCAGCCCATGTCCAAACGGGAACAACGGCTCACGCGATGTAAAAAGATAGCTGCGGTTGCGCGACGGCTTATGGTTGTAAAAAACAGGGAGTTGGCCCACCGAGCGAGGAAATGTAATCGGCAGCTTACCTCCCGGATTCGCGTCTCCAAACAGGACTCGCGCCAGCGCCGTTCCGCCCTCTTGCCCTCCGTACCACATCTCGACAATCGCCGGCACGTGAATGGCTGCATAGTTAATGGAGAGTGGACGTCCATTGATCAGCACCACCACGGTCGGCACACCGGTTTCGACAACGGTTTGAATCAATTGATCCTGCGCTCCCAACAAATCCAGGGAGTCGCGATCACCCAGGTGCTCCTCCGACCATGCTTCGCGGTTTGTAGCTTCGGTCTCGCCTACAACAACGATTGCGACATCAGCCTTCTTGGCAGTCTCTGCGGCAGCCCGAATCCCTGCCTGTTGCTCTTTCGGATCAGCGAGCTTCGAGTTGTTCTCGTACCAGCCCTGCCATCCTTGTTTTCCCATCGTGAGCTTGCAGCCTTCTGCATAGAGCACTTTGGTTTCCACTCCGGCGCGTGCGCGGATGCCCTCAAGCACGCTCACTCCCCGGCCCGGATCTCTGGAGTAGCCGCCCACATGAACGTCCGCAGCATTTGGACCGATCACCGCAATCGTTTTTATCTTCTTCTGGTTGAGTGGCAGCAACGGGCCTTCATTCTTCAACAATACGATTGCCTTCTCCGCTGTTGCTTCTGCCAGTTGCTGGTGTTCCGCGCTGTTGGTGATCTTCTCCGCATTGTCCGGGTCCACGTATGCATTGTCGAACAACCCCAGCCGGAACTTCGCGGCCAGAATTCGTCCGGCTGCGCGGTCGACCCTCGAGATCGGCACCCTGCCCTCTCTTACTTGCTGCAGGAGTGTCCGGTAAACCGCGCCATCGGAAAGATCGAAATCCACGCCAGCAACAAGGGCCTTCCTCGCTGCTTCTGCTGCATCGGCGGCCACAAGATGAGTCTGGTACAACATCTGCAATCCATGACCGTCCGATGTAACATAGCCGGGAAACCCCCACTCTTCGCGCAGCACTGTCCCAAGAAGCCAATGGTTTACGTGCGCAGGAATGCCATCGATCTCGTTGTATGACGCCATCACGCTGCCTGCATGCGCCTCGCGTATGGCGGCTTCGAATGCGAACAGGTAGAACTCCCGCAGCTCACGCTCGGAAAAATTGGCCGGCGCAGTGTTGGTACCGCTCTCGGGCTGGCCATGGGCTGCAAAGTGCTTGGCGGTTGCCATCACGTGGTTGCGATCGATCAGGAAGCTATCTCCCTGTAATCCTTCGATCGCCGCCACACCCATGCGCGAACCAAGATAGGGATCTTCTCCATAGGTTTCTTCCGTGCGTCCCCATCTGGGATCGCGCGCCAGATCCAGAACCGGAGTAAATGCCTGGCCTACACCCGATGCACCCATCTCCTGGCCCACAACGGTGAAGACTTGTTTCACCAGAACCGGGTCCCAGGTGCTTGCCAATCCCAGCGCTTGGGGAAAGCTGGCGCTGCCGTACGCCATGTATCCGTGCAGGCCCTCTCCGAAAAAGAGAGTGGGAATGCCGAGCCGGGTCTTTTCCAATTGATAACGCTGCAGCGCGTTGTGGATGAGCGCCCGTTGTCGCGGACCAATCTTGTTGTACGGATCGTTGAGATCTTTGAATAACTCTTCGACGTTTTTGTAAGGAAGCTTGCCGCTGCTATCGACGATGCCTCTCTCCTCTCGGCCTCCACCGGAAATTTGAGCTACTTTCTCTTCCAGTGTCATGCGCGAGAGGAGATCGGCAACACGATCGGCAATGGCAAGATGGGGATCCTTGTAGGGAGGCAAGGTTTGTTGCTCCCCAACTGTCATAGAAATGGCTACCAGTGCCATCGGCAGCCATTTGAAAGAGAGTCGCATGTGAATTACTCCGGCGACATCTTAATCCTCATCGCGTCGTTCTGTATGCAACCCCAGTTGCAGGGGATTACCAGCTTGCACGGCCATAGCAAACCATGATGTGGCTGCGATGTGACGATTCGGATTGAAAGAGAATCCGAATCCGGTGTTCAGCACGCTCGACGCAGCCACTACGCCCTCGCCGTCAGGTATAGCCTTCCCGCCGACCGTCTGGCCCTTGGCCAGTATCTCCTGGGCGGTGCGGATGTTATCGAGCAGCGTCCGCGCGGTATTAACGTCTCCGTGGAAGCCGGGAAGGTCACGCCGCGCTGGCAACCTACGGGCGAGCAGCGCTGCAACCAGGTGGCCTGTGCCTTCCAGCCACACCGCATTGGGATTGGGTCGGCCCGAGAACTGGTCGGAGGGATTAAGGGCACGCATACTCTGGCTTGCAAAACTTACGCCGGAGATTTTTTGATTATCCGTCAAGTGACTGTGGATCGTCTGGGGCGTGTCAGTCGTTGCCAGGTTCGTCTTGGCCCAATCGATCGATTGAGCATGGGTCTCGTCCAGCGTTGCCAGGAAAGACCACGTCTGGACATCTTCAGGAATATTGTTTTGGCTCAAGACAGGATTGATTGAAACTCCATCGGGCGCTGTTCCCGTAAAGAAAAAGCCTCCATCCGTGGCATCGAACATCGCGTTGACGAAGGTGCGAGCATGGTCTGCCTGGGCCAGCCAGCTACCATCTCCAGTCAAGTTGGCCAACATAGTAAATAGGGAAATACAGTCGATGTTGTGTTCGGTTGACTTGAACAACAATTTATTATTTCCATTGTCCACGCCAAAGTTGAAGCCGCCGGCTCCGCGCGTATCGAAGGTATTGTTTACGATCCAATGGCCCAGCTTCACCGCTCCATCCAGGAATTGCTGATCGCCGGTGCGATTGAAGAGTTGCGCCAGCCCAATGCCGGTCCAAGCCATGTCGCCGACAGCCGATCCGAGGAAGAAGAATGGGAACAAGGCAGGACGGACAAACACGCCCTGAGCATCCGGCTGGTTTACAAAGTACGCTTGGCGAACGCGGCCATCACCGATCGAGTCAACTTGTTGCGCATGGAGCAATGCCTTTCCAAGCGCAATCGCTCGATCAATATCATCGGGCAGGCCACGCAGAAGATGAGCATTGATGGCCAGCGAATTGTCATAAACAAAACCAGTGCTCTGGAGCCCTTGCTGATCGGTGTAACTCTGGGAGAGACGCACCGTTGAGCCTTGTGCATAAGCATCCATCATGGTGTTGAGAAATGAATAGGCCTTGTTCAAGGCAGGCCCAAAAGAGGATTCATCGTTGCGTGGCCCGTCTTCGAAGCGGGGCTGCGACTCCTGGCTGTGTATTCCTGGCACGAATGTAAGGCTGGTGGCGGCGATTCCGAGGCCGATTTTGGCAAGCTGTCTTCGCGAGATTCCGTGGTTTTCCATTTTGGTGCTCCTTTCTACAACGCGAGGCGAGACAATCGAAAACAGCGGGATTGTATATGACTGAATCGTTTAAGTAAATCTCGCAAACCATCCGGGTCAGTGCGGCAAAACCGTTCCGATTCAATGAGGCAAAACTTTGTTCACTTGCAAACAAGCTTTCAGCGTAGGTCTTGAGTGCATAGAAAATCCTTTTAATAAAGGATATTAGCCTTTTGTTTCATAGCCTTGCTCTTCTTTGAAAGCGGAAACAGCCCATCAAAACGATCCGGCAACGTTTGCGGGCTTGGCCCAAGAACGGAATTCCGAGGGCTTGACATTTTACTGAAACGTTTTAGTATAGTCACCGCCAGGAAATGGCTCAATCCTTCCGGGATGCCTTAACGTCTTCAAGCTGCCCTGGCAATGGCCGATTTTAAGCGCGGCCTGGAAAGGAATCGTCATGTACTCCCCCCAAGTGCAGGCATCACGCAGGACTCTGATTTCAATACTCGGCAAATTGTCTTGGTTGCTCTTGTTGTCGGCAGTGCCCTCTATGGCGCAAACCGTCCATGTAGGCGCCGGCAGCTACACGACCGCGCTTCCCGCCGGACGCACCGCTCCTTCAAGCCAGATCTTCAATACCGTTGCGGGACCTAAACCTTCGCACAGGTTTTGGGCGGCCAAAAACTGGTATGCCGATAACATTGTCAACGGCGCGGTCACCTTCGGCGGAGGAGGCGGCGGTCCTTTCAACATGTTTCCGCAGCCTTGGGGAATGCAGACGACTGCCAGCGGTCTGCTGATGGGGTTTGACGCTGCCATCAACAATGGCGGCACTTTCTTCAATCAGCCCTTTGAAGGCGATCTCACTCTCGGTGTAGCCGGCCTGAACGCAGCCAGCGTGCCGGTCAGCGCCTTTACCGACTGGACAGTGGATTTCAATTTTGGCCCAATGACGGCGCGTGTAGGGAGGGGAATGCCGTTTGTGTATGTGACCACCAACGGCAGCAATCCGACAGTCACCTTTGCTGGGCAGCCCACGGTATTTGCCAACAACGGCAACATTCTCGGCGTCAGCATCGCCAACAACAACTATGGCCTGTTTTGTCCGAGCGGTGGAAGCTGGAGCGGAATCGGTGGCACCGTCCTAACCTGCAATCTGCCCAGCGGACGCCGTTATTTCTCGCTGGCGCTTCTGCCCAACCAGGCCGCACTGAACACTTATTCGCAGTTTGCCTTTTCATTTCCCACCAACACCCAGGTTAGCTGGAACTACAACCCAAACAATAGCCAGGTAACTACGACTTACACGGTGACCACGCAGGCACAGGAAGGAACTCAGACCGGCTTCCTGATGGCGCTCTATCCTCACCAGTACACTGCATTACAAGGCAGTTCGATCAACACCAGCTTTACGTATCCCTCAAGCCGGGGACAGTTGCAGGTTTTGCAAGGTGCCTCATTTACGACTGTGAATAACTTTCCCGGTGTGCTTCCGTTCCTTCCCAATACCGGCAATTTCAACAACACAACGTTGCGGTCGTTCATCGACACGGTGGCCAACGAGGCCAATCATTTTGGGGCAAGCCAGAGCGGCGGCGGCACGAACACTTACGACATCGGCAAAGACTTGGCCCGTGTCGCGCACCTGCTTCCTATAGCTAAAGTCGCCGGAGACACAACCGCCTTGAACAATTTGCAAACCAGCCTGCAAAACGAATTGCAAAACTGGTTCAATGGCGCGGCCAACAATCAAACAGCCAATGTGTTTTATTACAACGGCAACTGGGGCACGCTGATCGGGTATCCGGCGGCTTTCGGCAGCGACATCGCGCTCAACGATCACCATTTCCATTACGGCTATTGGATCCATTCCTCGGCCATTGTTGGTCTTTTTAACCCAAGCTGGATCCAAGCTAATAATTGGGGAGGCATGGTCAGCCTGTTGTCCCGCGACATCGCCGCGCCCACACGCAACGACGCACTCTTTCCGTTCATGCGCCACTTCGATCTTTATGCCGGACACTCATGGGCTTCCGGCCAAGCGCCTTTCGGAGACGGAGAAAACCAGGAGTCCAGTTCGGAAGCCATGAATGCCTGGACCGGCATGATTATTTACGCAGTTGAGACCGGCAATACCCAGCTTCGCGATGCAGCCATCTGGATGTACACCCAGGAAGCCAACTCGATTTTTGACTACTGGTTCAACGATGGTCCGGTGGCCACTTTTCCTTCGGGATTCACTCGTGTGGAGATCGCTAATGTCTTCGATGGCAAGGGAGACACAGGAACGTTCTTCAGCGGCCAGATCGAATTGGAACATGGCATCGAGTTTCTGCCGTTTCATGGTGGATCGTTGTATCTGGGCCGCGACCCGGCTTACGTGCAGCGGAATCTTGCGGAGATAACCAGAATCGATCCCAATGCCTTCGCGCCGGGAAGCACGAACTGGCCCGACCTGATGGAGGAATACGAAGCGCTTGTAGACCCGGCCACAGCCCTCAACCAGTTCAACAACACATCGTTTGTCTTCGATGGCGACAGCAAGGCAAACGAATACTATTGGATCACCAACTTACAGGCCCTGGGACGAGTGGATGAAACCGTAACTGCCAACACCCCGCTCTATCGGGTTTTCAAAACGCCCAGCGGCGTTCGAACTCACGCGGCATTCAATACCGGGACCTCCAGCATCACCGTCAATTTTTCCGATGGAGCGAGCTTCACAGTTCCGGCAGGCAGCATGGTCAGCGAATTTGGCACCGTGACTATTGGCGGAGGTGGAGGTTCACAATCACCTTCAGCAACACTGAGCACCAATAGCTTGTCGTTTGGAAACCAGAATGTTGGCACGACTAGTGCATCCCAAACGGTTACGCTGACCAATAACGGTCCAGGCACTCTGACGATCAACAGCATCGCAGTGAGCGGTGATTTTGCCCAAAGCAACAATTGCGGCGCATCTCTCGCGGTGAATGCCAATTGCGGAATCAATGTGAGTTTCAAACCGACCGCGGCCGGTTCGCGGACAGGTACCTTGACGGTGACCGACAATGCCTCCAACAGCCCGCAGACTGCTAGCCTTAGTGGCACGGGCGTAACACAGGGCCCGGCTGCCCCGAGCAATTTGAGCGCGACGGCAGTTTCCAGCAGCCAGATCAATCTGAGTTGGACAGCGAGCAGCACCGCTGGTGTTACATACAACGTCTACCGCAGCACCACCTCCGGCTTCTCCATATCAACTGCAACACGTATTGCATCTGGGGTGACTGGAACAACCTTTGCCAACACCGGTCTGAGCGCTTCCACGACCTTCTTTTATCTTGTGACAGCCGCCAATGGCAACGGCGAATCCGTACCCTCCAACCAGGCAAGTGCAACTACCCAGTCGGGCGGCGGATCGGTGAATGGTCCTATCTCGATCAACTCTGGAGGAGCCGCTGCAGGAAGCTTTGTCGCAGACGTTGGGTTTTCCGGGGGGAGCACCGTCTCAACCACTGCGGCCATCGACACAGGGTTGATTCCTGCTCCCGTTCCTCCACAAGCCGTTTACCAGACTGCGCGCTCCGGGGTTTCTACATACACGATTACCGGCTTTACTCCCGGTAGCGGGCACCAGGTCCATCTGCATTTCGCCGAGATCGTATTTACTGCGGCCCATCAAAGAGCCTTCAACATCGTGATCAACGGAACCACGGTGCTGAGCAATTTCGACATCGTGGCCAACGCGGGAGTAGCCAATAAGGCCATCGAAGAGAACTTTACGGCCACTGCCAATAGTAGTGGCCAGATTGTGATTCAATTCACGACTGGCACGACGGGAACGCCTTTGATCAACGGGCTCGGAGTGGAGTAGATCGTTATCGTGCGCCTAGCGTGGATAGCCTCTGGGCTTCCAGCCGGTGATAGAGCAATCAATCCAGTGATCACTGCTGGCGTTTGTTTTTTCATGCCGGAAGCCAGGAGAGAGGATTTGAACCTCCAACCTCCTGGTTCCGAACCACATTCAAATCCTTGTTGAACCTCGTTGGAATTTATTGCTTTTAAGTGCTTGATACTGAACCTGTTGCAGGCCGCCCGTTGAAAGCTGCTAAATTCTTGTGTTTGGAGGCTTTGGCAGCCTCAACTTTGCCTACACTCCACATTAGAAACTCCGCACTGCTGGCTGATGAATGAAGCAGACAATTCCGGCTTGCTGAAAACCAGAAACCTAATGAGCGCGGGAGCCTCTTTTCGCGGTTCGAGGCCGATCTGGGTTCTCTTCCCGAGTGGTGCATCAATCGAAATCCTCTCGACTCACCAAAGGGGTCTTGCGGGGTCGAACGTCTACACCGATTGCCAACACACGCGCTACGATTTGATTGATTTCGTCTACAGCCTTCTCTCTTAAGTCAGCATTCCATGTCCATTTCCAGAGATGGCTCCGGATGATCGCCAACAATCCGGGACAGAGCCGATTCATTTGTGGTGCTGCTTGTAGCAGCCATTTGGCAAATTCGTGATCAAGATTGATCTGGTGCCCAATTCGTAAACCCTCGGTGCTTCCAAGGGGAACGAACGCTAAGGGTGGGAACAAAAGAAGTCCCTCTAAGATTACGAAGGGACGACCCTGCACCGCCACTAGAGACACTGACTTGCCGTATTTTCGTTTTTCAACTTCAGCTCGAAATCGGAGTTCCCTCTGGATTAGGGCAGCCACACAAAGAGACATAAAATCTTGGCTTTTCTGCATCGGGTTTAAATCAAAGGGGCCTAGCAGTCGAACCTCAGATTCACTCCTCAGGGTTTCCTCAATTTCATGGACCGACCGATAGCCACGATCAGTCTCTATAACCGGTTCTTTTCCCCAGCACTCGCTGGTCATCAAAGGATCCTTTAAGATATTGCCAAGCATGCACTCTTCTTGTCCAACAACGTGTCCCAGTAGGTTGCCCAGCACTCTTGGTTTTTTCCCAACTGTGTGGCCGGAGTCGCCATGCCATCTGTCGCGATCACGCTCGTCAAAGCCCTCCTCCCGAAGAGCCTTACAAAATGCAAAGCTGCTTGCGGAATAGATTGCCCAAGGCGCTTGGAGCAAGCGATCACGGGCTGGTGAAAGGTCGGGTCTCGGGTCATCGCACAGTGCAACCAACCCCCAATGGCTTACAGTCTGGCCCTCCCGCTCAACTACATCAAAGACCAGACGGGGGTACTCTCCACCCTCAGTTTGGTTTTCGCAGTGCTTACTCGGAAACCAAATGCCATTGTGACACCAAACCCGTTCACTATCCCATGACCGCCCGAGCGACATCATCAAGTCCCGAACTTCGGCGCCGATCTCTTGACTCAACTGTGGAATCGGTACAGCCAACTGCTTTTTGAAATCTCCACGTGTCCATTCATCTTTCCATAACTTAAGGGCACCGCCTAAACGACCTCGATGGAGTAAGTCCCGTTCATTCGCCTTTTCCAGCACGTCATTTTTCCATATTCCCCTCTCGATTACGATGCAGATGTCGTGCGTCGACCGATCAACCGAGATCCACGACTGGACCGTGGTCTCGAACTCGTTCATCCAGTGAAGGGAATTTCGGGTCTGGTATCCAAGCTCCATCCTCATGTTGTACCAATCATCATTCTCGACAATAGCCGTTATTAATATCTGTCCGCGTATATTCGGGCTAGTCGAATGTTTACTAATATTTAGTGGAATCAGTTCTACGATCAGAGGCGTATCAATAGGGTAACCAATAAACTCGGAGATCGCTGCCATCTGGCTGGCGGTCAGAAGAACTGAAGTCCGCCTGGACCACGGTCTATCCATTACCGTAGACGGCTGGCCCCCAATTAGCCTGTTGTTGTATGCGACTGGAACCGGAGGTGCAAGTACCCATTGCTGAAGCAATGATGAAACATTTAGCGCGCTGGATTCCTTGAGGGGTGACAATCGCACTGCAATAGAAGTACCGAATGTTGTCCTATATCCAGATCCAGGCGTGGGTCCGTTCTTCGCAGGAAATGGGGTTGGATCGAGATGCGGTGTCTGGAGAGTGTAAAAGCCCTGATCTCCGGATATGGACAGGCGAACGGGAACGCCGCGACTGCCATCCGCATTGATACGCAGAGTGCTAATCTCGATCCGATCGCCTTCGAGAAAGCAAGACAATAACCCAATTCCGAATCGGCTAATTGGACGGATCGTAATTGTTGGATCAGCTCCACTGCGGAGCAGATCTGCCTGAAATTGAACTGAGTTATAGTAGGAGGAACCAACTCGCAGCAAGTATTGACGAATGATTGGTTCGTCCATACCCATCCCGAAGTCGTCAACTCGGAGCCATTGATAACCCTGTTCATCGACCCAGTGATCGATTGAAATCGGCTCAGGCCTGAAACCAGCGTGGCCTAGAGCCTCTTCAGCGACAACGCGGTGACGTGTAGTGTCTATCGCGTTCTGTAGCAACTCCCTTAGTAGAACGAAAGGTGAATCCAGGTACAGATTTTCTCCGGAGAATAAGGCTATAACCTGACGCTGATCGAGCGTGAATCTGTATTGCCCAAACCTGTATCCATTACTCTTGATATTATTCCGATCAATGCTTGCTGGAAGCGCAAAGTCTCGCCACCGCTCGGAACAATAGGGCAACAGGCTGGAGCACTGACGAAACTCGTCTTCAATGACCGCCAAAAACTGACGCACATCGTCTTCGACTGCTGGCGCAGTTGGACCCGCAACAAAATCGAGCTTGTAGCCACGCACTCGTTCATTTGGGAATATAAATCCTTCTGAGCAAAGATGCTTTTGCCATTCGACATCGCTTAGGTGGTGGCGCCGATCTGACCGCCGAGAAAGTCCGAGATACTCATAAACGCCTTCGGGGGAGCGAGACCTATCAAAGTCTAGGATGTCGGCGAGCCGCAGCACTATTGCGAGGAACTTCAGGTCGGTGTCCGTTCGGAAGCTGGACGCCAACACGTCACTGTCTCGCACTGCTTCGATTGGCTTGACATGACTGACACAGAGCTCACCAAGCACCTCTCGTAAATCGGAGGTTTCCCAACGAAGGTCGGTAACGGGAATTGAATGTAAGAATGTGAAGACACGCTCGGCGTGCCGCCACCTGCAATACCACTCAACTACCTCTAGCGAAGGCTGCTCCTGAGACCGCATATCTAAAAAGGCACGTGGGTTCTCACGGAGAAAGTTCGACCAATGCGGTTCATCGCTGGTAATCCCCTGTCGGTCGGCAGTGGAAAAGACCATTCCGATGTCGTGCAGGTGCGCAGACAAAATGAGAAGCGCGGTTTCGAGGTCGCCAAGGACGTTGACCTTGTTGCCAAGCAGGTCAGCCATTCGATCTAGCACATTGTCAGCATGAATCGAACTGTGGAGGGTATAGGTAGGGAAGGTCTCGATCACTCGGTCCAGAATTGGGCGGACTCTTTCGACCAGCCTCTCTACCTCAGCAACATATAGGCGGGACGCCGTGTTGCGAAAATGCTTCCACAATGGATTGGAAGGACCAAGTGTATGGTGCGCATGTTTGCGATCCCTCATGACACTATCCTTCGATGAGGCTTCTCGGAAAGCTTGGCAGTGAAGGCATTAGGCTGACCATGATCCAGCCTCATTGAAAGAAAGAACAGTGGCAACGAGATGTTGGCTTTCCAACAGCGGCTCGCGTGCTTCGAGACCTTCCAGAATCCAAGTGTTAGGCAAATGAGGACAAGCCGAATTCTGCTCGCCATACCCCCCGATTATACCTCCGCCGCATCCGGTGGCCCAGTCCGTCCTCCTGATGCAACATCAGGAGGTTGAGCCTGTCAATAAAAGCAAATAATAACTTTGGATTCATTCACTTCCAAGGCTCGCAGTGATTCAATATGGGAAATAGCGTTGTCGATTTTGAGATTGGAAAAGCCTCAGAGTTCACTACAGATCAACAATGTCAGCATATCTTGGTTTCAAGGACCCTTCTTCTAAGAAAAGTGTAAAGGGCGAATTTCATCCCAACGCTTCGTGGGCTTTCGCCTCCGAACCAGAGGCTGCCACACTCATCAAGCTCTGGAGCAAGGCTTCCTTTTCCAGTGGCTTGGCAGATAACCTTTCATGCCCGCGGCCAGGCACTTCTCCTGGTATCCCACCATGGCGTGGGCAGTCAAGGCGTAGATAACCGGAGGATTCGCAACCGGCGTGTACTGGAGAATTTCAGCCGTGGCTTCGAAACCATTCATTTTGGGCATCTCGCAGTCCATCAAAATGAGGTCGTAAGAATTTTCGAGCGCCATCTGCACTGCTTCCACGCCGTCTCGGGCCAGATCTGTCCTACAGCCGAGGCGCTTGAGCATCTGCAAGGCGACCTTCTGATTCACTGGATTGTCTTCCGCCAGCAGCACTTTCAACGACTTCAGGTGTGCGTCGATGCTGGGATCAGCAAACGGCGAAGTCGCGAGGGCTGGCGGTTGGGGCGTTTCCGCTGGAAGGAACCGTTCTGGCAACCGAACCGGAACGTCAACCCAAAAAGTGGAACCCACATTCGGAGTGCTCTTGACCCCGATGGTTCCGCCCATGAGCCTTGCCAGTTGCTGGCTGATGGAGAGACCCAGGCCGGTCCCTCCGTAGCGGCGCGTGGTGGAGCTATCCGCCTGGGCAAATCTCTCGAAGATGTGCTCCAGCTTGTCTTGAGCAATGCCGATACCCGTATCCTCAACTGAAATCCGCAAACTGGCGCCATCCACAGTGAGGTTTGTAGTTTCGACCAACAATGAGATTCCACCCTGTTGAGTAAACTTGAGAGCATTGCTGAGCAAGTTGAGCATGATCTGGCGCAGACGTATTGGATCGGCAATTACCTGGGAAGGCAGGGCGTCGCTTATCAGAGTTTCCAGTGTGAGCCCTTTAGCTTTGACACCGGATTGGATGACGGCCACCGTGCTGCGAATCAGGCCAGGAAGATCAAATTGGTGCGGCTCAATATCGATTTTGCCGGCCTCGATTTTGGAGAAATCCAGAATGTCATTGATTACGCTCAGCAGTGCTTTGGCCGAATCGTGAATATCCAGCGCGTAATCCTGTTGTTCCGGCTTGAGGCCTGAATCCAGCAGCAATGAAGACATTCCCAGCACTCCATTCATCGGAGTACGTATTTCATGGCTCATACAGGCCAGGAACTCGCTCTTGGCGTTGGCTGCCTGTTCCGCCTGTCCTTTGGCCATTTCTAGCTGCGTCACCAGCTCCGCCATTCTGGCAACGTCTTCCTGGCTCTGGTGCTTCAGCTTCTGCAACTGCGCCATAAACCTGCGAGTCAGTTCATGCGACACCACGGAGAGCAATAAGCCGCCATACAAGGCTTCGCTATAATGCATGGAGACAGCGCTCTTTTGCGTCCAGAGAAAAATGCTCCAGCCGGCGGCCACGACCGCGGCAAGCAGTCCGAACCAGAACCTTGAACCGAAACAGATGCTGGCCGTAAAGATGACCAGCAACAGGTTTAGGCTCAAGTGGCCATCATGCAGCAAAGCCATGGTGGTGAAGGAGATCGACAGGGCGAGCAGCCCCATTAGGGCATAGGTGGCATGGACGTATCGAAGGCCAATCTTCCTGCGCGAAGCCAGTCGCCAAATGACAAGGTAGCTTACTGTCAATACAGCCGCATGGATGCTGTTGATGGCGGAAACCGGATACGGCAGAGTGAACCAGTCGGAGATGGTGTATCCGAAAAAGACCGCTGCTACCGTCAGGCTCATGGCCGGCAGCCGCTCCAGAACAAGTTCTCTAATTCCCTGCTCCGTCCAATCTCTCGTCGACGAAGCCGAATGATGGATACGGTTCATAGACACATCAGGCTGCGTATTTTATATCGGAAATAGCTGGATGGCTTGAGAAAACGCCATCGGGGTTTCTTGAAGGATTAGTCTGCCTGCAACCACAACGGTTAATAAAGTTACATTGGTACTGGTTTGGCTTGGACGTTTCCCAAGATCGGAAAGAAGCTGATGAGCAACTAGCGAGGAGGATCAAGCTGGAACCGAAGTAGTAGCGAGCATCACGCAAGTGTGAATGAGAGTGTATGGTGAGAACTTCCTGAATCAGTATTATAAAATAAGCATCATGGGGTTCTTTTTTCTTCACCTCAGAACAGGCTCTTCGACTTCGCGCCATAGAAGTGAGGTTGGGAAGCACAGTTCAGGCGCCCCGCTCAGATGACAAGAGGGATGGGGTTTCGTCAGATTGGGGATTTAGATCAAGGTGAACACTATTTAATACTTGCCATTCACAAGATCAATGATGCCATTCACGTTATGTATTTCTTTGGTGAATAGTGCTTATATTAGATGCGTCTTCTCCGAAGGCTATCACCTTGCTTGCTCCTTCCCAGCTTTCTAAAATACGATTCGTCACCACTCAGGCAGCATCTTGGACAGAATGTTGGTGTACTGGAATCCTGAATTCGCGGACCCTGCAACCGAGCAAGCTTACCGGGAATGGAGCTATGCCGAGACCGCACGGTATGCGCGGCTCGTGCTCCTGGTGGGCAGCGGAGCGGTGCTCCTGCTGGTGGTCAACGATTTCCTGCTGGCGCAACCTTCGCCGTTTTTCTCTTTGCTGGTTGCCGCGCGTTTAGCCATCTTCACGCTCGGCCTGGTGATCGCGGCCCGGCTCCGCCGCCAACTCGACTATCGCACGCTTGATACCAGCCTGCTGGCGTGGACCATCGCCATCGTCGTCTTTAATATCCTGGTTAGTCTTTCCCGTCCGGCAGGGTTCATACTACATGTGCTGATCACTCAGACGGTCGTCCTTGGGACATTTCTGGTCATACCATTACGCTATAGCCATCGTCTGCTCTGTGGCTTAGGTGGCGCGGCAGCCTATCTGGGATCGATGGTGGTCTTGCGGAGGCTGGCGGTGACCCAGGTGGTGCCTTTAGCAGTGGCGATGTCCATTGCTGCTGCCATCGGCAGTATCGCCGCCTTCCGGATCGAGCGCTTGCGCCGCCTGGAATTCACCAACCTGACCGAGGCTCGGCGAATCAACCACGAACTGGCCGCGGCGGTTGCCGACCTTCAGGCCTTTACTTCTTCCGTCTCCCACGACTTGAAAGCGCCGTTACGCGCCATGCGGGGATTTGCCGGCATCCTCATGGAAGACGCAGCCGCGAAGCTGGATGAAGCAGACAGGGAAAATCTGGTGTGGATTGTCAAGGCTGGAACCAAGATGAACGACCTCATCAATGACCTGCTCTCCTATTGCCGGATCGCCCAGCAGGAAATCGTTCCCAAATGCATGGATTTGGCCACGGTGATTGCCGGCGCGATTGACCAACTGCCAGATGGTGAGCGCATCGAACGACTCAAAATGGACCTGCCCGACTCTCTTCCACCTGTGCTTGGTCACGGCCCAGTCCTGCGGCAGGTGATCGTGAACTTGCTTTCCAATGCCAGGAAATTCGTGCCTCCGGGCGCCGAGCCCGAGGTGATGATTACCTGCGAAAAGATAGGAGCCAACATCCGGTTATGGTTCCGCGACAAGGGGATTGGAATTCCACAACAGTACCAGGAACGAATTTTCCGGGCCTTCGAACGGCTGCACAATGAGGATGCCTATCCCGGAACAGGTATTGGCTTGGCTATCGTGAAACGTGGAATCGAGCGCATGGGCGGAAGGGTCGGGGTCGAGTCTGAAGCCGGCGGCGGGAGCAATTTCTGGATCGAACTGCCGGTCGGGACATCGGTGAATCAGGAGATCGGGTCCTGAGATAACAACCCTCCATATCTCACCTGCTATATACTTTGTTAAAATAAAATCGATCTTAGTTGAGTAAATCTTCGAAAGCATCGCAATGAATGCTCGCACTATCATAGATGAAGCCGGACGCGTGACGATTCCCGAATCGTTGCGTGAAGAATTGCATTTGCAACCTGGTGATGCCATCGATATGGAGAGCGGTAGCGAGCAGATCACTCTGCGTCCAATTCGCGGATCGGGTTCAATGAGAAAGAAGCAGGGTGTGTGGGTGTTGCATACCGGAGATCCCCTTTCGGCTTCCGCGGCTGACGAGATTCTCCAACAGATTCGCGAGGAACGCGATCAGGCGAACCTCGGCAAGCAGGAATGAGAGCCTTTCTCGACACATCGGTACTCATCCCGGTCTTCTACGAGGACCACGTCCATCATCAGGCAAGTTTTGAATTGTTCCTCCAATGTGACAACTCAACAAGTTGTTGTGGTGCGTACAGCTTGGCAGAAGTCTACTCCACGCTGACTCGAATGCCAGGCAAACGCCGTATTAGCAGCGAGCAAGCTATGTTGTTTATTAGCGACCTACGCGACCGGCTCTCATTAGTAGCACTGGATGGCGCCGAATACGCGGACGCCTTGGTTGCGTCTGCAGCTCTCGGCATCGTAAGCGGCACAATCTACGATGCCATACTTGCACACTGCGCCATAAAGGCCCAAGCCGAAACAATCTATACCTGGAACATTCGCCACTTTGGGCTCTGTGGACAGGATGTTACGCGGCGGCTACGAACTCCCTAAGTCCAGCAATGAGAATTTTCATTTGCCGCGATCCTAAAAGCCACGCTTCGCGCGCTCCGAAAACCGAAAGCGATAAGAACCTGAAGAAGCACCGGAAAAGAACCTTGTGTCATAGTTCAGCAGATCGTTGATGTGGACATTGTCGTGAGGACCAGTTTCCGCATAAGGATAGCCGCTCATGCGATGGAACGGAAGTGGGTTCACGAAGCCCCCTTCGGCGGCGTAGAAGTCCATATCTTTCTCGTAACCATCGGCAAAGAAGAAATAATCACGCTTCCACCCCTTGGGCAACGCCGGAAGAGAAGCGGGGTCGAACTCCAACTGAACCTCATCGCCACTACCAAAGACAACAAAGCGATCGTCCGATCTGAGCAGCAGGTCGTGGACATCTCCTAAACGCGTATAAGCGCCGATTGGACGAGTGAAAGGTCCGGTCCGGCTGACCTGATCGTAGATGAATTCGAACTCGCCCGGAGATTGATATTCGCGCATCTTTGGATAACCATGAAATGAAA
>DASZFU010000050.1:0-4854 GCA_035939495.1 Candidatus Angelobacter sp. | reverse complement strand
GACGATGGTGCGCGTGCCGTATTGCCGGGCCTTTTCAGCTTCGGCCATGACCTGCTTGATCTCCTTGATTCCGGAGAGCACCGCCGAGAACTCGATGAACTCGGCCTTCGTGATGTGCGCGATGATCTGCGCCAAAGTGGTTTTGCCGACTCCGGGTGGTCCCCAAAAAATAATGGAGCCGGGATCGTCGCGTTCGATTTGCAACCGCAAGGGCTTGCCTGGGGCGAGCACCTGCTCCTGCCCGACAAATTCATCGAGGATGCGAGGCCTCATGCGATCGGCGAGCGGACGAGAGCCTTTGTCGCGCTGGTCGGGTAGTGCTTGGAAGAGACTCATGGGTATCGGGTGATCGGATCATCGGGGGATCGGGGGATCGGATGTTGGGTCAGCAGCGTAGTCATCCTAGCAAGTGGTGTTAGAAACCCTCTGTTGATTCAAGCTCCGATCACCAGATGACCCGATCATCCGATGATCCGATTCCATGGATTATAATCCCCGGCGGTTTTGTGGAGGTCGCGATGGGGCTGGAATACTTGCGATTGAGAGCCTGGGTGTGAGCATCGTGATCACGCTCATTGGACTGTATCTGGTGCGCCGGATCATCGGCGTGGAGAAGCTCAGGAGCAATCACGAAGTGGTTGATTCAGAAATGAAAGGATGAAAGATGAAATTCCGCAAGCTGGGCCGTACAAATTTCGACGTCAGCAATATGGCGCAAGGACTCTGGGGCATGGGCAGTTGGCCGGACTCCAAAGACGATGCATCCAGGAGTGCTCTGCAACTCGCGGTGGAGTCGGGCTGCAACTTTTTCGATACGGCCTGGGCTTACGGCGACGGCCGTAGTGATGGATTTCTGGGTGAGACCTTGCAACGCAATTCAAACAGGCGTCTTTTCGCCGCTTCTAAGGTTCCGCCAATGAATCGCAAGTGGCCGGCTTCGCCCCAAGACGTCTACACCGATGTGTTCCCTGTCGAGCATGTTTTGCGCCATGCGGAGATGATCCGCAGAAAACTCCAGGTCGAGACCATCGATCTGCTTCAACTGCACGTTTGGGACGATAGTTGGACCGATCACCGGGAATTTCAAGAGACCGTCAAAAAACTAAAACAGGATCGCCTGGTTCGCGCGTTTGGCCTGAGCCTCAATCGATGGGAGCCGGCCAATGGAATCCGGGCGCTGCGGACGGGCCTGGTAGATACCGTCCAGGTCATCTACAACGTCTTTGACCAGGACCCGGAAGATGAGCTCTTTCCGCTTTGCCGCGAGTTGAACATTGGCGTAATTGCGCGCGTCCCACTCGATGAAGGCAGCCTGGGCGGGAAACTGACTGCGACCACCCAATTTGCCAAAGGAGACTGGCGTGCGGGATATTTCAATCCTGAAAACCTTCGGGCGACTCTGGCACGAGTGGAACGGCTAAAGGCGATCCTTCCGGACGGCATGACTCTTCCGGAGTTGTCGCTACGCTTTATTCTCTCCAATCCGGTTGTGAGTACAGTCATTGTGGGAATGCGCAAGCCGGAGCATGTGCGCGCGAATCTGGCTTTGAGTGACGCCGGGCCGCTTGACGGCAATTTGCTGGCTGAATTGAAGAAGCATCGCTGGGAGCGAAAACCGACTACGTGGTCAAATTAGTAAAGCAAAATCCACCACGAAGACACGAAGACGCTGAGAAAAACCCAAAACTTTTTAGCCAGGAATACACACGAATTAACACTCCTGTCGTTACTTATCTTATTTTTCTCTTTTTGTTTTGATCTTGATTCGTGTTAATTCGCGTGTATTCGTGGCCAAAGGTTTTGGTTTTTGATTTAGCCTATTCGCGAAGTTCAGTTTGGGAAAGTGGACTGGAGGACTTATGACAAAACATTTTTGGGCTTTAGTGATTATCGCAATTTTTTTGGGTTCAGCAGCGATTCCTCAGAAACGGCCGCAGCCGCCCAAGACCATACCTGATTCAATTAACTTCATCTGGAAAGATATTGAGCGAGACTTCACAAGACTTGCCGAAGCCATGCCGGAAGATAAGTGGAGCTTCAAGCCCACGCAGGGTGAATTCAAAGATGCCCGGACGTTTGGCGAGCAGGTGAAGCATGTGGCATGCGGCAATGAGGCGTGGGCCAAACAGATGTCCGGCGAAAAAACCCCGGCGCGATGCGACCTTGGCGGGCCAAATCCGGCCAAGACGAAAGCCGAGATCTTGGCTTATCTTCACGATTCTTTTGCGATGACCGACAAGGTCATAGCAGATACAAATGCCGACAACCTGTTACATCCGAATCCGGGTCAGTACTGGGGCCTAAACCGGCTTTCAGCCCTGACTGCAATGGTCTGGCACATCTCCGATCATTACGGTCAACTGGTGGAATACTTGCGGATGAATGGCATCGTGCCGCCAGCAAGCCGGAGATAAGGCTGTCAAAATCTCCGATCAACTATTCACGAGGCATCGCTGCAGAGGCCTTGACTCAGCCGCGTCATCACCATTACTTGATTTAATGATTTCTTCCACGTTACATTCTACTCCGAAATTGTTTAACAAAAACAGTGCAACATCTTGAGGTTGTTCGGCAACTGGGGACATGAAATTTCAAATATTTTAGCTTCGCTCTAATAGTGTCTGCTATTTTTCTATGTTCACTCTTTTCTCAGGTGGCGGTCGTAGAACTCGCGTAGCTCCCGAATCGCGTCTTCTGGACAATCTTCGCGTGTTTTCAGGCGATCTCTTAAGGGTGTTAATTCGAGACGGTATCCTGAACCAGAAAATATGGGGATAGATCTGTCCGCGATCTTTATGGAGTATTTTGTGAATCGACCGTTTTTGTCAATATCGGAAAACTCCAGAGTGGAGACACCCTCACTAAAAACCTTGTTGGTAAATTCGAAGGACTGGAATTTGAAACTGGCCTTGCTTTTGGAAAAAGCAATTGAGTGTGAAATAAAGGAAGCGGCTGGCATGCCGCTCTCATGGAAATCTGTTCCTTGAAAACAAAGCCCGGTCTGTTCCGCTTGAATCCAGGTTCGTCCCAACACTGTGTTTCCGTCTTGGTCTGTGACGCAATCGACCCAATCACCTTCAGCCATCTCAGATAGCTTGACGAGGATCGAGCTACGAGCAGAAACTATTTTCGCAACCAACATGCCGGCCACGACGAGTCCGACCATCACTTGACAGCTGACACAAGCACGAGAAATCCCGAGCGGTGTGATATTTCCGTCCCCAAGAGTAGATTCGGTGACGATACTGAAATAAAGGCAAGTGGCAAATGAAATGTGGCTGTTTGAAGAATCGTGAATACCATTTACAGGAGTATATAAACTAAGCACGAAGTAAATAACGGCAAAAATGACCGTAAAGAAAATGATGAAAAGGGCAACCTTCCACCAGGGAGTACGGACGATCAGCTCTTGCGCAGAGGTTTCAGTAACCCGCATGACTGTCGATTATACGGCCATGAACAATCTACACAAGAAACTCCAAGAGATCCTTATTTCTTGTCGGAAGGCCCTGGCTCTAGGGCAGAGCTTCAAGATCAGAGTGGTTCCTCATTGTATCTCTACGAGAGCAACCTTGTTCACACCGCTGCAGGCTAGGTAGAGCCTGCCGTCGCTGGTGGCTACCATGTTTCGCACCACCCCTCCGCCTGAGCGGAGATCAAGGCCATTCACATGGGCTGGGAAGATGATCGTCTCATCTATGTGGTGCGTGAGCCATTCGTCAGCCGTCATTCGCAAGCTGGGATCGTGGCGGGAATGCTTGAATCCGGGCGGGAACTGTTGTTGGAATCTCTAATGCCTTCTGGAGGCGCCGTCTTCAGCGATGGCGTAGAAGCTGATTACCTGCAATTCAACTCCGGCGCTACCGCCAAGGTGCGCGCCGCAGAACAGAGAGCGCGGCTGGTAGTCTCCTGAGGATCGTTATGCACGTAACAGTCGATATCGTAATCTTCACTATTCAATCCGGTGTGCTTAAAGTCCTGCTGGTGAAGCGCGGCGCGGAGCCATTCGCCGGACGCTTTGCGATTCCGGGCGGCTTCGTGCATGAGGATGAAAGCCTTGACCAGGCGGCGTTGCGGGAACTGAAGGAAGAAACCGGGGTTTCGGATGTCTATCTTGAGCAGCTCTATTCTTTCGGTGATCCTGGCCGTGATCCACGAGGGCGAGTAATTACAGTGGCATACTTCGCTCTCATTTCAGCAGGCCGCGAGGTTAAGGCCGGTACCGACGCGGCTGAAGCGATGTGGTGGCGGGTGAATGATCTTCCAATTTTGGCGTTCGACCACGACAAGATTCTGGCTTACGCCCTGGAACGACTGCGCAACAAGCTGGAATATACGACAGTCGGCTTCCAGTTGCTTCCCGGGAAGTTTACGCTCACTGAATTGCAGGAACTCTACGAAGCCATTTTGGGCAAGAAGCTGGACAAGCGAAACTTCCGGCGCAAAATGTCTTTGCTCAAAATATTGAAGCCAATTAAGGAGTACCGGCGAGGTGGCCAACGCCCCGCGCAGCTTTATCGATTCGTAGCTGGACGGTTTGAGAAGCTGAAGGATAAGGGGATTCTCTTTCCTTTTTAAACCATCGCATAACAAGTTCGTTGCAAATTTCGACTATTTCGAGTGTTTCGACTATTGTGATATGCTTGAAATATGGCAGTTGCAACACGAGAACCAATAACGATCCAGGCTCAGGAACAACCGGCGGTCGAAAAACTCGAACAGTTGCTTAACCGAGGCATTCCGAGTCTGGTCACCACAAGCGGAGAGAAGATCAGACTCCCTGCAACCGTCTATGAAATCCTCAAGAGAGCTGTAGCGCTGATGGCAGGTGGTAAAGCTGTATCTTTGATTCCT
>DASZFU010000049.1:0-7411 GCA_035939495.1 Candidatus Angelobacter sp. | reverse complement strand
GATCCTTGTGTTTTCTTACCTGGCCGTGCGAACAAGAATCGCTGCGATGGCTGAGGGTTTAACTTGGTCGGGAATTGCCGGTGTAGGAATTCTCGCAGGCTTGGGATTTACTGTCGCACTGTTTATCAGCGGCTTGTCATTTGAGGACGAAGCGGTTGTCACCACCGCAAAGGTCGCGGTACTCGCGGCCTCCTTAGCGGCCGGATTGATTGGTTATATCTATCTTCGGTTCACGCTGAAAGATAATTCGTTGCGATTCTAAACGGGAATCACCGAAGCGGCTCGAAAATCGGCAGCCCCTGGTTCTCCGAAGTTCCGTCTCGCGATCTCGCATTGCCGCCTTAAGCAATAATTCTGCGCAAACCGAGTGCACCCTGTTTCTGAACGGGCGCATCCTGCGGCGAGAGAAGCTGGAAAGTGATGACGACTGCTGGAACAGTGTAGACAAACGTTCCGAACACCCACATAAGAGCGCCGGCAATCACTTGATCTTCCAGAGGCGAGATACCAAAGAGCCGTGGCGCCGCGGCATACGAAGGGTAAAGAATTCGATCACAAAATGTAAGGAATGCTCCGAGCGCACCCCCAGGCAGAGTTGCAAAGAAAAGATAGAGCGGAATCGACCACCGAGACCAGGTAGTGCCACTCGGGAACGGCTGGACTGCAGGCCACCAGAATAAGAGTGAAGTCGAAAGAAAAGAGATGTGCTCGACTTCGTGCCATGAATCCGAACGTAAAGCCAGCTCAAAGGCAGCAGGAACGTGCCAGCCGATAAGGGCAACCGTGGCTGCGAACCAACAAATGGCGGGGTGGGTGAGAAAGCGCCCGAGCCGTTTTACCGGAGACCAACGCAGAAATGGGCCGACCGCACCCTTGACGATCCATTGCGGCAGCCCTCGCAGAAGTGGAATAGATGGTGTGCCAAGCAGCAGGAGGGGAGGGGTAACTGTCATGAGCAAAAGGTGCTGCACCATGTGGGCCGAGAGCGACACATCATCAAAAGCGGAGAGAGGAGAGCCGATGGCAATCCAGAGCGATAGCAATCCCGAGAAGAATGCAGCGAGCCGCCAGATTGGGATAAGTGCAGGGAGAAGACGTCGAATCCTCAGCCAGCCCTTCGCATATACAAGGGCGGTAAGCCCAAGCATAACGTTAATCCATATTGGGCTCGACCAAGATTGCAGAACAGCTTGAGCTTCAGGGGTCATGGCAGAGCTAGGGTTGAGCCGCAGGGGGCTTGCCAGACTGCGGTTCCAGGCCCACAGCGCGGGATGAGTCTCGCGCAGCTGGTTGACCTTCGGGACGCAAGGTTTCCAGAAAGGAAACGAGGGCAGTCGTCTCCGCAGGGCTTAGATTTTTGCCATAGGCGGGCATGTTTCCACCGCCCTGGATCACCTGTCGAATGAGTTGATCTTGTGTACGGCGCGCCGCGACGCGGTCGAGGGCAGGTCCGCGTTTTCCACCAATATTATCCAACGCGTGGCAATTGTGGCACTGCTTCTCCTGAAAGACGAGGGCGCCCTGGCGTTCGAGCGCGGAGCGGTTGTGTAAGAACTGAGGGGGAATGGAGTCGCTGCTCCAGGCATCCATGACAGGACTCCACGGGGTAAAAGTCCCAAGATGGGTAAAATCACCCAAAGAAACCGCAATCAGTAAAATCGAGAGCACGGCGATGGGCCTTCGGCGCCAACTTTTCTCTCCCTCGCCGAACACGAAAGGAAGAGCCAAAAGAGCAATGATGGCGATTACGGGGCCAATTAGCAGAACCGGAGTTTCCATCGATGGAGGCAAGAGTGAGAGAACCGCATAAAGCCACAAGAAGAAGAAGTCCGGATGAGGAGCCGTCTGAATAATTGTGGGATCGGGACGACCTGACGGACCAAAGGGGCCAAAGTACATTGCGCAGGCAGCCACAGCGAGCAAGATTAAAGCGCTGAAACAAAGATCCTTCCAGACCGCACCGGGGACGAAGGGTAGACCATCTTTCTTGGTGAGTTCGTGGTATTCCTGAACGTAAGTGGCCTTGCGAACCACGCGTCCGGGCATGGGCCAATCGTTAATGCCCAGTTTGACGACCATTAGAAGATGCAGCGCGACAAATGCAATCAACAACCCGGGGATTACAAATACATGCATAGCGAAGAACCGCGACAGGGTCGCTCCGGCGATTATGGGGCCACCCAACATAACGTTGACAATGGCAGGTCCTGCCCCCGGCACACGACTGGCGATCGATGCGCCAAGCCCCAAACCCCAATACGCATCCTGATCGAACCGCAACACTTGGCCAGTGAAGGCCATACCGAGCGTCATCAACAGGAGAAAGACGCCTATAATCCAAGTTAATTCTCGCGGGAATTTGTAAGCGCCAAACAAAAAAACCTGAACCATGTGGAGCAGAACGATCGCAACCATAAAATCGGAGCCCCAGCCGTGGAGAGCTCGAACAAACCAGCCGAGTTGGATCCCGTGGTTGAGAACCTGAAGGCTGTTCCAGGCTTCGCCCGCGGAAGGCACATAAATCAGGGCGAGGAGAATTCCGGTAAAGATTTGAAGAATAAACACAACAAATGCAGCACTACCGAAAACATAAAACCAGCTCGCCGTATCGCGTGGAACGGGGTGCTCTGCAGTTTCACGGAGTGTTTGACCAACCTGAAGGCGCGCATCCAGCCAATCACCGATCTGTCCGATCAGACGCATCGGCGTGTCTCCAATGTGACGAGCGATGACTGAGTTTTCTGGCCGGGTGTCGGCATCTCCCCCGCTTTGATGAAAAGCTTTCCCTGTTCAATCTTGTAGTGATACTGGAACAATCCACGCTCAGGAGGTCCGGAGGCGCGGGAGCCATCCTGGTAATAGGCACCTCCGTGACAGGGGCACATGAACAAATTGGATTGGGGAAACCATCGGACTGGACAACCCAAATGGGCGCAGTTGATCGCAAAGACCTGAAAAGTCTGGCCGTCCACGTTACGTACCCAGCATGCAATGTCTGCTGTTTTTCCATCCCAAGGATTCACGACCGGATTTCGGTAGGTCGCGAATCGCGTCTCGCCTGCGGGAAACTGGTTGAGTTCGCCGAGTGGGAGCCAAGATTGAAAGCCTTGCTTACGCTCCTCCGCCACAGGAGACAGAATGTAACGGATGATGGGCACAGCCAGCACGGCAGCAATGATGCCATTGAATAAAACGCCCAGCTTCATGAGGAGCTTGCGCCTGGAAAGATCGTCCGGATTAGTCATTGAGGTTCTCCCGGTGGTTTGTCGGAATGGAAATAGGGCTGGCCGGGGAATGCCGTGCGCTGAGAGGCAAGCCATGCCACCACATCGGAGATTTCTTGAGAGGACATCGGCTTCCCCGGCACATTGCCTCGCCAGTCCGGAGCGCCCAATTCCGGAATTCCCACGATAACGGTTGTTCGAAGAGCTTGATCGCTGACTAAGGCAAGATAGGATGGATCCACAATTGAGCCTGCCTTGGGGCCGCCGCTTCCCTGGGGGCCATGGCATGAAGAACAGTAGGCACCAAAGACTTGTGATCCGCGAGATGCATCTCCCACATTGGGCGTGGAATAAAGCGGCGCATACTCACCGTGCAAAACATCCGGCTTGGACCATTGCTCGCGAATTCCCCGCACAATGACATCAATTTGTTTGTCCGTGAGCATCCCGCCCGCACTCTTAGCAAAGGCCGGCATCAGAGTTCCCGCAACACCGATTGTCGTTACACGCCGCATTGTTGAATCATCAGCGATGGCGAGGTAAAGCGGATTTGCGAGCGCAATAGAAGCTCCGCCTTTTCCGTTGGGACCGTGGCAACCGGCGCAATTGTGTGCGTAGAGGAACTCGAAGTTTGAAATATCATCCGGGTCGATGGGAATAGCATCGGCCATTGGCCGGCCCGGCGAACTACTACATCCAGAGCACACCAGAGCAAGTAGAGCCAGCGCGCCGGAGATCCGTCGGCAGAGGTTCATGGCCGATTGCTCTCCGGATGATTTTTTGCTGCCACTGCGGGAGTCTCAATCCCCGCGCGCATGGCAAAGGGCATAAATTGCCTCACGCGAATGCGTTCCTGGCGAACAACAACAAGCCCCGCAACGATGCCGAAGGCGAACTGCGAAGCGATGAACCACCGCCATTCAATCCGTTCGTCGAGCAGTGGGTTGATGAGTCCGAGAATGCTGTGCAGTAGCCCCGTCCACAAGACGGGACCAACGACACCTCCGAGAACAATCGGCCGACGCGGAAACATCGGCAACATTGCTCCATAGAGAAGGCCCACGAGGAGAGACGTGACCAGATGGAGGACGACGGCGAGCAGGAAGCTGCCGATATGGAATGCGTTCAGGGACGCCGAATCCAACCTCGTGGATTGGGAATAGATGGTAGCCGCGAGAAGGTTGATGGGATACCAAATGCTCCCTTGCTTGAGAATTCCATAGAGGCATGCAAGGGCCGCCATGGCGACACTGCCGGCTAGCCCGCCCTTAATGCCAGCAGAAACGGGATAGGTTTCGAGCGGGAGCAGAGCCCGAGGAAGGTCCGGTGCTACGAGTAGCCGTGCCACTCGCAGGCGTGCAGTCGTGATGGGCGCATATTCCTCAACAATTGGGACCTCAACATGTTTTTCGTGGGGCAGGATGTCGCAAAACCATCCAACGCATCCTGTGATGACCAGTATCGCCCCGAGCAGGCTGACGGAGGCGCTCGTTACAAGACCGGCAAACAACAACGTGACGCCGAACGCCAGGACGATCGGCCAAGACGTTGGCGCAGGTAGCCTTACAGTTCCAGGCTGTGATGCTTGCGCGGATAAATCGGCACGAGCCATTTGAGGCTTCCTTCCTTAGCGTCCGATGATGTAAACGACCGTGAATACGACGATCCAGACCACATCGACAAAGTGCCAATACAATGAAAAGACATCGGCTCGCTCGTTGTGCTCTTGTTTTACCTTGCCGAGGAGGGCCAAAATCATGGCGATAGCGATACAGATCAGACCCACCGTCACGTGGAAGGCGTGTAGGCCGACAAGCGAATAATAGGTTGTACCGAAAAGATTCGTGCTGATGGTCAAACCCTTTTCAAAAATGAGGTGATGCCACTCGCGGCCAGTTTCTCCCAGAAAGATGAGGCCGAGGACCATCGTGACGAACCACCACATCCCAAAAGCGCGGACCCTGCCATTGCGCAGGGCGCTAACCGCGGCATGGATAGTTAGGCTGCTAGAGAGCAGGCAGATACTGGAGAAGATCGGGAGCTCAAGCACGTCCTTGGGCGTCGGACCAGTCAAACTTTTTCCGATGTAGAAAAGATAGGCGACGACAAAAATCGTAAAGATTGCGAGTTCGGCTGCAATCAGAGAGAGCATCCCCACGTGTCCGCGCGAAGGGAGTACCCACGGCAGTTCGATCGATGATGGCGCAGACGAAGTGCTGTTCAACAGGCTCTCCTCATCATTCATACTTCCAATCAGGATCTTCGGGGTGCTTGATGTCCCAGAGGGGACGGCGGCTTTTGACGACGGGAATCTTGGCAAAGTTGTATTCCACTGGTGGAGAACTCGTGGACCACTCGAGCGTCCAAGCGTCCCAGGGATCGTTTCCGGCCGCGTTGCCCTTGAAATAAGACCAGAGCAGGTTTCCGATGAACACGAATGTACCGGCGATCTGAAAGAACACCCCGATGGTGCAGATCAAGTTCCAGATGTCCCATCCGCGGCCGGGTTCATAGGTGTAAATCCTCCGCGGCATTCCCAGCAAACCCGGTACATGCATGAAATCGAAGGTCAGGTGGAAGCCGATAAAGAACAGCCAGAAGTGCCATTTACCGAGCGTTTCGTTATACATTCTTCCGCTCATTTTGGGGAACCAGTAATAGAAGGCGCCAAAAAGTGTGAAGAGTATCCCTCCCACGATGACGTAGTGAAAATGCGCGACCACAAAGTAGGAGTTGCCCAGCTGCCAGTCAAACGGCGCGGCGGAAAGCATAATTCCCGTTAGGCCCGCAATCAGAAATTGAAAGAGGAAGGCGATGCAAAAAAGCATGGGAGTCTTAAGAATGATCTTCCCTCCCCACATGGTCGCTATCCAATTGAAGATCTTGATGCCGGTGGGAACACCGATGACCATTGTGGTGATGGTGAAAAAACTGTTTGCGTAGGAGTTCATTCCGACCGTGAACATGTGGTGGGCCCAGACACTAAAGCCCACGAATCCAATACAGACGGTCGCCGCCACCATCACGGGATATCCGAAGATGGGCTTGCGAGAGAACACCGGGATGATCTCGGAGGCAAACGCGAAGGCCGGTATGACCAAGACATAGACTTCCGGATGGCCGAAAATCCAGAAGAAGTGCATCCACAGTACAGCCGAGCCACCGGCCAAAGTGTCAAAGAAATGGGCACCTAGAAAACGATCGAGCGAAAGCATCATCTGCGCCGCCGTAAGAGGCGATATGGCGAGCAGCACCATCGCAGCCATGACCAAATTCAACCAAGCAAGCAACGGCATCTTGCCCAGCGTCATCCCGGGACAGCGCAGGCATACGATTGTCGCCAGGATGTTTACGGCGGTCCCAATGCTGCCAAATCCGGAAACGAGCAGACCGAGTGTCCAGAAATCGGTACTATGTCCTGGTGAGAATGCGGTGGCTGTGAGTGGAGCATAGGCGAACCACCCGACGTCGGGAGCATTCCCCGCCCCGTAGAGGCCGTTACCTCCAATAAAGCTGAAGTAAAGCAGCAATCCTCCGAAAGCGGTAAGCCAGAAGCTCCAGGCATTCAGGCGCGGAAAAGCCATATCGCGAGCGCCAATCATCAGCGGAATCAGATAATTTCCGAAGCCAAACAGGATGGGCATGGCTACGAAAAAAATCATCGTGGTGCCATGCATCGTGAACATACGGTTGAAAACCTGGGGGGAGACGAAGTGGTTGTGCGGAACGATAAGCTGTACCCGCATGATGGTTGCTTCGATGCCACCAATGACAAGGAATACGAGGGCGTAAAGAATGTAGAGAATCCCGAGCTTCTTGTGATCCACGGTGACAACCCAATCGTGGAGGACCGTGCCAATTGGCTGCGGCACATCGTGAGCGGCGGTGAGCGCGATTGTTTCTGACGCCATGCGGTCTATACCCTTTCCATCATCGAAGCGTCTCGAGGTAAGCAGTTACGGCGTCCAAATCCTGGTGGTTCAAATTCATGGCGGGCATGAGCGAACCTGGTTTGATGGCATCGGGATCGTGAATCCACAAACGAAGGTTTTCGGAACTGTTTGATGCAGCACCCGAGGCGATGGTGTCACGGCTCATCAAATGAGTCAGATCAGGACCGAAGCGTCCGTCCGCCACTGTTCCAGAAACGGCATGGCAATTGATGCAAGCCGTGGTTTCAAAAATCC
>DASZFU010000048.1:0-45427 GCA_035939495.1 Candidatus Angelobacter sp. | reverse complement strand
TGATACCCGTGTTGATACCGGGGCCATTCGCGCCCTCGGCATACGGTCCATGGTGGTAACGCCCATTCGAGAGGACAACCGCGTCATCGGCGTTTTAGCAGTATTTGCTCCCACTCCCCATACCTTCACCATCACTCACGTGGCGGTGCTCAAGACCATGGCTGATCAGATTGGGACGCTGCTGCAAAAGGAACGCCGCGCCCGCGAAGAAGGCACACTGCATCCTGAGCCTCCAGTCGTTATGCCGAAACCGGTGGCTGCGGCTCCGGCGGTCCCATCCCCTGCCCCGGTCGTGATTAAACCGGCTGCATCGGCTGCGGCTGCGGTGGCTCCGGCACGTTCGACTCCGGCGCCGGCGCCGAAGGTAGAACCGATCCGGCCTATGCCCGTCGCTGCTGAAGTAGCTCCGCCGGTGCCATTTCCAAAGAAGGAAGAGAAGCGGGTAGAGGCAAAGGTTGAACCTAGACCAGAACCCAGATCCGAAGCCGTTCCCAAGGCCAGCTTTGGCACTTTCGATGCAGTCTCAGACGAGCAGAAAAAGGGCGGAAACAAGCTGGTTCTGATTGCGATTGTTGCTGTGGTGTTGATCGCCGCAGGAGTGCTGGGATTTAAGTTCTTGCGCAAGTCGCCATCGGCTTCAGCGACTCAACCGGGAAATCAGACCGCCCAAAACACGGCCGCCGCTACGGTGCCGCCACCAACGACGACTCAACCGTCTAGCCTGGCGGCTGCGGATAACTCTGCTGCTTCGCAGCCTCCATCGACTTCGCCGAATGCCACTCCTGCTTCGTCAGGCTCTACATCTGCAAACAAGCCTGGGGCAGATCGAACTGCGGCAGATCGAACCGACCGGTCTGATTCCAAGAAGACCGACCAGCCGCGAAACACCAATTCCAATAGTCAGCCGGCCAATAATCAGCCGGCAACGCAGAACAGACCTGCACCTACGCCTGCGACGGTCGCGCTCGGTAGCGGTCCCTCCAGGATTTCGGTCCGCGATGCACAGCAGCCGGCCCAGAATACGCCGGATGTGGCTCCGAGCTTGGCAGTGGGCAATGGTTCTTCGTCAGCATCGCTCTCCTCACTGGCGAAGCCTACGAATACTGCGGCGCCCTCCACGGTGAAGCAGTCAGTGCTGGTACCGCTCCAAGTCATCCGCAAAGCGACGCCTGTTTATCCAGCGTTCGCCCGGGCACGGCGCGAGAGCGGCACAGTCGTGGTTCGAGTGACAGTTGGAGAAGATGGCAAGGTCAGCAAAGTGAAGTTCATCAGCGGACCAATCATTTTTCAGGATTCCGCCTTTGACGCGGCCAGGCAATCGCAATATAAACCGGCGATGCTTAACGGGCAGCCAATTCAGCAGGAGATCGACGTAAGGATGGACTTTCGCCCCTAAACGCCTCAACGCTTGAGCTTGAATGAAAAAGAGCGCGTCCTAGACGGACGCGCTCTTTGCGTTATGGTCGTGGTCCTCTTGGTCGTATTATTACGTGTAGGTCGTAATGGATTCGATTACCATCCGGCCAGGAGTGAGCCCCGCACCCATCAAATGCAGGAGCGCCGAGGGCGCTACCACAATTCCGTTGTCCATCACACGGTCAAGAATTTCCAACAAGTTCACGTCGTCAACGCGTCCACGCATGGTCTGACATCCTTATCTGAATGGATTGCACGCCGTTTGCAACTCTACGCGCGGCCAACGCGAGAACCGACGGTCGTAACTAATCTATAAACTCGACTGAAAACTTAGATTGTTGCCGGAGGGAAAAACGTTGTAGAGCCAGAGATAAAACTAACCATGCCCACCATATTGCTTCCCTTTAGCCTAAACTGCCACGCGGGCTGAGTGCCGAATGCAGAGTGCTGATTGCTCCCTAATCAAAAATTCTTGCGCAGGTCCATCCCTGAATAAAGACTCGCCACCTGATCGCTGTAACCGTTCAACATCAGCGTGTCTCGTTTCTTGAACAACTCTCCTATGCGGCGCTCTTTGGCCTGGCTCCAGCGCGGATGATCCACCGTGGGGTTCACATTGGAATAGAAGCCGTATTCGTTGGACGCCATCATGTTCCAGGTGGTCGGCGGCATCTCATCCGTGAATTTGATTTTTACAATGGCCTTGATTCCCTTGAAGCCATACTTCCACGGCACGACCAAGCGGAGCGGTGCGCCATCGACATTAGGCAAGGCTTCATCGTAAAGGCCCACCGCGAGAATTGTGAGTGGATGCATGGCCTCATCCATGCGCAGGCCTTCGACGTAAGGCCAGGGGAGCACATCGCGCTTCTGGTTGGGCATCTGGTCCGGGGCCGTGACACTCTCAAATGCCACGAACTTGGCTTTGCCCAGAGGCGCTGCCTGCTTGATCAGAGCGCTCAGTGGAAAGCCAACCCAGGGAATCACCATCGACCAGCCCTCGACACACCTGTGGCGATAAATGCGCTCTTCAAGCGGGGCCAGCTTCATAATGGCATCGATATCGAGATTCTTGGGCTTGGACACCAGACCTTCGAGCGAGACACTCCAGGGGCGTGTTCGGAACTTTGCAGAAAGTCCGGCCGGCTCGTTCTTATCGGTGCTGAATTCGTAGTAGTTGTTGTAAGTTGTAATGTCCTTGAACGAAGTCGGTGGTTCGGTGGTGCTGAACGGGCTTTTTACAATGCCCGATAATTTCGCGTTGGCCTCCACTGTTTCCGTTGGAGTGCTGTGGCGCAGATAAAAACCCGCAGCCAGCGCGGCGCCCGTGGCGGCCGCACCCGCAATGAATCTGCGGCGGTTCATATAGCTGGATTTCGGCGTGATCTCCGAAGAGGCGATGTCGGATGGCTTCTTGATCAGCATGGTGGCTCAGAGAGATATTGTACGCTTATTGCATTGGCGAATTGCCATAATTGCCAAAAGTGCCATAATTGCCAAAATCGGATTTTGATCTTCAAATTACCAATTAATTGGAAATTAAAAATTAGAAATCCCGACATGTCCGATCCGCGATGGGAGCCGTGACAGTGCGGCTGCCAGTTCCTCCGGTTTGAATCCAAAAGGGCCTGCTTTGCTCTTATATGCGATCTTCCCTGCTGAATCGATCAAGTAAATCCGGTCAGGCCAGCCTGTATAGGCGCGCTCGGTGGAGTTGCCAAACTCATCGAGTACGGACGGGAACTTCAGGCCCAGCCTTCGCACGCAGGTAGTGGCGATCTCAGCGCGCTCTTCCTGGTTCTTAGGGCTGGCAAAAACGACCTTGTCGCGGATGTTGCTCTCCATCTGCCAGATATCGCTGGGATGGGCCTCAGAGATATACACGGCCAGGAATGCAACCCGATCGTTGTACTGATCAAACAGCTTGTTAAGGGCAGGCACCTCCCGCCGAAAGGGAGGTCAAGTATAACTGCCGAATACCAGGACTACTGGCTGCTGTTTATTCAGAGCCGAGAGTTGGATCGGGCCGGTCTTGTTCACTCTTTCCAGAGAGAAGTCGGGTGCGGTATCGCCAATGTTCAGCGCTCCCACCCTGGCGCGGAGCCACAGAGTTTCAAACGGGTATAAGAGAAAAGCCACTGGACCCGGAATTCTCTTCATCACTCTTCCGAAGACCTCAGGCGGTTGATGCATGGCCCAAAAGACAAAACCTCCGAAGGAGAGATAAACGACTGCCAGAGTGATAAAGAGTCCAGCAAGGAAGCGAAGAATTCGTCTCGATTTGGCTTGCCTGCGACTCCCGGCCATGATGTCATTGTTCTTCATTTTTGATAAAACCCGTCTGCTGACCGAAAGGATAGCGGATGCCGCTGAAATTACCAACGGCTAAGTACTAATAACTGGTTTTCTGGAGATTCGCATGACCGAAAAACAACCATCTCAAACTGTCGCCGCTAAAGATGCCCGGTCCACAGCGCCGGCAACCAAGATCGCCCTTATCGCTGATGCCGAAGCCACTGGCGACGTGGCCGCTGCCTACGATTACTGGCGATCTACTGCAGCAGCACGAGGAAGAACCGAGGTCCCCGGCATCATCAAGTGCTTCGGCGCCCGGCCTGACTTCTTGCGCCAAGTGGTTGATTTCTCCAATGCTGTCCATTTTTCCGAAGGATATCTCACGCGACGTCACAAAGAAATGATCGCCAGCTACGTCTCGTTTTTAAACCGATGTCCCTATTGAACCGACAGTCATGGATACTTCCTGCGTGCTCAGGGAGCCAATGATCAATGTGTACAAGCAATTGTGGAAGGCAGGCTTGGCGAAGCAGGACTCACACCAGCAGAACGTAGCCTGCTCGAATACGTAGAACTGATAACCCACGCTGCCTATCGCTCCACCGATGAGGATGTGCAAAAGCTACGTGCTGCAGGTTGGAACGAAGAACAGATTTCAGAAGCTGTTTACATTACGGCGATGTTCGCATTCTTCAATCGTGTCGCCGATGCCTTTGGAATTCCTGCTCCAGGTTATCTATCGTCGGTCGGTATCAAGGATTTTTGAAATCCTGATGTGCCGATCTCTTAGCGCCGGCATTTCAGGGATGAATCATCAGCCGCGTCGTAAGATTATTCAGGCATCGAACGAATGCTCTCCCAATGACGGCATGAAACACGAACGAACCGCCAGCAAATGCCTTCCAATTTCAGTTACCTTTGACTAGACTCTATAGCCATGTTTCGAGTGAAACCTCTCCACTTTGCCGTTGTCGTGTTGTTGTCTTCCCTTGCGCTAAGCCAATCACCTGCCCGGCGCCTGCTGCGTGTCGATGATATGCATCGCTTTCAAGAGGTGCGCGACGTGCAAATCTCGCCGGAAGGCCAATGGGTGGCCTACACGCTTACTTCGACCGATACAGTTGCAGACAAGACCGACACCGACGTGTGGATGGTGGCCTGGGACGGCAAGCAGCAGTTGCGTTTGACCTCCAGCCCTGACAACGAAAATGCCCCACGCTGGAGCCCCGATGGACACTATCTTGCTTTCCTCTCTGGCCGCAAGGGCAAGAACAAAGGGACGCAGGTCTGGCTGCTCGATCGCATGGGAGGGGAAGCCCAACAACTCACGGATGTTAAGGGAAGGATCTCTTCCTACAGTTGGTCGCCGGATTCCAAGCGGCTGGTGTTAGTGATGACCGAACGCGATCCGAATGAACCTGACGACGATAATGCGGCTCCGAGTCCCAGCACTACTCCCAACCCAACTGCTGCTCCGGGCGCCAACCCCAGTCCATCGCCGGCCAAAGCGCCCAAGCCCATCGTGATCGACCGCTATCACTTCAAACAGGATGAATTTGGCTACCTCACGCAAAAGCCTTCACGTCTGTTTCTGTTTGACATCGCTACCAAGAAAACCGACCCGCTGACTGCCGAGACATTGGAAGTAAGCTCGCCAATCTGGTCGCCCGATGGCCAGTCCATCGCCTTTATGGGCAAAGAAGGCAAAGATGCGGAGCGTTACAACACGTGGAACCTCTATGTGATTGATGCCCGCATTGGCGCGACAGCCAGGCAGCTTACGCACTATGACGGGATACACTCGTCCGCCGCGCGAACCCAACCCGAATGGAGCCCCGATGGCGCCCGCCTGGTGTATTTGCAGAGCACTGGCGCGAAATATGACGCTTACAACATGAACCGCCTCGCGGTTGTTGCAGTTGCCGGCGGGGGTGAACCCAAGGTGATCACTGCCGGTTTTGACCGGAGTGTAGCAACTCCACACTTTTCCGCGGATGGTTCTTCCATTTTATTTTTAGTGGCCGATGATCGATCTCAATATCTGGCCCGTACCCCTGCGGGCGGCGGAGCAATTGAGAGGCTGATTAAAACACCCGGTGTGATTTCTACCGTGGCCCAAGGGAAAGATGGCCGCCTGGCGGCACTGGCGGCGACGGACAATACGGTGAACGAAGTCCACGCGATGGACAACGGAGCGCTACGCCCGCTTACCCATCACAATGATGCCTTGCTGGCGGAATTCAAATTGGGAGCAACTGAGGAATTCTCCTGCAAAGCAAAAGACGGTAATGAGGTCCATGGCCTCATCGTGAAGCCGCCCGACTATCAACCGGGCAAGAAGTATCCAACCCTGCTGCGCATCCACGGCGGACCCAACGGCCAGGATCAGCATTCTTTCAGCTTCGAGCGGCAGATCTTTGCTGCCAACGGTTACGTTGTGGTGGCCGTAAACTATCGCGGCAGCTCGGGCCGAGGAGAGAAATACCAGACAGCCATTGCCTCCGACTGGGGTAACAAGGAGGTCGTCGACCTGCAGGCCGCCATCGACCACGTGATCTCGATCGGCCTCGCTGATCCTGACCACCTCGGCGTCGGAGGTTGGAGCTATGGTGGCATCCTGACCGATGCGATCATCGCCAAAGACAAACGCTTCAAGGCAGCCACCAGCGGAGCAGGCACAGCCTTCCCGATTGCTCTCTATGGAGTCGATCAATACATCATTCAATACGATGAAGAGATTGGCGCACCGTGGAAGGTAGGACTTGATCCATGGATCAAGATCTCCTACCCATTTCTTCACGCCGACCAAATTTCGACACCGACTCTCTTTATGGGAGGCGAGAAAGATTTCAACGTTCCGCTGGTAGGTGGCGAACAGATGTACCAAGCCTTGAGTAGCCTGGGCGTGCCCACGCAGTTAGTGGTCTATCCCGGAGAAAAACACGGAATCGTACGCCCAAGCTACCAGAAAGACAGAGTCGACCGATACCTGGCCTGGTATGCCAAATATGTAAAATGGCCGGCGGCACTGGCCACAAGCGGCTCCGATAGCAATAACAACGGACATTAACCGCCAGGCGAATCAGGAGCCAATTGGTTTTTTGCCGCTCAAATTACTCACTTACCCAAATCTATTTGGGGATAATCGGCTTATCCTGTGTCTTGCGGTCATAGATGTAGCCTCCGGCGGCTCCCGCCACACCACCGATGATTGCACCTTTCTTGCCGCCGGCCAAGCCACCGATGACAGCTCCGCCGAGCGCCGACCCGCCGACAATAGCCGCTGATTTTTTCTTCGACCGCCGCCGGACGCTCCAGTCTTGAGGAGCGGGCGCAGGTTGAAATGCAGCTTTTTGAATATATTGGTGTTGGGGTTGAACAGGCTCAGCCGACTGGACGAGCCGCGCTCCACCAAAGCTCTGCGCCGAAAGGCTAATGGCCGCCAACAGTGGAGTTGCTACAAAGGCGCGCAGACACTTCTTCTTCATGGTTCCTCCTACCTGTATGCAAATCTTAGATTGTCGCTTGTTATTCAGATGATGAAGATGGCTGAGCCAGTTGTCGAGTCAGCTCACAAGGAAGGTTTAGAAAAGTGTAGAAGCGTAAGGAAATTTAAGAGGTTTAAAATTGAATCCCCGGATCGCCGACCGGGGATTGCCTGAATTTTACTTGCGGGTTGCGGTAAACGTACCGCTCGCCTGGCCACCGTAATCAACCGTGCCTTCGATTTTGTTGCCGCTCTTGTCAACTTTTCCTTCGTAGTGAACCGCGGCCCCTGAAGCGTCAAAGTCGATGGTGACTTGATCTCCCTTGACGGTGCCCTTGATCGGAGCCTCGCCCAATGCTCCCGAGTAAGTGCCGGTCAGTTTGTTGCCATCCTGCTTCAGCACGAACGTGGGTGATCCGCCCTGGTCGCCAAGCTTGACTGTAGCGTTCCAGGTTCCAGTCAGATCGCTAGCGGCGCAGAGCGTGGCCGCCATGAACATGACAATGGCTAATATCGCAGCAGCTTTTTTCATAAGGGTCAAGATATCACACGCTCAGAAAAAGACAAAGAGCTTTTACCCCTTGGGATAAAGCAGTTTGTACATCACCGCGTTTCGCATGATCGCCTGGACATACTCACGCGTTTCCGTAAAGGGAATAGACTCCACGAACTCTTCTATGTCCTTGAAGTCTCCGCTCTTGCGCCAATCGTCCACGCGGTCTTCTCCGGCATTGTAGGCAGCCAGAGCGTATTCGATTTGACCGTTGTAGTGATCGACCATGTGTTTGAAATAGCGTGTTCCAAGTTCCAGGTTAATGTTGGGAGTGTAGAGCGCGTCAGTGGAAAAGTTCCGCAGCTTGACCTCTTTGGCCAGCCCTTTACCCACTTTGGGCAATAGCTGCATTAAGCCAAAAGCGTTGGCCCGCGAGAGCGCCGAGGGATTGAATTCCGATTCCTGGCGGATCAGCGAAGCCATCAGGAAAGGATCGAGAGCATTCTGCTGAGAATCCCGTTTCAACTCCTCCCAGTAGGGACGAGGAAAGAGTCCCTGCCAGACCGGACGCGGCAACTGGTTTATGTTGGCGGAAAAATAATTGGGAACTGCGCGTTTCAAGGCTTCGATTCCACGCTGGTAATAGCCTGCGTCATCATAGATCTGGGCAGCGGCCTGGGCTTGCCATGACGATGCCCCAGAGGCAGCCGCCTGGAGTTCTTTGACTGCGAAATCAAACAAGGCAGCATTGGCAAGCAGTTGGGCCTTTTGAGCGCGAATGTTATCGCCGGGCGCTTCCCATTTCAGCGATGAAAAAGCCGGCGAAACAAGCTTATTCAGCAAAGGCGGGTCGGCAATATTATCGACGCCAAGCTTGTCCAGCCGGTCCCTGCCCAAGTTAGCGTAGTAGTAATAACGGAATTTTTGCGCCAGCGTGCTGTAGCAAGCGCGGGCCAACGGCTGGTCGCCATCGACTTCGGCCAGGCGTCCTCTCCAATAAATTGCAGCCGGCACCTCCGACGATGAAGGATAAAAATCAAGCTGCTCATCGAACATGCGCTTGGCGTCGTCTTTTTTTCCAAGCCGGTAAGTGAGCCACGCAGCTTTCCAGTGAGCATAGGGCGACAACTTTCCATTGCGCTGGCGCTGATAGATTTCAGCGTAGAAACGGACCGCCGTCTCAAAGTCCCGCTTGAGCAGGTACATATTTCCGGCTGAAAGCAGCGCTTCCTGGAGCCACGGACTATCCGGGGCCAAGGTGCGCAGTTGGACAATCAGCTCGGTGCGATGGTCGTTATCGTTTTTCTCCCGGGCGATCTCCGCCAGAAAATAGAGGGCCTGGGCTTTGTTTGCGGCCGTGACCGTTGCGTTTTGAACAAGACCCTCAAACAGATGCTGTGCATCGTCTCTCTTATGCAAGCGATAGAGCGCCGTGGCAAATTCCACCTGGAGATCGGTCAGGGCAGAACTGGGTGCATGTTCCAGCAAGGAGCTAAAATCGTTGGCCGCCTGTTGGTAGCGCTTGCCTTTTAACAAAAGATCGGCGCGGTTTCTTCGATTTTCAAAGCTACCCGCCGGCTGGACTTCGCCCATCGCCCGCAGTTCAAAAGCCGCTGTCTCTGACTCCGCACTGAGCGGCAGATCGAAGTAAATGTGGTGGTAGATTTCCGCAGCTTTGTCTTTTTCGCCTGCTGATTGGTAGGCCTGCGCCAGGGCAAATTCAAGATCGGCGCTGCCCGGTTGGCGATGCCGTTCAATATACGCAGCGGCCTTCTGCGGCGCCCCATTTGCGGTTAAAGCACGGGCGTACATCACGCCTGTATCGTGCAGCAGGAGGGAATCGGGATATTTCTGCTCGAAATCCGCCAGTGCCGCTATGACATTCTCGTTCTTCTGTTGAGCCTGATAGGCGCTGGCATTCAGGTAGGCGAGGTAATCCCCCAGGACGGGCGCAATTCCTTTCGCTCGCTGCCAGGATTCTAATGCCTTGGGGAAATCGCTATCGAGATAGTGGGCATAGCCCAGGACCAACCACGCCAGAGGTCCAGCTTCATCGGCTTGGTGCTGGCGGGCATAGGACTCAACTCCAGTGTAGGCCTGGGGAGTGCGGTTTTGCAGTAGCTGCTGGGCCATCGGCTTGAGGTCCGCCGAGGCTACAAATACCTTGTTGATGTGCCGAAGCTTGAGCTGCTTGGCACTCGATTTCGAGGAACGCCCCGCCTCCTTGCTTTGCCAAGGCCCGGCCATTGCCGTCGCGGGATTCAGGATCACCAGCGACAAGATGGAGAGAACCACAAAGAGTCGTTGAACTGCCACAGATTTAACGCGGAAAACTACCGCCCATGAGCGAAACATCATTGTCTGCCAAAATACGAATTAATTCCTGGGTAAAATAATCGGTCCCAGATACAGCGCTATCGCCATACCTTTTGTCGTACGTTGCGCGGCTCTTGTCAATATCTTCTTTGAGCCGCTCGTAAAGATCCCTGTTTTGCCGTCCTTCGGCGACCTTGGGCTGGTTATAGAGCTTGATCTCATCGACCAGCAGCTTGGCAAAACGCTTTGCCTTTTTGTGAGTCTCGTCCTCCACCGGAATGGCAGGAGCCGGAGGCGCCGCCGGTTCCGAAGACATAGCCGTGGCGGATTGCGCCGCAGGCTCTTCTTGCACGGCCCCGCTCGCTTTGCGCAAAGCCGCAATCTCCAGCCACAAGGCGGAAAACCGGCAGATGATGTTAAGAGCGGCGAGATCCATGGGGTTATCGGCGGTGGTCCCTGCATCGGCGTAAATCACAGCCGCGACTTTGTCCTTCACGATCAGGGGCAACACGAAGCAATTGCCGTCGGCTGGCGCACCCGGTCCGGGGCTGAAAGCGCTGTCAAACTCTTGCGCCGGACCCTGGACAGGACTTTTTCCTTGAATGGCTTTTGCTATCAATCCGCCAGCCGCGTTGATGTTGAGCTGCTTGACGCCATCGTTATCCTCGAAACCCCTGGCCTGCCATCCGTTCACCGAGGCGCCCTTCACGACAAACAAGGCCGCCCGGCTGGAAAAACGCGCGATGGCTTCTAAAAGGTGGCGCAGGATTTCTGCCTGGGAGATGGAATCCTGAATCGTAGCCAGCGCCGCGCTAAGCTGGTCCGTAGGAGAACTGCCCGGAGGTGGAATCAACGCTGCTTCCACTTCCTCTACGGCGCGCCGGACGATCTCCTGCTGTAGCCTGGGCAGAGCTGCCTCAAAAAGCTCGGCAATCGTCTCTTCAAGAAGCGCTTGAATCTGTTTGGGACGTGGCATTACGGTTTGGAGTGATTATGGCGATTATAGGGTCTGCCAGCTTCAAGTCAACCAGTGACATTACTGAAGTTTAACAACCCGGACTCTATTCTAACCTGAGCAGCAACTCTGGCCCGAAACCTCAAGGTAACTTTCAAGATGACCGATCCGCTTACTCCACCACCAGTTTGGCTTGCATATCGTCGTGGTGTGGGCCGCAGATGATTCCGCAGGTCACCCCATATTCGCCCTTGGCTGGCGCCTTGAACTTCACATGTGTCGGTCTTCCCGGCTGCACGGATTCCTTGATTCCAAGCTGCGGAACATCAAAGCCGTGTTGCACGTCGGCGGTCGTTACCAGCAGATCGACATTACTGCCGCTCTTAACCCTAATCACTGCCGGTTCGATGCTGTATTTCTTCATAACGACCGAGATATGCTCCGTGGGCCCGGTTTGCTGCTCCCCTTTGCATCCACCGATCAGGGCTGAGAAACCACAGAACATTAGAGAAATGAGAACCAATGGATTGAGGTTTCTAAAAAATCGAAGAAGGGCGAACATTTATCAAACCATCCAAGTCTACAAAAGCGTATAAAAGAAGTGTTTCATTTCTTTTTGAACGAAATACATAGTAAATTATTTGAGTCGGCTTTCCATGGAAACCATCCAAAACAAAGCGGGAGAAGAAGTAAGCAGCGAACTGGGGCTGGTAGCGGCCGCAAAAAAAGGCGACCTTGAGGCTTTCAGCGAGCTGGTGAAGCGTTATGATCGCAACGTCTTCCGCATTGCGCAGCACATTACGCACAACGAGGAAGACGCTCAGGACGTAGTCCAAGAAGCATTCCTCAAGGCTTACCAAAATCTCGAGCAGTTTCAAGGTAACTCCAAGTTCTATACCTGGCTGGTCAGGATTGCGGTCAATGAAGCCTTGATGAAATTGAGACGCAGGCGTTCTGACAAGACCGTCTCGCTCGATGAAGATGTGGTGACTGACGAAGGCACGATGCCGCGTGAAGTCGCCGACTGGAGTCCGAACCCCGAGCAATTGTATGGACAGTCGGAATTGGGCGACATCCTGAAAAAGACCATTCAGGGTTTGCCTCCTGGGTTCCGAACCGTATTCGTGCTGCGGGACGTTGAAGGACTTTCCACGGAGGAAACTGCGGAAATGTTGGGATTGAGCATACCGGCGGTTAAATCGAGGTTGCTGCGAGCGCGTTTACAACTTCGCGAACGTCTGGCAAAGTATTTCAAATCAAGAAAAGTCGGAGATGGGCAACCGTGAACTGTAAAGATTTTTTGCAAGAGTTGACGGACTATCTGGATGGCAACATTAGCGCGGCTGTTCGCGCCGAGTTAGACGATCACCTGATTTGGTGCCGTGAATGCCATGTGGTCTTGAACACCACCAAAAAGACCATAGAGATCTACCGCGATAACCAGCTTTACGAACTTCCCGAAAAGCTTCGCACACAGCTCCAACAGGCGATCATGACCAAGTGTAAGTCCGCCAAGCAGGCCAGAAAGAGCTCCGATTGATCGCTTAGCCCATCGCCAGCAAGACTTCACTTCCTTTCTGTGCTGCTATCAGGTGCGATGCCGAGCCGCGATTCACGGAAATCTCAAGGAAGCCTGAACTTCCGGGGATGGCAAACACCTCGCCTTGCGTTCCTGCTACGTAATTCGTTCCCATTCTTGTAATCTCCGCCTTGCCCACGGTGAGTTTGAATGGAGGAGTGGCTGACTGGAAAAGTCCGGGAACCTCGAACGCCGTGAAATTGGTGATCAGGTTGCCAAACTTATCGACCTTTAGGACAATTCCCCGCCAGGTCTTCGCCCCCAGGGCTTTAGGCTTGGGAATGGCAAAACGAACGTAATCGGTGATTTCCTCGCCAAATTTGGCGACTTCAACTCCCTTGCTCAGGTAGCCCGCAATGACCGCGAAAATATCGCGTCCATGAAACGTCGCGCTCACCGGCTGCATGAAGTAATGACTGGCTGTGATATGGCGGACAGACGCTCGCTCTTCCTGTTCATAGACTAGAGAAAGAACGCCATTATCGGGCGCCAGGAATATGTGTTGGCCGACGGTCGCCACGATCGGCCTCCTCGGCCCTCCCACTCCCGGATCGATAATGACCATGTGAATTGTGTCTCTGGGGTAGTATCTGTACGCCTGGGAAATGGCTATGGCCCCATCAAGCAAGTCAAAAGACTGAACTGCATTGGTGATGTCCACAGTAGTCACGGCGGGATTGATCGAATAGATGACCCCCTTCATAGCCCCAACATAGTGTTCGATCAAGCCGAAGTCTGTGGTGAACGTCACAATCCGCGGTGTGGGCACAATCTACCTCCCCAAATAAATTTGCAAAAGGGAACTGGACCTGGACGTCGTTCATTAATGATAGGACGTCGGCTCCCAGCGAATGAAAATATTCTAATGATCAGGCTGTGTCTGTTTTCTGGATCGTTCGTCTGAATCTCTATGCTCTGTTTCGGAAAATATTTTTTTTCTTTAATTCGATGAAACGTTTTGGCGGTTAGAATCACTATCCATTGTAAATAAAAAAAACAACCTGGCCTGAGTTGGAAACTATGTCGACCTCGACTCACCTGATCAATGAAGAAGAGAGTTGTGTTCCTTCTCATTATTTGTCGCTGCTCATTGTGGATGATGAACATTGTATCCGCGATTCCTGCCAAGAAATAGCGGAAGAGATGGGCTTCAAGGTCTTCGCGGCGGAGAGCGCGGTGGCCGCCGTCCGCCAATTGGAGCACCACCCCATTGATGTCGTGTTGCTCGACATTAAGTTACCTGGCCCCGACGGCCTCGAATTATTGATGAAGATCAAGCAACAGCAGCCGGAAACCGAAGTAATCATGATCACTGGTTACGCCACTGTCGACTCGGTGCGGGCAGCGATGAAGAACGGCGCCTATGACTACCTGTCCAAGCCGTTCGGCGTCAGGGAACTCAAGATGTTGCTGGAACGCGTGACCGAGCACCTGCGGTTCGCCCTGGAAAACCGCATGACCCGCGAGCACCTTAAGACCAATCCCGGATACGCGGGCATGATTGGCCGCTCCCCGGAGATGGAGAAGCTGTACCGCATTATCGCCAATGTTGCGTCCAGCAGGCATCCGGTTCTGGTTCAAGGTGAGAGCGGCACGGGAAAGGAAATGGCGGCACGGGCCATTCACTTTACCGGCTCCTTCCGCGACAAGCCCTTCATCCCGGTGGATTGCGGTTCTCTTTCGCCCACACTCATCGAGAGCGAGTTATTCGGTTACGCCAAAGGAGCATTTGCTGGGGCGATACGGCCCAAGCAAGGATTATTCTCCATCGCCGACGGCGGTACCGTTTTCCTGGATGAAATTGGCGAATTGCCGGCTGACCTGCAAGCCAAATTAATGCGCGCTCTTCAAGAAAAAGAAATTCGTCCGGTTGGCAGTACAAAGACCTGCCCTATTGATGTCCGCATCATTGCTTCCACCAATCGCGACCTGGAAGCCGCCGTTCAGCAAGGCGGTTTTCGCCGTGATCTTTTCTCCCGTCTCAATGTGGTGAGCTTGCGCCTTCCGCCTTTGCGGGAGAGGAGAGATGAGCGGGAAAAGATAGACGATATTCGTCTTCTCGTAGACCATTGTCTCGATCGGCTGGCTCGTTCCACGGGCATTCGCCATTTAGTCAGCACCGAGGCTATGAAACTTCTACTCGCCTATGAATGGCCAGGCAATGTACGTGAACTGGAAAACTGCCTGGAGCGGGCAGCAGTATTGAGTTCGGGGCAGGTATTGCACGTATCCGACCTGCCCAGCCAGATTCAGAATGCCAAGCTTTCCTCTCTCGCCAACGGCAACAGAAACAACATCATGCCGTTGGCTCAATTGGAGAAGCAGGCGATTTTGAATGCTTTGAACCAATTGAACGGCGACAAGCTGACGACCGCCAAGATGCTCGGCATTGGCAAGACCACGCTATACAGAAAGCTCAAGGAATATGGGATTACCGATCGCTGGGCCATGAGCATAGCTGAAGAACTGCCTGAACCCGCCAAGGTTTGATGACGCGCCCCGTCATGTACAATGTCCGATTCACGGAAATGACCCTGAAAATATATCTGTTCGACCAAATCTCAAAACTGAGAGGTAAATGCTGTGAAATATGGGGCGGAGTTATTTGGCACGTTTGTGTTGGTTTTTGCCGGTCTCACTACAGCGGCAATTGCCGGAGGGGAGGTCCACAACGTAGGGGTTGCGCTGGCCTTTGGGTTGTCGCTCATGGCGATGGCATTCACCGTTGGGCCGATCTCCGGATGCCATATTAATCCGGCAGTGACCTTGGGAATGCTTCTAAGCAAGCGCATTCAGGCTGGCCAGGCGCTCGGGTATATGGTCTGTCAGGTTGGCGGCGCGATCCTTGCCTCCGGGGTGGTGCTATTTATCGCCAGCGGCAAAGGTGGGGGAGTCAGCGCCAGCCTTTTGGGAGTATCGAATGGCTATGGCCCGCATTCGCCGGATCATTACAGCCTGATTTCCTGTTTTGCCGCTGAGATGTTTTTGACCATGCTGTTGGTGATCACCGTCCTCGGCGCTACCGATGACCGCGCGCCTGCAGGGTTTGCCGGGATTCCCATCGGATTCATCCTTTCCGTCATCATCCTGGCCGGCATTCCGATTACCAATGGATCGTTTAATCCCGCCCGTAGTATTGGACCGGCGATCTTTGCCAGAGACTGGGCGCTGGGGCAGCTTTGGCTGTTTATCGTTGCGCCTCTTGCGGGAGGAGTGCTCGCGGCAGGAGTCTTTGCCGCCATCCACCCAGCAGGGGTTCAGATCACCAGCAAACAGGCGGAAACCGTGCTTCCAAGCCAACAGCAGGAACGAAGGCAGGTTCGGTAAACTGATTGGGTAAATGGGTAATCGAGTGATTTGGTAAATGGGTAATTGGGTAATTGAAAGCCAAAAACGTAGAGACAAACGATGTCTCTACGTTTTATGTTGTTGGTTTTCATTTACCCAATTACCAGATTACCCATTTACCCAATTTAAGATCACTGCCTTATTTGTCTATAATCGCTTCATCTCTTCCAACCATCGTTTCCAGGCTTGCTCTCGTGCTTTTTGATTTGCCTCGTGATTGGATTCTTTCCCGGCCGGGTCTTCGCCTAAACGCATAAAGCCGTGTCCTGCATTCTCGTAAGTAACAGGATCGTATTTCTTGCCGGCTTGTTTCATGGCGTCAGCGGTTGCCGGTACGCTGGCGGTGATCCGGCCGTCATTGCCTCCATAGAATCCATAGACTGGCGCCGTGATGGTCGAAATATCTTTCGGGCTCCCGCCATAGAAAACAAAGGCTGCGCTCAAATCCTTACGAATGGTGGCAAAACGGAATGACTGGCCTCCACCCCAGCAAAAGCCGGCTACCGCCAGTTTTCCATTGGAGGACGGAAGTTTCTTTACGTAGTCGGCAGTCGCATTGAGGTCCGCTGTCACAATGTCGGGATCGAGCTTGGAATTCGCTTCGCGAGCAGCATCAATGCTCGGAAAATCGCTACTTTTGCCGCCATTGGGTCCGAAGCCCGAAAGCATATCTGGAGCAATAGCGATGTATCCGGCAGCGGCCAGTTGGTCGGCGACGCTGCGGACCCAATCGGTCATGCCGAAGATCTCATGGATCACCACTACGGCAGTCGCTTTCCCCTTGGTCTCAGGGTAAACAATAAAAGCATGCACCGTGCGGTTATCGTGCTTGATCTGGACCCACTCCTGATGCCGGTGTGATTTTTCCAGGGATTGCTTGGCCCAGTCCTGTGCAGAGGCGGGCAGCAAGAAAACAAACAGAGCAGTTGCGAGGACGATTGTGCGTTTCATGGCAATGGAGTTTACTACCTGGGGCGATTGTTGGACAAACGGGCCGCAAGGGCGACACAACAGCTTAGGGAAAACATTTCCTCAGCAGCAACAACTGCAGGCGCTAACGCCCAATGGAATTATTTAGAAAAATCGCACGGGTTTTGCCACGCCCTATCCCCTGTCATCCTGAACGGAGCGCGGCGAAAACTCTGACCCTCGGGAAGAAGATAGGCGCGGAGTGAAGGACCCCGATGATGTTTAGGGTTTAAATTCAGATACGAGGTGTTCTACGCAAGTTTGTCAAAACCAGGGGGTGAAGAGGACGGCCATAATGTTGCGCAAAATTTTTGGTCCACGGTCGAATACCTTGGATCAGTAATTTATATTGAAACGTTATCGGGGTCCTTCACTACGCGCCTATCATCTTCTTCGTGATTTGAAGTTTCTTACCGCGCTCCGTTCAGGATGACAAGGTGGAGAGAGCAATAGTAAAAGCTAAAAAATGCTTTCGCACAGGACGGTGGTGTTACTACAGTTATCTATCAACTGGCTTCGCGGCTAAGCTCTAATATTGACTACGACTTCCCGTCAAAAATATGCGTTACTTTAAAAGCACCAGCCTTTTCGTGGCTATTGCCATTATGTTTTCTGCCTGCCTGGCGAGCGGAACAACCACCAATCAGGCCAAAGCCACGTCAGCCGATGATCTGCAAGACCAGAAGATTCCAGTCACAACCTCCTCGCCCGCCGCTGCCCGTTACTTCGAGACCGGCATGGTGCACTATGAAAACCATCGTTGGAATTTTGCCCTGAGAGATTGGAACGAGGCCATCAAGCTTGATCCAAACTTTGCATTGGCTTATACGTGGATATGTTTCACCACGGTCGATCCCGCCGAAGAGAGCGCCGATCGCGCCAAAGCAGTTGCCCTGTTGAAGAACATTACTCCGGCCGAGCAGTTGATGGTCCGCTGGATGGCGGGCGTGCACAGCGACAACTATCTTGAGGGCATTTCAGCCATGAATGACCTGCTGGCCATGTTTCCTCATGACAAGCGCCTCAACTTCCTGGTGGCCTATTGGCTTTATAAGCAGGACCAGTATGATCTTGCGAAGAAGTTGACGTTGAAGGCCCTGACCGAAGATTCGAAATACGCCACTGCTTATAACCAGCTTGCCTACCTGTATTCGCGGGGCCAGGATTATCCCAAGTCCCTGGAAGCCGCCTCGAAATACGTGGAATTGCTTCCTAACGAACCCAATCCTCATGATTCCTACGGTGAAATGCTGCGGCTCGCCGGACATTTTCAAGAGGCCCTGGAGCAATATCGCCTGGCGTTGAAGATCGATCCCACGTTTTATATATCGCAGAAGGAGTTGGGCGAAACCTATTCCCTGATGGGCGAGGAAGAGAAAGCGCGGGCCGAATATACGAAGGCCATTCACGATGCTCCCAGCGACGGTCTTAGGGCCGAATACCTGCAAAAATTGGCGCTGACTTATGTTCGCGAAAAAAAATATGACGAGGCTGACAAGGCATATCTAGAGGCCGCCGGAAAAGCCCACGCCATGAAGCAGTGGGTGTGGGAAGCCCGCGCTCATCGTGTGATGGCCATGTACGAAGCCAGCTACGCTGCCGCCATGAAAAATCTTGAACAAGCAGAAGCTATTCTGGCTGAAAACAAAGCAGACGTGGCGCAAGTGGATTTGGATGAGGAGCAAGCCAGGATATTACGTGTCCGGGTGGAGCGATCCCTGGCGGCTGGCAATGAAGCTGCTGCTCGCCCCGCTCTTCAGCAGTTAGAGAAGATGAGCAGCAGCGGAAGCAGCGTAAACCTCCAGCGAACCTATCATGGCGCTCAGGGAACGCTGCTGATGGCCCAACAAAAATATGCCCAGGCAATCTCTGAATTGGAAGAAGACTTCGCTAATCCTATTTCAATGAAACTCCTGGTCACAGCCTACCGTAAAGGCGGATTCAGCGCAGACGCGAAAGCCTTAAGCAAAAAGTTAATGAATTGGAAGATACCGGCAATCGAAGAGGCGTTGACCGTCACTGAATTTCAGTCTCATGAAGCCGCTCTGGCGCTGAAAAAGTAATCAATAAACCCAATCGTCGCCGGTCGCCCTTGAAAGGGCGATGTTCCAGATGCCATTGTCCGTCGAACGGAGACCGATCTGCCCTTCTCTGGAGCTGCCTTCTTCTCCGACCCAGGTCACGATAAAGCGCGATTTCATCCCATCGCACTCCACACCTACGACAAACCCAGGATCAATTGGCGCTTTCACTCCGTGCAGCCGCGCGCCTGACGAGGTAATATCGACAGTCTTCACATTCTGGGAGAACAATTTTCCGTTTCGGTCGAGGCCCCAGATCCGCACCGTGAGGGGAACGACAGTCCGTTTTTCTCGTCGCTTCGCCATCTCTCTGACAGTTTAGGACAGCATTGGCGATCACTCGTTTGTGTTTTTGTTTTTTGCAGGTACGAAAGTCACTTTCGAATTGACGGGGCATCATGCCGTGCGGGAACCTTGGCCCAATCTTTCAAAAGAAGGCGCAAATTCGGCCAGCTTGAGAATTTCGAGCAACATGGTAGGGTTAATGGGCTTGGCCAGAATCTCGAATTCATAACCATCGGCGCGGGCTTTTTCCAGCAAATCGAGACTGGCGGCCTGCCCGGAAAATAGGATGACCCTGCAATCAGGCAGTATCTTCATAATGGCTTTGGCAGTCTCGATACCATTCATGCCCGACATGATCACATCGGTGATTACTACGTCGGGCTGAATCATTTCCGCCCATTTGATCGCGGATGGTCCATCCGACACGGCGACCGCTTCACATCCTTCGCCATTGAGGATATCTACAAGTGTGTCCGCAATCACAGGTTCGTCGTCTACAACAATGACTTTCATATGTTGGCTCCGGAGCTAGTCAAACTTATCGTGTCTCGCGATGACGCATTTGATTTTTCCGGCTGCAAACCAGTTGGTGGAAGGAATACTGAGAACGCTGTTCCGCTTCTGCCGGCTTCGGTCCGGCTGCGAACGATGATCCTGCCGCCATGCTTATCAACAATGCTGCGGGTGATCCACAGTCCGAGTCCGGTACCTACCTCGGCCTTGGTTGTAAAAAATGGTTCAAAAATACGCTTGATATGCCTAAGCTCGATGCCCGACCCGGAGTCCACGATAGTAATGCGAACTCCTTGCACATTGAGATTTCTCCAGTTCCGTGACTCAGAGACCCTCACGATGAGTGATCCACCGAACGGCATGGCATCAATGGAATTCGAAATCAAGTTCGAAAAAACCTGTCGTAGCTCGCCTGTCAAAGCCATGATCTCCATCGTACTGTGATATTGCTTCACCAGCTTGATGTTGCGGCTCTCAAACTTCGAATCATAAAGAAACAGGAGTTCATCCAGGATTTGGGATACGCTCGTTGCTAACGGCGCTGAGTTGTCCCGGTAAAACCCGAGTGTCTGCCTGGCGATGTGGGCGATGCGGTCCAACTCGCGATTGGCGAGTTCCAAATAAAGCCCGGCCTTGGAGGGGTTGGAAAGATCACGGTTCACCAGAAAAAGCAGGTTGGTTACCGACTCCAGAGGATTATTGATTTCATGGGCCACAGTCGCCGCCAATCGGCCTACAGAGGCCAGCTTTTCCGTAAGGATGAGAGCGCGCTCCATCTTTTTGGTTTCAGTGATGTTGCGGATGATCTTCGAAGCGCCGATGACCTTGCCTGACTCATCCTTGATCGGAGACACCGTCAATGACACATCGATTCGCTCGCCGCTCTTGGTTAAACGCACCGTCTCGAAATGGTCGATTTTCTCTCCCCTACGCAGCTTCCCTAAAATCATCTTTTCGTCATCTTGCATCTCGGGAGGAATGATCAGCGTGACCGGCTTCCCGACAATCTCCTCGGCCTTATAGCCAAACACGCGTTCGGCGCTCCCATTCCAACTGGTTACCACTCCGTTGAGGTCCTTGCTGGCAATGGCATCATCCGACGACTCCACAATGGCCGCCAGTCTCAAGCGGGCTTCGTGTGACTTTTGCTTGTCGCGTATCAGCTCAGCCTGAATGCTTTCACGGGCCGCCATCTCGGTTTCGAGCGCGATCGCTTTCTGCTGCAATCCAACGATGTTGAGAAGGCGTTCCTCTTCGCTCGCCAGGCCTGCATAACTTTCTGCAGGAATTACATGGGAGTGCGCAGCACAAATCTTGGCAATCAAATCGCCATCCGAGACTTGTCCAAAACCCGTGATCGGATAGGCACAGTGAAGGTGAAATGAGTGAGACTGCGCCAGATCATTCCAGAGATGCTCGAGCTTCATGGCAGCTTCAGTTTTTCCTTCAGCCCATAATAAGGCAACCATCTCGCCGAACGCGGCAACCCGGGGGCGCTCGCCGTGAGCTGCTGCTTTGGCCTTGGCTAAAACGCCGCCAATGACTTGCGCGAAAAGCGCGCCATCCGGCGATCCATCTCGCATGAATTTGAGAAGTGTCTCAACTGTATCGAGCGCGACGTAGCGTCCCTGCCGGATGGCAACGGCGACATCCACACCCCAGGCGTTGAGCCGCTCGGCAAGGCCGGATCGATGGGCCTCAGTGGCGATGATCACCGCAGCGTCCCCAGACCCAAGGGCAGAGCCAATAAAGCGGCTCAATCCATCAAGAAGATACCCATCATGGCGATAAAACTGTACCGTATGCCCATGTGAATCTATCTTGTCCTGGTTGATCCGTGGACTGTACAGAACAGGTGCGGGCCGAACAGCTTTTAAATGCATTTTGTGGAACCTCTTAAGAATGAAACCCCAGCGATTGATATCGACAAACTTTGCGGAATAGCCCGTGGGTGGCTACCCATATGTTAGTCCTTTTTATGCGAGAAGTTTGATGAAAACCGAGCTGAAAGGGATGTTTCTGCCCGTTGTGAACTAAGGTGGTTATGTATATGAACGCCAGCTTCGCTGGCTTCAGCACGAATGTCTTATGGTTGGCCTATGCACCCAATGCAGAAACTCAAGAGGGGGGGCGCGGCCCCCTCTCTTTGGGTTCGGTTGTGGACTGGTCTCAATCAGGAACTGATTAAGTCCGTATCAGGCGCAGTTTGAAGCGGAACACTCAATTACGACTGAGCAGCACTTGGTGGTGCGCGGGAAAGTAGTGACACTCCTCAGAGGCTCGGCTGCCGCGTTGTACGGTAATTCGATGTTTCCCGCAGGGTTCTGTGGAAGCGCGGAAAGTTCTGAGGTATTAAGGCTCATCATGTAATCTTCATTTTTCCAGGCACGAACAATATCGGTCGTTGACATAAGGTCTCCTTTTTCAACTATTAACATGGGACTACGGGAGTGCGGGCACAGTTACCTGTACATTCCCCGACGGGGCCAGAGAAACACGGTTTGAGAGTGATATAGGTTTTGTTCTTCGCAAGAACTTCTGCAAGCTCGATCTTTCCTGCAGGGTTTTCGGGAAGCGCTGCAATCTCCTCTGGACCAAGAGCCGTGAGATAGTCCTCATTCTTCCACGCGCGAACGATATCAGCCGACGACATCTGCATTTCTCCTTTCGGTAACGCCAGAAGCTTAGTTGGATGCTTCTCGACCGCCAACATTACGCCCGTTTCAACATGCTGTCAACCCATTTTGGGACTGCCATAAGGCGCAGCAAGCGTGAGAACAGAAGGCACTTGCATTGGCCGCGCGATGCGCAGCAAACCATACCCGATTCCAGCAACCCCGACCATCAAGCCGGGCGTCTCTACGCCCAATGGGACACCACACCTCCAGCCATGTTGGCGGATGCCGGCCAAAATCTGCGAAGGCAGTAGTCGAATGCGTTCCCTCAAAGATGAATTCTCAACAAACGGCAACGCATGCAGGAGTGTTTCATAGTTGCCGAGGTCGCCATGGCAGAGCGAGTAGTTGATGCCCAGGTTTCGACTCAGCGTGGTGTGCAACGAGGCCGCAACCTCAGCGTAGATCTCCGGGTCCTGATAGTGCTCCAGCATCATGATGCGCCCAAGGCCAATGCCTGGTGCTCCATGGCACCATGCAATGGCGTATGAAACAGCCTGATTTTCGGCGCTCACGGCCCGCAGATCGGGCCAGTTATTTTCCTCACGCGAAAACAGGCCGCGCTCATATTGCAAAGCTGCAATCGCTGCTTCGCGAAAACACACCTCGCCTGTCGCGTTGGCTACTTTCATCAAGGCCCAGGCGATTCCGGCCGCGCCATGGGAAAAACCAGTGAGCGGCGCCGCAAGGCCCGGAAGCGTAACCCAGCCTGTGCCCCGCCCAGTCTGTTGGGCATGTTGGAGCAGATGATCTCCACCTTGCACGGCCAGATCGAGGGTCTGTTGCGAAGGACGATGCCGGTGCAACCCCAACAAGACAGCAATAAGCCCGGCCGAACCACTGATCACATCAAATGCCTTCTCACTGGAAATGCGTGAAGCCAACAAGTGTGCCTGCTTCTCGGCTTCCGCCAAAAGTTCAGGCCGGCTCCACAAGACTCCGCAATGCGTCAGGAAATAAATCCAACTTCCATCTCCTGTGAATGCCCCAACAGGTGTTTCGGCCTGCGGTTTGAATTTTTCCAGGCTCTTCAAGACGGTTTGAGCTGATTCTTCAGCAATCGACCTGAAACGTTGTTCACCGGTAATCTCGCCCAGATAGGCAAGGAACAAGGCAATGCCCGGGATGCCGTTGTACAGATCCATGCCGGTCGGCGTAAGTTCCCAGAAACGCTCCATTATCGAATCAAGCCCGATCCAGGCGACCGTTCCCGCCGTCCCCCGAATGGCAGAATTCACGAGGTATTCACCCGCAGCAACTGCCATGTCGAGGAAGTCGTCCGAGCCTGCCTCAAAACTTGCAACAGTGGCTGGGGAAGAAGACCGGCCCGGACCGGATTCCTCGATGGCCAAAGCAGTCATGGCGGCCCGAATGAACCATGTCTGCCGCTTCAGGTCCTCTTCTCTCATTTGACGCAGCCGGTTTTGCACAAGGGAGAGCGGAGTCTGCTGTAAGCAATCAGGAATCATTTCATTGGTGCTGCTCCAAAGGTGAGGCGAGGAAGGTCGTGCAGTAAAAACGGGAACATCCTTTCTCCACAAATCTTCGCGTTCATAGGGGATCAGCTTCTTGAGAACGGGGTTTTTGCCGGCCTCCGACCACAAGTTGTCAAACAAGCGTTCACGATCGAGGGCGTCACGAAGAAGATTTGGATGATAGCTTTCCGTCAGCAACGATCCGTACACCTGGGTGGGCCGGGCGATACAGCGCACTGGAAGATCGGCAAATGGGGTCAGCGGGCCATCGGGCGAGAGGAGTTCCTCCCGATGCTTTTGGAGCAATTCGTAAATACTGGCAAACCCGCTGATGATCTCGCGCTGATAGTCGAGAGCATTGACTTCAGTGTCTTGCAGGCGAGGCCGATTCCGCTGCGCTGGCATCTCCACTCGCTTGCGAGTGAACCGCATCTCGTCCGTCGCCACTCCCTCCCATGCGCCAACCGGATACGGCGTTTTCTGCTTCCCTGCTCCGCCCAGGCCGCTGATCTCCACGCCTTCCTGTTGATCCTCGTTAACGGCGAAACGAAATGGCAACAAACCGATCCTGAAAACCGAGTTACTCAGTTCTTCATAGGCGAAGAAGAGCGGATCTTCGTCAGCCGCGTCTTGGGGAAACAGATTGGGATGGAACAGGCTTTCAAGGTCGACCAGGACAGGATCTTCACCGCAGGCAATCAGGTTTTCAAAATGAAAATCTGTGGCATGTACCATATACAGGATGGCCAGATATCCTCCCTGGCGACGATAGAATCGCCTCACCTCCTCTTCTGAATTGCATGGATGAGAGTCGACATAGCCTACCCAACCGTGATGCTGCTTCTCGAGAATGTTGAGAGTGCGGAATGGAAGATCGGGGCCTTGCCGGTTCACCCACTCCAGAAGCCTTTGAAATTGATGGTCAACGGCCAAGGACCGTGGCTTATAAACCAACTGCAATCCTGACTCAAACTCTGCAATGGAAACAGAGCGGCCGTCGTTGTGACGATCCCCCAATCCCGTTCGCAAATTCACAAGCAAACCCGGACTTCGTTCCTGGAGGAACCGTTCTTGAACCTCCGGCCAGTCATCAATCAGCCTCTCAAGAAACTCAAGGCTGTTCCTGGCCCACTGGTCCAGTATCAGCACAACCTGTCGAGCCAGAACCGGATATTCTTCCCAGAGTGCTTCGACATTGGCCGGAGTTCTCAGACGTTGTATGAAGCTTGCAAAGCGTTCTTCGGAGCTCTCTCCGGCTAGCTGTCCCTGAATTCTGGCCACATTAAGCTCCAGGACAAGAGTTCGATTCATCATTCCCGAAAGAAATCCCAGGATGTTCTGTAAGAGAGTTCCGGCGATGGTTTGCGGAGCGAATGGCAAAAATGCAGATCTCTTCTGCAAGCGCTCAATTCCAGTTTGCAAAACTCTCTGCGCTGCCTGAATGAAGCCGGCAGCAGCCAACAGAAACCACGCATGTTTCCCGGTTGTTTTCTCAAATTCCAGGATTCCCTGCTCCAAAGCTGGATCAAGAGCAATATAAAAGTTGCTAACGACCTTGGAGGCCCATTCTGGCACAAGTCCCTGATTGGCAAGAGAGGAGGGCGGGGTTCCCAAAAGCGTCAGGAATTCTGGTTCGGAAATGTTATCGCCTGCCAGCCGCTCTTCAAAGAGAGCTTCATCCTCGGTAAAGACTATTTCTTTTTGCCAGCGTTTCAGCCGATTCCGGGCCGACGCTGAATCCATTGGAGAGGCGGAACTTCTATTGGCACGCAGTGCTTCAAGACGCTCGGCTAAGGTGAGTGCGGACGACCAGGACATGGGGCGCTAACTCACCGCGCGATAGTCACGTGAATCCAATATGGTTTCTGCGGGCAGAAAAACAGAGAATACTGTTCCCCTGCGCCTGGGACCTGTGGAGCTGCGTAAACGGATATAGCCACCATGTTTGTGGACCATCTCGCGTGATACCCATAGACCCAGCCCCGTTCCCACATCCTGCTTTGTCGTGAAGAATGGCTCGAAGATTTTTTTGCGCTGCTCCGTAGGAATTCCGCTGCCGCCATCGGCAATCACGATCCTAGCTCCGATCCTGCCCGTCTCTGCCAGCTCCCGGCAGCGATACACGCGGATACTTAGTGTGCCACCTTCATCCAGCGCGTCAATCGCATTGGCAACCAAGTTCGAAATCACCTGCCGGATCTCTCCCGCCAGGCCCATCACCTGCGCTCTTGGGTCGAAGTCGGTGGCCAGAGTGATTTTCCTGCCTTCAATGCGAGGCAAATATAAAGAGACTACCTCTTCCACAGTCTTCGACAAATTGACCGAGCGTGGCGAAGTTGTATCGCGATAGAAACCGAGTGTTTGCCGGGCAACATGGGCGACGCGATTCAGTTCACGCTCCGCCTGGGCAACATACCACCGGGACTTTTCGTCCCAAAATTCGCTCTGCCGCAACAGGTAAAGCAAATTGGTTACAGCCGCGAGCGGATTATTGATCTCGTGGGCGATGGTGGCAGCCAGTCTTCCAGCCGCGGCCAGCTTCTCAGATTTGCGCAGCGCATCCTCGGCCTGCTTGCGCTCGGTAATATCGATGCCGATGCCGAGCATCCTCTCTGGCCGCTGAGCATCATCAAATAACACCTGCCCACGCGCGACGATCCAGCGCACCGCGCCGTCGGGCCAAATCGTCCGATACTCAACCTCATAATCTCCCGGGCCGGCCTGTGACTTTTCGATCGCGTACTGGCAACGTTCACGATCTTCGGGGTGAATAAACGATATCCAATTTTCGAATGTGGGCTGGACCGATCCAACCGGACGGCCATGAAGTGTCCAGATGCCGTCGGTCCACCACAATTCGTTGGTCTTAAGATTCCATTCCCAGGAGCCGAGCTTGGCAGCAACTTGGGCGAACTGCAAACGCCGCTCGCTCAAGCGCAGCGCTTCCGCAGTTTGCCGGGCTTCTGAAATGTCCTGCAAGATTACTGTAAGGCCGCGTTGAGCAGGAAACGCCGCGACCTGATACCAGCATTTCAGCGGCTCATAATACGTATCGAAGTGTACCGGCTGCTGCCCGCGCATGGCCTTCTGCAAGCTTTCAAAGGCAGAAGTGTCTTTTAAGCGGGGAGCGATGTCCCAGGCGTTGCGCCCCGTCATCTGTTCCGGGGTCAGGCCAAAAATCTGCGCGCCTGTTGGATTCACATAGGTGATGTTCCAGTCCGGGCTGATGGTGATGAAACCTTCGGTGATGCTCTTGAGCGCTTCTGCCAGCCGGCTTTGGCTTTCCGCAGCAGCGATCTGGGCCACCGACGTCTGCAATGCGGCGCTCGTGATAATCAACGAAACCAATATGAAAAGCAAAATCTGCGCCAGGCCGCCGGCTGTAGGAATCAGCGAGTAATACGGCGGCATAAAGAAGAACCTGGCCAAAATACCGGAGAGCACCGTGGCCATGACTGCCGGCCCAAAACCGCACAAATGCGCGCTCAGCGCCACGGCCCCAAAGAAGAAGATAAACGGCAGCTTGGTACCTGCAGGCGGCAACGAATTAAGCGCCAGCGCCTCAGCCACAAAGAGCAATGCCAAGCCATAACGCACTGCGGGTGGCTCTTGATATAAATCCAAATGCGCGAGGCGATAAAAGAACCGGTACATCCCCTGCCATTTTAGCTTAAATCTTATTACCAGCAGTCAATACATGGCCGTTTCTTCCCGGTGCGAGGTGCGGTCCGCGGAGCCGACTCCAAAGCAGTAACAATCCATTTCCGCGATTCGGCTGGGTCGATTACATCATCAATTTCAAAATGGGAAGCGACGCTAACGGCTTTTCCTACTTCGTACATTTTGGCGACCATTTTTTCAAACAAAGCCCTACGTTCGGCTGGGTCTTCGATGGCTGCCAGTTCTTTGCGATAACCCAGCTTGACCGCGCCCTCCAACCCCATGCCGCCAAATTCTCCGGTCGGCCAAGCCACGGTAAACAACGGGCGTTTAAAGCCTCCGCCCGCCATTGTCTGTGCTCCAAGTCCATAACCTTTGCGCAGGATGATCGTGAAGAAAGGCACGGTAAGGCTTGCTCCTGTTACAAACATCCGCGACGCATGGCGCACCAATGCAGTCTTCTCCACTTCGGGCCCGACCATGATTCCAGGACAATCGCACAAGAACAAAATGGGAAGATCAAATGCATCGCAGAGCTGCATGAAGCGGGCCGCCTTGTCCGCTCCAGGGCTGTCAATAGCGCCCGCCAGGTGTGAAGGATTATTGGCGATAATGCCCAGAGGTCTTCCTTCCACCCGCGCCAACGCCGTTACCATGCCCAATCCAAAACCACGGCGAAGTTCCATAACGGAACCAGTATCAACCAGGGTTTCGATGAGCGGGCGTATGTCGTAAATGCGCAAACGATTCTCTGGAATAGCGGCGCGGAGCAATCGTTGATCCGCAGACTCCCAGCTCTTGATCGTTCCCTGAAAATAGGAAAGATATTTCTTCGCAACCTGGGTTCCTTCTGCTTCGTCCGCGACAGCCACATCGACCACGCCATTGGCGCTCTGAACCTCGATAGGGCCAATCTCTTCCGGACGGAAGACACCCAGTCCGCCTCCCTCAATCATGGCCGGCCCACCCATTCCTATGTTTGAATCCTGCGTGGCAATCACTATGTCACAGCAACCCAGCAGCGCGGCATTGCCGGCGAAGCAACGGCCGGAGTTGATGCCGATGAGCGGAACCAGGCCGCTCAGTTCAGCCCACAAGGCAAAAGCGCGGCAATCCAGGCCGGTAACGCCCAGCCCATCCGTATCGCCGGGGCGGCCACCGCCTCCCTCGGTAAAGAAGATCACCGGAAGACGAAGTTGCTCGGCCAGTTCGAACATCCGGTCTTTCTTGTGATGATTCTGCTTGCCTTGAGTTCCCGCAAGCACGGTGTAGTCATACGACATCAAAACGCAGCGGCTATTGGACTCGCCAAACAGGTCTCCGTTGACCCTGCCAATGCCCGCCACCAGGCCATCAGCAGGTGTATTACGGATGAGGTCGTCCAACTCTCTCCTCTTTCGTTGCGCTGCGACCACCAGCGGACCATATTCCACAAAGGTGCCCGGATCACATAAATCGGCAATGTTTTCTCGCGCAGTGCGTTGCCCCGTCTTGCGGCGCCTCTCCACGGCTTCCTGCCGCGCAGCATCGCGACCGATTTCGTGGCGTTCAAATACTTCCTTGAGATCGGGCCGCACGTGTTCTGGATCGACAGCCTGAACCTCATCGGCAGTTGCCGTCTCGACATCAGCTTCCTGGACCAGCGCAAGGGCGTGGCCCTCGAATACCGCGTCTCCTTGCATCACTTCGACTCTCTTTACTATGCCGCTGATGTGAGCGTGGATCACATGCTCCATCTTCATGGCTTCCATGACCGCTACCTGGCGGCCTTTGCGGACAAGCTCTCCCTCCTTCACATCAATCGAGATAATGGTGCCTTGCATGGGAGCACTGATCGTGATCATGCTCTCCGCCATCGCTGCGGAAGACCGGCGGCCGCCATTATCGCTTTGCTTACCGTAGGCGAGCACCGCCAGAGGATCAGAACCTTCGATTTTTGCGCCTGCTCTGGCGCTCACAGCCCGAGAGTCAGCAGCGGACGCGTCCGCCAGGGAGAAAAACAATTGCTCATGTGAGGTCCGGGTGATCAGCTCCGGGATATGGTCTTCCACGAATTGCGTATGGATTTTTCCCGCTATGAAATCCGGGTGCAGCGCGAGGTTTTGCAAAAATGGGAGATTGGTGGCTACTCCTTCGATGCGAAACTCGCACAGTGCGCGATAGAGTTTCCTCACTGCATCGCCGAATTCACCCGACGAAGAATACACAATCAGCTTGGCCAGCAGTGAGTCAAAGTTCGGATTGGTTGTATAGCCGGTGTATGCAAACGAGTCCACCCGGACTCCCTGCCCGGAAGGGGCTTCAAACGCAGTCAATGTGCCACCTGACGGCTTGGCGGCGCCGTCTGGTTGCATGGATTCCATATTGATCCGCGCCTCGATGGCAAAGCCACGCGCTTGCTGAACTTGCTGGTGGTCCAGGTCGAGATTTAGATCGGCAAGCGTACTGCCGGCTGCCAGTTGCAACTGAGTTTTGACTAGGTCAATTCCCAGCGCTTCCTCGGTCACCGTATGCTCGACCTGCAATCGTGGATTAGCTTCAATGAATACAAACTTTGGTGACGCATGAGGGAGTTCGACTAGAAATTCAAATGTACCCAGGCTGCTGTATCGAACCTGGCGCGCCAGCGTCAGCGCCGCCGCCGTCAAGGAAGTTCTCAGCTCCATCGGCAGGTTCGGCGCTGGAGCAATCTCCACGATTTTTTGCCGCTGTCTCTGAAGACTGCACTCGCGCTCCCAAAGATGGTTTACATTTCCAACTTGATCGCCGACAATTTGCACCTCGATATGTCTTGTCCCGGGCATGAAGCGCTCGACATACAGGTCGCCATTGCCGAAGGAAGAACGTGCCTCCGATTGGCAACGGAGAAAAGCTTCCTCAACCTTGTTTGCATCCCGCACCAGGCGCATCGCGCGTCCGCCGCCACCGGCGACGGCCTTGATCATGATCGCGGCCCCGGAACCCAATGACCGCAGGAATTCGCTGGCCTGCTCCACAGAGCTAACGGCTTTCCCCGGCAGGACCGGCACCCCGCAACGCACAGCCAGAGCGCGCGCTTCCAACTTGTCCCCCAGGAGCGAAAGCACTTCAGGTTGAGGTCCGACAAAGGTAATGTCGGCATCGGCACACTGCCGGGCAAAATCGGCGTTTTCACTCAGAAAGCCATAGCCGGGATGGATGGCATCACAACCGGCTTCTTTTGCTGCGTTGATGATCTGCCGTCCATCGAGATAAGCAGCAGCGCCCCGTCCGCGTAAAGGACGGGACTGGTTGGCCCGGCGCGTGTGAAGCGATTGCGTATCGTCTTCGGAAAACACGGCAACCGTGTGGATACCAAGCTCTGCCGCAGCACGCATGATGCGGATGGCGATCTCTCCACGATTCGCGATTAAGAGGCTACGCATAATAAGAAACAGCATTCTAGTGTATCGACGGTGTATCGATGGACCATCATCTCGCCAAGCAGAAATAGACGGGTGTCCCCCACCCTTCACGTTCTTTGTACTACGAGGTGCTTTGAAAATCGTATTTTTTCTCGCAACATTCTAGATTAGCTAGAACCCCATTCTTCTCTGCGGTCTCTGCTGCAGCTTCTGCGTTCTCTGCGGTAGAGTATTTTGCTTTCCTTTGGATACTTGGCGTACTTTGCGGTGAAAAATTGAGATTCCACTGGCTGAAATGAGCCGTTGGATTGGCCGAAAAGCACCAATATCTAAGATGGCAAAGGCGGCTTCAGCCTCGAAACACGTTGAAAAATATGGGAGAACGCCTTTAGATGATGGCATCGAAATTGCTTCATCCTTCAGGGAGTCATCATTTTTTCGCGGCGGAGGTGGTCTGGAATGAAGTTGCTAAGGATTGTGGCCGTATTGGTCGGCATTTCTCTTGTCAATTGCGCTTATGGGCAGTCGAATCCTCCGCAGCCGGCGAGCAATCAAACCCAGGCGGGCGACACCCAGAGTCAGGAGAAATCCCCCTCCCCCAATGCCCAAAACTCGCTTTCTGCAAACAACTCCAAATCCGATTCGCAGAGCGATGAGCACCATCGCCGCTTCCATGTGCGGCTGGGAACGATTAGCGTAGGCGCCGGATATACGAGGTTTTCAGGGCCGTTCTTCTACAATCCATTCCTGTTCGGCTTCTATCCCTATAGCTTTGGATACTCGCCATTCTTTTATGATCCGTTCTTCTACTCGCCCTTTTACTCTCCTGGCTACTATGGAGGGTTTTCCTACAGCAATGGCAAGGGAGAGGTGAAGCTGTCGGGCGCATCCAAGACTGCCGAGGTGTACCTGAATGGAGGTTATGCCGGAGTCGCCGGCAAATTGAAGAGCATGTGGCTTGAACCCGGAGCTTATGACTTATCGGTTTCCAACTCTGGCTCAGGCTCCGGCACATTCCATCAACGCATCTACGTGCTGAGTGGAAAATCGCTCAAGATCTCTGTCAAGAATTAACACCCAGGAAGTCGGGAGCAGAAGTTCGAACATGCGAAGTGCCGATGACGTTTTAATACGTATGACGAGCTAAATCCAAGCGGAGGAAAATCATGAAGGTTAAAACATTTATCGCCCTTGCATTAATCTGTGTGATCTCGCTCTCGGGGCAGTCCCCCAAGGGAACCGTACCCCGCGCGACCGCCGACCGCTATCCTGCACACTCCGAGCAGAGCGGAGTGGGAGTTGGTGTTACCCTTCTTACCCCCGACCAGGTCCATAATGCTTTTGCCTCCGATGTAAACAAATGCTGCATCGTTGTGGAAGTTGCGCTCTATCCTCCAAAAGACTCGACGGTCAGCGTCGCACTCAAAGACTTTGTCCTGCGCGTTGCGGGTAGCGATATTGCCGCCCGGCCTTCCGAGGCCAAGGTGCTGGCCGCCAAGCTGCAAAAAAAAGCTACATCCCAAGACCGTGACGTTACCATCTCCCCGAACGTTGGCGTTGGTTATGACTCGGGCGGTTACTACGATCCGGTTACCGGCCAGCGGCGGGCGGGTGGCGTTTACACGTCCACAGGCGTAGGCGTGGGTGTCGGCGGTTCCCGCCCTCAGCCTGGCTCTACCGATGTTGACCGCAATACCATGGAGTTGGAACTCAACGAAAAAGGATTGCCGGAAGGTGAAGTAGCAACTCCTGTGGCTGGTTATCTTTACTTCGCTCTGCCTCAGAAAAAAGATAAGCCGAAAGATAAGAAGGCGGTTACGCACGAGCTTGAATACAATCTCCACGGCAACAAAATTGTGCTGCCGTTGCCGTGAAAAGACCGATTTTACGAACCATCAATCTTTCACCAGCCAATCGAGGGCTTCCTCTTTGGTGGAAAAAGTTGGAATCTTGCGGCGGGAAAAAGCCTGCACGGCGCTATAGATCAAGCTCTGTAAGCCTGAAATGCCTATTACAGCCCCTCGTTTCACATAAGGATCATTGGCCACGACCGTCTCTTTGAGCAACCGGACCGACTCCTGGTCAAAATAGGTACCAGTCACATCATTCAACGTAAGCGCCGATTTCGGAGGCATCTTCGCAAGAACTCGATGCCCTTCGATGATCAACTCTTTCAAGGTCGTCGCATCGCAGTTGACATAATCGACAAACAATATTTGCTTGCCTCGATGTTCGATAAATTTCACCCGGCCGGTTGCAGACGTTTTGCCGGTGTGTTCGTTGTCCGATGGAGGTGGCGACAAAACCATACAGGGGCATCTTAGCAAGCTGGCGGCAAGGTTGCATTTAAAAAACTTAGGGAGGATGCAACTTGAGATTTGAAGCTGAGCCTAGTCTTTTACCAGCCATGCAAGCGCCTGCTCGCGTGTTGAGAATTGAGGTAGCTTGCGCCTCGAAAAGGCCTGCACAGCCTCATAAATCAGGCTTTGTAAACCACTGATCCCGATTACCGCACCACGCTTCACATACGGCGCATTGGCAGCCACCATCGATTTGAGGGCTGCCACGGACTCCTGGTCGAAGCTCGCTCCGGTTACATCATTGAGCGTAAGCACCGAGTTAGACGGCTCTTGCGATAGGACCCGGTGTCCTTCCCCCGCCACTTCTTTCATCATGGCCGCGTCACAATGGGCGTAGTTGATAAACAAAACTTTCTTGCCAAAGTACTCGATAAACTGCACACGACTGCTGATCCGTTGGTCAACTGTTACCTGGGATGAAGCCATGCAGCCATCTTAGTCATGGCTGAGGACAATGGAAACGTGACAAAAGTAAGACCTGGGAATGTTCTCAAGGCGCTTGCAATACTGAGGCCCTATAATCTTTCAGCCATGAATGCTCTCTTGCAATTGCTGAAGGCTGCCAAGGTTTATGACCTGGCCCAATCGTATTTTGTGGGGATGCCGCACCATCCATCGCACCCGCCGTTTCTCTATAGCCTGACCAAGAAGCACGGAGATTACCTGATACCGGGAGGCGGCAGTTCGGCTTCCGATGCTTTAGCGTTGGGGTCACACGTGGGCACGCACATCGATGCGCTCTGCCACTTCTCTTGCAATGGCAAGTTGCATGGCGGCCACGAGGTCAGTGCTGTTCAGTCGCTCGCCGGAGGAATGCAAAAGCATTCGATCGAATGTCTTAATCTCGAGCAGCTTGCGGCGGAACGAGTTTACGAATTTGTGTTTGTTGCTGCGCCGTTGAAAATCAAAGGAGGAACCGGATCGCCGATCCGGCCTATAGCGTTGGTCAGCTAAGAAAGGTTCGCAATTTTCTCGTCTAATTCGCTCAGGGCCTGTTGTAGAGACTGCCGGTAGACCTCGTTCGTGGATGATTCCAGTTGTTGCATGACCCGGCTTCGCGCCAACAATAGGCCGTCGCGTTCCCGGCGCGCCATCTTCTGTTGATCGGTTGGCGGGTCGTTGCCTGCATGGGGTTGTGCCTGGGCGGACTCTATTTGTGACTCGACCGATTTGCTTTCCCAGCCGCGTGCCATGCTAACAGTATAAAAGAGATTCTATTCAGGAACGAGTGACGGAGGGACACTCAAGGAGCACACAGAGGTCACGTCGCAGGAAAGCTTCAAAAGCCGGCCGCGGATTTACCGGTTCACCGCAAAGGGCGCGAAGGCCGCAAAGGAAAACCAACAACCAAAACAAAAACAAAACTCATCACGGAGGCACGGAGACACTGAGAAAATCAATAGGCAACGTCAACCGCAGAATACACAGCGTAGCGGGGGCCACAACCAAGCCCATTTTTTACCGCGGATTAACGCGGATCAAATACTTGCTTACCACTGATCTCCACAGACGCTACTGATCTGAAAGGCGGCTTGATGAAATTCTTCGCGCCTTGGCACGAATTTGATTGTTAGCAGTGCAGAAACCGCAGAGAGGGATTTGGGTAGCTGCGTGAGTGGCTCTTATCTGAGCCGGAAATTGTTTGTGTGCAAAAAAATACCGGTTACAGCGGTTACACCAGTTACAACCCGCATGAATACTGGCGATTTCTGTTACCGGTTGTTACCGCTGTTACCTTTCGTCCCACCCTTTGCCCACCCTTCCCCTTCCTCACCCTACGCAAAGAGCGGCGAAGGACGGGGGACCCCAAGAAACGCGCAAGGCCGGCATGAGGCTTGGGGGCTTCCAGGACCATGGGGATAGAGCGATCGTCAACGGACGGCGGAAGTATGGCCATACCAGCAAAGGCTTTGGGATAGAAGACCTCAACCACCGAGGGTGGTGAAGGGGACCGCAGGTACTGCTGGAAGAAGCTGGCGAGCCTTCCCAGCATTTGTTCCGGGGACGCTGTTGCATGAGTTTCCTCAACCGGGAGAAGGTGAGGCAATGAGGCTATCTGCGGTGGAATAGCGAGATGTGGAACTAATTGTTGATGACTCATAGGATGATCCAAGAAAAGCTTACCTGAGTAGGTTTTAAGGGTTGCGGGAGTGAATCGTCAAGAAGAAAATAAACTTAGGGAGAAAATATCGAGAAATAATGCATAAGTTATTGATATAAAAGGAAATATATTTCTAAATTAGAGATATTACTGTGGCATGGATCGAAGTATTAATAGTAGTTCTATGGCTAGGGGCACTCCTGGACAGCAGAACTCACTACAGCGTAGCCGGGGCCACAAACAAAAGCAAAAAGCACCACGGAGGCACAACGTAGCGGAGCCACAACCAAAAACCGGTTCACCGCAAAGGAAAACCAACAACCAAAACAAAACCCACCACGGAGACACGAAGACACGGAGAAAATCAAAAGCCAGTCAACCGCAGAGTACGCAGAAACCGCAGAGAGGGATTTGGATAGTTAAGTCCGATCTAGATTTTGCGAGAAAAAGCACGATTTCAAAGCACCTCGTAGTACGAAGAGAAAACCAAGGACACGAAGGAAAAAAGCAAAGAAATTCTTCGCGGGAGAACAGAATTTTCAAGGTTAGCAATGCAGAGGTAGCAGAGGGCGCAGAGAAGGATCATTTGTTCTGGGAACTAATTGTCCTGGGGCATCGTACTTACTGATAGCATTGGGTGCTCGCCTTGCTGAGGAGGTAAACACATGTCTGAATATCGTCGCGGCTCCATGGTGGGAGCAATTTTACTGATCGGGCTGGGCGTGCTGTTTCTGATTGGCAACTTGCGGCCAGGGTTGGATGCCTGGTGGATTCTGGCGCGTTATTGGCCGCTGCTTCTCATATTTATCGGCTTAGGCAAACTCTGGGATTATTACCAGAGACGTTCCAACCCGGATGCCGCGAACCGAAGATGGCTGGGCGGAGGCGAGGTTGCCATCATCTTATTGGTCGCCCTCTTTGGTATTGCGTTCACAGCAGGCCGCGGACACGTGGGATGGTCTTCAGGACAGCACCTTCACGATGTTGAATCGATTGAGCTTCCGGGGGCCGAATCCGCCAAAATCCAGGTCGACATGCCCGCCGGCCACCTCGATCTCTCCGGCGGAGCAGCCAAAGCAGTTGAAGCCACGTTTGACTATTATCAGCATGAAGGCAAACCCACGATCTCCCATGAGGTGCACGGCAGCCAGGGTGACGTCTCGATCACCCAAGAGGGCTCCCATACGCATTTCCTGCGCTCCGGCGGAAATGACTGGACGCTGCACCTGAATAAAGACCTTCCAACGGATCTAAGGGTCAATGTAGGTGCGGGCCAGGGTGAGTTTCAATTGGGCGGCCTCGCCCTTACGGGCCTGGAACTCCACATGGGGGCCGGACAAGTCAACGTGGATCTCCGAGGTGATTGGAAGAAGGACCTGGATGCAACGATCCAGGGCGGTGTTGGACAGGCGACCATCCACCTGCCAAGCAACGTAGGCGTGAGGGTCCATGCCACGAGCGGCATCGGGGCGGTGACCACATCGGGCCTTGAGAAGCGGGACGACTACTATGTCAATAGTGCTTATGGAAAGTCGCCCGTGACCTTGCACTTGACCATCGATAAAGGAGTTGGAGCGATAGAATTGATTGCCGACCGTGCTAGCTCCTCGTCCAATGAGTAATACAGCCTGACGACCTTAGTTTTTAAACGGTTTGGCGCTGGTCTCGGTTACCACGATAAATCGGGCGGATTGACCGCGATAGATTGTCTCCCGGTATTTCAGTTTGAGGAAAAGCACTTTGCCGTCTTTTCTAAGGCAGCGCCAGAGCGTTTCTCCTTCGGGCGCAGGCTCTTCTGCAGCATGGTGGACTGCGCTTGCGTCCTCGGCGGGAACCAAATCCACTACGAACTTGGCTAATAGCTCCTCTTCAGAATACCCAAGCATCTTGCAGGTTGCATCATTGACTACAACCACGGCGAGATTCTTCATCTCTACCAGCAATGAAGGCACAGGATTGATCTTGACCAACTCCGCAATCGGGTCGTTGGACTCGCTATATTTGAATGTTGGAGACAAAAGAAATTTCCAATTTCTAATTTGTAATTTTTAAAACCTGCCGGTAGAGGCAGATTCTATCTCTGCAAGAGGTCCACAATCAAAAATTTTAGATATTTCAGATTACAAGTCTTGTCTGGTTAGTAGCTAGAAGCCAGTAGCCAAATAGAAGTTGGAAATTAGTGTCCTGAAACAGAGATGCTTTGCTTAATTCAAATGCTGACCTGTTCTGGATTTCTCAACTATTTTCATTGCTTTGCAGGATCAGACAGCGATTTGATTTATGCAAGAATTCACTGATTCACTACACTAACTAGGAATCTCCCCCGCTCTTGCCAGAACTACGGAAAACCACTGTTGCGGATCGGTCCAACTCTTCTCAAACATAAAACCGCTTTCCCGCAACAGATTGCTGATGTCGTTGGCGGAGTATTTATAGCTGTTTTCCGTATGAATTGTTTCGCCTTCCATGAAATGGAAGCTCTTTTCCAATTGCTCAATCCAGACGTTTTGCCCCTGCAGGCTCTCAAGGTGCATCTCGATGCGCGACTTTGTGCGGTTCCAGAAGGCCACATGACGAAACTGGTCTACAGCGAAGCGCCCGCCAAGTTCAGAGTTGATTCGAACCAATACATTTTGATTGAACCTCGCTGTTATCCGTTGCGAATCATTGTAGGCAGCATGGAGCAGCCGGGAACTTTTCACCATGTCGAATCCCAGCAGGAAAGCATCGCCTGCGCGCAGCGATTCGCGCATGCAGCGCATGAACCGAAGGGCTTCTTGCGGTTCAAAATTGCCGATGGTGGAGCCAATCAGCAATACCAGTTTGCGTCCGCTCAAAGATGCCAGTTGGGAAACACCATGAGAGTAATCAGCAACAATCGGCCGCACATGCAGACGGGGAAAAGAGCCGTTGAGGCTGGAAACAGCGCCTTGCAGGGCGGCGGCGGAAACGTCCACTGGATAGAAATCAACCTGCAACTGCCGCTGGCACATAGCCTGAATCAGAATTGCAGTCTTGCTGGCGCTCCCTGCTCCCAACTCGATCAGCGTGAGATTGTTGCCGGCCTGCTGGATGATTTCCTTGGCAAAAGTCTGAAAGATAGCGCGTTCTGTCCGGGTGAGATAGTACTCGGGAAGTTCGGTGATCTGCTCAAACAGATGCGAACCCGCTTCATCATAAAACAATTTGGGCGGCAGCCGTTTGGGGCTCGCGCTCAGCCCTTGCAACACATCTTCTGCGATCGGACTAAGGGCCAACCTGGGATTCCTAGACGCTGTCATCAGCCAGCCTGATGCCGGTGCATTGCCAGCGGCTTTCCGGCGTGAAGAAGTTGCGGTAGCTGGCTCGAATGTGGGATTTGGGTGTGAGGCAAGAGCCTCCACGCAACACCATCTGGTTACACATGAATTTTCCGTTGTACTCGCCCAGGGCGCCGGCCGAAGGCTTGTAACCGTGATAAGGCAAATAAGCGCTCGCAGTCCACTCCCAAGCGTCGCCAAAAACCTGGTTGGGCTTATCTTCTTGCGCGCCGCGGGCGGGTGTGGGATGGAAACGGCCACTCTCCAGCAAGTTACCCTCAACCTCGAGTTGTGACGCAGCCACTTCCCATTCGAATTCGGTAGGCAGGCGCGCGCCAGCCCAGCGGGCGAAGGCATCGGCTTCGTAATAACTCACGTGGCATACAGGTTCGCTCTGGTCCAGCTTCCGCACGCCAGAACAAGTGAACTGAAACCATTCGCGACCCATCTTCTCCCAATAGAGCGGAGCAAACCAGTGGTGAGTTTGCACGGCTTTCCAGCCGTCGGATAACCACAACTCCGGACGGCTATAGCCACGATCTTCGACAAAAGCGAGGTAGTCCCCGCAAGTAACCAGGCGCGTACCGAACCGAAACGCTGAAACCAGAACTTTATGGCGAGGCGATTCGTTATCAAATTGAAAACGGCCGGGTTCGCTTCCGATTTCGTAGAGATCCTCCGCGTAAGCCTGCGGCTTTTGCGGCGGTACGGGCTCCGTTGCTTCAGCCATTTCTGGAACAGATTGGTACGCCGGCCGGAGCGGGTTGGTCCAGAAGGCATGTTTGATATCGGTAACGATCAACTCCTGATGCTGTTGCTCGTGATGAAGGCCAAGTTCCACAACTTTCAATTGGTCTTCGGGAAGCTCGCTGGCGCTGAGCAACTTCTGAACATGATCATCGATGTATCGCCGGTAGGTTTGCACCTCTGCCAGTGTGGGCCGGGAAAATGTGTTACGCAACGCTTTTTCCGGTTGCGGCCCGACTACATTGTAATAAGAGTTGAAGAGATTCCGAAACTGGGGGCGCAAGGAACGATAGCCTTGCAGATACGGCGTGAGCACAAAGGTTTCAAAGAACCAACTGGTGTGGGCCAAGTGCCACTTGGCGGGGCTGGCTTCCGGACACGATTGCACCATTTGGTCTTCCGGATTCAGCGGCGCTGTAAGAGCTTCCGTCTGTTGCCGAACCGATGTGAATTGGCTGAGCAGGCTCTCTGCCGTCCGCTTTTCTTCCTTCTTCTCTTCCGTGACCACGGGAGAAGAACGGAAGGATAAGACCGATTTTAACGGGGTCATAATATTAAGTTCCTGGGAGAGGATTCAGGGATGAAATAGTACGCTCCTCCCCACAAAATTGCACTGGTTAAAGTTGGGAGGCATTCTTGCATAACCCCAACCGCCAAACATTCCCGGTAAAAGACAGCTTTTTTAACTCCAATTTGATGCACCCAGCACGACGTTCGAACCAAGAAAAGTTATAAATCAGATCAACGATGGATTTTCCGAAGAGGCGGCGGCATGCATGCCCTGACACAAACCAGACTCCTTGCAGAAGTTTCTGGTTCTCGCAAACATCCGCCCGGGCATAATTCGTGCTGACACAAAGTTTGGTCCAAACTGACCTATTACCGTTGTTTTTTTTGCGCCCTTCGGCGTCTTTTGCGGCGCCATCCGGCTTCATGTATTGTCAGACTGTGCAGTCTGCCAGAATCATCTTCCACGTTGATATGGATGCTTTCTTTGTCTCGGTGGAAGAGTTGTCGAATCCATCGCTCAAGGGCAAGGCGGTGGTGGTGGGCGGACAAAAAAATGAGCGCGGAGTGGTTTCAGCGGCCTCCTATGAGGCGCGGAAATTTGGCGTCCATTCTGCCATGCCATTGCGCACCGCAGCCAAGCTTTGTCCGCACGCAATATTTCTCGATGGCCATCCTGACCTCTATCGTCAGTCCTCACAGAAAGCCCGCAAGGTGCTGGAAGGCTTCTCTCCGGCAGTCGAAATGGCCTCGATTGACGAAGCATATGTAGACATGACAGGAACGGAAAGGCTGCATGGTCCTCCACTGAAATCGGCGCACAAGCTCCATGAGCAAATGAAACAACAGACCGGCTTGAACTGCTCGATTGGCATTGGCAGCTCGCGGCTCATGGCCAAGATATGCTCCGATCAAGCCAAGCCCAACGGCGTGTTGTACATATTGCCAGGGCAGGAAAAGAGTTTTCTGTCGCCGTTGGACGTAGGCAAGATCCCGGGTGTCGGCAAGGTCACCAAGGGCCGATTGAACCAGCTTGGCATCAACCGGATCGGTGATCTGTTGCGCGTGGACGAAGCATTCCTGGAGGACCAGTTCGGCAAATGGGGAGCCGCGCTGGCCGGCAAAGCTCGCGGTGAAGACGCAGGCGGTTGGTTTGAAGACGAAGTAGGGGCCGATTGGCAAGCCAAATCAATCAGCCATGAGCATACTTTTAGCCGCGACACACGCGACCTGGAAAAACTCGAGTCTACGTTGGCTCGTCTCTCCGAATTGGTAGGCCGCAGGCTGCGAGACCACGGATTTTTCGCCCGCACGATCCAGCTAAAGCTCCGTTACTCCGACTTCACCACCATCACCCGCGCTCAATCTCTCGGCCGCGCCACCCAAGTGGACAATGAGATCTTTGAAGCTATCCGCAAGTTATTTCACGACAATTGGGAACAGGGCCGCGCGATCCGCCTGCTGGGTATTCATAGTTCAAACTTTGAAGACCAGCCGGAACAAATGGGGCTGCTCGAAGAGGAAGACAAGCGCAGAAAATGGGAGCACGCGCTTTCGGCCTCCGACAAGCTGCGCGATAAATATGGGGAATCAGCTATCTTCCTGGCCAAGGGCATGTCAGGAAGCTTTCGTGAACGCGTACACGAGAATCCCGCCGAAAAACCCGGCAGGAAAAAGGCAGAGGAGTGATTTACGCCTTTATCTTCATGAGCTTACAGACAAGTACCTGATTCCAATTGCTTTACCTGAGGAGCGGCGTCTTCGAGGCCACAACATTGTGATTCTATTCCACTTATATTCACTGTATTTTTATCTCACCGCTTCATCCGTATAAGTGTAGGAAAAGGAGTTCTGCCGGAATGATTTTGACTTGGCGGATTGCTTGCACCGTGTTTGTGCTAGTGGCCGCGCTTTTCTTGCTGGACCACTTTATGCACTGGATGAACCAACCTAGCGACCTGATGTTGTATGCGGGCCTGCTGGGGGTGTTCAGCGTAATGTTTTTGGCGGTACCAGCAGCTCTGACAAAGATCTGGACTGCGGGCAAGGGGAGGAGAACATAACATGAGAACAACAATTATTGATGGAGACGGCGGTCGAGGACATAGGTCTCCGCTGCGCGTGATCGCCTATCTGGCAGCAGCAGTTGTAGTGGTGATCATTCTTTTTAGCATGATGAGCGTAACTCGCATCGGCGCCGGACATGTCGGCGTTGAGATCAATCTCGCCGGCAGCCAGAGAGGACCGTCTGAGATCCCGGTTCGCACCGGCTGGGTTTTCTACAGTCCGCTGAAGACGCAGATTATAGAATTCCCGACTTACGTGCAGACCGTGAAGTGGACGCAAGCACTGGAGGAAGGACATCCGATTAACGAAGAGTTGGTATTCAACTCCAAGGAAGGCCAGGAGGTGCGTGCCGATGTCTCGCTCAGCTATGCCATAGACGCCGTGAAAGTGCCGGATTTTTACGTGAAATACCGAGTCAACGACCTGGAGAAATTCACACACGGCATTCTCAAAGACATCGTGCGCAACTCTCTCAACGAAGTTGCTTCCACGTATACGCTGGAGGACATCTATGGCGAAAACAAAGCCAAGTTCTTGAAAGAGACGCGCGCTCACATTCAGGAGCAGGTGCTGCCTGTGGGAGTTGGCATTCAGCAGTTTGGCTTTATCGGCAAGCCGCGTTTTACGCCGGCCATTGAACAGGCCATTACGCAGAAGACGCAAGCCATCACCGAGGCCGAGCGCGCCCGCAATCAACTGGCTGTAACCCAGGCAGAGATGGCAAAGTACGTGGCGCAAGCCGAGGGCGAAGCGAAATCGGCCATCGAGCGTGCGCGCGGCGAAGCTGAATCCAACCGTTTGCGGCAGGCGTCCATAACGCCACAGTTGCTGGAGCTAAAGCGGTTGGAAAACGAACGGGCACGCATCGAGAAATGGAACGGCGATGTCCCGCGGATGGTAGTAGGGGACAAGACCGGCATGATGCTGCAGATGCCTTACGACTCCGATACTGGGGGCAGCCGACGCAAGTAACACGCGTCAACCAGAAGCCGCCAAGAATGCAAGGGGGAACCAAGAGAAGCTTGGTTCCGCCTGCACCCCTGTCAGTTTTTCCCCATAGTGTACGGGCAGACGTAGGGATTCTTCGGCCACAGAACGGCCTCAGAATGACAGGGGGTGGCGGTTTGTATGGATATCCATACAATTTGCTGAGAACCTTACATGTGCAGCGACATTGTGCGCTGGGCTTTCGCCAAAACCCTTTGCTCTTCCTGCGTCAGCTCCCTCCACCGCCCCGGTTGCAGTCCTTCCAATCGCAAATCACCAATGGCGATTCGCACTAATCGCAGCGTAGGATGGCCAACAGCGGCGGTCATTCTGCGCACTTGCCGGTTGCGACCTTCGGTCAGAATCAATTCAATCCATGCCGTGGTTACATTCTTGCGATAACGAATCGGCGGGTTACGTGGCGGCAAATCGGGTTCCTGCGGAAGTAATCGAACCTTGGCCGGGCGCGTGCGGTTCCCTTGGATCGTTACACCTGTGGCAAGCTGACCTAATGCCGTCTCATCTGGAACCCGCTCGACTTGAGCCCAATAGGTGCGCGGGTGGCCAAACTTCGGATCACTCAATCGATGCTGCAAGTCACCATCATCGGTCAACAGGAGCAGACCTTCGCTGTCGTGATCGAGCCGGCCCACCGGATAAACATCTTTCATCGGTATGAAGTTTTTAAGTGTGTTTGCCCCGCCCGAAAACTGGCTCACTACGCCATAAGGCTTATTGAACAGGATGTAGCGAAATGGCATGTGATAGCACTCAGCATTCAGCATTCAGCCCGCTCGCTTTTTGGGCTGAAGGGAGGCAACATAGCGGGCATGGTTCGTGTTGGAAATCCATTCAGCCACGAATACACATGAAGGAACACGAATCACTATCATCTGTTAAGTTTTCAGATCAGTGGTAAACAGATGTTGATTCTGCACCTTTGCTCCCTTAGCTCTCGTAGTTTACCCTGACCAAAGCAAATCGGCGGTGTTAATGGTTCCCTTCTAATGAATCCACCTGAAGAAGCAGGTCAATCACAAACGCCAAAGACGCCACAGCGAGGTGTTGGCTATTCGGCCTTCCTGGTGGCGGCTGGAATATTTGCGAGCAAGATTTCCGGGCTGGTCAGAGAACGAATTTTTGCTCATTTCTTCGGCAATTCTGCGATCACCGACGCCTTTCGCCAGGCCATGCGCATTCCTAACTTTCTGCAAAACCTTTTCGGAGAAGGCGTGCTCTCGGCCTCGTTCATCCCGGTCTACGCCAAGCTGGTGGCGCAGGGCGAGCGAGAAGAAGCAGGCCGGGTCGCCGGCGCGATCTTCTCTATTCTGGCGCTGTTAACTGCGGCGCTGGTGTTGTTGGGTGTAGTAGCAACACCTTATTTCATCGACGTGATCGCACCGGGATTCAAAGGCGAGACCCGCAGGTTGACGATCCAACTGGTACGCATTGTCTTTCCCGGAGTCGGGTTGCTGGTGCTCTCGGCATGGTGCCTGGGCATCCTGAACAGTCATGGCAAATTTTTTCTTTCGTATGCATCGCCGGTGGTATGGAATGCGGCATTTGTGGTTGTGCTTATCATCTTCGGGCGTCGCTCCGACTTGACCCACTTAGCAGTTGATGGGGCTTATGGCCTGGTGGTGGGCAGCGCCTTGCAATTCCTCATTCAGGTCCCAGTTGTGCTCAGGCTTGCGCCTTCGATCCGCATATTTTTCAAGACGCTGGACAACAACGTGCGGATCGTCTTGCGCAACTTCACGCCGGTATTTGTGAGCCGCGGCGTCGTCCAACTGAGCGCCACTGTAGATTCGATCCTGGCCAGTTATCTTCCCACAACTGCGGTCTCGGCGCTGACCTATGCGCAAACGATTTATCTGTTGCCTGTGAGCCTGTTTGGAATGTCGGTTTCAGCGGCCGAGCTGCCAGCCATGTCCAGTGCTCTGGGCACAGAGCAGCAGGTCGCAGAAACGCTGCGCGGACGAATCTCAGCCAGCACCCGGCGCATAGGATTTTTTGTTGTGCCTTCGGCGGTTGCCTTTGTGGCGTTGGGAGATGTGATCGCCGCCGCCATCTACCAAACAGGAAGATTCAATCGCGCTGACGCCCAATATGTTTGGGGCGTGCTTGCCGGGGCTGCCGTGGGCCTGGTCGCCATGACCGTTGGCCGCCTCTATTCATCAGCCTATTACGCCCTTCGCGATACCCGCACTCCTTTGCGTTTCGCCATTTTGCGGGTGGCGCTCACGACGATCTTGGGCTATCTCTGCGCATTGCCATTGCCGAAATTTTTAGGGATCGATGCTAAATGGGGAGTAGCAGGTCTTACGGCTTCCGCCGGAATATCAGCATGGCTGGAGTTCCTGTTGCTTCGTCGAGGGATGAACCAGCGCATCGGGCGTATGGAATTTCCCACTGAGTATTTCGTCAAG
>DASZFU010000047.1:0-13509 GCA_035939495.1 Candidatus Angelobacter sp. | reverse complement strand
TGCTGGAGATCGGGCATCTCTACAGTTCAGGGTTCTTCGTCCACTCGCGAGCGATGCGGCGGCCGAGGTGGTGCAGTTCAGGGCCTATGAACGGAATCGATCGCAATCTACGAAACTGCGCTTTTGCCCAGTCTATCTTTTTCTCGTTGCCCCATTTCCTGAAATATGCGGATGCAGCCGCGATGTCTTCGCCGGGATCAAATTTAGCCAGACGAGACTCTTGTAAAACCGTGGCGTAAAGGCTGATCCATCGCTGGGCTGCCTCGTTGATGCCGGCTTCACTGCGAACTCTTTGGTTCACTGCAGCAGCATCGGCCGCATCATAGCGCTCGACTTCCGCCCGAAGGTGTTTGACCTTAACCGGATTCACCAAGACCCCAGCCCCAAAATTCATTGGACGCAACCTATCGAAGTTTTGCGTAGTCACCAGAGGGCCGGCTCCGGCTACGTCGCAGAGCACAACGGCACAGCCCACGGCCATAGCTTCAAGCGCACACCGCGCTTTGGCAAAGACGAGATCGTACCGTGGAAGAAAATCTTCAGGATTGGGGAAAGCCCTACCACTTTGCCGGCCCAGAATTTCCAGCTCGATCCTCATCTCCCGGCAAAGTTTGCGGATGGCCGGAAGATGGGTGAACCGGCTGGCATTATTGCTGAAGATGGCAGCGCGTTTCGGCTTGTTCGACAGAGGAGTTCGTGGGCGAAATCGCTCGATATCAACGGCGTTGAGAATCACCTCAATCCGCTGCCTGGGAATTTCAGGAACGCTTTCCAGGCGCTTGCGGCAGCGGTCATCGACCCCTACATACCTCAGGATGCGCGGAAAATACACGGGCGCTTCTGTAAATCCGCGCGCCGCATGGCACGCGAACACAGCCGGCACAGCGGGGAAGCGGAGTAAGGCCTCGATGACCAGCCTATGATGGTGGCCGTGAATCACATCAGGCACGCAACTCAGGTGATCCAGGCTATTCGTGACTTCGATTCCGCGACTTCTGAGTTCAGCCGCCACCTCGCCGAGACGGGGCGAGTAGGCCATGGGTTCATGACCCTGGCGGCGCAATTCAAGCGCTAGGTCCCGGACGACCACCTGTGTTCCAGCATAGATGTCGAGATCGGCATTGGTGATGAGGATCTTCACTCGTGCCTCGCGCCGGCCAGTAATTTGCTTGCTTGCATCGCGTGGTCAAAGATCGCATTCGCCAGCGGCAGGATATGTTGTTCAAGCCGGATCACCGATTGATACTCGCCTTTCAGAACCTGGCGCTCTCCCCACGTTTCATAAAATGGTTTTTTTGAAGTGTCAAGATGGGGAGTTGGATCGAGAACCGGCCGCAGACACTCGTTGCGGAAATATTCTTCTCCGCGCTGAGCTATGGCCCGGTTGACGTCGTCCTTGAGTTCAATATATTGTCGCGCCGCAGCAATTTTTTTGGATAACTGCCGGTCATCCAAAGTCCAATGCAGGCAGCGCTCGTCATGCTGGGGCTCACGACACGCCTGCTCCCACTCGGTCAGCGAGAATTCAAGATTTGTGATCTTCTTGCCACTGGTTCGCTGCGCTAGAAGGATAGCGGCATTCATAACAACACGGCAAAGATCGTGGGTGGGATTGAATCCTTCTTCGCCGTCGCCTGCGACACAGTCGATGCCGTATCGCAGAAACGAACTGGCCAATTCATCTACGAGCGTGAGAAAGCGAGGGGTATCCTGTTGAAGAATCGCTCGATAAATCTCCGCGTCGGACATGGCGCCAAAAATCTCGCCACGAGGCGCACCGACGCTGGCCAGCAGGGCAGCCGTGGACGATATTCTGGAAGTCGCGCTTCGGCCCGAGCCATCCGTAATCACATAAACGCGGGGCGTGTATTCGGAGATCCAGCCGAACACTTTGAGTTCATGCCCTGGATGGCCAACTACTAAGGCACAACGCTGGAATTGGCCGGCACAGAATGGTGATCGCAGGAACGATGGCACGTGGGACAAACTCCTCCGGGGATTCACAACCCATTATCTGTCAAGAAGTTGTCTAAAGCCCATGAGAACTTATTGCCGGGCCACCATGTTTTTGCGAAACTCGGGGACCACGATCGCTTGTTCCATGGTTGGCTCGTAGAATGCCGCCAGCTTCTGTGCCAGCCGGCCAGACTGTTCCTTGTCGCCGGTTTTCTCATATGCTGCGATCAACTGCTTGAGGGAAAGCGGGCTTTGCCCATCTTCTTCGAGGTGAGCAATAGCTTCCCGATATTTACCCTGGGCTACGAGCAACAGCCCCGCCGCTCCGTGATAAACAGATTCAATCTTTCCGCCGGAGTTGTATTGAACGAGCTCCTCCATTTGTTTCAAAATTCCGGCAGCATCCGCCAACGCATTCTTTTGCACCTGGCGGGCGACCCAATCGCGCATGATCAAGGCCAGTTCCTGCTCGTAAACAGCCTTTGGCATCTGGTGTTTTTCGCTTATGGCGCCATCAGCCTTCTTGAGAAGTTCCATGGCTACATCATGGTCCTTCTGATACATCGACATCATGCGATAGGCTTCGGCTTCTACGCCTCCCAAGTCGCGCTCATGCGCCAATTGGGCAACGGCGCGGAAAGCCAAATCGGCCGCGGCGAAATTGCCTTCACGAACATAGGTCGCAGCAGACTGAAGGGCCCACTGCGTGGCTTGCGCTTTGTTGGGCGCTTTGCGGATGGCGATGGCATACTCGGTGCGAGCCTGAGCTTCGTCGCCCATCAGCGCGTAGGTGTCGCCCAGGCCGAGCTGCGACTCGATGAAAGTTGGATCATTTTTTAACGACGCGCGGTAATGGGTAAGGGCCTCCTCGAACCGGCCAGCCATCCGGGAGATTTCCGCCAATGAATCTTTTGGGTTGGACTCATTCGGCAGAAGTTCAGCATAGATCTTCATGTTGGCAAATGCTTTGTCGAAGTTTCCGGTGCGGGCGTAACAATAAGCAACCTGGTTCCAGGGGTCGGCAAACTTAGGATCGAGCTGGATGGCGTGCTCAAAAAATGGGATGGCACGCGACGACTGCCTCTGGCCTTCCAGCCACAATCCGGTAAGCCATGCCAGCCGCTTGTCTTGAGGAAACTCCGCAGCCGCCTGGTTCATATCCTGGATGGCCGGAATCCATTGTCCCTGGCTGGCCTTGCCAATCCAATCTACGATCAGTTGCTCCTCGCGGCTGATGCCCTGCGCCGAGGCAAACGCTTTCTCGCGCTCTGCAAACTGCTCCAGGGGATCGCGGGAGAGCATGGTAAGAAATATGTGGGCCAAGGCAAACTGCGGGTCTGACTGAGCGGCCTTGCGCCAGGACTGCAAGGCCGCGTCCCAGTGCAACGTCTCCATCTTGGCCATGCCTTCGGCAAACAAAGCCCGGGCTTTGGCTGAACGCGTGGTGACCTGCATTTCCGTGGTGGGTTCCGCCGCGGACAGCAATGTCAGAAAAAACAACACGAAAAATATAGCTGCGCCTCGAGAAGAGTTTCGGAACATTGCAGAAATTTTCTCCTTGCAGAGCCGATCAGCCCGTTGGGCTACCATTCCATGGCCCATTCCCGATGCCGTGGTCCTGCCTCGGCATTGGCGGCACGGCTCTTGCGAAATGGAAGAACCACGATGGCCTGCTCGATCAGCGGTTCGTTATATTTAGACAGCTTCTGAGCAATCTGCTCCATCGCTACCTTGTTGCCGGTCTTTTGATAAGCCTGGAAGAGCAGGCGCATGGAAAATGGATTATCCGCGTCTTCTTCCAGTTGAACGATTGCATCCTCGTATTTGCCTTCCTCTACAAGTACCGCTCCGGCAGCGCCGCTGTAATGCGATTGCACGACGCCATCGGAATTGGCTTGGGCCATTGCTTCGAGCACCTTCAGGCTGGTTTTAGCCAGCTCTGTGTTTCCATTCTGGATTGACCGTTCAACACGGGTTCGCAGAATGGCCGCCATCTCTTCGTCGAGCACGCCTTGAGGCACTTTATGTTTTTCGCGCAGAATGGCCTCGCCTTTGTCGAGCAGTTGCAGAGCTTTTGAGTCATCCTTTTGATAAAGAGCCATACTGCGGAAGGCTTCGGCTTCAATGTTGCCGAAATCCTCTGTATGGGCTTGCCCGGCAACCGCCTCGAAAGCCTCGTCGGCGCCGCTCAGATTGCCTTCGCGAACGTAGGTAGCAGCCGATTGCATTGCCCAGAGGATGGCCTGAATCCTGGTGCCTTCCTGGATGGCAACGGCATACTCTTCCCGGGCTTTCGCCTGGTCGCCCATCAATGCGTATGTATCTCCCAATCCAAGTTGGGATTCGTGGAAGGTAGGATCGATCTTCAACGAAAGGTGATAGTGCTTGAGCGCCTCTTCATATCGGCCCGACATCCGCGAGATTTCAGCGAAGGTATCCTGCGGATTAGCCTCATTCGGAAGCAGTTCCGTATAGCGTTTTATGCGGTCAAAAGCGCGATCGAAGTCTCCGGTCTTCGCATAACAATAAGCGACTTCATTCCAGGGATCGGCGAAATTGGGATCGATGCGGATGGCTCGTTCAAAATATGGAATGGCCCTCGCCGGCTGCTTTTGATTGAGAATCAGCCACCACCCGGCCAGCCAGGCAACATGCTTGTCGTCAGGATACCGTTGCAGAGCTTCATTCATGGATTGGATGGCGGGCAGCCAGAGGCTCTGGCTGGCATTGGCGAGCCAATCAATGATGTATTTCTCCTCCTGGCTGGCAAACTGCCGCGTCGTTAGGGCTTTTTCCCGTTCTGCAAGCTGTTCGGCGGGATCCAACGTAAAGAAGGTGATCAATATGTGAGCCAACGCAAACTTCGGATCAGCTTGCACGGCTTTGCGCCAGTCCACCAGCCCGGCCTGCTCGTGCAAAGCCTCAATTTTTGTTAGTCCTTGCTGGAATAAAGCGCGCGCTTCACGCGACTTGGTGGAAATCTGCATGTCGCCCTTGTGGTCCGCAGCATAAGCAGGCAGGCAGACGAGCGCCATACATGACATGGATATCCAAAAAGCAATTTTTTTCATCGCGACGACCTTCTCTTGGAGAGTTCTTGATCGCAAACTGCCTGCTTTTGTGAACGGGCAGAGTGAATCATGATTGGAAGAGTGGGCCCCTCTTCTTGTATGAGCGAAGTTTAACCTTTAATGGAATAAGCGCAACGTTACAGCAGTAACAAATCGCTGGTGACAACCGCTATTCTTTCGGGGGTTTCTGCTGATTTTGTGGTGGTGGCTGCTGCCCGGAGCTTCCCCACTCGGGTTCCGGTTTTCGTTGGGATGTGGCGGGAATCGTGGTTGCCGAAGGTGCGGTTGCTACCGCCGGATCAGGTTCTTCTCCTTCGCGTTTCAGAGTCGGCTTGTGAGTTGGCTGCTGCTCGGCGGCCTGTTGCTGGCCGGCTTTGTTTTCATCGCTATTTGCCGGGCCGGCTGCGGTTGCATTGCCATTCGCATTGGGGTTCGATGAGTCGGCAACCAGGGATGCAACGCCGTCTTTTACATCCACTTCTTTTTCAGTCTTCACAACTGTCTCGCCAGCCACCTTCATGGTTTTTACCTGGCTCACTTCATCACCCTTGAAGCGAACAAAGAGCACGTCTTTGGGCGGCGTACCGTAGATCCACTCTTCGCAATCCTCGCCCTTGTCGTCTTTTTCGCGCACTTTTTGGCTGGGACGCTCCACGGCCATAATGACCATGTCGCGGTTCATGCCCACCAGAACTTCGTGCTTGGTGATGGCCTCTTTAACCTTGGGAGGCAGGGTTTCCAGATAAACTTCGGCGGCCGACTTCACCGAAAAATCAAAAACAGGATTCAGCAGTTGCTTAAGCTCCCCAATGGTCATCTCAGGGACGTGGTTTTTGAATTCAAGAGTAATGGCTGCGCCTGTGGGCTGGGCCTGGTTGGGGTCAGGAGTGCCGACCATGCCTCCGCCACCTCCCATGCCGACACTGATGTGGTCGTACCACTTGCTCTTCTTCTTCGGCCCACCGTTAATCTCGAGGTAAACAGCCTTATCCTTAAAAGCCATGTTGGTTATTTTCACCCGGTCTCCGACGTGGCACGCGGCGCCGTAAGCCATGGCGAGTTGATGCAGCCGCGCGTCGGAAGGCTTGAGCTCTCCTTCAACAGACAGGATCGTCGACTTGTCGCCCACCGGCAAAATCTTGCGAATGCGGACAAACTCGGCATTGAGGCTCTGAATGAGCTGGAAGCGAGTCGAGTCGCTTATGTGTTGCCGTTTTTCCAGTTCCTGCACGAGCTGCGGATCTGTTGGCGGAGCTTGTTGAACAGACGTTTGGGCCGGGGAGAGTGTGACTGGTTGCTGCGCAAGCGCACCGGCACCAGTCAGAAGGACCAAACCAAAAAGACGGGCTGTGATGCTCTGCATTTGGGGACCCCTGCATCTGCTTAGATCACTATTCTCCAATTTCGGCGAAAATTCAACTCAGCGTTTCGGCTTCCTTTGGAGTCTTCACAATTATGATGCTCTTTGAGAACGATTAGCGGCTATGAAAAATGCGCGAAAACACCCATAAATCCCGAACCATTGGCCGGGCGCAACAAAGGCGAAAAGCCTGTCTTGTCGGCCGTGCCTGGCACAAAAAATCAAAATCACCACGGTGGCCAAAGCGTAGCAGAGCCACAACCAAAACCCAACACGTAGGCACTGAGACACGGAGAAAAATGAAATCCATTCACCGTGAAGACCGCTAAGAGCGCGAAGCAGTTGCGTGCGATCAACACTCGATCCTTTCCTTTGCCCTGCAATTAAATCGGCGTTGATCCGTGTCGTTAGAACCCCATTCTTCTCTGCGGTCTCTGCGTTTTCTGCGGTTGAAGCTTTGCCGCTGATCTTCTCCGCGCCTCCGCGGTGCGACTGGTTTCTCGATGATTGTTCATTCCCATTTGCAGACCATGTTTTTGGCGAATTCCATTCTGGGTTCAAGTCTCGATTTGGTGTCACAAGTAGAAGCCGGGAAAAACCGTTTATAATAAGACCTCATATAAACGTCGATATTTGCGGGGCCGGTACTTGCTTATGGACTCTCCAGAAACCACGCCAACGGATCCGATCCAAAAAGCGCTAGGACTCAGAATCCGGGAACTCCGCAAAGCTAAAGGATGGGCCCAGGAGATGTTTGCTCATCAATGTGGAATGCATCGCGGTCACATGGGCCAGATCGAACGCGGAGAAAGCAATCTCACTCTCTCAACGCTTCTGGTTATTGCCGAAAAACTGGGAACCACAGTCTCTGGTTTGTTTGAGGAAATTGCGTAACCCGGCCAGTCTCCTCTGTCCCAATTTAGGTCAGCGAGATTCGCGCTCTTGTTTTACCTCCTGGCTTCGGCGGCTGTCAGAAGCTCTTCGACACTCACGTCCAGGTTTTCTGAGATGACCAAGAGCGTCGATAGCCTTAGGTTTGTCTCGCCTCTTTCAATCTTTCCCATGTGGCTGCGGTGGAGATCACATACCGCGGCAAACTCCTCCTGCGACCAACCTTTCTTTCTGCGTAGCTGGCGAATCTTGGATCCGAGGGATCGTGCAATTTGTTGTAACGAGGGATGGTTCGGCATACGTCCTTCTTCTCTGCTACAGGGGAAATCCCATCCCTTGCACCACGCGAAGGATGGGGTTCCCGGCTGGATGTCCCGGACGAGGCGGGAGGCGCATTTGGGTCACTCCCAAGGTCCGGTGTGAAATCCATTATAGACGAAATAAAAGCGAAAACAAACAAAAAGCGAAAATATCAGCCGGTGAAGCGTCGCTTTCGTAAATCCGCGGCTAAGCGTCAGAGAAACAAGGACTTAGGTCGATTTTAGATTCGATTGAAAGAATTTGGCGGTCCCGCAATGCAAGTGGAAACGTCTAACGATTAAATGAACAAACTTCTGAACATTTGCCTCGCGATCTGCCTGGTTCCGCCAGCCGTGGCGATGAATCGCGCCCACTTTCTAGAGTTGAACCAAAAAGCTGCCGAACTCAGGAAACAAAAGGATTGGGCCCGGCTGCTCAAAGTAATGATTGAAATCGGGCACGAGCTTCCAGGCGATACTCCGAGGTACGTGCTGCGCATGGCCTCAGTGGAGGTGCATCTTGGGCATACTTCGCAAGCGGTTCAATGGATGGCGAAATACGCTTCGATGGGACTTACTTATGATGTGGCTTCAGACGAGGACTTGGCGCCGCTCGCCAGGGATGATTCGTTCAAAGTAGTCGCCGCCAAATTGAAGGAAAACGCCAAGCCGATTCGCAAGGCCGAGTTGGCTTGCACACTTCCCTTACCCGATTTGATGCCGGAAGACCTGACGTTCGATGCGACTTCGTCCAGGACTTTTGTAGTTTCAAGTATTCAGCATCACACGCTGTATCGAGTCAAATTGCCATCGGATGGCTCTACTGAATGCTCGATCTCGGAGTTGCCTTTGCCGCCGGATGCTAAACGCTGGCCTACATTGGCGGTTTCTGCCGACTCCAGGCGCAACGCCTTTTGGATGACAGCTTCAGCCATGCCCGGATTCGGTGGATTTCCTAAAGAAGACGATGGTAAAGCCGAGTTGCTGGCCATAGATGGAACGACTGGTAAAGTTCTGCGACGGCTTTATCCAGCCACTGGTTCAAAGGCAGTGTTGGGAGATATGTCGGTGGGCTACGATGGTTCCGTCTACGTGAGCGACAGCGTCGGCGGTGGAGTCTACCGAGTGCGCGGCGAACTCAACAACAGCACGCTCGACAAAATTGCCGAAGGCCTGTTTTCTCCACAAACGCCGGTCTTGGCTCGCGATGGAAGACGCGTTTTTGTGGCGGACTATCCCATGGGCATCGCCATCATAGACTTGAAGCGTCAGGATGGCGATTCCAACAGCAACAAGAACTCGCTCTCAAAAGCTGTCACGCTCAACTATTTGAAGCATCCGTCCAATGTTGCGGTCACCGGACTGGACGGTCTTTATCTTTACCAAGACTCGCTGATTGGAATCCAAAACGGTACTGAGCCTGCACGCATCATCCGGTTTCGACTGAATCACGCTCAGACTGAAATCCTCTCTGCAGAGATCATCGAGCAATCAACAGAGCGCCTCGGAGAACCAACTCATGTGATCGAACTGGATGGGTGGTTTTACGTAACGGCAAATGTAGGTTGGGGCAAGATCGACGATTCAGGTGCGCTCAAGGCCGGCCAGCAGTTCACGTCGCCCACGCTCCTACGATTTCATTAGAGCGTGTTTCAAAAATTTTGGCATTTATAGCCTGCACTTTGCGCCGGTTGGGACAGTTCCCAGGGCGACCTTGTAAGTCTTGAGTACCTTAGCACCATGCATCAGAGTCATCAGGCGCTGTGATTTCACAACGAGGATGTGGTCTGCCTGGTCCACAATTGGCGCCGAGGTTACCAGCGAGACTAGGGCTATCAACTGAATAATTGAGGCCATAAATTAAGGAGATTCTAATGTTTTTAAGAAATCTACACTAATCCTGTACCCAAAGCTACAGCAGTTGGCTCTAAAATACGTGAGAATCCGAACAGCAGATGGACTATAGTACGAATGTCCTTCCCACCACCTTGGAGAAGCCGGCTTTGCACAAGGCCAAAGTATTGATTGTTGATGATGATCCCACAGTCCTGGATATGCTCAACGAATTTCTAGTGACGGAAGGATATAACGTCGTTGAAGCTGCTGATCTGAAATCCGCGCGGCAGATCCTTGAGAACGGCCATCCGGATATTGCGGTCACTGACTTTGACTTGCCCGATGGCAATGCCCTGGATTTTCTGAACTTCGCTAAGTCCATGAATATTTCCATGAAGACAATGGTTCTTACCGGACATGGTTCGATTGAGTTGGCGGTGAGCGCTATCAAGGAAGGCGCTGAACAATTCCTCACCAAGCCTGTCGATTTTGCTTTATTGAGAACATATCTGCGTGCTTGTATCGAGCAACAACAGAACAAGCGCAAGCAACTTGCTCGCACACGCAACGATGTACGCCATGAAAGAAATCCCTTCCTGGGCGCCAGCTCTCTGATCAAGCAGTTATCGCAAGAAGTGCACAAGATCATCCAGACCGAGCGTCCTATCCTTTTGCAAGGCGAAACTGGAACGGGCAAGGGAGTTTTGGCGCAATGGATACATCAAAACGGTCCCCGGTCAGAGGAATCTCTGGTGGATGTAAACTGCGCCGGACTATCCAAGGAACTTTTGGAGTCCGAGTTGTTTGGTTATGAAAAAGGAGCATTCACTGGCGCTGCCAACACCAAACAGGGATTAGTGGAAGTAGCCCATCGCGGTATTTTGTTTCTCGATGAGATTGGCGAAATGGACATTACGGTACAACCCAAACTATTGAAAGTGCTGGAAGATAATCGCTTTCGAAGGCTGGGCGACGTCCGTGAACGAACAACTGATATCCAAGTGATCGCTGCAACCAACCGCGACCTGATGCAGTCCGCGAAAGAGAACAAATTCCGGGAAGACCTGTATTACCGCATCAGCACCTTCCGGGTCCAGCTACCACCTTTGCGTGAGCGGGTCGAAGACATTCCTTTTTTAGCAAATTCCATCCTGCGAGCTCTGGCCAGCGACCTGGCCCGGGAGCAAAAGGAGTTAAGCAAGGCGGCCGAGGCCGAGTTGAAAGCCTACTACTGGCCTGGAAATATACGTGAACTCAGAAATGTACTGGAACGCGTGGCGTTAGTTTGTGAAAGCCGGGTGATCGAGCCGCGCGATCTTGCGCTTTCCCACGACATCACGGTAGCTCCAAGCGCCGGCGCCATTCCCGAAATGACGTTGGACGAGCTTGAGCGCTGGCGGATTGCCCAGGTGCTGGAAGAAGAAAAAGGTAAAGTTCCCCAGGCTGCTTTAAGGCTAGGAGTCCCCCGCAGTACTCTTTACCAGAAGATCAAAGTTCTTGGAATTGCCATTGAGTAACATAACTAGAGCTGCCAGCATTCAACATTAACGCTCACTGTCTGTAGGCTGGGGCTGCTATTTCTTGTGTGGGCGGTTCTGGGGGCGTATCGCTTCCTGTTGCCCACGGTTCCTTTGCGCCATTGTTTGTGTGATTCTGACTCGGGGTCCCATTACGCATGAGCAGCGCCAATTCCACGCGGTTCCACACTCCCATCTTCTTAAAAATGCGCGAGAGTTCATTGCGGACACTTTGCTCTTTGATCTTGAGGCTGCGCGCAATTTCCTTGTTGGGATAAGCCTGCGCGACGAATTCGGCAATGCGCTTCTGGGCAGGACTTAGCTGATACAGATCAAACTTAGCGCGCTCCTGGATCTCCATCCGCACGTCGCTCACATTATTGAGCGATTGCACGAACTGGTGTTGGGCGGTGGATGTTACTGCCTCTCCCCTCGCGTGTAACAGAATCACCAAGGTACCGCGACAGAACTCCTGGACGAAGCGTAGGATCTTAAGCCGGTCCGGGTCGTGTTCGGCCGCATTGATCTCCAAGATGAGCGCCGCCACTTCGCGCTTCTGTAACAGTTGTTTGGCGCGAACCAAGTCGGATGTTACGGTGATGCGCCAGCCTGCCTGGCGAAGAGATGCTAGCAGGTCTTCCGGCACGCCATGCTTCAAGGGAAGTATTAGTAATTGGTCCATGTGAATCTCCAGCTTTCTTGACTATGCATTTAATCGGCTGGTCTGGCTGAAACTTTCGTCCGTACGGAATTCTTTTTAACTCTTTGAGGTATGAGCGTTTGGGCCGTCCAATCTCCATACAAATCTCTGTCTGATTTCCAGAATTGAAACCGGACGGCCCGACCAGCCGAGTACTCATGTCCCTGCATTTGGAGTCACTTACGAGTACTACAGTTTTGGCCCTAGGCGTGCTTTTGTAAGCCATCAGCAAGACGTTGAATCGATGAGGGGTCTAAGGAGGAGAGATCAAATGAGTACAAATGTTGTCAATTCGACGCCGCCCGAACTGGTAGTACAAAATTATTTCAACCTGGTAGGAACGATCGCAGCTCGCATTAAACACCGCATGCCATCACACATTGACGTTCAGGACCTGGTGCAGACTGGACTGATCGGCTTGATGGAAGCATCGGAACCGGCGGTCGAGCTTTCGACTTACGCCAACTCGCAAATCACGGGAGCGATTCTCGTTGAGATGAGGAGATGGGAGACATTTTCACACCAGGATCGAAAGAATCGACGAAATGATGAAGAACCCGATCAAAAGCAAATTGCCGAGGCGGTGGGACTCGGCCTTGAAGAATATGACCGCACTCTTGGACGCATGGCCGGCTCACCCAGGCGAGTTTCATCAGCCCGAACGAGCACGATGATTCAATAGCAGCTTCGCTGAGAACTGTGCCGCCCCAAAAATTGGTGCAGCCCCCTCCTTCTTCTTTCAGCCACAAGGAAATTTTCCTTGTGGCTTTTATTATGTGTCGTTTGACAGCGGTTTGGAGGCCCCCTTACACTGGCGTTACAAGTAGGCTAACTCATCATGACGGTTCAACTCTCACCCGAACAAGAGCGCGCGATTCAGGAAGCGATCAATAGCGGCCTTTTCCGCTCGATTGACGAGTTCATTGAGACAGCTATTGCAATGCTCCCCAGTCCAAAGAATCCCGGCCAGAGTTCGCGAAACGAAGCTATTCGTCGTATGGAAGAATTCGGGAAAAAATATCATCTGAGCCTAGGGGGAACCTGTCACTCGTAAGCTCTTACATGAAGGCCATCGCCTCTGAGAACAGGCTTGACCCACACGAGCTACCTGTTCGCAAGAACAGGACTGGGAAAATTTTGCAGCAGAGATGGAATTACTACGCGATTTAGGGGTGAATGAATTCCATTAACTCCTTTATTTTCAATAGACGAGCAATGGCTGTCGGGATGCAATTTGATAACGGCAGACGAAGTGGCGCGCATCGGGGCGCTTTCGAATGGATCTAACGGCCAGAGGTCCTTCGAAAGTGCCCCGGTGCATTTTGAGGCGCTCTGCCGGCGTGGGCAAAGCTCGTCACCCTCAGGCGGCTGCAGCCGAAATCCTGAGCGCATTTTGCAAAGGATCGCTTGGCTAACAATCAATTTCTTGCCAAGGCGCGAAGAATTTCATCAAGCTGCATTTCAGATCAGTGGCGTCTGTGGAGATCAGTGGTAAGCAAGTATTGATCCGCGTTCTTCCGCGTTAATCCGCGGCAAAAAAAACGGATTCGGTTGTGGTGAGTTCTGCTGTCCAGGAGTACCCCTGGCTATAGAACTACTATTAACTCTTCGATCTCTGCCACAGTAGTACTTCTATTTTAGAGTTATATTTCCTTTTGTATCAATAACTTACGTATTATTTCGTGATATTTTCTCCCTACGTTCATTTTCTTCTTGACGATTCACTCCCGCAACCCTTAAACCTACTCAGGTAAGCTTTTTTGGATCGTCCTATGAGTCGGATCCTGCGACCCTATGGGATCGGCCCGGAAGCCATCCGGTTGAAGCCGGGCTTGGTTGATAAGGGTTACCACGCTGGCGGCTTCAAATCCCTCTGGCA
>DASZFU010000046.1:0-8059 GCA_035939495.1 Candidatus Angelobacter sp. | reverse complement strand
AAGTGCCCGTCAACCGAGCCGGAGAACACGACTCCCGGTATGACCGTAACCGCAGCCGATTGCGCGGGACTACAACCAGGAGTCTCACAGCCGCTTGCCTTGGGCAGGGCACTCCACAACTTTTTTCCGGTACTGATCTCGAGCGCGAAGAGTCCGCCACCCGCCTTCGGGTCAGGCTGTAGTCCCTGGGGGCCAGCCATGGTTCCGAGATCTGACAGTGCCACATAGGCAGCTTCGCTGTCCGCTGCTGGTCCCCACTGGATGCCGCCCAGGACTCCGCCTTTGCCCAGGCGCGCTTGCCAGAGAATCTCGCCTTTCTTATCGGGATCGAGGGCATAGACAACTCCTGATTTCTGGCCGGCCAGCACTACGCTCTTGCCGTTGGACAATGTGCGCAGAATGGGAGAGGAGCCGAAGTCGAAATCCGGACCGGCCCCCTTTGGACAGTTGGGATGGCCCGGTTGAAAACAACTGATGTTCCAATTGTCATTAGGAGTGACTTGGCGTGACCACGCGATCTTTCCCGTTGCCAGATCGAGCGCCACGATCGCGTCTGTGAGCGCAGTCGCGGGCGGGGAATAGCCATCTCCAGTGCCGATGTAGAGGAGTTTCCTTTTCGGGTCGATGGTGGGCGATGACCACACTCCTCCGCCGGAGGGACCCCAGATTTGTACTGCTCCCTTCGTTACTGGTAGGGGATGCGGACGAGCGGTGACGGTGTAGCTCTTCCATATCTGGCGGCCAGTGGCCGCGTCCAGGGCGACCACGCTGCCCCTGAACGTGCAGCAGCGATAGTCAGGCTGGGCCGATGCCCATTCTTCGTGGGAAGAAACCGGCACGTAGAGTCGGCCCTGATAGAACTTGGGTGTTCCGGTAACGCGCGCTACCGGATGCGGGTCGACCGTCTGCTTCCACTTGAGTTTTCCGGTAACGGCATCGAGCGCGTAAACGTTGGCCCGCAGGTCTCCGAAGTAGACGACGTTGCCGGGGCCAACAACAATGGCGCTACGGACGTTGGTATCCGCTTGAAAGCTCCAATAGGTGCAGCCGGTCGCGGCATCCAGAGAGTAGACCAGGCCGGGAGCGCTGCCCACAAACACACGCCCGCCGGCGACCGTGGGCTGGGCATACGCGCTCATGGCCGTGGAGAAACCAAAAGCCCACTTCAGCTTGAGGTTCGGAACCTGTTCGGCGGTGAGATTGGCCTGCGGCTGAAAACGGCTATTGTCCAAATCGGCGCCCCAGCCGTTCCACTCCGGGCCGGAAAAGATCGCGCTTGCCGGTTGCTTGCATTGGCTGTCGCCTGCCGGAGAAAAACCTCCAAAACGCTTGCCGGTGATGAACTCGGCAATTGCTTTGCGTTGCTGTGCGGTGAGTGCCGCGCCCTGTTCGCGCATGGTTCCGGTAGCCAGCGCCCTGGCTACATCTTCCGGGGCCAAAGTCTTGAAGGCGTCCCGGTTCAGGAATGGTGGGACATTCAAGTCGTGGCACATGGCGCAATGAGCGGTGAAGAGGCGTGCGCCGTCGGCAGGAGTTAGTTGTCCCAGCATGGTTACGGGCAGTAAGAGGATGGTGAGCGCTATTATTTTGCGCCTTGCATCAGTGTTCACGGTTTTTCCCCTCCCTCGGGGCCAATCGGATAACATCGTTTTCGCCGGATTACTATTTCATAAATTTTTGAAACACGCTCTATGAAATTAAGTGCCAGTATTTGGAGCTTTGAGCCGGCGAACTCCAATGATCAAATTCTTCTCCGTCTTGACCGCAGCAGTCGTCCCAGATAATTTGTAAAGGATCATCAGCAACCCTTAGGGAGAACACTAACCATGCTAGTTCGCTCACTGCTGTCCGCGCTCGGAATGATCTTCGCTTCGTTGGCTACCTTTCCAGTGATTGCCCAGGGACGGCCGGATACGCCGCCAGCCTTCGACGTGAAGCAGTACTACACCAAGTATGAGTCGTACATTACCATGCGCGATGGCAAGAAGCTGTTTACTTCCATCTATGTGCCCAAAGATGCCTCGCATTCTTATCCGTTTCTGATGACGCGAACGCCCTACAGCGTCAGCCCTTACGGCGTTGATCAGTACCGGAGAAGACTGGGACCTTCGGAGGAGTTCGACAAAGCCGGGTACATTTTTGTTTTTCAGGATGTCCGGGGCCGGTATCTTTCCGAGGGAACGTTTGTGGAGATGCATCCGCATATCGATGAGCCCAAGTCGAAGACGGACGTGGATGAGAGCACCGATACCTATGACACAGTGGAGTGGCTACTGAAAAACGTGCCCAATAACAACGGGCGAGTAGGTATCTGGGGTATCTCTTATCCCGGATTCTATACGTCGGCGAGCATTATCGATTCTCATCCTGCCATCAAAGCGGCATCGCCCGAAGCTCCGATGACCGACCTCTTTATGGGCGACGATGCCTACCATGGCGGCGCGTTCATGCTGGCTGCCAATTTTGGTTTTTACACAGGCTTCAAGCCGCGACCAGAGCCGTCTCTTCCACTTGGAAACCGTGAAGCCTTTGAGTACGGCACAACCGATGGTTATGACTTTTTTCTGCACATGGGGCCCCTGGCCAATGCCGACACGCTCTATTTCAAGGGCCAAAACTTTCTTTGGAACGACCAGGTCAATCACAATACCTACGATAGCTATTGGCATACCCGCAATTTGGCGCCGCACATGAAAAACATCAAGTGCGCGGTGCTTACCGTGGGCGGCTGGTTCGATGCTGAAGACCTTGCTGGTCCTTTCCGCACCTATCATTCCATCAAGGAACATAACTCCAACACATTCAGCGGCCTGGTTGTCGGACCCTGGGTTCATGGCGGGTGGGCGCGTTTCGATGGAGACCACCTGGGCAAAGTCGGCTTCGCGGCCAAGACAGCCCAGTATTACCGCGAACACATCATCTTTCCATTTTTTGAGCAGCACTTGAAAGGACATGGCGATGCCAAACTGCCCGAAGCCTATGTCTTCGAAACCGGCAGCAACGTGTGGAGGCAATACTCGAGTTGGCCGCCTCCTGCTGCGCAAAAGCGCACTCTCTATTTCCATGCCAACCACAAGCTGGCCTTCGATCCTCCTTCGGAGCCGGAGCAGGCGTTTGACGAGTATGTGAGCGACCCAGCCAGGCCTGTACCCTTTGTCGGCTATGCGGCCCTCGAGGTTCCACAGGAATACATGGTGAGCGATCAGCGCTTTGCCGCCAAGCGCCCTGACGTTTTGGTCTATGAGACTGATCCATTGGAAGAAGATGTAACCATTGCCGGCCCTGTTACTCCGAGTCTTCGGGTTTCAACTTCAGGAACAGACTCTGATTGGGTGGTAAAACTCATTGATGTCTATCCCACCGAATATCCTGATCCGGAAATCCGTACGCAACTAACGGACGTCCCGCCGCCCACAGAAAAGCTGGGAGGATACGAACAACTGGTTCGAGGAGAGCCCTTCCGCGGCAAATTTCGTAACAGTTTTGAGCATCCCGAGCCTTTCCAGCCAGGACAGGCGGCAAAAATTGAGTTTGAAATGCCGGACGTGAATCATACCTTCCGGCGTGGCCATCGCATCATGGTCCAGGTACAAAGCTCGTGGTTTCCATTGATCGACCTGAATCCACAAACTTTTGTAAACATTCCCGAGGCCAAACCGTCAGACTTTGTGAAAGCAACGCAGAGAGTATATCGGTCGAAGAAGTCGCCGTCGGGGGTTGTGGTGCAGGTTTTACCGGCAGAGAGGTGAGGATATTGGGTAAATGGGTAATTTGGTAAGTGGGTAATTTCGGGATCAATTACCCACTTACCAAATTACTCATTTACCAAATTTGTTCATTCCGGCATCACCACATTCTCGCGCACCTGTCCGTCTTCTTTCACAAGCTCGATCAATGGTTTTCGAATCGGCTCCAATTCGCCATCGGGATTGTAGATCGCTCCCCCGCCCATGGGGATCCCGATTCCCCGGGCATCTACTTGCGAAGAGTTGATCAGTAGCTTCAGGTTCCACCACTCTTGTTGCTCTTCATGTGCACTTATGTAAAACGGGGCAAAGCGAAAAAACTCTGCTTTCTTCACCGCCGACGACTCGACGGCAGGCTCGACCAGCGCTCCCAGTCCGAGTTGAACTGACCCGGCGGAGACGCCCACCAGAACCAGTCCGTCGTAGCGCCTGCTCACGATCATGTCTTTGACGCCGTTTTGCTCAAAAGCCCGCCAACCTTGCTCCACATCGCCTCCAGCGAGTAGAACCAGATCGGCGGTCTGCAAAAATGACAGGTCATCCTTGGAGGGTTTCATGGGAATCATCTTGCGATGGGAGACGCCAATCAACTCCATTGCAGCTTCAAAAATTGAATAATAGGCCGGATCATCACCGTTCGAGGCGCCGAGATAGGCTGCCTTGGGTTCAGGGGAATCAATGGCTCCACGAAGCCGTGCCATGAAAGAGTGCTCCCCTTCACGCCAAAACAACAATTGACTGTCTGCTAACAAATACAAAGGCTTAATCGACATGACGTTAGTCTAGCCAAAATAATCGATTGCTTGGAAATCTAAAAGGGTCCTAATTAGATACGACATTCAGCGGCGTGGCCACGCTGCCGTCCCATGCCGCTTGAACAGCCCTGCGGACTTGGTTAGGTTCGAAACTGAAGGAGAAGCATCCATGGAAGACCTGGTGCTCATGTTGATTCTGTCTTCGGTTTTACCACCGGCAATCCTTGTCGCCGTTGAGCGGTTGCGCAAACGGAGAAAGGACATACCTGCATGATAGAGACCACCTCCATACGGCCTGCCAAGGCGCTTGCCAGGAATGGGAACCTTATTCTTTCCGTTCTTATGACGGTTCTGATAGCCGCCTCAGTTGCGGCGCAGTCGCTCGATGATGCGGTGCGCGTTTTGGTGGCGGATCCTTCCGGGGCGGCGATCACCAATGCACGGGCCACATTGCGCAACTCAGCCAGTCACTATGAGGCCACCGCGACATCTGGCATGAATGGAGTCGTGGTGTTCAGCAATCTGCCTGATGGGCAATATTCGTTGGTCATAGAAGCATCCGGCTTTGAAGCAGCCAGAAGAAACCTGGAAATCTCCTCCGGCACGCCGGTTGTCTTGAATCTCTCATTGAAGCTGGCCAACTCCAGTGCCGTGGTCGAGGTCGATGCGAGATCGAGCCTGCTCGATCCCGATGCAATCACCGGAAACACACAGATCGTTCAATCCCGCATCGAGCAGAGTCCGGGAGTTGGTGGCAGCCATGTCTTGCAGCAGTTAGTGTCAACCGCTCCCGGATTTACAACCGAAAACGATGGCCTGCTTCACGTGCGCGGGGTTGATGACGGCGTGCTTTACGTGCTCGATGGCATTCCTTTGATGGGTCGAATCGACCCGCTGACCGGCACTTCTCCCGACCTGAGCGCCATCAGCTCCATGACCGTGGTGACGGGAAACATTCCGGCTGAGTTTGGCGGCCGCTCGGGAGCGGTAGTTGTGATGGAGGGAAAGTCCGGCCTGGCGTCCGATTGGATGGGCAGCCTCACAACCGGGGGAGGGAGTTTTCAATCGGCAGAGGTTTCCGCCTCCGCGGGAGGAAGTCTTGGAAAAAAGGCGGGCGTATTTGCTTCCAGCACCTATTCCCAGTCAGACCGGTTTCTCGATCCTCCCGATCCGGGCAACTTCAATAATCACGGAGCTGTAAGCAGAGCCAGGGTCCGCTTTGATTTCAGGCCCAATGATCAGGACATGTTTGTGATCAGCGCGTCCGGCGCTGGAACTGGTTTGCATGTACCTAATACATTCATGCAGGAGCAGGCCGGACAGCGGCAAATGCAACATTTTCGCAGCGACGATGAGTCCGTAAGCTGGAATCGAACGTGGTCTGCGAATACCCAGTCCAACCTGGAATATTTTCGCCAGTCAGCCAGCGCGCAGCTATCCGGCAGCCCATTCGATACCCCGCTGTCTGCGGCACAGGGTCGCGAGCATACCCGCCAGGGAATGATCGGCAACATCATCTATATTTTGCATGGTCATGCCCTCAAGGCCGGCACAAGCTTTTCCCATATTGGCTCGCAGGAATTCTTCACCTTTGCGGTGACCGATCCGCAAAACGCAGCATTGCAGGGATTTGGAGACAATGTTTTGAATTTTGATCGGTCGAATCCATTTCTCTTCTCCGGACGTGCGGTCTTCACGCAGTTTTCAACTTTCGTGCAAGATAGCTTTTCCCCGCTCAAGAACCTCACCATCAATGCGGGCCTGCGCTTCGACCATGCGCATATGCTGGCCGCGGACCACCAATGGAGTCCACGAATCGCCGGAGTCTATTACATTGCCAAGACAGCGACTTCCGTGCGTGCCTCATTGAATCAGCTGTTCATGCCGCCGCAAGTGGAGAACCTGCTGCTTTCGGGTTCGGAGCAGGCCCGCCGGCTTTCTCCCTTTGCCGGCACAACGAGCGCGGCCGGCGCACTGGTGCGCGCAGAGCAGATTTCGGCCTATGACGTGGGAGTCTCGCAAGCATTTCGAAAGCTGTTTCGCCTCGATGTGGACTACTGGCGGCGGCAGTTTCGCAATATCGACGATCCTAACGTGCTCTTCAGCACCCAGATCATCTTTCCAAATAGCGTTGCCCAGGGGCTGGCCCACGGTGTGGATGTCCGCCTGGAGGTTCCCATCCATCAAGGATGGTCAGGATATGCGAGCTACACCAACAGCCGCATCGTCGAAACGGGTCCCATCAACGGAGGCCTTTTTCTGAGCGACAACGCGCTGAAGATCGGACCAGGGACAAAGTTTTTGCCCGATCACGACCAACGCAACGTGGGCGATCTTGGTATCACATACCACGATCGCCGCTATGGGTTATGGGCAACGGCCAGCGCAAGATACGAAAGCGGAGTGCCCATCGACCTTGATCCCGACCAGTTGGATGCGTTGCGCCAGCGCCCTGGAGCCAACCTGGTTGATTTCCAGCGGGCGAGAGTAAGTCCCAGGGAGATATTTGGTTTGTCGGCCGGGATGATGTTGCTGGAAAGCCGCCACACTGAAATCAAGGCGCAACTCGACATCCAGAACCTGCTGAATGCGCCGTTCGTCTACAACTTCAGCAACCCATTTTCCGGGACCCACTTCGGCGCGCCCCGGCAAGTCTCGGGCAGGTTACAGTTTACGTTTCGATGAAAACTACAAAGAAAAAGACGATTACGAATGCAGGGCTAAAAGCCGAATGTCACTTACTTTTCAAAAAGCCCGTCTTTGCGATGCCCTTATTCCCTGTCATCCTGAACGTAGCGCGTGAAAAAACTCACAATCTACGTTTTTGGTTGGCGCGGAGTGAAGGACCCCGATAGTGTGTCAGTCTAAACAGCTGATCCGAGGTATTTGACCGAAGTCGTTGAGGTATGTGGAATCTTAAGTCTTGTGTAAATAATGTGTTAGCCAATCGGAATCTTCTCGGTACAAACGCGGGTAGAACACCTCGCATCTGCAAATCAGACCGAAACATTGTCGGGGTCCTTCACTCCGCGCCCATCATCCTCGTGATTCTGAGCTTTCTTCTCGCGCTGCGTTCAGGATGACATCAAGGGGTAATGGGTGGGAGAGAGGCGACATTTCTTGCAAAGTAAGTGACATTGGGTTAAAAGCCCAATCATTCTTTAGTCACATGCGGCACGAATAAATTCATACCCTGACACTTCCAGGGCTAAAGTTCTTGAGAATACATCGCTCTTTTCTAAAGTAAGTGAAGTGGTCAGAGCATTATGGTCCCCGGTTCGACATACGGCAGCCCCGGCCTGGGTAGCGATCCAGGGAACCGTATTCCAGTTTGCTCCTGGCTCCTTCAAAAAACCAAACTTCGTCAGCACAACCCCGTAGGATTGCATTTGGTCTGGCGAATACCAGTGACAATCGGTTAGGCTTTGCGCAAAAATAAGCTGTGCAATTTCATTTGCCATGAGGTCGAATAGAGTAGTTCCAGTCTCCATGAAAGTCCGCAGGATGGATGTTAACTTTGGCCAACTCCGCATCTGTAATCTTGATGCCTTTGGGATA
>DASZFU010000045.1:0-6092 GCA_035939495.1 Candidatus Angelobacter sp. | reverse complement strand
GGGGCGTTGAAAATGGCGTCAAGGGTCGAGATGAACGGCGCCAAGAACGCGCCGCCCTTGACACCATTTTCAACGCGATACCCCCGTCTGTCTTTTTTTAGCTTGACAGGAGCCGTCGTAGTCATAGACGGGATGACAGGGTAATAGTAATCTAAGGAACCAAGGCATCTCTCACATCTCAACGATCTCTGTGTGGATGGTTTTGATTTCCTTTGCGTCTTTAGCGCACTTTGCGGTGAATTGTGCTTTGGGGCTTCTTGCAGCTTGCCGCTGTGCCGTTATCTTCTGCCGAACACTTCTTTGAGCAACGAGGTCACCTGGGCTGCGGGGTCTTTGCGGATTTTCTTTTCTTCTTCTCCCAGCATGTAGAAGAGGCCGTCCATGGTTTTGCCGACGACATACTTATCGAGGCTGAAATTCTGGTTTCCTGCGAACGAGGACGCCAGAGGACTTTGCATAACCTTGTCGTATTGCTTTATGACGCCGACGTTCTCCATGGCTTGATGAACAATCGGAGCAAAAGCGGCAGTCAATTGGGCAGAACTTTGCCGTTTGAAGTAATCGGTGGCTGCGGTGTCGCCTCCCGAAAGGATCTGCCGGGCATCGGCGAAGGTCATCTTAGTAACAGCCTTGATGAAGATTGCCTTGGCTGCGGGAGCCGCCTGTTCTGCCGCCCGATTCATGCCGACTTCAAGCTCATCAACCTGGGCTCCCATTCCGACCATACGCATTCCTTTGCCGACGGAGCGGAGCTTTTCCGGCAGCAGAATCTTGATGGCAAGGTTCTTCAAAAATCCGTCCGGGCGTCCGGTGGCAGTAACTGCATTTCCAGTGCTGATCGTGAGTGCTTCTTTCAATCCAGCCGTAATCTTATCGTTGCTGAGGCCACGCGTTCCAAGCGTGGATTGCGCTTTCTTCCAGATGTCGTCAACCTGGGCGTGGCCCAAGCTTGAGATGAGAAAAAAAAGGGCGATTAAAGACTTGATCATTGCATTGCGGCCAGCGATTGGGTAATTGCGTAATTTGGTAATTGGGTAATTTTCACTCTTCATAAATTTTTGGACTTGATCAGACAATTTACCCAATTACCAAATTACCCACTTACCAAATTCTCTATTGTTTTTCCTTTTCGATTTCCTGAACACGGCGCATTCCATCGCGGGCCGCCGCATTTTGGCGGTCGAGTTGCAAGACCAATCCGTACTCAAAGCGGGCATTGCGATAATCGCCGCGTCCGGCTGCATCATCGGCTTTGCGCAGCAGATCGGGAATATCGGCACGCGTAAATCCCTGGACGCTTTCGACATTCGCAGCAGGCTGTGAGTCCTGCGGAGACTGTGGTTTCGAGGCTTTGGGTTTGCGAACGATCGCTCCCGTCGACTCAGTTTGTGGATTCTGGGGCTTTCCGCTTTCTGTAACAGCGTTCGCGGATTTGGGCGCCGATTCCTGGTCAGATGCCGGCCGAGGGTTTGCACTGGCCGGTTTCTGGGTGTCCTGAATTGGCGCGGGGCGAGCAGCATCATTGCTAGCAGCCGGCACAACGTTTTCAGGCTTGGTTGTCGCAGAGTCTTGCGCAGAGGATGGCGCCCCTCCTGTAGCATCGCCACTCTTGACTGGAACCGGCTTCGCATTGGGCGTCGGCGAAAACAACGATTGATTGCGCACGATCCAGGTTCCACCAATCCCCAAGGCGGCAATCAAGCAAACTGCAAGCATGATCCAAAGCCCTGGCCGCGGACGCCGCACCGTAGTTGTGTCGAAATCAATCTTTCTGACAACGGCGGGCCGGGCTGCCGGAGCCGGGCTCAATTGCGTGCCGATGGGTTCGGCTACAGCAGGCGCAGGTTTTTGTGCTTTCGAGGCCGCCAGAGACGCTGCATGGTCGGCAAATACCTTCCGCATCTCTTCGCAGCTCTGGTAGCGTTGGTTTGGATCTTTGGCCAGAGCCTTCTGCACGATGGCATCCAGTCCGCGAGGCAAAGACGGCAGGACAGCCGATGGCGGAATGGGATCCTCATGGATCACCTTGTAGAGCACCGTCGTGATCCCCTGGCTGCCAAATGCGCGCTCGCCAGTAATCAACTCGTAGAAGACTGCGCCCAGAGCGAAGATGTCGGAGCGGTGATCGACTGGTCTACCCGACGCCTGTTCGGGCGCCATATAACTCGGAGTGCCAACCACCATGCCGGCCTGGGTCATGCCGGCATCGCCCAGCTTGGCGATGCCGAAGTCAAGGACTTTGATGTGTCCCTGATCGGTAAGCATGAAGTTTGCAGGCTTCAGGTCACGATGGATCACACCGCGCTGATGAGCGAATCCCACCGCGCTGCAGATCTGGTCGATATAACCAAAGACCACCTCAAGCCGAGGACGAATACCACCTGCCAGCCGTTGCGCCAGCGTTTCCCCCTCGACATATTGCATGCTGAGGTAGATCAGGTCGCCTTCCTGGCCAATGTCGAAGATGGTAATGATGTTGGGATGGTCGAGGCTGCCGGCAGCCTTGGCTTCGCGCAGCAGGCGCTCCACAAGTTCATCACGATTGGGAGCGTTGTGGTCCACCAGGATGGTTTTGAGCGCGACCGTGCGGTCGATCACTTTGTCATGGGCCTTGTAAACCACGCCCATCGCGCCGCGTCCCAGTTCGGTATCGATGAGATAACGGCTTTGGGTGACGACTGTGCGTCCGGCATTCTGAATTTCCTGGCGTAACCGTGTATAACTGGCGGCATCGGCCCACAGGAGTTCGTACATGGGTTCGACTGCGTCTTGCTCGCCAGCGCGAATGCGGGGGCTGGCGCTGAAATCGAATCCACCTGCGGCTTTCGCCAGTTTATAAATCTCCTCAGCTACGAGAATCCTCGGAACCTCAGGCGCCCCTGGCTCGCGAAAATGCTGGGTCGATTCGACCACCTGGGTAGGAACATCTTCTGCAGCAGGCCGGGATTGACGAGGCGTCAACCAGCGATTGACTGTCATCTTGGGCACGATGTGGCCCAAGAATGGTCCTATCTCAAATGTAAGCAAGCTGAGTTGCAAAGACCTGGCGGCAGCGAGTGCCCGGAGAGAGTTTTCAAAGAAGATCAGTAATTTGTTGTGCGCGGCTTCTATGAATTTACCTTCATTTTCGGCCACTGCTTGGGCGAACAGGTTGGCGAGAGGGCCTTCACTCCGCCACTGCACTTCGCGCACCTTGCCGGTCGCTCCCCCATAGGCCCACAAGTCCACACATAACGCGGCGTTAACGCCGGTGCGCTCGGACTCTTGTACGGACTGTTGATTCGGGTGCAGGGATTCCATTGATGGCCTGTTCCGGCAGTGTACGCCAATGCCGAGTGTAAACCCCAACCGACCCTAAATGTAGTGCAGACCAGGGCTTCCAGCAACACGTTTCCGCCGGTTACCTGTTAGAAGAATCATCCCATAAGGCAAGACATTCGTGTTCATTACGTTAGTCGCATTGGGCAATAGACTGTTGAGGCCATTGCCAAAATTGCCACAAATGCCAAAATTGCCATAATTTTGGATCGACTTAGCAAGTTATGGCAACAGGACAACTTTACAGAACTTTAATGATTTCCAATATTTGGACAGCTTCGCCAACGGCCATTGTCCCATTTTCTCTAGTTTTTTGGATTTTCCATCAAAAAACATTTGACTTTTTAAATTTTTGAGGTACTTTGGTGCGGCCTCGGCTTCTCCGACTTCTGGGGTGGAGCCAGGTCCTTTCGTATTTCTCAAGGCCTGACAAACGACGGCTCTAGAAACAGGAACCTTGAGATCACCACTTACTTTTTTTGACGTAAGTTTGCTATGAACAGCCGACGCGATGTCCTTGAGATGCGCTGTCATCTTTGGCGGGAGCATTGGTTCATCCAATGTTGCCAGCGAGCGCGGCAAGGACTGCGCCCACTCCCTGATGATCCCAGGCGGGACTTTGCAGTGGCCCAGCTTGAGTCACCCGGGCCTTACGGAAAATTCTGTTCCACGGGCCAATTCCGGCCAAGTCCGCAGTAAGCAGTAAAAGGAGAATCCATGAAGAGCAGACGGACCATAATTTTGAGTGTTCTTTGTTGCTTAATGGTACTCGCTCTCGCGCACGTTTCCGCATTTGCGCAGACGCCAGTTCCTAAGGTCAACACGACCTGCCAGCGCTTCGCCGCAGGCAGCGTTATCCACCAGCCCCCAGCGTTGTTCAGCTATAACGGAGTTCTGAACGTTCAGTTCTCTTATCAAACCTCAACCGATTCTGCCGGCAGGCAGACGTTTTGCTTCGTCACGCCGAGCGGCTTGCAGAACCCAACCCTGCATGTGAAGCCGGGTGACACGCTGAACATCACGGTAACCAACAATACTCCCTTCAATCCCGTGGGCGACACGACTGAACTTTTCAACGCGCCTACTTGCGGAGACACCACGTTTGAAGCGCAGAATCCGGCGAACAACGGCGGCATGACCGGTGGCTCCATGAACATTCACTATCATGGCACCAACACCACTCCGCAGTGCCATGGTGACAACGTCGTGAAGACCTTGGTCAATCCGGGAAGCACATTCTCGTATAGTCTTGCGTTCCCGACCAATGAGCCTCCAGGTCTTTACTGGTATCACCCCCACGTCCACGGCCTTGCCGAAGCTGCCCTTCAGGGCGGAGCATCAGGAGCGTTGGTGGTCGACGGCATCAACAACGTGCAGCCTGCCGTTGCCAATCTTCGCCACCGGGTGATCGTTCTTCGCGACCAGCCTACGCTTCAGGGGTTGCAGGAAAGCGCGGGTGGAACGGAAGGTGGAATTCCTCAAGTTGACCTGACAGTGAATAACGTTCCGCTCAATGCCACCACTAACCTTACTACTGGCGTAACCAGCTACACTCCCGCCGTAGTCCACATGGAGAGCGGTGAAAAGCAGTTCTGGCGTGTTAGCAACAGCAGCTCCGATGTGATCATGGACCTGCAGGTGCGCTTTGATGGAGTGCCGCAAACGATCCAAATTGCCGGTATTGATGCAGTCCCAGTGAACTCGCAGGACGGCACTCAGCCCGGCAGTCTTATTCCGGTAAAGAATTTCCGGTTGCCCCCCGCGGCTCGGGTCGAATTTATTGTGAACGCGCCACCTTCCACCGTGCATGTCGCTCAATTAGTCACTCAAAACGTCAAAAGCGGTCCTCAAGGCGACTGCGAACCAACACGGCCCCTGCTCACTATGCAGGTGGTTGGCACCAGCGGCAGCGACAATGACGAGCCGCTCCCCGATGATCGGGTGCCTGTTTTCGCTGCTCAGAACAATACTCTGAACCGGTTTACCGGCATCGACAGAGTGACTCCATCGGTTACTCGCACCGTGTTTTTCGAAGAGATAGAGGATGGCAGCACATTTTTCATCAATGCCTCCGGCTGCGTTACTTCGACTGGCGCGAAATGCGCCATTCAGCCCTATCCGCTTGATACACCATTTGATAGCAACAACCCACCGGCGATCATCACCACGCAGGGCAGTGTGGAGAAGTGGATCGTCGAGAACCATGCCCGTGAAAACCACGAGCTCCACCAGCACCAGATTCACTTCAAAGTGCTTTCGCAAAACAATTTTGAAGTGAACGGCAGCCCACAGGCGCCGGCCATCAACGGGCAGTTCCTGGATATGGTTGAGGTACCGTTCTGCGGTGGTGATCCACCGGTGAATCCTCCGAACCCGCCAGCCTGCCTCACGGCGAATAATGGCGGACCACCACTTCCTTATCCAAACGTGACGGCGCTCATGGACTTCCGTGGACCTGACATTGGAGACTTCGTCTTCCACTGCCACATCCTCGGCCATGAAGATCGCGGCATGATGGCGATCGAACGCGTCTGTCCTACGACCGGCTGTACTACTCACTGATCCTTAAAGAAAGATTGGTTCTTTAAGAAAACCGGCGGCTTCAGAAGAGATTCTGAAGCCGCTTTTTTGCAGTTAGGCTTTGCGCAAAAATAAGCTGTGCAATTTCATTTGCCATGAGGTCGAATAGAGTAGTTCCAGTCTCCATGAAAGTCCGCAGGATGGATGTTAACTTTGGCCAACTCCGCATCTGTAATCTTGATGCCTTTGGGATA
>DASZFU010000044.1:0-3150 GCA_035939495.1 Candidatus Angelobacter sp. | reverse complement strand
TGGTCGCTCTGGCTGCGGATGGCACGCACCATCAAAATGACTGCCGAGATTCCTGACATGGCCAGCAGGAAGACAGTCACAATAGGAATTAAAGTCTGGTTGGACACTGGATTTCTAAGGGCATCATAGCATGGCAGGCTGGCTCGCTCATCTATAATTGAAACAGAGATGCCTGCTCAAACCATTGCCGTAGCGATGTCCGGCGGTGTGGATTCTTCCACCGTTGCGGCCATGCTGCGCGCTGAAGGTTACAACGTCGTTGGACTGACCATGCAGCTCTGGAACCAGCGGCGGCTTGCCGGTCGCGAAGGCATGCCGGAGCATGTTCAGGGGAGGTGTTGCTCGATTGACGACGTTTACGATGCCCGTCGCGTCGCTGAGGATCTTGGCATTCCTTATTATGTGGTGAACCACGAGGAGCGCTTTGAGCACGATGTGGTGCGCCCGTTTGTGCAGGAGTACCTCTCTGGACGCACTCCGATTCCGTGCAGCCTTTGCAACAATCATCTCAAGTTTGATCAGTTGCTGATCACTGCCCGTCAGATCGGCGCGGACATGCTGGCTACCGGGCATTACGCCCGCTGCGAGTTCGATCCGCAGCGCAATCGCTGGCTGCTCAAGCGGGCCGCTGATCCAGCCAAGGACCAAACCTATTTCCTCTTCGGCCTGACCCAGGAGCAGCTCAGCCGCACTCGTTTTCCTCTGGGCGAGATGACCAAGCCCCAGGTGCGTGAGCTTGCCCGGCAACATGAGTTGGCCCTGGCCGAGAAGCCCGACTCACAGGAGATATGTTTCGTTCCCGGTGGAGACTACAAGCGATTTATCGATGCTTACCTGGCGGACCAGGGCGAATCACTCCCCGATACCTCCGGAGAACTTGTGACGACCGATGGCCGAGTCTTGGGTCATCATGAGGGCATCCACAACTTCACCGTCGGCCAGCGGAAGGGACTGGGTGTGGCCACGGGCACGCCGCTGTATGTGATCAATATCAACGGAGAAAAGGGACAAGTGACGGTGGGAGGAAGCGACGACCTGATGTCCCAATCCCTGTTGGCTCGAGATGTAAATTGGATTGCGATCGACCATTTGCGCGACCCGATGCGTGTGCGGGCCAAGATCCGCCATCGCCATGAGCCGGCCCCGGCTGTGATCGAGAATTCTTCCGACAATGAGGTGCGCGTGACCTTCGATGAACCGCAGCGGGCCATCACTCCTGGACAAGCCGTGGTTTTCTACGACGGTGATCTTGTGGTGGGTGGCGGATGGATTGCCGAGAGCCTCTAGTGAACTGAAACCAACCCGCTCTGCTTGCACGATACACATTTGCCCTGATTCTTCTCGCCAATCCACTGCCAGGAATGTTGGTGGTAAAAGTCAACAAGCTTGCAGCGATCCTTACCTGTCGTATACGATATCCTTACTGAAGTAAGGATTGATAGCTCATGAAAATTCTCGCAGAAAGCACGCTTACTAGCAAAGAACAACTCACTGTTCCCCAGGCAGTGCGGCGATTACTCAACGTCCACGCTGGCGATTCCCTGGTGTGGGGCCTGAATGCCCAAGGAGACCTCGTGGTGTCTGCCGGACATCCATACACACTCGCCGATATACGGGCCGCAGTTGCTGCGGCTGGACCTGTGAATTCGCCGAAGGGAGTTACTGTTGAAAAAATAAAAAAAGGGATAACTGCCTACATACGGAGCAGGCATGGCCGCGGTTGATACCAATATTCTGGTCCGCCTCCTGGTTGCCGATGACCGGCAGCAAACGGAACGTGCAACGACCTTTCTGGAATCGCACCGCCCGCTTTGGATATCAACAGTCGTGTTGGTGGAGTCAGTCTGGGTACTGTCCACAGTTTATGGGTGGTCAAAAGCTCAGATTCTTGCCATGCTGAACACCAGCATTGCCAGTCGGGACTTTGCCTTCCAGTCTGTCCAAAGCTTGCGCGAGGCGCTGCGGCAGTATGCTTCAAGTAAAGCGGATTTCTCCGATTGCTTAGCGCTTGAATTGGCCCGCACCGAAGGCCATCTGCCCTTCGGGACATTTGATAAAGCCGCAGCAAAGCTGCGCGATGCGATCATTCCCTGAATTTCATATCATCAACACAAATAATTTGATATCAGCCCCGCCCTCTTGCACGACACGCATTTGCCCTGGTTCTTCTCGCCGAGCCATTGCCAGGAATGTTGGTGGTAGTTGGTTCCGCAGGCACAGCGGACGATAGGCTCGCCTTGCTCAAAAGCTGTTCCATCGACCGGGTCTGCAATCAGGGAATTAAAGACGGGTGTAAACCGTGCAATCCCGCTCCTGGAACCCGCACTGCTCAGGAGTTCCGTATCGCATATGGGCAGCGTCTTATCTCTGAACAATATCTCTGATTTTGATGGAACTGGTAATTGATTCCAAGCAAGGATAGCCTCGATATTTGTTTCGGAACGGCGAATGCCACCGGCCTGAGCGCCTCGCACAACCAGAACCGATAAACCGCCCAAAATGCACAGCACTACGCTCAGGATCATCAGTAATGCCAGCAAATGGGTTAACGTCATGGTTAATAATTCTTTACAAAACAGCGTTCCTCCCTAATATAGCGACTCCTGTTGATCGCGGGAGTGACTAACCTGGTTCGGGCAAACGCCTGAAATCGAAGTCCTTTCTTCCGTAGGTAGGAATTTTGCTTGCGCACATGCTGCTCCAGGCTGCATTCTCAGATTGCGACCCCAATTCCTTGATTCCGTTAATGAAAATTACAGGATTTCCCGTTTTTGCAAAGACGGGAGGCGTATCGAAGCGTAGCGTTTCGGGAATCGGCAGCTTTCGATTAAGTGTTTGAAAACCAAAGCCGAATCCTGTGAGTGCCAAAAAGGGATATCGGGGAAGGTGTCGTTATTGCTGTGGTGGTTTTTAAAAGGGAAGCTCACGAACCAAGATTGCCACTGTGAAAGAACGCTAAGTTTGCGGGACAATTGGTCCGCAATTTTTTAAATCTGGCCAGGTAACTTTTACGTCTCTTATGATTCGGTGCGTTGCAGCACTGTGTTTGAGCGTCACAGTGATGGGCGTGCTGATTGGCTGTGGTGTTCCCAAGAAGGTAGCCAAGACGGCTGCACGGACATCCCATGTTTCCAGCGGAAAGCTGTTTCT
>DASZFU010000043.1:0-7541 GCA_035939495.1 Candidatus Angelobacter sp. | reverse complement strand
ATCTCAAATGAAACGGAGCATTCGTGCAGATATGGATCGTCGTGTTGAAACAGCACTGCAGCTAATGAAAGGCAACTTGCAGCAAAAAACAGGTCTGTCTGACATTGCCGCCTGCGTGAATCTATCTGCGTCGCGCCTGAGCCATCTATTCAAAACCGAAACAGGAGTTTCGCCAGCCAAGTACCTCAAACGCGCACGGATGGAAAGAGCCAAGCAATTGTTAGAAACCTCTTTCCTGAGCGTCAAACAAATCATGGTTGCTGTCGGAATCAGTGACAGCAGTCATTTTGTCAGAAGTTTCAAGAATGCTTTTGGTCTTACCCCAACGGACTATCGGAGTGGCATTACAGCTTCCAGGCGGCCCAGCTTGCATGTCACAGCGCGTCCGATGGCCAGCACCAGCCATATTGAACACCAACACCATGAATTACCGCGGGTGGTCAATTTGAAATAACCGCACGCCGGCAATGCAAGTTGTCTGAAAGCCTGACGCAAGACATTTTTCGTACTTTAGAAATAGCTCATCCGTCATGCGACTGTGGCGGATGGGCGGTTTTGTTGGAGATGCTGGCTGCTAGCTTCTGGCTCAAGACCGCCGCCGATAGATTTTGTAGATCTGCCGCTACGGATGCTACTGGCTGCTGGCTTCCTTCGGCGGGCACCTCAGGACAGCGTCTAGCTGCTGGCCAAACATTTTCTGTCGATGAATTTTGCGGATTTGCCGCTACAAAGTTTTGGCCATCTTGGAATTTCTTCATGGGGGCGGCTGTACTATTGCAGCCTAGCTTTGCTGCTACGGATGTTGGCTTCTACTAACTCCTCGCCATAGATGTATCCCAAACGATTTTGCGGATTTGCCGCTACGGGAGCTTCTGGGTGCTGGCTGCCAGCGTCTAGCTCCAATATCCCTGTCGATGATTTTTGCAGGTTTGCTGCTACAAGTAGCTGCTGGCTGCCAGCTTCCTTCGGCGGGCACCTCAGGACAGGGTCTGGCTGCCGACCAATGATGTCTGTCGGGTTTTGTGAATTTGCCGCTACGGGAGCTTCTGGCTGCTGGCTGCCAGCTTCGAGCTCCAATATCCTTGTCGATGATTTTTGCAGGTTTGCCGCTACAGGATTGTCTCCGCCCAGCAATTCTTCACCCGTACTATCCGAAAAATTTTTCTCTGGCGGCAAAGGTTTCTGTCGTTCCGCCGAGACTGGGGCTTCTGTATGTGCGCCAGTGTCGTCCGTGGTTGCGGGGCTTATGGCTTGCCGCTCTGTGCCACACGTTGGTTGTTGTGGGACAGGGATTTTTGAGTTGGGGAGATGACGGGCCCAGCTTGGCTCCAGGTGTTGGAGTTTGTAGCCTTTGATTACTTTGCCTGATTCGGTGCGGTGGTTTGCGGGACCCAGGCCGAAGGGTTTCAGTAGAGCGGCGAGGTCTTTGGGGTTCATGGGTTTTCCTTTGTTCCAGTCGTCCCAGGCGCGGTCGTCCATGGCGTGCAGGAACTCGAGCAGGTCAGCGGTCGATATCCATTCGGGGTTGTTTTTGGCGGTGAAGGCGTCACGGAGATCGGAGAGGATTTGCCGGGAGCTGAAGAAGTCTCCGAAGGCGCTCAGGGCGAAGATGTTGATCAAGGCGTTGCGAGCACGCTGGGGCCATTCGCCACCGATGAGTTCTGCGACTTGAAGTAGAGGCTCAGCGCAGTCCTGTTGGCGGGAGGAGAATTCGGGGGGAAACTGGCTTTCTTCGTAAGACGACGCCATCTGGCTAACCCGATCAAAATTTTCAAGGCCCCATCGACCGAGGGTTTGCTGCAGCGATTGACACAGTTCGGAGGCCTCGTCGCTGTATTTATAACGGCGGCAGGGGGAGCCGGGAGCCTTCGGTTCCAAGGCCAGGGGGATAGAGGTCTCTTTCAGAGATTCAGGAAGGCGATCTCTGGTAACGATAGCTTTGGGAAAGAAAGTCTTGCGCCGATCGAAGTCCGGGTTGCCTCGGTAGTCCTTGCCTAGAACGATTTGCGTGCCTTCCCAACAGAAGCTGGCGGTGAGAACGCCCGACAGGCGAGTGCCGATGCGGCAATCGTCGAGAAGGAGGGTTCCGTCAAACGAATCGCCGGGAGTCCGACCTTGAGTCTGGCGGGTGACGAGGGCAGGGGAAGGAGAGGCGTGAAGCCAAGGGTCGCGGCATAGGTCATTGAGCAAATGGAGGCAGAGGGTTTTGCCGGACTGCTTGTGACGGGAGGTAATGTGAAGGGCGGGAGAGAAGGAAGCACCCTGGAAGCAATGGGTGTGGAGGGTCCAAAGGGCGAGGAGATCGAGGTGCTCGGGGGAGGCGGAGAGATAGCGTGCGTAGTAAGAAATGACCTGGGCGATGAGGGTTTGGGGATCGGGGTCGGTGGTGTTGGTGTTCATGCAGTCTCCTTGGGAAGAACAGTTGTTAGTAGTTAGCTGTTAGCAAGATCAGAACCTTTGGGGGCTGTTCCCACCTTGGGTTTCTATGCATCAGGGTTGAAAATAAGTTTTTGGACTGGAAATGTCAATACAGGCTATAAACAATATTTGCTTTATTTTCAATAAGATAGAAAAATATTTTTATAAAATAGTAGTAGTTTTATGGACTCGGGACACAGTGGTAGTTTTATGGTTCGTTTTACGAGCTAAAGTAGTAGTTCTAATTTTTTGAAGGCTAAGGACAGTCGTGGAAAGCCCGGTTCTGTATAGATCCCAAAGAACTCAAGGACGCGGGTGTAATTAAAAGTGCGAGTCACGATGCAGCAGATTGCGACCCGCAGGAGGGCCTTTGTGATCCACGCTAAACGCAAGGTCCCTTCGGCTCACCTCAGGGCAGGCTCCTCCGATCTCCCCTCGCTGGCGCGCGGGGAGACCGTTGATTGGATGACGATTTCACTTTTCCCACTTATCACCAGCTTGACTCGCACTTTTAATTGCACCCATTGCAAGACGCCGACAGGCCACTAAGACCGATCTAGTGCTCCGACCGGGTGAAAATGGGAATGATGTACAGCTTATGCCGCTGGCTTCGCCAGCTCTGCTTCTATTCTGTTTCTTTACCCACAACTTGCGTTGTGGGCTAGAAGAATAGCGCCAGCTTCGCTGGCTGGCAGTATCCAAGAATCATGCGGTCAGAGCACTACGCCAGCGAAGCCGACCGGGAGCTGTTCAGGAAATGCTGGCAGTATCCAAAAATCACGCGGTCAGAGCACTAGCCGTCGGTATGCGATCTTTTCAGTTTGGCCAGGTGCTTGGCACGCTTTTGCTTCTTCTTGTTCATCCTGGCGGCTGCAAATCTATCAATAGAATGTTGTGCCGAAGGGTGTTGTTCAAGGCCGGCTTGCGACTTCTGAATCATTGCATTGATTTCGGAACGGTCGGCTGTGGTATTGGTCATCGGTTGTCTCCACCCGGCTTCGTCGCCCTGCGCTCAACCCAAATCATCAGAACGAGAAATGCGGCGCCGATGCCTACAGAAATCAGAAAAGAGCTCAATGTAAGGCCTCCCGGCAAACTGATTGAAATTCATCTATCAGTATCATGCCTGGACGAGGGACAAAAATCTGGTCACAATTGCTCACATTCGATCCTAAACCGATCTCGCATGTTCAATTCAGGACAGACTTCCAATACGCTGTAATGAGACGATTTCCATACTGCTTGTCGAGCTGGACAACACCTCGAAGCGTGGCGCCATTCTCTCTTCTTCACCAGTAGACAGGCATTAGAGAATTTGAGGGGTCCCATGTCTACGAGAACTGCGGGTTGGGCTCAATTTGCGATGCTGCTTTTGTTGGTTGCTTTTTGGTGCTCCTCACCGGATTACGAAACATTGTTGCTCGTGGTAGTGTGTGCAGCCGCCTGCGCAGCCGCTTTTCTCTCCGGCGAAAAACATAGATACGTTATGGCAACTGGGTTCGGCGGAATGGCCCTGCTCTTCAATCCCGTGGTTCCAGTCATGCTTTCGCCCGGTGCTTTTCTGTGGGCATGCTGGGCAAGCGTAGCCATGTTTCTCTGTGCCCTGGTCCTTTTAAAACACCGTGAACGGGTGCCCTTTAGTTCCATTGCAGATGCTATCAAGAGGAGCGAATCGTTGGAGGCTGTTTGGGCCTGGAAGCAAGAGTAGAATCGGCAATTACGTGGTTTTATAAGTGGTAATCTTCGAATTCACGGCACACCACAGCATCCTATTGTCCCGGTTTTCCTTTTAGGCCTGGACAGGAGCCATCACTGGAGGGTACTGCTGCGCGGCGACGACGGCTTGCTTGAAGCATCTGCCATCTCGGGGCTTTTCGGCTCCGTGCGCCAAACATAAAAGTATTTATCGTCCGTAGAGGTGGCCACGGGAATCTTCTTCTGTTTGGTGGCGCGGTTCAAAGCCGAGCGGACATTCTCCATCTTTTCCCCATTCATGCCGTCCAGTGGAACCAGAATCGCCGTCTCCATATCCAGCCGGTCAAGATCGGCCAGTATCTTGGCAACGATCGAGCTGTGCTTCCCTCTTCGGCCATGGGGAATTGAAGCGATCAGCTTGTTGGCAAAGTTGAGCGGTTGCTGGGCCTTGCCGTTGTTTGCGTTGTTGCCGTTGTTTCCCATTTTTTCCCGACTGCCAGGCATGTTCGCCTCCTTTTCAGAAATGCGTATCCTTAACGTATTTGAAACGTTAACCATACGCAGTATAAACATGACAATACCGAAATACAAGTAAAAATAAGATTCTCGTAGCCCAGAAATAACCTCCTCGAGCCCCCCCCCGGCATTTTTTTCAGAGCGATGCAGTAGTGAATGGGCGTAACTTCGGCATCCGTTGCGAAGCTGCCGAAACAAAAAAGATTCCGGCGCAGGCTAAACGCTTTTCCCCGTAGCTCTTGAAGCCTGTTAGGTTGAGAAAGAACGGCAGAATCACATTGCGATGCCGGTAGCAGCTAGAAGCCCAAAAGCAGAGCATGTCTGAGACAGGTGTGCATTGGCAAAACAGCGTAGAAAAGCACGTGCCGCACGAAAGGCGAAGACTACAGCTATCAATATCCCAAGAACTTCTATCAGGAGAATTCGGCTCTTTGATCCCAAATCGTTTCTGGCGCAAGCCGGCCTGGGCAGGACTATTGTCGATCTGAAAAGGAGGCAGGTGGTCTTTTCCCAAGGGGACCCGGCGGAAGCCGTCTTTTATATCCAGCGCGGCAAGGTCAGGATCAGCGTGATCTCCTCGGGTGGCAAGGAAGCGACCATCGCCTTGCTGGGCGAGGGAGACTTTTTGGGGGAGGAGTGTATTGCCAACTTCCAAACGTTGCGCGTGGCGACCGCGGTAGCGATTACCGAGGCAGTCGTACTCAAGATCGAAAGACAGGAGATGGTACGCACGCTGCATGAGCAACATGCACTCTCCGACATCTTCGTCGCTTATCTGCTCTCCCGCAACCGGCGAGTTCAAGAGGATCTGGTTGATCAGCTTTTTAATTCCAGCGAAAAGCGCCTGGCTCGGACGTTGTTGTTGCTCGCCCGAATCGGCAAAGACAATCAACCGGAGACGGTGGTTCCCAAGATAAGCCAGGAAACTCTGGCGAAAATGGTGGGCACGACTCGCTCGCGTGTCAACTTATTCATGAATCGCTTTCGCAAGTTGGGATTTGTTGAATACAATGGAACACTCCGGGTTCACCCTTCGCTTCTGAGCGTGGTCCTACACGACTAACTAGCCAGGGGCTCCGCCCAGGGCTCCGCCCCTGATACCCCGAGAAGCCAGAAGTCAGAAGGCCTAAAGTCCCTTGCTAACGAGAACAAAATTCACGTTTCGGCGCGCATAACGGCGTAGGTTTTTTCGCGGAACGGCACCGCGAAAAAAATGGCCCCTTCGGGGCAGTCAAACTGCACACCTTTTCTTGCATACAAACATCGACAATTTTTTGTCGATGTTTTGGCGCTAAGCGCCTAAGCCGCTTTTGAGTTACGGAATTTAAGGACGGCGTTGGGGATCCCCAAGAGGAGTGGCACGTTTGAATTGGGCATCTATCTGTATTTCTTCCATCAGTTCCACCATGGCCCGTGCGTGGAGAAAAGCTACAAGTGTTTGCGAGAGGTCCTCAGGATCGGGCAGTTCTCCTGTCACTTGAATGGAATAACATAGATCAAAGAGACGTCCAGAAGCCTGGCCATAGCAAAGGCGCACCTCTTCTATTCGTCTCTGCAACACTTCCAGATCGAAGGATTGAGGAATGGGTGGGAGCGCCTCTGTTGGTAACTTCGTGAAAATGCCCATCTCAGGTTTTATCCAGAGTGACTGCTGTTGGATTTTGATTCCTGCATCATCTGCATCTGGGGACCCTTACGATAAGTTCCACTACACTTTAGCCGCAGTCTTCAACCCTCCGCGCGCGATGGTTGTCAGCTCTGCTTCGTGCCGAGGCGAAGCAATTGAAAGCGAGAAATCGATGACATAGCGGACAGTGTTGGGGCAGAACAAGCAGGGTGTCTCCTGGATCTTTTGAAGGTCTTCCACGGCCACGCTCAAGGGAAATGACCGCAGGCAGTCGGTGCAGGTCAGTACTACGTAGGGAATGCCATGCGAATCCTTTCCATTTCGAGGTATCCAGACCGGCGCCGATTCCCTCTCATGGGCCACAGCATGCGCCGCAGAAGTCCGAATCAACTCGGCCACAGTGAGCAAGAGCGCCTGTGGATTGCTATGGCCCTTGCTGTAAAAAGCGTCTGCAATCACGCCACCGGGCACGGCGTCCCCGGAGTGATAAGCGCCGCTCATGGCAATCACGGATATTCTCGGAAACCGCCGGCGGACCACCGAAAGGAGCTCAAAGCCCGACATTTGCGGCATATTCAGGTCGGAAATCAGGATCGACGGAAGTGTCCTTTTCATTTGCAAAAGAGCGTCAAAACCGTGCATTGCAGTGTTAACGTCATATCCTTCCGATCGCAACACCATGACCAGAGTTTCACGAACGGCTTCGTCATCGTCGACCACCAGGATTCTATGCTTGGGAACATTTGACATTGGGGGGTACCTCTTTGTTTCTCCTTGCGGCAGGGAATAGATCATCGAAGCATCAATTATGGGGTTTAGCAGCTCGCAAAACTGTCCCAAACAGGACACCTGTACCTAAAAACCAATGTGCAATTGTGAACACACGCCGTACTAGTGCTGCGACCATATGAAATGGGAATGACGTACAGCTATGTCGCTGGCTTCGCCAGCTGGTGTATCCAAAAATCATGCGGTCGGGGCACTATTGAGAACTGCATAAATAATGCAATGGACAGATCTTCGTGAGGGAGGCGATGTGCAGGGGCTGAAGCCAGGCTGAAGCCCCAAGTATCATTCGCCATTTTCGGCACGACTGAAGTGCTTGTGTAAAAACGCATTTTCGCGGCCACCAGCGGGCTGCAGGGGCTAAAGCCCAATGTCACTTACTTTTAGAAAATAGTCCGTTTTTGCGATGCCCTTATTCCCCTGTCATCCTGAACGTAGCGCGTGAAAAAACTTACAAACTATGTTTATGATCAGCGCGGAGTGAAGGACCCCGAGAATG
>DASZFU010000042.1:0-23173 GCA_035939495.1 Candidatus Angelobacter sp. | reverse complement strand
GTACCCCTGTTTACGCTTCGCTGATTACCTCGCGGTATCCAACGCAAAACTCGGGGCCGAGTGGATCGCTACTCCTTTCTCGTAAGACTCTTTCATTCTCTACTTCATGCCGGTTTATCCCGGCGCACAAGAATCCCTACGCACCGATGAATCGTCGGTTCAGCAGCGACGGGTGGGTAGAGAATGTTGAATGCAGCTAAAAGCTAACAATTGTCACCCAGGACCTTTTCCCCACCCACCGGTGTCTATTAGCTCAACAAGGAGAAAGACCTAGCTATGAGCAGGCAGTTGCTGGCCATTGTGGTAATGGTGTGCGTGTCGCTTTGCGGCTTCGCAAGCGACAAAACTACTCCGGAAAAAACTACGACGGATAAGTTACCCGTTCGCCGCGTGGTGCTCTACAAAAATGGTATTGGATATTTTGAGCATACCGGTTACGTGCGCGGCAATCAGAGCCTCAAGATCGATTTCACCAGTTCGCAGTTAAACGATGTCTTGAAGTCTCTTACGGTTCTCGATTTGGACGGAGGCAAGATCAGCGGGGTCGGTTACAACTCCGTTGCCCCTGTGGCCGAGCAGTTGAGGTCTTTGCGGCTTCCGCTCGAAGAATCCACTTCCTTGGCCGAGTTTCTTTCTGCTTTGCGCGGCTCGCGCGTTCAGGTACGCAATGGAGCCGTGGCTGTTTCCGGCCGATTGTTAAGCGTAGAGCAAAGGACGATAACCCCAAAGGCAAAACCCAAACCGCAACAAGATGACGACGCACAAGACGACGAAGTAAAAGACAAACCAGTGGTGAAGTCACTAGCCATCTCCGTTGTCACCGACGCCGGCGAGGTACGCACTTTCCCGATTACGCCGTCGCTCAGCATACGAATTGCTGATCGCGATATGAGCGAAGAAATTTCCAGGTACCTCAACCTGGTCAGCTCCGCCCGCGACCAGGACCTGCGCCGCATGAGCATATCCGCTTCTGGTGCGGGTGATCGCAAGTTGTTTGTCAGCTATATCAGCGAAGTTCCGGTGTGGAAGAGCACCTACCGAATCCTGCTGCCGGCCAAACCGGATGCCAAGCCGATCCTTCAGGGATGGGCTATTGTAGACAACACCGTAGGCGAGGACTGGAAGGATGTTCAGTTATCGCTCGTTGCAGGAGCGCCGCAGTCGTTTGTCCAGGAGCTTTCCAAGCCGTATTACACGCGCCGCCCCGTGGTGGAGCTGCCGCAAGAAGCCGTGCTTACGCCGCAGACTCACGAAGGAACTTTGTCCATCCCAGTAACGCGCTTGGCCGAGTCTACCGGCGTAGTTGGCGGCGTAATAGGCGGAGTGCCTGGAGGATCCTATGGCGGAGTCGTAGGCGCCAGTCTGTCGCCTGCTCCCCTGCCGTCTTCGCTGGCCAAAAGCTCTCTCCCTCGCTTCAATGGCATTTATGGTTTGATTCGCGATGCCAATGGCGCGCCAGTCTCCGACGCCGATATTGAGGCAGTCGATTCTTCCGGCGTCAGTCATTCAGCCAGCTCCGATTCAAGCGGCAATTTCCGGCTGGAGTTGCCACCGGGAAAATATGAAATAGCGGTGAATGCTACAGGGTTCGAGGAGTTCACCCAAGCTCTTCAGATTGCAGGCAGTGGTACGCCGAATTATGTGAACTATAGCCTTAAGGTTGCTGCCGATGCGGTAGACCTTGCCGCTGAAGCTGAGAACCAGGAAGCGGAAGCCACCGGTGAAACCTCCGGAGATCTGTTTGAGTACAAGCTCAAAGAAAAAGTCACCATCTTGAAGAATCACTCCGCTTTGGTGCCGATTATCAACTCGCATATTGAAGCGGAGAAAGTCACGCTGTGGAACAGCTCAACCGAACGCGCCCTGCGTGCCCTGTGGGTCAAGAACACCAGCGGATTGACGCTCGACCATGGCACCTTCAACGTTTTGGACAGCAACACCTTTGCCGGCGAGGGCCTGCTTGATCCGCTCAAGCCCAAAGAGAGACGGCTGCTTTCTTATGCCATCGATCAGGCAGTGAGGATCGAGCACGAGAACGACGTGGAGTCTCGTCCGATCACCCATATTAAGATCGCAAAAGGCGTGATGATCGAGACCCGTGAGCAGCGGGACCACCAGTCCTACATGATAAGAAACTCCGATAGTGAGCCGCGCGAGGTCATCGTGGAACATCCGGTGCGCCCAGGATGGAAGTTGGCCAAAGACGTCAAGCCGGAAGAGACTTCAGCCTCGTTGTACCGGTTCCGCGTGAAGGTCGCCCCGCACGAGACCGAAGAATTGAAGATCGACGAAGTGCAGCCCCTGGCAAATACCGTTGCGCTCTCCACAGTGACCGACGATCACATCAAGCTGCTGATAAGCGAGAAGACCATTACACCAGCAATCGAACAGGCCCTGCGCAAGATCATCGCCCAGAAAAACGACATGGCAGGGCTGGACCGCCAAATCCAGCAGCGCCAGGCCAACGTCAGCGAGATCGACCGTGACCAGCAGCGCTTGCGCGAAAACATGAAGGCCCTCAAAGGCAGTCCGGAAGAAAGGGCGCTGCTTGAACGCTACACCCGCGAACTCAACAGCCAGGAAGACAAGCTGCAAGCTGTCCGCGCCGAGATTACAACACTCCAGCAACAACGCGAAAAGAGCAGGGATCAGCTAGACGGAATGTTGCAGGGGTTGGTGTTAGATGAAACGATCTAACGTCGAGCACTATACCTAAGAGCATGGCACGAGTGTTGGGCAAAACCTATCGAGACCTCCTGTAATCTCGGTTGAATACCAGGATCAGATCCAAATATAAGAAAATAAACGAGAAATCCCGTAAATACTTTTTCGGCGCGCAACCCCTTGCGAATTCCCCGTATCTATGATAAAAATGAATTTGATTTTTATTCGCCCGTCCTGGCGGAAAATCAAATCTTGCCTCGTTTCGTAACGGGGCTGGATCACAATCCGAGTCATTCGCGATGACTATAACTATCGTGGCTTACATATCTCGAGGGTTGGCGTAGCCCTACCCAAAATCCAAAAATTAAATGAACCACCTTTAAGGAGAAATTCTATGCTGGAAGGACCTTGGTTTTCCGATCCCCCGATCCCCCGATGGCCCGATCACCCGATCTACATAAAGTCTATTGAATCCTTCGCGCTCTTGACGAAGGTGAGGAAGGGTGGGCAAAGGGTGGGACGAAAGGTAACAGCGGTTACAACCGGTAACAGAAATCGCCAGTATTCATGCGGGTTGTAACCGGTGTAACCGCTGTAACCGGTATTTTTTTGCACACAAACAATTTCCGGCCCAGATAAGAGCAACCCCAGACAACGCAGCTACCCAAATCCCTCTCTGCGGTTTCTGCACTGCTAACAATCAAATTCATGCCAAGGCGGAAGAATTTCATCAAGCCGCCTTCAGATCAGTGGCGTCTGTGGAGATCAGTGGTAAGCAAGTATTGGATCCGCGTTCTTCCGCGTTAATCCGCGGTAAAAAACGGGTTTGGTTGTGGCTACGCTGTGTTCCTTTGTGGTTAAGATGTTGGTTTCCTTTGCGGCCTTCGCGTCCTTTGCGGTGAACCGGTTTTTGGTTGTGGCTCCCCTACGCTGAGATATTTGTTGGTCACATGTTTGATTTCACCTTCTTCATCAGGAGTGATTTTGTGCACGTTCCCTGAAGGGCAACATTACCCTCCATGCTCAGAAAAATCCCTTTGCCGCATTGATCCAACGTATCGCAGCGGCAATTGGCCATAATCTTTTTGAGTAGACCTCTCACGGCTTGTATTCCGTCTATCAGGCGGTCAAGCTCCTCCAACTTTCTTTGAGAGAGTGTCCGCCAGCGCTCGGAGGCGCGGGTGACATTACGGAATCCGAAGAAGAGATGCCGAATCTCAGTCAATGTGAAACCAAGCTGGCGTGCCTGCTGAATGATGGCCAACCGGTAAAGCGCCGTTGCGTCGTACCGTCTCTGTCCGCTCATTCGCGCAGCGCGGGGAAGCAGTCCGATTGTTTCGTAATAACGGATCGCCGATGGACGCAGTCCAATCCGCCGCGCCACCTCAGAAATCGTCAATTCTGGCATGAGCCAATTTTTTCATAAAAACCCCTTGCCTTAAAGTCGGCTTTAAGTTGTAGCGTAGGTAGAGCGGCAAAAGGAGAAGTATTTTATGCAAAAGATAAAACCAATATTGATGCTCATGCTGTGGCTGGCTTCCGGTCATATTTGGGCACAAACGGGCCAGCACCTCGATGCAAAGGAGACTGCCGGCCTCGATGCACAACGGGAAAAACATGCATTGCAGTTCTTCGTGAAGCTCGCTGAAAAGCAGATCGTGTCTGCCGCCGACGCCATGCCCGCCGATAAGTATGGCTTTGCTCCAACCGACGGTGAATTCAAGGGCGTCCGCACCTTTGGTCAGATGGTCAAACATATGGCCGCATGCAACTACATCCTGGCGGCGGCCGCCTTAGGTGAGGAGCCGCCTCCAGATGCCGGGGACGAAGTTGGGCCTGAATCGGTGAGAACAAAACCAGAAATTCTTGACTATCTGAGAGGCTCATTCGCCCATCTGCGAAAAGCAATCGACGCTGTCGGCGACAGGAATGTGCCGGTAAAATCTTCGCCGATCTCGCCTCTCAAAAACGGGGAGGTGACTCGTATAGCGTTGGTGATGGAATCAATCGTTCACGCCTACGACCACTACGGACAAATGGTTGAATATCTGCGGATGAACAACGTCGTTCCGCCCGCGAGCCGTCCATGAAAGACGATCTGCACAACATCCCGATCGCCTGCAGCTTATCGGATGCAGAATTACGTAAGCGCGAAGCAAGCCTGCTTGCTCAATTCAAATCCAGTGTAATCGCCACCGAAGAGTTGCCCGATGGCTTCGCCTTCCATATTCCGGCGGAGGGCAAGTGGATCATTGCCGTCGCAGAGCTGATCGCGGCAGAACGCGAGTGTTGCCGCTTTCTCACATTTGAGTTGACAGTAGAGCCGAACCTGGGACCGGTGATCTTGCGCATCACCGGTCCCCCGGACGCGAAGGCTTTCGTGCAAACATACTTCACACCCGCGTCGGAAATGGATTCCGTTCCTTGAACTGGCGCTGGTGCCAATACGGATACGGCATGGTCACTGCGCTCGCCTGATCCAGCTTCTTCACTTGTTCGGGTGTAAGACTCCAGCCCACAGCGCCCAGATTGTCCTTCAGTTGCTGCTCGTTGCGCGCTCCAATGACGACCGTGGAAACCGTTGGCCTCTGCAGCAGCCAGTTCAGCGCCACCTGGGGCACAGTCTTGCCGGTCTCTTTGGCGACCGCATCGACGGCGTCGACTATTTTGTAAACATATTCCTCATCCGCTGGCGGTCCGATGTCGTTGGACTCCTTTATGCTTCGCCGGCTTTCCTTCGGTATCTGCTGGCCTCGCCGGATTTTTCCTGTCAGTCGACCCCAGCCCAGCGGTGACCAAACAACGGCTCCGACTCCTTGATCGATGCCCAGGGGCATCAACTCCCATTCATAGTCGCGTCCTATAAGCGAGTAATAGGTCTGGTTGGCGATATACCGCGGCAGGCCGTAGCGGTCGGCAACCGCCAGGGCTTTCATCAGGTGCCAGCCGGAAAAATTGGAAACACCGATGTAACCAATTTTGCCGCTGCGGATGAGCACGTCCAGTGTAGAGAGAACCTCTTCGGGCGGCGTTTTCGCATCGTAGCCGTGCAACTGGAAGAGATCAATGTGATCGGTGCCAAGACGGCGCAAACTGCCCTCTACAGCACGGATAAGATGAAAACGCGAGGACCCAACCTCGTTTGCGCCCTCGCCGGAACGGAACGTGGCTTTGGTGGAGATCAGCACCTTGTCGCGGCGGCCTTGAATCGCAGCCCCGAAAACCTCCTCAGAGTTGCCGTTGGAGTAGATATCCGCGCTGTCAAACATGGTTAGCCCGTTCTCAAGGCAAACATCGACGAGTCTCGTCGCTTCCGCCACATCAGTAGAGCCCCATGCCGACAAACGGCCTTTGCCGCCAAATGTGCCGGTTCCAAACGTCAAAACCGGAACACTAAACCCCGAACGTCCCAATAGGCGATATTCCATTCGATCAGTCTCCCGCATTGTTGATTTGATTTAAACCGACTGCGAAAACACCTGTTAACTGGAGATGATGATTTTACGATTAGTCCATTTAAATAACCAGACAACCACCCGCCTCTTGTAGCAGAATGTCTATACCCACAAACCATGGAAACGACGACTGCAAGACGTCCGCTTAAAACACGGCAAAGGGAATGGGCCAAGGCGATTGCCGGGTTTTTAGTGCGGCAGCGGGTTCACCCAAATGTAATTTCTGTAATGAGTGTCTTTTGTGCCGCGCTGGCGGGGGTGGCGCTCTCTTCTTCAAGCTACAGTACCCCTGCTCATCGTGTGATTCTGCTGCTGGCGGCCGTGGCTGGAATCCAACTGCGCCTGCTGTGCAATATGCTCGATGGCATGGTTGCCGTTGAGGGTGCGATGCAGACCAAGTCGGGAGAAATTTTCAACGATCTTCCCGATCGTATCTCCGATATCTTGATCCTCGTGCCTGCCGGTTACGCCGTGCCCGACCTGCCTCACGGAATTCTGTTGGGATGGAGCGCGGCCTTGCTCGCTGTCTTTACCGCCTACGTGCGTCTGTTGGGAGGCGCTGCGGGCTTGCCGCAGAGCTTCATCGGTCCCATGGCCAAGCCTCATCGGATGGCCGCACTTACCGTCGCATGTTTGCTCTCGGTTCTCGAACTCAAGTTGCTTCGTCCCGGCACGCTGATTTGGATCACGCTGATCATCATCAACATCGGCTGCGTGATTACCATCTGGCGCAGGACGGTGAACATCTTTCGCGGATTGGAAAGCCGTTGATCCGTGACTGGGTTGCCGGCCTGATTGCCGCGTTTGCCCGGGGACTGACAGGGGCCACGGCCCAGTGGGTGGACTGCCCTCCAATGGCTGGCCAGCGCGTATATTTTGCCAACCACACGAGCCACTTGGATTTCGTCGTCCTATGGTCGGTGCTGCCTCAGGAGATAAGGAGCTTGGTCCGTCCGGTGGCGGCCAAGGATTATTGGGCCTCCGGCGTGCGAAAGCATCTGGCGGTCAATGTCTTCCATGCTGTGCTGATTGAGCGCCGCCACCAGGCCGCAGCCAAACTGGATGCCCAACACGACCCGGACGCACACGGAGCAGAACAAGACCAACCAGCCGAACAAAAACCTGGCGAGCACAGCCTGATCGAACATGCCATGGACGATCTGCTGAACGCCCTGGGCGACAAAAATTCGCTTATCATTTTTCCTGAAGGTACGCGCGGAACCGGCGAATTGCCTGGGCCTTTCAAGAGTGGGATATATCATCTGTGGCGGCACCGTCCTGATGTGGAATTCGTGCCCGTCTACCTTGCCAATCTGAACCGCGTCCTGCCCAAGGGAGAGTTTTTGCCTGTTCCCATCATCAGCCGCGTCACTTTTGGCCCGCCGCTGAAGTTGGAGCCGCACGAGAACAAAAAGTCGTTTGTTGGCAAAGCTTATCAGGCCGTTTGTTCTTTGAGGGAAATATGATCTCCAGACTTGATCACCAGATTCTTTGGATATTTGCCGGCTTGCTTGGGCTGTTGCTGGTCGCGAGCATTGCCGGATTCATTCTCTTGCGCACCGCCCGCTCCGAAGGCGCTAAAGCGACAGTCAAAAACCTGAACGCGCGCATCATTGCCTGGTGGAAGATGAGCGGCATCTTTCTGCTCACGTTATTGATGGGTCCTCATGGATCGATCGTGTTGTTTGCGCTGATCTCCTTTCTTGCTCTCCGCGAATACATGACTTTGATCCGCACCACCCGCGCCGATCACAATACTCTGTTCTGGTCGTTTTTCGTCATTACCCCGCTCCAATACTGGCTCCTCTATATTTCCTGGTACGGGTTTTTTGTTACGCTCATTCCCGTTTATGCCTTTCTCTTCATCCCTCTTCGCCTGGTGCTCGAAGGCGAGACCGCCGGCTTCCTGGACCGCGCTGCCCGCATTCACTGGGGGCTCATGATCAGCGTCTACTGCATCAGCTATGCTCCGGCCCTGCTGATTCTGCATATCCCTGGATACCACCAGGACGCCAAGCTTCTGCTGTTCCTCGTAATTGTGGTCCAGTTGAGTGATGTCTTCCAGTACGTCTGGGGCAAGCTACTGGGCAAGAGGAAAATTGCTCCCCACGTCTCTCCCAACAAAACCTGGGAAGGCTTCATAGGTGGAATTCTCACGGCCACTGCAATCGGCGGCAGCCTTTGGTGGATGACTCCTTTCTCTCGCCTGCAAGCCCTCGGTATGTCGCTGTTGCTCACTCTGCTGGGATTCGCAGGAGGCTTAACCATGTCAGCCATCAAGCGCGACCGTAGCGTCAAAGACTTCGGCTCCATGATCGAAGGCCACGGAGGCATTCTCGACCGCATGGATTCCGTCTGCTTCTCAGCTCCCATCTTCTTTCATTTAACGCGATTCTTTTTCGAGAGGTGATGATGATCAGCTATTAGCTGTTGGCCATTAGCCTTTAGCCATTAGCTCCAATATTGTTCACTTAAATGTCACTTACTTTTAGAAAATGGTCCGTTTTTGCCATGCCCTTATTCCCCTGTCATCCTGAACGTAGCGCAGCAAGGAACCTCACAACCACACCTACGATCGGCGCGGAGTGAAGGACCCCGAGAATGTTTTAGGGCTTAATTACAGATACGAGGTGTTCTACCTCGTTTATACCAAGAGGTTCCGATGGGCTACCACACTCTCTACGCAAGACTTAACAGCCATGAGCTAAAGGCTAAGACCAGATCATTCCCAACGTAATCGCCTCTGGCTTTATTTTCATTGTCAGCACAGTGGTTTTCATTTAGGGTTCCATTAAACCTGATCGGAGCATCCCATGAAACGTTTTTTTGTTGTCTTGCTGCTGGCCTTGAGTTGCGTGTATGCCCAGGCGCAATCACAGGACTGTGCTTCCTTGATGCGGCGCGCGCTCGAAGTCACCGACTTTAATCAATCCATTGACGACGCGGTCGAACAGCTCAATTTGGAAAGCTTCCTGCAGCAAGTATCGGGAGGCGGCAGCACCGATGCCACTTTCATGAAGGTGTTCTTGCCCATCATGCAGAAGCATTTCAATGCCCAGGCTCTGAAAAAAGATTTGGAAGATCGCATGATTGCCCATTGCAATCCACAGCAGATGGAGTTCACTCTACAGCACTTGCAATCCCCGGTTGTCGTGCAGATGACGCGCCTCGACGCTGAAGCCAGAACCCCCGAAGGGAAACAAAAGCTGCAAAGATATATGCGGGCAATCAAAGTGGCCCCGCCCAGCGATACCAGGATGTCACAAATTCAAGCATTCGATGAGCGAGTTGGTGTTACTGCGTTTGCCTTGGATGCCATGATCGCCACGACCCGCGGATTGATGACGGGGATGGGTGCTCCAGCGGAGGTACTCTCCGAATTGAACTCGAGCCTGGCCAGGTACAAGTTCCAGATTCAAAGTACTATGCTGCTCGCGCTCTCCAGCGCCTATCGGAGCGTCGGCGCCGCAGATCTGGACGCATTCGCTAAGGAATTGACCAGCCAGCCATTGAAGGGATTTTATGATCAGGCTCGAAAGGCCTTCGTAGTTATGATTGAGTCTCGTTGTACAGAGATCGGAAAGGACATGAAAGCTGCCATGGAAGCCAACCAGAAGCAAGGCGGGCTTTGAGCAAAAAAAGTTATTGCCTGGTCTCTCGTATCACATACGATTTCAACGCTGCCATACAGCCATTCAGCAGTGTAATGGCTGCAAAAAACAACAACACTTTATCGTGGGACCTGAACCCCGCCCAGACCAACACAATCCCGATGGCAAAGAACAAATACGAGGCGATCTTATAAAACCTCGGCGACGGCGATCGACGATTTTGGTCGGGCATGACGAATTGTAACCTGTTTTTTCCAGTTTCCGCGTTTGACCATCACCCACTTTCTCCCGTAGTCTAAAAAGTTTGCCATGTCTCGTTTGTTGATTGCAGAGAACATTACGGAACTGGTGGGGCTGACCCCCATGCTCCATTTGCGGCGAATTGTTCCCGCGGGCGCGGCGGATATCTTTGCCAAGCTCGAATACCTCAATCCCGGTGGGAGCGTGAAAGACCGGGCCGCCATCGGCATGATCAAGAGAGCCGAAGAAGATGGCCGCCTGAAACCTGGAGCCACGATTGTGGAGGCCACTGCCGGCAACACCGGCATCGGTCTGTCACTCATTGGTGTAAATAGCGGTTATCGCGTGATCATGGTCGTTCCCGAAGGGTTCAGCGAGGAAAAGGTCAAAATCATGCGCGCTCTCGGCGCAGAAATCATCCGCACGCCGGAATCTGAAGGCATGAAAGGCGCAATCATCAAAGCTAAAGAGATATCAGCCGGCATCCCCGGTTCATTTACTGCTCTTCAATTTGAAAACTCCGCCAATCCCGATTTTCACCACGATACAACCGCCCGGGAGATATTTGAGCAAATGCAAGGCCAAATCGACGCCGTGGTTATCGGTGTTGGCAGTGGCGGAACGTTTAGCGGTGTTTCCCGCTTCATGAAGGAGCGCCTAGCGAAAGTTCATTGCGTCGCCGTGGAAACCCAGGGATCGATTCTTCAGGGAGGGACGCCTGGCCGTCACAAAGTCGAAGGCATTGGCGTAAGCTTTATTCCAAAAACTTTTGACGCCAGCGTTGCGGATGAAATCATTATGGTCAGCGATGCGGATGCATTTGATATGGTGAACCAGTTGGCCCGCCATGAAGGTGTCCTGGGAGGGTCGAGCGCTGGGGCCAATGTATTTGCTGCGGTGCAAGTCGCCAAGAGGCTGGGGCAAGGCAAGAAGGTGGTGACCGTGATTCCCGACTCGGCCGAGCGCTACCTGTCGAAAAGAATCTTTGAAGGCGGAGCGGAATAAAAAAATGAAACGACGAGAACCAGGATTTGCCACAAAGGCCATTCACGTTGGCCAGGAGCCCGATCCTTCCACCGGCGCAATCACTGTTCCGATTTTTGCTACCTCCACTTATGTACAGCAGGATATTGGCAAGAACAAGGGCTACGAATACGCGCGTGTCTCCAACCCTACGCGCACTTGCCTCGAACAGAATCTGGCTGCCCTGGAAGGCGGATCATCCGCTCACGTGTTTTCGAGCGGTATGGCGGCCGTGACCGCGGTGACCCAGTGCTTTCTCAAACAGGGCGACCATCTGATTTGCGGCCACGATACCTATGGCGGGGTTCCACGTTTCTTCAATCAAGTTGTAGCCAATTATGGCGTCGAATTCAGCTACGTGAATACTTCCGATCCCGATGCTGTTAAGAAAGCCATGAGGCGCAATACTAAAATCGTCTGGATCGAAACCCCCACAAATCCGCTAATGGTGCTCACCGACATTCGGGAGATCGCCAGGATCGCCCACGCTGGCGGCGCAGAACTGGCGGTGGACAACACTTTCATGTCTCCTTACCTGCAACAACCACTGGCCTTGGGGGCGGACATGGTCATGCATTCCACCACCAAGTTTCTCAACGGACACAGCGATGGCCTGGGTGGGGTGATCGTAGGCACCAAGCCCCACCACGCGGAAAAGCTGGCCTTCATGCAAAAGGCCTCAGGCGGGATTCTCTCTCCCTTTGAATGCTGGCTGGTGCTGCGCGGAGTAAAGAGCCTGGCGGCCCGTATGGTCGTGCATGACGGTAATGGCAGAGCGGTGGCGAGCTATTTGACCAAGCATCGAAAAGTAAAGAAGGTGCTGTATCCAGGACTGCCCGAGCATCCTCAACACGAACTTGCCAAGCGGCAAATGAAAGGCTTCGGCTCCATGATCACCTTCGAGACCGGCTCCCTTAAAAACGCGAGCAAGATGCTGCGCAAGGTGCGGATCTGCTCTTTTGCCGAGTCGCTGGGAGGCGTTGAGACCCTCATCTCCCACCCGGCAACCATGACCCATGCCGCACTGGGCGAAGCCGGAAGAAAAAAGATTGGCCTGACCGACGGAATGGTGCGAATCTCCGTAGGAGTGGAAGACGCGGAAGACATCATTGCCGATCTGGATCAGGCCCTCGCCGCGATTTGATTCTGTAAGCAGGCAATTAGCTTCTGGACGCGCGAACGGCCTGTAGAGCCGTCCCACTAGCGCATTGAGCAACGGAAAAATAAACAGCGAAAAACAAGACCATCGCCAGGCCGAAATTTCGTTCGCTGCAAAGCGGTCGAGGATGTTCATTGCATGTCGAAAGTCGCTGGCCCACCCCACACCAATGAGCAGAAAATTGCTGCTCCAAGAGCGTTGACTTCGCGGGACTTGGTATTTAGAGTTCGTGCGCGCATAACTCTCGGCGCTGAAAAAACCGCAAAGAAAGGTTGGTTTTGAACCATGAAACATTCGATTGCAACAAAATTGAGCAGCATCGCTTGCAGTTCAATCGTTCTCACGATATTCGTCTGCGCGTCCCCCCATCGCGCAAGCGCGCAAACAGAAGAGATTTTTTGGATCGCATCTAACGGCCAAATATGGACCATGGTTGGAGGAGGCGAGGCGGCATCAGCAGTCCCCTTAGGCAACATCAGTGGCCTTGCCGGCGCCATTGGTGGTGGAGGCGGCACGGCAGCTGGCGGCGGAGGCGGCGCAGCGGCTGGTGGCGGTGCGGTCGGCGGCACCGTGGCTGGGGGCACGGCGATAGGGACACTCGGCATCCTCGCGGCTGCTGGGCTCATTGCGGTCGGCGCGACCATTGCCATTGATTGTTACGCAAACGGTGAGTGTATCTGGACGACGGTCAGCAACGCAGGAGGTTGGGGGGTTGTGCTCGGCATCTCCCCCAATCCGAGCGCCCAGCCGATTCCAGGCGCCGTGACGGTCAACTGCAGTGATCCCACTCCACTGGCAACCCAGTGCCAGAATTCTTCGCTTAAAAACTCCATTACCGGTTATTCGAGTTGGTTTGGTGGAGCATTTTGGACCTGTGGCGAGATCTGGGCAGACGGATCGACCACCGGAAGCGCCTCCTGGATGGCCGCGCTCAATAGTTGCAACGCGCAAGTTGCGACCTGCGTTGCTGCAACCATGAACGTGTGCCAGCAAAACAACATTCCTCGGGCCGACCTGCAGCCGCTGAGGTTAGACATGGCGGTCGCGGTTGCCAATTGATTACGGCTGTTGATGTTGAGCATAAGCGCTACCGGCCCGCGGCTGCTGTAGGCTCTCTTGAGACTGTTGAAAATAACGGCAAAGGGCGCTGCCTGGTTCTATTGGGCGGCGCTCTTTCTTTGATAGCAGCCTTCGTCAAGGGGGGCCTGCCGCTTTTGTCAGATACAGTAGCAAATTTGCAATGAAGAAATTGGTAATTGAGTAATTTGGTAAGTGGGTAATTGAAGATCAAAAGCAAATATTTTCGTTACCAACCGATATCAAAGTTCAGCGTTTTCCAAATTACCAAATTACCAAATTACCCAATTACCAAATTACCCAATTGCCTCGCCCAATTACCAAATTACTCATTTACCAAATTCTCCTCGATCCATCGGAGATACTCCTCGCTCCCACCGCTGACATCGAGCTTGATGCATTCTGGAAGATCGTAAGAGTGAAGTTTCTTGATCTCATCGCGAACCTGGGAAAACTTTGCGTCCATCGTTTTGATAACCAGCAGCCATTCATCGGCTCTCTCGACCTTGCCTTGCCAGCGGTAGACAGACTCAATCTGGGGAATAACATTGACGCAAGCCGCAAGCTGCCGCTCCACAAGGAAGTGGGCAATCTTGCGGGCTTCTTCCCGCGATCCTGCCGTGGTTAGGACGATACACGCTTCGCTCATAAAATGAACTCTCCAAATAGGATATTTCAATCGCAGACGCTTTGACGACCTCATTGCTGCGTAGCCCGACGATCTTAGCTCACACCTCCAGCGCTTGACTGGTAACGCTTTCTAAGCAGATGTCGTAAGAGTTGGGCAATGTAGCAAACTTGGTTCCTTCTCGCTTTTAGTGCAAGGATTTTTCTTGACGCCGCAAACAAAATAGAAGTTCACTAGTTAGTTAAGATCTTTTTTTGAGAGGGAACATTGTCGAAATTGATTCAAGCTGGTTTTGATCGGCTATACCGCAGCAGGCGCAAGGTGGCAACTTGCGCCGTGATTGTCCTGGCCTCCCTCATGGCTTGGCATGTGGTATTTGGAGCGAATGGTGTTCTGATCTACGCTCAAAAGCGCAAAGAGCAGCGTGAGTTGCAACAACAAATCGAAACGTTGAAGCACCAAAATGAACAGCTCAACCAGAGAATCAAAGCCTTGAAGGACAACCCCCAGACCATCGAAAAAGAAGCCCGAGAAAAATTCCATTACGCCCGGCCAGGGGAGGTCATCTACACCTTGCCGACGACCAATCCGGTGGCGGTTGCAGCAAATCCGAAGAAGTGATTGATCCTACCGCACCACTCCCAACACCGGCGAACTCGCGGTCGCATAAAGCTTCTTGGGCATTCTGCCGGCCAGATACGCGGCCCGGCCGGCAATCACCGCGTGTTTCATGGCATCAGCCATAAGTACAGGGTTTTCCGCGTGAGCTATTCCGGAGTTCATCAGCACGGCATCGGCCCCTAGTTCCATGGCAATGGCAGCGTCGGAGGCCGTTCCTACTCCTGCATCCACGATCAATGGAACATCGGTGATCATCTCACGTAAAATTTGAATGTTTGCGGTGTTCTGGATCCCCATACCGCTTCCGATCGGCGCTCCCAGCGGCATGATGGCGCTGGCGCCCGCGTCAATCAGCCGTTTGGCAACCACAATGTCATCGGAGGTGTACGGCAGAACCGTAAATCCTTCTTTCACCAGCACGCGCGTGGCTTCAATGGTTGCCTGGACATCGGGATAGAGCGTCTGCTGGTCGCCGATCACCTCGATCTTGACCCAGTCGGACAGCCCAACCTCGCGTCCCAGCCGCGCGGTGCGGATGGCTTCATCAGCGGTGTAACAACCGGCAGTATTAGGGAGCAGGAAATATTTGTTGGTATCGATGTAATCCAGCAATGACTCTTTATTGCGATCCAGATTCACGCGCCGGACAGCCACCGTGACCATCTCCGCGCCGCTGGCTTCTATGGCGCGGGCGGTCTCTTCTCCCGATTTGTATTTGCCTGTTCCAACGATCAGCCGGGACCGGAATTGCCGGCCTGCAAGAAATAGCGGGTCCATACTTCTAATTGTAAATCTTATCCCACCGGCGCGATTTCTACCGGATGCGGTTCCTGGTAGAGCAGGTCGATCAGTTGCTTGTACTTCGCTTCGACAACGCGGCGCTTCAGCTTCAGTGTGGGAGTAATCTCGCCGGTGGCGATGGAGAATTCATCGGGTACCACGATGATTTTTTTGATGGTTTCGAAATGGGCCAGGTTCTTGTTAAGTTCCTCGATAATCCCCTGGTAAAGCTTACGCACCTGTAGGTGGCGTACCAGCTCCTCATGGTTCGTGAAGCTCACATGATTGGTTCGCGCCCAATCCTCAAGAAGACCAAAATTAGGCGAGATGATCACAGAGGCATATTTGCGTTTCTCTCCGATCACGGCAGCTTGAGCGATCAGCACATTATTCTTCAGGGCGTTTTCAATCGGTTGGGGGGCAATGAACTTACCACCCGAGGTCTTAATCAGATCTTTCTTGCGATCGGTAATAGTCAGAAAACCTTCGCCGTCGACTTGGCCGATGTCCCCGGTTTTGAACCAGCCGTCCTCAGTAAAGGCGGCCTTGGTTTCTTCCGGCATGTTCCAGTAGCCTTTGAAAATGGACGGGCCCTTAACCAGGATCTCGCCATCTTCAGCAAGCTTCATCTGAATATGTTCCACCGGCTTGCCGACGGTGCCGACTTTGTATGCGGCCCGGCGATTGGATGCGATCACGGGCGAAGTTTCGGTCAGCCCGTAGCCTTCAAAGATCGGGATACCTACCTTCCCAAACCACTCCGCCATGTCGTGCCCCAGGGGTGCTCCGCCCGAGACATACACGCGGCTGTTTCCACCAAACAGATGACGAACTTTCGAATAAACCAGTTTATTGGCCAGCTTCCATGCCAGGCTGGAGGGCTGCTCTCCGCGCACAACCTCGTCTTTGTGACGCTCTCCAACCTTAAGGGACCAACTCAGGATTCGCCGGGCCACACCGCGGGCCGCTTTGTGCTCCACCTCCTGGCGAATCTTTTCATAGACACGCGGAACGGCAACGATGATGGAGGGCTTGGCCTCCTGCAACATGACTGGAAGCTGATCGAAGGCCGGGCAATAGGCAATGGTCACACCATTCAGAAAGCAAACATAATCCAGATGACGAGCGGTGACGTGGGAAAGCGGCAGGAATGATAGATAGGTATCCCCTGCCTGCCACTCAAAGTTTTTGACCGACGTGGCAGCGTTGGAGGTCAGGTTCAAATGAGTCAAGATCACGCCCTTGGAGGCCCCGGTGGTTCCCGAGGTGTAGATGAGAGTCGCAATATCGCCGGGCAGGACCCTGCGCGCTTGTTCATCGAAGACGGGATCAGCTTCCACGGAAGCATTCTTCAGAATGGACCACAGAGGGATAACATCGGCGTCCTTGGCATCATCCATGACCACGATCTTCTCGAGCGCAGTTTGCTTTTGAATCGACTGGATTTTGCGAAGTTGCTCTTGATTCGAGACAAAGATCGCCCGCGCACCGGAATTCTGGAGAAGATAGAGCGTCTGCTCGGCAGTCAGCGTGGTGTAGACCGGGACATCGATGATGCCGCTGGTTACGCAGGCGAAATCAGCGATCATCCATTCCGGCCGGTTTTCGCTCAGGATGGCGACCCGATCCCCGCGTTGAATGCCCCACTGCTGCAACGCCCGCGACACGCCCGCGACATAGCCATAGTATTGGCGCGCGGAGATGGCCTTCCACACTCCTCCACTCTTGTAGGCAACATGGCGCTCGAGGTTATGACCCACGGAGGCAAAGAAAACGTCGACTAAAGTTTTAGCTTCCATGGTTGGTCCCTGGCTCAATCCCTTTTAGAACAATATCGACAATCACATCCGCCAGGCTGAAGAGGTGATAATCGCGGTCGCGTTCCCGGTCAGAGAGGATCCAGGTGGTGACGATCTCATCCACCGCGCCAAAGAAGCAATGGGCGGCGACGGTTACCGACAACTCCGAACGAAAGACCCCCGACTCCTGGCCTTCGCGCAAAACTTTCTTGATCAGGTCAAAGTACTCGACCAGCAATTTGTGAGAGAACTGTCCCAGAAACTTGGCGCTATGGCGCAGCTCGGTTTGAAACACGATGGCCAGATCGCGGTTGGAGCCCAGGGCCTCCAGGTGGAGATATGCCATTCGGCGAAGCTTCTGGCGCGGATCAGAGATATCGTTGAGCGCCGTCCGTGCCCTTTGTATAAACCGGTGAAAGGCCGAGTCGATGGCCGCCATAAGCAGTTCATCTTTATTTTTGAAGTAAAGATAAATCGTGCCATCCGCCACCCCGGCGCGGTCGGCAATCTCGGAGACGCGAGAATGAAAAAAACCATGCTCCGCAATCACCTCAATGGCGGCATCGAGGATGCGCTGGTACTTATCCGATGTTCCGTTAGCCAGTTTCGTGGCGGTCTCTGTTGGTCGTTTCACGGCAAGATTAATGAATCTAATTGTATTTTCAGAGTACCGCAATGGCAAAATTGAGGCAGGAGGCGAAAGCCTCCTGCCTCAATCCAGAGCAAAGCGAAGGATCGGTTGGTGTTACACAAATAGGCTGACTCCATCACTGGTAAAGGAGAACGAGATATCACTACTTCCCCCCATACCACGCCAAAAACGCCCGAAAAGCTTTCCCACGGTGGCTATATTCCGCCTTCTCTTCCGCAGGAATCTCGGCAAAAGTCTTGCCCAGACCAGGAAAATAAAACAGCGGATCATACCCAAATCCCTGGCTGCCGCGAACCCCGGTCAGGAGCTTTCCTCGAACCTCTCCTTCAAACACCTGGAGCGTTGCTCCGTCTTTGGCGGCAGCGATCACGCACACGAACCGGCCACCGCGCTTCTCCTCCGGTAGCGCTTCCAGTTGCTGGATCAAAACGCGATTATTCTCTTCGTCATCCGAGTTGTGGTGACCTGCGGAATCGCCTTGCACCAATGCCGCATAACGCGCGGAATGCACGCCTGGCGCTCCATTCAGCGCATCGACCGCCAAGCCCGAGTCGTCCGCCAGAACCAACTCTCCTGGCAGGAACCGGCTGTAATGCTCGGCTTTGATGCGCGCATTTTGCTCGAATGTCTGGCCATCTTCAACCGCGAGTGGAACGTTCTTAAAATCTGGAAGCGTTCTCACCTCGACTTCCACGCTGGATGCAGCTCCGCGAAAATCGCGCAGCTTTCCTGGATTCGAAGTAGCAATATAGATCGGGGAAAGCATGTGTATCATGATAAACAGGCGCACGGCCCGCAAGAAGAGATTGGAGCAGCGTTCTTCAATTGAAAGGATAACGGACATAATGTTGCGGCGGCTTTTAAGCTTCTTGTTAAGAAATATTACGCAGCGAAACTGCAATAATGCCTGCTCGACTTTGCCCATGCTCTCTCGAGTCAAGTATCTTCGCTTCGGTGTTGTTGCGATACTTCTAGTTCTGAATGGCTGCGTTATCTCCCCGCGAAGAGATGGTAGTGGAAATAATGGCGGCGGAAACAATGGTGGAGGCGGTGGCGGTTTTGGCAGAATCTACGTTACGAACGCACCCAATAACAGCATTATCCGCTTTAATAACGCTTCGACAGTGAGCGGCAATGCCTCACCCGGCACGACTATTTCCGGTTCAGCTACGTTACTTGCTACGCCAAATTATCTATTTCTCGACGTCGCCAATGATCGTCTTTTTGTCGCCAATGAAGGCGGACCCAACGTCCTGGTTTTTGATAACGCAAGCACTCAGACTGGCAACGTTGCTCCCACCCGCACGATTTCCGGATCGAATACGCAGTTTTCGTCTCCCGCGGACGTAGCCTTGGACAAGACGAGAGACCTGCTCTACGTTGCTGACAGCTCGGGAACAATCCTGGTTTTCACCCATGGCTCCAGCGCAGGTGGAAACATAAGCCCAGCGCGCACGTTGAGCGTGGGCTTTGTGCCCACAGCACTGTTCTCCGACGGGGCCAATGATCGCTTGTTTGTAGCTGATATCAACAGCAATGCCGTCCGCATATTCGACACTGCCAGCACTCTAAGTGGTGTAGTAACTGCGCCCCGGATTCTTATCGGGGGCACGACCCAGCTCAATCAGCCTGCCGGCCTTCAGATCGACAATTCCGGCCGGCTTTTGGTGTCGAACGCCCAGGGAAGCAACATAACCATCTATTCCGGCGCCGCCTCGATAAGTGGCGACGTCGCGCCGGTGGCTACCATCGGCGGATCAAATACCGGGATGCTTTCTCCCACGCAAATTGTCTTGAATAATACAACTACCACCGGCGACCTCTATATCGCTGATGGAGTTGCAGCCCGTGTTGTGATCTTTGCCAACATAGGCTCTACGAGTGGAAACATTAATGCCACGCGTACCATCACCGGGTCCCAAACCGGTTTGGACCGATCCGGCGGGGTGGGTCCCGCTACGGCCAAGGGGATTGCCCTGGACACTGCCCGGTAAACGGTTGTTCGCAAGATGGCTGCTCAATCTCTTTGGCGCTGCGTTTATGATTAAGACATGCGACGTCTTTTTATCGTAGCGATTGCCTTGGTGGTCCTCATTTGCGGTTGCGGTGGTGGCGGGGACCGAGGGGGCACGGTTAATGGCAATCCGCAAACCAGTGTGGGCAAGATCTATGTGTCGAATAATCCCTCTAACACGATTGTCCGTTTCGACAATGCGCTGACGGTCACGGGGAATGCCGCCCCAGGAGCTGCCATTTCGGGCGCCTCTACACAGTTGTCTTCTCCGCAATACATGTTGCTGGATGCCCCCAATAACAGGCTCTTTGTCGCCAACCAGGGTGCAGGCTCGATACTGATTTTTGAAAACGCCAGCACCAAGACTGGAAACGTAGCTCCCGAAAGAACCATCGCCGGCGCCGCCACTCAATTGGCATCGCCCGTCGATGTGGCCCTCGACAGCGGACGCAACCTGCTCTACGTTGCCGACAGCAGCAATATTCTTGCTTTTGCCAGCGCCTCCACCATCAGCGGAAACTCGCCTCCGGTGCGCACCATCGGCCTGGGATTCGCAGCTTCAGCGATCTTCTTTGACGGGGCCAATGACCGTCTGTTTATCGCCGACAAGGCTGGAAATACGGTGAGGGTCTATGATGGGGCCAGTCTTCTCAATGGGGCGGTGGCCGCAAATCGAACCCTGTCTGGCGCGGCTACGCTACTCAACCATCCGGCAGGTTTACAGGTGGATACGGCAGGCAGGCTGATCGTGAGCAATTCCAACACTCCCAGCATTACCATCTATTCCAATGCTGCCACTGTAAACGGAAACGTTGTGCCGGTAGCTGCGATTTCCGGCTCCAATACCAACCTTGGCTCGCCAACCCAGATGATCCTAAACAACGCGGCGACCGGCGGAGACTTGCACGTTGCCGATGGCAAGACCGCAGCCGTGCTGGTTTTTACCAATATCGCAGGCGCCAATGGAAATATCGCTCCCACCCGCATCGTCAGCGGCGCCAATACTACCCTTGACCGCTCCGGTGGGGGCACGGGACCTTTCACCGCCACCGGCATCGCCCTCGATACGACGCGGTGATTACTTGAGCAGCGCTCCTGCCAGCATCACTGCGATTCCGGCAATCGTGCTGGCGAATGAGAGTTTCCAGTAAAGCTTGTCGTCGGCCAGCAAACCGATTGAGCATAGAACGATGGAAACCTCCAGAAACAACTCGGCAGCGTCGTAATAATTGGCGCGATGTTGGGCCTGGTCTCTTTCGTTCTCGAGCTCCCGGGCTTCTTTCTGAATCGCTTTGGCGCCTTCCTTCGCAGCGCTTTTCTTTCCTGATTTCTCGCCTGCCTTCTCATGCTTTTCACCGGAGGCTTCGGCGTGTCCGGCTTCGCCTTCGCCCTCTGCCGATTGGGCTGAAGCTTCTTCGCTCTTCTGGTTTTTGCCGCCATCGGGATAAGCTTCCTTGGCGAGTTGCAACAGGATCGGTGACGGTTTTTCGTCTTTGAGGCCAGGAGTTTGGCACCCTTTCTCGACTGGCACTCCACACTCCTCTTCAGTTGATTTCTTGAAGTGGTTGATGGCTGTGTCGTGTCCATTAGGAATCAGGCTGTCCTGTTCAGCCGCGATCGAAAACTGGTAAGCGCGAATGTGCTTTGCCTGATATTGGTTCCACGTATCGCTGGCCTTTCCTTGTATCAGGACCTCTTCGGTATGGGCGCGATGGCTAAGCAACGTTGTGATTGCCAGCAGCACCGCCACGACGGCCATAGTCAGCCCAATTTCTTTCTCCCCCTTCTGATGAGCGTGTTCGGCTGTTTCCTTAAGTTCTTCTGGATTCATCATCTCTCCTGATGTGAAAATCTCCTGATCTGAAAACCAAAATTACCCGATTACCAATTTGCCCAATTGCCAAATTTCTTTTAGTGCTTATGCAAGAACTTAAGCCGCTTCTGCGGCTTCAGGTGATTGTGGACATCATCATACTTCAGCACGCTGATGGAGCCATCCACCTCCAGCACTGCCAACGCCACATCTTCAATGCTGTTTACTCCATGCTCTCGCAAGGAACGCCTGATTTCATCCAGGCTCACGCGCTCCTTTGCCATATGAGCGGGCAGCAAGCTCCCATTGTGGATTAACAGCGTGGGAGAGCCTTGAATCAAGCTTCTGAATCTGCGGTTAAGTCCCGACAACTCCGCCAGCAGATAATTGAGCACCAGCAAGACCAGGGCGGCAACCGCGCCTCCCAGCAAGGAAGTATCGGGCCCAGTCATGGCATTCTGTACAGAGTTGCTGATCAACAAAAGGAGAGTCAAATCAAACGGCGTCATTTGCCCGACCTCGCGTTTACCCGTAAGCCGAATCCCAATCAGCACCAGCAGATAAACAACCGTAGTGCGGGCCATGATCTGGAGCACAGTATGCCAGTTTGTCAGCATGTCAGCTTATTGTCCCCCACTTAATTGCTTATGTAAAAGACCCATGCCTTCCCGCCCCCGCAGAAAACCGTTCTGCACCGGCCTGCGATTCTCCTGACGCCAGAACTGCCAGACCTCCCCGAAGTTCATTTCGCCTGGCTTGATCAAGCGGCATCGACCACTGCTCATAAGCCGAGAGCCGGTCTGCGCGAAGACAGTTCTGCGGAAATGCCGCCAACGAATGAGCAAGCTCCAGCGCCGACTCCACCGATTTGCCTGGCTCAGTCAAGCGATTCGCCAGGCCCATGCGCAGAGCCTCTTCACCGGAAACACCCCGTCCGGTGAGGATCAGATCGAGGGCATGGCTCTGTCCAATGAGACGTGGAAGCCGCACGGTTCCCATATCAATGAGAGGAACGCCCCACCTCCGGCAGAAGACGCCAAACACGGCATTGCGCGCGGCAATCCTCAAATCGCACCACAAAGCAAGTTCCAGGCCTCCGGCAACTGCATGTCCTTCAACCGCAGCCAGCACCGGCTTGCTGAGCAACATCCAGGTCGGCCCCATGGGCGCATGTTGCTCTGCCGTTACAGGCGGACGGGTTCCTGCCGCCACCTCGCGCAAATCCGCACCCGCACAAAATGTCCCTTGCGCCCCCGTCAGGATCGCGACAGCCAACGTCTCATCGTGATCAAACTCCTGAAAAGCTTCTGCCAAACGATCTGCCGTAGCAGAGTCAACAGCATTCCGGGCCTGAGGACGATTGATGGTTACGATTGCGATATTGCGATCACGTTCAACCAGGACAGAGTTTTCCGACATCTTTTTTCCCTTTGAGAGAAAATGGCCAAACTGTTACGACAATCTTATCCCCTGTCAGCCCGTCTATGACTACGACGGCTCCTGTCAAGCTAAAAAAAGACAGACGGGGGTATCGCGTTGAAAATGGTGTCAAGGGCGGCGCGTTCTTGGCGCCGTTCATCTCGACCCTTGACGCCATTTTCAACGCCCCATAATCGAGCGGGGTTGAAGCGCAGCGT